>JASFMY010000058.1:0-36438 GCA_050117315.1 Ignavibacteria bacterium
TCTGTGGTAGTGCTTTAACTCTGCCTTTTCTATATTGGTTAACTCGATTTTCATTCTAACAAACTTAACCTTTTTCTATCTCTTTAAACAGTCCCAAACTTAATTTTTTTTTCGGATCGTGTATATATAAAAGACCATATAATGCTGACAATCCATTACTATGTATGGATGAATCACCGAAACAATTAATTGGGGAGAAAAAAATACCAATTGCAGCCAAGCCGGGATTTACAAAAAAAATTGATTACGAATATGAACGTAAAGGTGTATGTAACATATTTATGGCATTCGAACCCCTGGTTGGAAGACGGATAGTGCATATAACTCAAAGAAAGACAAAGCTTGATTGGGCAAGATACTTAAAAGAACTATCAGATAATTATTACAAATGGGAATCCATCTTCGGGATAATCTTTTAAGCCGGAAAAAACATTGATATAGTACATTTACAAACGTGTTTTTTAAGCGGGTCGCAAAAGGTGAAGCAATAGCAGCCTTCTACAGGCTTCGATTAAAACAATGAATCTTGATTTGGGAATTGATTTACACGAAGCTGCGTTAATTTTTCGGTTTTCACCATGGGGGATTGAATTGTGTATTGTCGTTACTACAAGTATAGAGCATTTATTAAAGAGTTTAAGTGCAGTTGAAAAAGGTAAACTTTCGTATGAAAATATCAACCAGGTTATAAATTCTTTTAATAATACTAATCGGACCGGTTTGGCGTAAATATTAGGGCATATGATATTTCCTTTTTAATAAGAAAAATAAAAATTAACTTTAAAAAAGAATGGGGGCTTTGATAATTGCAGTTGTCCAAAAGTTATATTTAATTTTTATAAACTAACTTTGAGGTACATAATGAATAGGAAGTTCGTTATTGTTTTTTACCTGCTTTCAATTTCAGTATTCTCACAGGAACAAACTTATTATCAAAAGGCAATGAGTGCTCTTGAATCCGGTGATACATCTTCGGCAAAGGATTTATTGGAACTGTCGCTAAGGCGTGAAAAAATTAGTGAAGCAAATTATCAATTGGCAAAAATATTCTCAAAGGAAAAAGAATCAACATATTTTCTAAACAAAGCCCGAACTATATTATATGATGCTATTCAAAGTGACCCGAATATTATTAAATATAGATTACTTATGGCAGATATGCATAAGAGAGCATTTAAGATCAATATTTTTGATAGAGATGCTTTATCTAAGGCAGAATACGAGTACTTCGAGATTTTGAAAATAGATAATGATTTTGAAAAAGCTCATTTTGAACTGGCAAAACTATTTGAAAGAGGGTATTATGAATATGTAAACAGCGAAATAGCGAACCTGGATCTGCAACTCAAATCGGAACAAGGAGAAATTTACCACGGAGATATGGCCAAGACTAAATGGAACGAATTTGTTAGAGACATTTACAAGAGCGGAAGTTATGCTACTTTAAAATTAGATGATAAAGCAAATGAGTTATTCAATTTGGCAATAGAACATTTTTCAAATACTATCAGAGTTAACGAAAAGAATTTTGATGCCTATTACAAATCAGCAATGCTTTATAATTTTGCGGGAAAATATTCTGAAGCGATTAAGATAATCGAAAAGGGTGAAAAATATTTCCCGGGCATTTATGAATTAAAATTGGCAAAGGCTTATGCATATCATAAATTAAGCAGCTTTGAAGCGGCACAGGAAAATTTTGACATTGCTTTTTCCTTAATGAACGCTGAAGATAGAACCGAGTTTAAGATTCAATCGGTAATAGAAATAATTAACCCGTCTTTTAAGGATAACTTAAAAAATAAAAGTGTTCCCGATATAGAACGAATCCTTGATTACTTTTGGAAAGTTAAAGACCCGCTTAATTTAACAAAACAAAATGAAAGGCTGCTTGAACATTATTGCAGAATGGTTTATGCAAACTACTACTTAAGTCCGTATGACCCGTATATCCATGACCCGGGTGAAGTTGAAATAAAAGGATGGAAATCCGAGCAAGGAAATATTTATGTTAGATACGGCGAACCGGAAAATAAAAGAAGATTGAGAGCTAATATTGATCAGGTCTTAAACACAAACTTCAAAACAGATATCTGGAATTACGGCGACTTCGAATTTAGTTTTGTTGATTTTACAAATAGAAAAAATTTCAAATTGGGTGATTCTTTTGCGGCAGGGCAATTTGCATCTCAAGTCGGAGGTGATTCTAAAAAACTGTCAGACGATTTAATGATAGTGTTGCCCAATGATTATAAACCCGAATTTAAAGGCCCTCAATTTGATTTGCCTTTTAATATTTGTCAGATGAGAGGTAAATACACAACCGATATTTACTTGAATTTTTCTATAGATCAAAAGGAAATATCAGGTGAAAATTCAGTTTATAAAGACGGTATAAATTACGGCGTTTTCCTTTTTGACAAATACATGAATCCTATAATTGAAATTAGAGATTCTTTATCCAGGTTCACAAATTCGAATTCGGTGAAAACAGACCGGGAAAATTCTTACCTTGTTAAATCATTGCACTCCCCATTCCCGCCTAAGGAAGGAAATTTTGCTTTTGAAGTAGTCAGAAAAAAAGATAAAGGAGTTTCAACAAATCGTATAAAATTAAAAGTAAAAAAATTTCCCAAAAACGATGTTCTTTTGAGCGATATTGTTTTGGCATCGGATGTTAAAATTGCTGACGCCTCTGGCACTACCATAAAAAGAGAAAACTACAACATTTTGCCGAACCCTGTAGCCACCTTTTCAAATGATACACCTCTCTTCCTGTATTTTGAAATTTATAACCTGCGGAAAGATAATTCCAACCTAACCAATTTTGAGCAGCGGATTACTATTCAAGAAAAAGAGGAAGAAGGATTAAGCGATATATTAAATTCATTAGGCGATTTTATAGGTATTGACAGCAGAGGTGATAAAATAACTTTATCATCAAATTACAGCACCCTTGAAAGCGATCCTAAAATTTATCTTCAGCTTGATATGAGTGACTACGACGAAGGCGAATACATTATCGGTGTAACCGTCAAAGATAATATTACCGGGAAAGAAATTTCCGGGGTAACAAACCTGGTGTGGAAAGATTAAATTAAAACCGGAATGATTTACAAAGAAGATAAATATTGTTACAGCAGGAACTTTAAACTCAGTCTAATTGCCAGCCTTCTAATCTGTGTAATTATAATCTTATATTGGCCTAAAGGCAAAGATACTATTGAAAATGAAATAGCTTATTACGAACCGATGATCACCGTTATAGATATTCCGAAAACCAAGCAGTCGGGCTCACCCGATTTAATTCCTCCCCCGCCGAAACTTGAACTGAGCAATATTTTTGATATTGTTGAAGATTACGAGCTGCCGGATGTTGAAATTGAAGAAACTACTATAACCGAAAAAATTGGTGCATCGAAAGAACAACCTGCAAAATTAGAGGAAGATAAGCCTTACGAGTTCTCCGCACTACCGTTTATTCCGAGACAAATACTTGAAGTAGTTCCGGAAAAAGTAAATAACAGTGAAGGAGTTATTAAGCTGTCAATTCTTATCGGAAAAAACGGGAAGCCCCAAAAACATAAAGTTTTGAAAAACACTACAAACAAAATGCTTTGTTATGATAAAGTTATTGAAGCTGTTTACAAATCAAAGTGGCAGCCTATTCTAATTGAAGGGGATTTGATTGAATACTGGATAGAAAAATCTTATCTTTTCAATTAATCTTGTCTGCTTTTTTGTTCATTTCGTTTAAAAATTTTATTGAGGTAAAAATGCAAACCTATGTTTTAATGACAAAACTGCCACCCGAAGTGTCGCAAAAAATGAGGTATCGTGCTGAAATAGGCCGCGAATGGATGGACCAGGTAAGAACAAAATGCCCTGAAGTAAGATTCATTGCGCATTATGCTTTACTGGGTGCTTTTGACTTTATGGATATTTACGAAGCGCCCGATGAAAAAACAGCGGCTAAAGTATCAATGATAAGCCTCGCAAACGGCGCTTTCCAGGCAGAAAGTCACCTGGCAATTCCTTACAACGATTTTCTTGAGTTAACGAAAGAAATTTAGACTGAAAAATTTTTGGTCACTTTTCTTTTTTATTAGCTTGAAATTTAATCTCCGGCCGACGCAAAAATCACGTGTTTTTTGAATGAACCTTTGCGTGATTAATTCCGTTTATCTTTTATTGTTCGCAATATATTGATAATATAACGGTTCTTATATGAAACATATCGTTTTAATATTATTATTAATTTCAAATTTAATCTCTGCAAATAACAAATCTGAATCAGAAGGAAGCATAATAGGCAGCGTAATCGATTCCAAAACAAAAGAAGCATTGATCGGTGTAAACATTATTATTCTTGAAACAAACATAGGCACGGCAACAGGTGAAAACGGGTTATTTCAAATTGATAATTTATCTCCCGGTACATACAGGTTAAAGTTTTCGTTTATAGGATACGATTCAAGAATTCTTTCCGATGTTATAGTTAACGCTGCACGTCCGGCAATATTAAATTTAGAGTTGACCCCCGGTTCAATTATAAGCGAAGAAGTAACCGTCACGGCAGGATATTTTGAAGAAATAAACATTGAAGCAATCAGCAGCACTTCATTATCGCGGGAAGAGATCAGGAGATTTCCCGGCGGGTTTGAAGATGTCGTAAGAACTGCTTCAACAATTCCGGGAGTTGCCGTTATAAGCAGCGGCGGAAGAAACGATTTGCTTGTGCGCGGCGGCGGACCCAGTGAAAATCTTTACTTGGTAAACAATATTGAAATACCGAACGTAAACCACTTCGGCAACCAGGGAACAAGCAGCGGCACACTTAGTTTTATAAACCTGGATTTCGTGCACAACGTTGATTTCTCCACGGGCGGTTTCGGAACAAAGTATGGGGATAAAATGTCGTCTGTGCTTTCAATAGATTTCAGGCCCGGCAGAACCGATCGGCTCGGAGGCAAAGCAACTATCTCGGCTACTCAATACGGATTTGCACTCGAAGGTCCGGTAAGTGAAAAGGGATCGTTTTTGTTTTCAGCGAGACAAAGTTACCTGGACCTTATCTTTAAAGCCGCGGGCTTGGCATTTGTACCTGTTTATACCGATTTTAATTTTTATGCGGCTTATGATTTTACTCCCAAAGATAAATTAACACTCCTAAGCTTAACCGCTATCGATAGGGTTGAAAGAAATAACGACACCGATGAAAACAGGATTGAAAACGAAACACTGATGGACAATACACAGAACCAGTTTATAAACGGCATCAATTACAGACACGTGTTTAAAAACGGGTTCTTGAATGCAACGCTGAATTACAACTACAATAAGTACGATTTCAGTCAAACCGACAGGGATCAGGTTGAATATTTTAAAAGCGATGCCGGTGAATCCGAAACCGGGTTCAAACTGGAATCATATTTTAAGTCCGGTAATTCCTGCGGGTTGACTGCAGGCATTTTGCTCAAAAGAATTTCCAACAACAACGATACAAGGTTTGCAGACTCAATCTACAACCGGAGCGGACGGAAAATTTCAATAAACGATTCCGGACTTCCACAGTTTATCCGCTTTGATAAAACCGCGTCAAAGCATGCCGCTTATATTGAATACGAACATTTATTAAGCGACAATATTGATATCAATTTAGGTTTGCGGACAGATTATTACAGCTTCATTAATGAAGAGGTCTATTTTTCACCGAGAATTTCCGTGGTAATAAAAGCATCACATAGACTGTCGTTTAAATTAAGTGCCGGGATATATCACCAATCCCCTTCCTATGTTTGGACGCTTAACGAGTTTAATAAAGATTTGAAAGCATTAAAGAACGACATGGGCATAGCGGGTTTTGAATATTTATTAAAAGACGATATTAAAATTTCCGTTGAAACATATTATAAAAAATATTCCGACCTGCCCACCGGGATTACGCCGGGAACCGATTACCTTGTTATCACTAATACCGGCGCAGGTTACGGCGGAAGAGAGGATGATTTCCTTTCGTTCGGCTATATTCCTTTAACCTCATCAGCGAAAGGGAAATCATTCGGTGCGGAATTATTAATTCAAAAAAAATATTCCGACACTCCCCTTTACGGGCAGATAAGCCTGGCGTTTAATAAATCGGAATACACCGCGGGCAACGGACTGATTTACCCCGGCGAATACGACCAGCGTTTTATTTTTAATGCGGCCGGTGGATATAAGTTTAACGAGCATTGGGAAGTAAGCGGTAAGTTCAGGTTTTTCACCGGTGCGCCTTATACACCTGTTTATAAACCTTCCGAGAATAACAGCGAAATCCAAAACCTGCCCGGCGAGTATTTATCATCCCGCTTAAAAAATAGCCACTCACTGGATATCAGGGTTGACCGCATGTTTAATTTTGATGCATGGACATTAATTGTTTTTATTGACGTGCAGAATGTTTATAATAATAAGTTGCCCGTAAAGCCCAGTTATGATTTTTACGAAGATAAAATAGAAACAACCAACTCGCTTTCTATTATTCCTTCAATTGGTATAAGTGCTGAGTTTTAAAAACACTAACCTGATATTTTACTGCCTGCACTGACCATTCAGTGACGGCTTAAAGAAAAAGAGAGAACAGCCGGGCTTCAATCAATAGCTGTGCATAGATTCAACGCCAACGGATATGTTGTCTTTGCATTGAGATATTAAATTATTGAATAGTTTAAAATCATTACGCATATTGCGATGTAGATGGATGTTGCCTTCCTTGTCCATTGCCTATATATACATCTTGGTACTATGGAGGTCAACTCCGCAAACATATTTGGTGGTGATATTAGCTAATTCCATTTTGGTTCTCCTTGGTTTTGTTCATACTAAATGTTTGGCGACTTTACTATAGGCGTGGCTAAGTTATAATTTACTTAATTGTGGAGGACCTTTAACTAATATCCAGCTTTTCCACCCGCCCGCGTTTGCAAAGCGGCATTTGAGAATTTATTAAGTTAGGTTGACAAAGTAAGCTAGACTCCAAAGTTTGTTTTATAAATAAATTGCTCGAAAATTAATGGCAGTGCTTTTTATTCGTGATTGCAGTTCCTGGCGGACAGGTGGAAAGCAACACCGTTAATTTTTTCCCAATCTTTTAATAAACTTTTAACAAATAAAAATAAGGAACAACGATGAAAATCAAGTTACAGGTTATTTTCATGCTGGTTAATTCATACCTATTTTGCCAGACCCCATCTATTGTTGACTCTGTTTCTTTATCCGAAGTTGTTGTTACAGGAACAAAGATCGGTATTGCAAGGAATCAGGTTCCGTTTACGGTATCCCAAATTCCGCAAAAAACAATCGAGCAGAGCGGAGAATCCGCATTACTAAATGTAATAAGCCAATACACGCCGGGTGTATTTGTTACACAACGTGGTGTTACGGGTTATGGAGTTTCCACAGGTGCGGCGGGACAAATAAACATGCGCGGTATAGGCGGAAGCCCAAATACGCAAGTATTAGTACTTGTTAACGGTAATCCTCAATTTGCCGGAATATTCGGTCACCCGCTGCCGGATACATACTTGTCGTCCGATGTTGAAAAAGTTGAAATCATACGCGGACCTGCTTCGGTGCTTTACGGCTCTAATGCAATGGGCGGCGTAGTCAATATTATTACAAAACAACAGAAAACGGATGAATTTCAGTTGAACAGCCGCGCGTTGTACGGATCATACAGTACTGCAAAATTAATGCTGAATTCGGGATTCAAGAAAGATAAGCTCGGATTTTTTGCTTCGGTCAATCACGACAGAACCGATGGACACAGGCCCTCATCCGATTTTGAAATTACAAACGGTTACCTTGAAACAGGCTACGATATCAACAATCATTTTAATCTTAAGGCGGATTTTTCAGTCTCGCAAACTAATGCAACGGACCCTGGGGAGAAAAGCGAGCATACACCCGGCGAAAAAATCGACATACTTAGAACAAACAGCAATATTACATTAAACAATGAGTTTGAAAATATCAGCGGTGCAATTCATCTTTTCTATAATTACGGCGAGCACGACATTACCGACGGCTTTTACTCAATCGATAGGAATTACGGTTTAGGTGTTTATCAATCCATAAAATTATTTGAAGGAAATGTTTTAACAGTCGGTTTCAATTTCAAAAATTACGGGGGCATTGCTAGAAATAAATTGGCAATGAACGGCGCCGGAATCGTATTTGCCGATACTACCGTAAATGAAAAAGCAGGGTATGTTTTGATACAGCAAACAATCGGTAATTATCTTGCTCTTAATGCCGGGTATAGACTCGAACATCACAACGTATACGAATACGAAAGTGTTCCTTCAGCAGGTTTTGCTTATTTTATTTCAAACAATACAACAATTAAAGGGTCGGTATCCAAAGGTTTTAGAAGTCCGACTATTAGAGAGTTGTACCTCTTCACTCCCGCAAACGATGAGCTTGAACCTGAAAGGGTAATCAATTATGAAATCGGGATTATGCAAAAACTGTTTCCCGGTAAACTGGGAGTTGAGTTTACCGCATTTAAATCCGACGGCGACAACCTAATACAAACTTTGGTTATAGGCGGCAAACCAACGAATGTGAACACGGGAGAGTTTTCTAATTGGGGATTAGAATTATCCTCTAAATATAATATGAGTAGTTCTGTCCGGTATATTATAAACTATACTTTCATTCATCAGGACGAACAGATGCTTGCTACTCCGGAACATTCGACGTATATCGGCACAAATTTTTCGGTTGATAAATTCAATATTAATCTCGGTCTTCAAAATATTATTAATCTAATTACACTCACGAATCCGCAGGTTACAAAAGAGAGTTATACATTACTCAATGCCAACATTTCCTATAAGATCAACAGTAATTTTGATGTATTTATTAAAGGAGAAAATTTATTGGATGAATCGTACCAGATAAATTACGATTACCCCATGCCGGGGATTACGTTCTTTGGCGGTTTAAATTTTCATTTATGATATTCCGTTGTAGAGACGCTTGGCAGAGCGTCTCTACAATTGATTTAAAATCTCCAAATTTCATCTCTTCCGTAGATTAAACCTTTCTATAAAAACCAATTCGTCACAAAGAAATGAGAAAAAAAACATTCAGTTTTTTTGTTCTTTTTGGGTTGGGGGCAGTTTTAATTTTGATTTTAATACATTTTAAAATCCCCAGTCTTAGATAACATTCTCTTGCGGTTACAGATTTGCTCCAATACTCACATAATAGAAATTTACATTTATGGAATGGCTTCTACCTCAGCAGAATAAGAATCTACATTAACGAGACGTCGAAAAATTTTATCAAATGGCTGCTTACATTGCCGAAACAGCAAAAAATTCGTCATAACGTTTAGATATCTAACTTTGCAGAAACTGCATTTATCTTTTTTAGGTTCACAATCAATAAAGTTATATCGTCAGATTGTTCTGCATCTTTTGTAAATTCTTTCAAATCGTTTAATATAGAATCGGTGCTTTCAGAAGAGTCTTTATTATCAAGTTTCTGCAGCGATTTTTTGAATCTTTTGTAATCGAACTGATTATTGTTTGTATCCATTGCTTCATTAATACCGTCGGTGTATAATACCAGTTTATCACCTTCGTCTATCTGGGTCTTTAATGAATCATAAGGCTTTATATCAAAAAGCGCCAGGGCCATTTTAGGTTCTGATTTTAATTCAATTATATCGTTGTTCTTTTTTATTATATATGGAAAATTATGACCGGCATTCGTATACTCAAACTCACCTGTCCGTAGGTCTAATATCCCGATAAAAAAAGTAACGAACATCTGCGAGGTATTATCTTTAATCAATGCTTTGTTTATTTCATCAACAATCTTACCTGTTGAAACATTTTTTACTGCCTTTGAACGTAGCAATGTTATTGTTACGGCCATAAATAGAGAAGCCGGTACACCCTTGCCGGATACATCGCCGATTGCAAAACATAGTTTATTTTCTTCAATAAAAAAGAAATCATAAAGATCACCGCCGACTTCCCGAGCAGGTTTTAGTACTGCGTGAAGATCAATATCTTCCCTTTCGGGAAACGGGGGAAATATTTTAGGGATCATCCCCATTTGAATTTCATGAGCAATGCGAAGTTCGCTTTCAATTTTTTCTTTTGCAGAAGTTGTTTCCTTTAAATCTTCAATGTAATGATGAAGCTTATCAAGCATATATTCAAAAGAGTCATGTAGTTTCCCGATTTCGTCGCTTGACTTTATCTCCGGTAGTTTAACATCAAAATTTCCCGTTCCAATATCTTTAGTTGCCTCGGCAAAAGCGTGAAGCGGGGCGGTAAGTTTTTTTGCAACATATACAATTACCGAAAGCAATATTAGTATTCCGAAAAATCCGATAACAACAAGAGTAACTGTTAAGCTATACAAGCCGGCATAAAGTTCGTTTTCCGGGAAAACAACAGCCAGCGACCAATTGTTTACCAGTAAAGGTGAATAATAAATCCAACTGTGTTTTCCAAGCATAATAGATTTTATATGACTGAAGCCGCTTTCCCCTTTAATCATCGACCTTCCAAGCTCGCTTAGATTATCCCGTTTATATTCTTCAGCCAAACTGAAGATGGACTGGTTCATAATAAAATTATTATTGGGGTGTGTAACAATTGTTCCGGTTTTGCTTATAAGGAATGCAAACCCACTTCCAAAAATTTTAACAGACGAAACTATTTCCTGTAACCATTCCAGGTCAATATCAATAGTAATTATTCCCCAGAAAGTTTTTTTACCGTTTTTATATTTATAAAAGGGAACCGAATAAGTTGCCATAAGTATTTCGCCGCCGCCTTCATCGTAATAGGGTTCCGTCCAATAAGGACTGTCTATGTGTTTTGGGACTTGATACCAATCTTGAAAGAAATATTCGTAATCGGGATTGCCGAGCTGTACAAAATTTACATTTGCCGAATCCCTGTACATGTAGGGGGAATAATAATATAAATCTTTTTTGAAGCTGTAAGGTTCAAAAGCAACAGCGGTGCCGAAAATTTCTTCATTGTTTTCAACAACCGTTTTCATCAATGCAAGTAATCTTTTTTCGTCAAATTCGGTTGTCTCCAAAACGTATGCAAGGTTTTGTGGAATTTTAGTTGTTGCAAGTAGGACAGTTTCAATTTTATTAACGGTTTTTTCAGTTATATTTTTTGCGTTTTCTTGAACAGATTCAAGGATTAAGTTTCGCGACACAAAATAGAAAACGGAAAATATCAGTACAGACATTAAAATCATTACCGATAAAATATACTTACTTAATTTTGCAGCGAGTGTTTTTTTAGTTATAAACATTTTCTTATTCAGGTATAAAGAGGTTATTAAAATTTTCCAAAACTAAATTCTTTAAAAGCTGGAACGGTTGTAATCTTGCCGGTATCAAGCAGAACCTTTACAACCCTGTTAAAATCTGTTTTCAGCAATTCTCCTTTTTTGAATATTTTGCCTTCAGCTCTATATACGTCCTTTATTCTGTTAAGCATCCACGTTTGGTGAGCACGGTTTGCGGCTATGTTTGCTTCGCGCATTCTCTTTAATACTTCGTTAATAGTTTCTTCAGGATGATTGAAAGCATATTCCCATCCTTCAAGTGTTGCTTGTACGAACAATTTTGCTTTTTCCGGGTCTTTAAGGTAAGTCTCTTTTAAACAATAAATTCCATCTTCTGGGAGATCCAGGTTATATTCACTGAAAAAGAATGTAGTTAATTCATCTTCATTTATTCCCGAGTTAAGTATTGTGTGATATTCATTGTACCACATTGTTGTCATTACATCAATTCCGTCCAGTAAAAATAAAGTAACAGTTGAAGCAACCGGTACTATTTCAACATCAAGGTTATAGTACTTTAAAAACGCGAATGGAATTTCTTCAAATCCTGATTCCCAGATTCCAACTTTTAGTCCGTTTATATCTTCGGGTTTAGTTATTCCTTTTTCTTTTTTTACAACAAATAACTGTGCACTTCTTTGCGATAGCTGTCCGATGTTTACAATAGGGATATCCTTTGACCGTTGTACAATGGCGGTTGAAAGAAACATAAAAGCATATTCAACTTTTTTTTCTTTCAATAAATTTTGCGCTGTAAAATTAGGACCGGAGTGAATAAGGTCAACATCTAGGTTATATTTTTGATAAATGTTTTTTTCAATTGCCATGTAGCAGCCGGCAAACTGTGCCTGCGGCAGCCAATGGGTGGCAAAGGTTACTTTTTTAATTTCTTGAGCATAATTAATACTAATAATTATTATAACAAAGTATCTGCAGAGGTTCTTCATCCTGATAATCAATTAATTAATTCGATTGGCAGTCTGACAATAAATTTACTTCCTTTACTTTCCTGGCTTTGAACCAGGATATTACCGCCGATTTTTTTTATAAATTCATTACATAATATTAATCCGAGCCCGGTTCCCGACTCGTTATCAGTTCCCTTTCTTGAGACACTATAATCTATTTTAAAAAGCTTGTCGACTAATCCTTTTGACATACCTATTCCCGAATCTTCAATAATTATATCAACGTATTTTTTCGAAACAGAAGAAGATATTTTTACGTAACCGTTATGCGGAGTAAATTTAATTCCGTTGGAAATTAAATTCCTTAGTAAAGTACTTATAATGAATTCGGAAGTATATAAATAAAGTCCCCTCTCCAGCGAATTAATTACTTCTACTTCTTTTAACTCAGCATAAAAATGGAAAGACCTTCTCAATTTTTCAATAAGTAAATAAATATTTAGTTTTGACTTGGTGAGTTCAATTTTGCCGGTCTGCATTCTTGACCAGTTAAGAAGATTTTCAAGCATCTCAAAAACTTCTTTTGAAATACTTTTTATATGCATGGAAGTTTCTTCAATATTTTCCATATCTCCGTCAATACTGTCTTCAGTAAGTATTTCGGAATAATTCATCAAAGCAGATAAAGAATTTTTAAGATCGTGAGCAATTATGGAAAATAACTTATCCTTGCTTGTATTACTCTCTTTTAACTTTAGCGCATATTTTTTTATTTTCTTTTCGTATTCAATTCGTTCGCTCGCATCTCTGAAACTTGTCATTATCAAGTTGTTATTGAAAACCTGGAAAGTGTTAGTCACTAATTCAACAGGTACAATCTTGCCGTTTTTAGTTTTTAGATTTTTGATGGTTATTGAATCAAACATTTTTATTTTATCAACAGAAAAAACACTTTGTGCAGGGTTCGAATTATCAAATAAAAACAGGTAGTGTCTCCCTATAATTTCATTTATACTATAACCAAGTAATGCAGCACATGAATCATTCGCGTCAATAATTTTTCCGCTGGCTCCGTCAGAAATAATAATCGCGTCAACTGCCTCATTAAAAGCGCTTTTATACTTCTCAAGTTCCAAAAGAAGATTTGAACTACTTGTAGCAGACTCGTGGCTGTTGTTTTCTGTCAAAATTATCACCCTAGAAAATATACTGTAAAAAGATGTGCCATATTAAGATTGGAAGATAAGAAAATAGTTATAAAAAATATTACTAAAATGACCAACGGATTTTTTTAAATTTTAATAATCTCACCTAGTGGAAATCACCTTATCAATAGCCTTCATTGATTTATTCTTATTCTTGGAAGCAACTTCTGTTGTAATAGCATTTATCATAACTATTATTGGTGAAAGGGAGTTGGTAAAGTTCTGGCTATCGGTTTTTAATAATAAGTTCACTGATGAAAATTTTATAATAGGGGACGTAACTGCGTTTGTTATAGAAATAACTTTTGCTTTTTGTTTTTTTGCGAATTTAGCCGCTTCAATAGTTTCCGGTGAATAGGGAGGAAACGAGAAAGCCAGCAAAACATCCTTTGAGTTAATATTAATAAGCTGTTCCGTAAACGTTAACCCCGACTGGTAAAGCGGAAATGACTGTAGTCCGATTCTTTGAAGCAAGTAAGAAGTAAGTCCGGTTAAAAAACTGGATAAACTCATACCCGCAACATATATGTTATTAGCGTTCAGCAATTTATCAATAGCTTTGTTAAAACTTCTCTCGTCAAAATTATTCAATAAGAAATTAATGTTATCTACTTCTGTCTGAGCAATTTTGTTTATAGAAAGATTTTCATCTGATGATGAATCTAATATCGTTTTAAATTTCTCAAGAGGGGAGATTTCATTTTGCACCTGGTTGATTATTTCTTTTTTTAACGACGCAAATCCATCGTAACCAAGTTTGTTTGCAAACCTAAGAATTGAAGCTCGCCCTAAATTAAGTTGTTTGGATAAATCTTGAATGGATAAAAATGCTATGTCTTTATTTTTTTCTAAAAAAAAATCAGCTATTTTTTTTTCAGTTTTTGTCAAGGAATTTAGTTTACTTTTTATTTTTTGTTCTAACTGCGGACGGTTATTCATCTTTTTCATTTTAGTTGTTAAGCTTAAATTATGATCTAACTAAGAAATAATAATTATTGAAAAATATAAAAAAATACTTATAACTTTTAAATCTAATTAACTCCCTATCATGCCTGATAATTTATAACACAATTTCTTCTCTCCCGGGTTATTAATCATTAGTACCAAACAGTAAGTCTGCTGCTGATTTTGACATTTTCTTGTTACTGTGTCCAACACCTTCAACAAATAACATTTCCCAATCAAATTTCATATTGTTTTGCCCGGCGTATTCTTTTGCTTTTTTATAGAATGTCTGCCCGCGTTCTAAACGGTGAGCGCCTTGTCTCATCGCTTCAGGTGTTACACGTAAATATTTATGGTGCGGATCGTTATCTTCGGTACCAAGTAAAACAATAAAATTTTTCTTAAACACTTTTGCTAATTGCTCATTGGTCAACAAAGTTTCTTTAACGCCGTAAGGATATTTTTCATTAAAAGAAACCATTGTATACCAACCGGAATTTGCGCTAACCGCTTTTATGAACCTGGCGTTCGGCGTGTACAGAATAAAACGCTGTACAAATTGAGAACCGGCGGAATGCCCGTAAATATAATATCCCTCAGAATTATTTTTGCTTTCGTTTTTTACAAAATCAAAAATCGGCTCAATCAAAGAAAATGCCCACTGGGATTGAGGTTTTGTTCCAAGAAGCGAATCCTGCAAATTCATAACAAACATATTTCCCATATTGTAGTCCTGGTCCAACGGAAATAAAGCTTCGGAAAATTCAGGAACCAATAACAACACATTATATTTTTCAGCCAATTCATTCCATTCATCCCTATATTCATCTGCGTTTCTATTTACTCCGTGCAGAACAAACAATATGGGAGAATTGCTGTTATAATTTGCCGGCATATAATAATAAACATTTATAAACTTGCCGTTTATAATTCCCGGGTCGTTAAAAACAAAGCTCCCTTTCCCTTTGTGAAGTTTATTTAAATCACCGCAACCTGCGGTTGTAATTAATAATCCGGTTGTTGCTATCACTATTGCAAACAGTTTTAAAGACCTTTTCATTTTTAACCTACTGATGTGTCACATTTATGATGTCATTCCGAATCCCCAACGTTCCGCCGCGGATTGCCGGGGTGAGAAATCTGAACCACGTAGAGATAGAGATTTCTCAGTCACAAAAAACGCTCCTTCGAAATGACAATCTTGGTGTTTACTATACTTTATTGTTGACATAACACTACTTTAACAAAATGAATTTTTTAGTTTCGTTATATTGACCGGCCGTTAATTTATCCGAATGGACTACTAAGCGATAAAAATAAACTCCGCTTGATAAATTTACTGAAGAAGCGTTAAATTTAATTTCGTACTGGCCGGCTTGTTTGGGTTCATTAATTAATGTTGCCACCTCGTTGCCCAGGATATCATAAATTTTTAATGATACATTATTTATTGAGTATTTTGCAGCGGGAATGGTGAACCTAATTGTAGTTGACGGATTAAACGGGTTAGGATAATTTTGTGATAAATAAAAGCCGTTTGCCTCAATCTCCTCATGTTTAACAGATGTTGTAACGTTTAACAAAAGGTCTTGAGCTGCCGGGGCCATTTTTCCTTCGCTGTGTCCAACGCCTTCAACATCAATCAACTGCCATTTACATGATGCATCAATTTCAAAAGCATTATTAAAAAAGTACCCGGCACGTTCGTACCTGTTCCTTCCTTGAGCATCCGAGAGCTCGCTCGTATTTAGATTAGAGTCTCTCAGTGTATCGGCAGTACCTCTCATTATAATTAAGTTGCGGTATGTATAATTAAATATATCCTCTTCATCATAGCTAAATTCGTCATGGTTCAATCCCCACGGATACTCGATTGACAGGTCAGGGAGAGTATACCAGCCGGCGTTTGCAGCAATTGCTTTGTTTATGTTTTTGTCGGGACAGAAGAACATCATTCTATGAATAAACTGTGCCCCTGCAGAATGTCCCCATATTGCATACGTTGAATCAGCAAGTCCAAACCCTTCTACAAGTTCCCTGTGAATTTCCTGCACCTGGTAAAACGACCATTCTTCTTTATCAATTAAGTAAGTATAAGGTGAAGAGGTTTGGAACATTCTACCGAGGTTGTAACATCTTGAACCGGGCCAGTTTGTAGCATCAAATTCCGGGGCGGCAGCAATGTAATCATTTTCATTTGCAAAATCTTTCCATGTTTCAACATAATCATCCGCGTTCCTGTCCGTTCCATGCATAACCATTACAAATTTTGTTGCCGAACTTATTGCGGAAGGAACTACTATGTGAACCGCAATTTCGGTAAACGGAGATGTTTTCATTTTGTAGATATACTGTTGACGGATACCTTTATTAAAAACCTGGAATTGGACTGAATCCGTAATACCGTTTTCAACGACATAGACTTTAAAGTAGGTTAACTTGTTGGCTGTTTTGGTAAAAATGAAGTTAACCGTGTCGCCTTCTGTCGTAAAGTAATCTATATCGGTTGTTTTATCACCGTCTTGTTCATCAATTAAATATCTGTTAACTCTCCAGTTAACAGTTGAATTGACATCACTTTTTAAAGCAACCAGTTGATAAATTCCGTCGATAATAAGTGAAGGGCTTTTTTCAATTTCAGCCCCGCATGTAAATTGAAACGTTAATAAAAATACTATGAAGAACCTATGCATATTTATCTGGTCCTGTTAAATGTTGTAAAACTATAATCCAAGTCCTACTGAAAAAGTATGTACAGCACTGAATACTCCAAAATCAGAATAGGCATAATCAAAATTTACAGACGAAGAAAATGCTTCGATTTTCAGCCCTGTTCCCAAAGTTAGTCCTTCTTCGTCTGTGTTAAACCTGTAACCGGATCTCAAAAATAAAACATCGGCATAACCATATTCCATGCCTACGCTGTATGTTTCATAATTTTCGTTAAAATGCACACCGTCAATAGATACAAGAAGACTTGACAGCGCAATATTAAAAGGTGCGTCAACACCAACCAGAGGCATTACAATTGAAGCCCTATAATTAACAGGCAGCACGTATTTTTCCGTTTGGAGTTCTGCTTCTGTTAAAGGATTGGTTGTGCTGTTCTCATCCTGGTCCACAGTTCTTATTAAATCGCTTCCTTTCATTTGCATATCTGCTCCAAAATTTTGGAACGACAAACCGAGTGTTAAGCCGTAAAAACCTGTATGAAGCAGAATTCCGAAATCAGCAGCAAATGTTTCCGCGCTGGTGTTCCATATTCTCTGCTGAATATACTTTATATTAACTCCAACACTTATGTCTTCTATTAGGTAACGTGCATAAGAAATTCCAACCGCAAGATCCGTAGCATCAAAATAAGTACCCGTACCTTGAGGATTTTCAATAGTTGTTCTTTCAATATCTCCGGAAGCTAATGTTATAGCGTTAATTCCGAATGTACTTTGGTCATCAACCGGAACGGTCAAACCGAAAAAGTTATGATCAATATCGGCAATCCACTGTGTATGCGAAACATAGACTTGAAATTTTTTCTGTTGAGAGATCCCGGCAGGATTCCAGTACATTGCCGACGGGTCATCAACAATGGCAGCAAATGTTCCTGCCATTGCCGTAGCTTTTGCACCAACAGGTATTTTTAAAAACTGCGCCGCCGATGTTCCGATTTTTGTGAAATCCTGGGCTTGTAAATTACAACTAAGTAAAATCGCAATTGTTATTAATATTTGTATTCTATTTTTCTTCATTTATAACCCGCTACTTTATTATTGCAAATTTACCGATTGTGTTTCCCCCGTTGGGTGTTTCCAGATAATATATATAAAGTCCGTAAGCTATCTCTACCCCCGATTCATTGGTCAAATTCCAATCTTCATCTCCCGTACCGTTATCGTGATAAATCTTTTTTACCAGTTCACCACGGACTGTAAAAATGGATATTGTACACTCCGGCGGTAAAAACATAAATCTTAGTCTTCTTGTATTTTCTGTCTGTTCCCAGGCTGCGTTTACCAGGTAAGGATTTGGGACAACTCTTACCTCACTCAACTCCTGATTTACCGTGCTGCTTGTTTTATCAACCGAAGGAGGTATAATAGTAACAAAAAATGAATCGGCAATACTGAATTGACTAGTGCTCTCGATAGTAAAGGTATCACCTTCTGCTGGCAGACTACCGTTACTGCCTATTGTATCTATTTTTATTGAGTAATACCATTTAAGCAGCGAAAAAATTCCCAATGTATCGTCATTTTCAACGTAAGGTTCGTTTACTATTCTTATTTCTTCCGAAGGATCATATTGGTTATTTCCGTTATTATCCAGAACTATTGCGTTAATTTTGAAAGGATTATTTTCAATGGAGACATTCCATATTTCAAAGGGAACTTCAAAACTTTTTATCAACGGTTTATTCTGTCCCGTAAGTCCGGCAACAAAAGAGCCTTCGTCGGTGAATCTAAATTGATAATCCGCTCCTTGTGAAGAAAGCTCGGCGCTTCCGTTTGTTGTTAATACTTCTACGTACCAGTTGTCATCCGGGTGACTGTTGTCTTCTCCTTCAACATTATTTGCATCGCCGTCTAGTATACTGACTACTTCGCCTGATGTTTCGTCCCCGGTTATACTAATTACCAAGCCGTCGGTCACTACCATATCTTCTGAATTCAATGCTGCAGTTGTTAAAACTCGTTTTGTATTGTTATTAATTAAGTAGAATGAATCTGCAGGTGAAGCATTAAATGTTATTAAATAATCAGCGCCTGTTAATTCATCCGGATTAATAATCTGCAGGTCTATTTCCCCGTTTCCCGTTGAAGAAATCTGTTCAATGGTTGCCGAACCGCTAATATACCCGATCGCACCGGATCGCGGTGTTACATCAACGAGGTTATTATCTGCTGCCGTAGTACCTCTTGCCGATTCCAGGGATTCTACTTCGGAAGTAACCGAACCGGAGTCGTATGCCGTGATTGTATAACTATAATTAACCCCGTTATAAACTGTTGTATCAACATAGGTGTGTACAATACCCGTATTATCGCCGAGATAATTATAATTATTAATTGGGTCGGTACCTTGAATTAAATTATCCTTATCAAACTGCGCTACGGGTACGTATCCAACAAGACTTCCCTGGTTATCGGTAATTTGTTCTCCCCAGGTAGAGCCTTGATCCTGGCTCCTGTAAATTTTATAGCCTTCAAAATCTTTTTGTTTACTTGAAGGGTCTACGGCATCAAGCGCACTGTCGTCCCAGTATAATGTAACTTTATTATCACCGGCAACCCCACTTAAGGTTGGAGAAGGCGGTGCAGCAGGGCCTACAAATTCATTTAGATAAAGGCTTTGGGCTGTTGTAAAATTTTTCTGCAAGTCTTCCAGATCTTCTCCGAAACCGAACGCCATTGTTGACCTAAAAGATTCCCCGGGCTGTAAAGTAAAAGGTCCGGTAGTTACAAACATAGTCCAGTTTTGAACTCCAGGATCTTTACCCGGTTCGGTTAGACTAAAGTCGTCAAACTTAACATTCGAGCCGTGAAAATAATTTGATGCAGTAATATTCGGATTATCAGGATCACTTATCATAACCGGCCACATTTGCTCGTCATCAGCCGGTGTAACGCTTCCGGATAAATCTCTGAAGAAATGTCCGTCTGTTATTCCCAAATCAAAAGGGGTTGCAAGAACCAGCATTCCAACATAACCTTCTTCAATGTTGCCCGGATCAGGTCCGTCAACATCGTACTGGTAAAAAGCATTGTCGTAACCGTTTTGATTTATCCCCGAGTTATAACTTCCCCAAACTTCATCACCGGAATCACCGAATTGAAAATCCACATAATAACCCCACCAGCAACTGTCGAGAACCTCCGAGCTGTTATTGGTAACTGTAAAGTCATAGAAATGTATGTCTTCGGCAAATCTTCTGCCGTAAGAATAAGCCTGGAGCTCAAGCGTTAACCCGATCTCGGTTGAAGGAAGCTGTGCGTTGTGATCGGTTGAGATAGCGTAAACTTCTCTGTCGGCTGCAAACTCACCGGGAAGTTCCTGTCCGTAAGTTTCTGATTCTGGATCTACATCTATTCTGAACCTGCCCGGCCAGAATCTCCAAACGTCGTTATTTTGATCATAATATGCACCTTTGCTGTCGACTATTTTCTGCTTTGCTTCCGATAATGAAGAGTATTCTCCTGTCGGGGCATCGACCCAATTTTGATTTTCATCGAAATACCCTTTTGGCCATGTAAGAGGAATATCGCTGTGGGCTAACCTCGGAGCACCGTCCGAAGCTAATAAATCTTCAGGCTGGTCATCTGCATGATATTTTCCGAGGGCGCCTGTAGGAGCCTGCCAGTCTTCATTTCTATACCTGCCGTAGGCATCAAGTACATTTCCTTTATGACCGAACAAAATACTTACGTCATCTGTTGCGTTTGCACTACTTGACTGGGCAACTCCTTTACTTTTGGGCCATCTAAAATTATAAATCAGGTTTTGATAATAAGTATCCGATATAATTCCCTGGTTCCCGATGATGTTTAGAATTTCTCCTTTATCAAGAACTCCGTAGGCATCATCATCCGAAGTTTGAATTTTATTTAGGCTCTTATTTTCGCCCGGATCAGTTTCCTGGGCAAAGATTATAATTGTATTAAGAATTAAAAGAATGCTTAATATTTTTTTCATCTTTATAAAATGCTCCGATTATTTTTACTTGCTTTATTACATATGTAATAAAATATTATCCGGGTATTCGATATTAAAAATCAAATCTTACTCCCAATTTTACACTTCTTCTTTGATCAGTATTAGCCGGATTTCGCTGCCTGTCCAATGTTCTGCTTGAAGTCGGGCCTGCATCCCAAGCGTCACCGGTTGCACTCCATACATCAACCGCATTAATTTCATCGAACAGATTATCTATTATGGTGAATACATACAGTTTTGTGAATCCGAGATTAAAGCCCTTGGAAATTCTAAGGTCTACTTGTTGAACAGAAGGCATTCGACCCGAATTTTTTTCTACGTTTAAATCATCGTTTTCCTCTATAGGCCGCGGCGTATAAGGCAGGCCGCTTGCAACATAAATAATGAAATTTACATCGATATTTTCAAAGGGATAAAATCCGCCTAAAACAGGTCCAAATTTTTCGGGAAATGTTAAACCAACCGAGGCATTCAGTACGTGTGCTCTGTCAAAATCTAAAAAGAAAACCCGTTTTGGTCTTAGAACAGCATCTGATCTTCTATAATCATTATATCCCTCTCTCGGATCGGATTCGTTGCCTTTCGCAATTGAATATGTGTAGTTCAAATTTGCAAACCAGAAATCTGAAGGTCTTTTTGACAAAGAAATTTCAAAACCCTGCACACCGCCGTAATTCGAATTATCAAATATTGTGTATTCATAAGGAAATACTGTTAAATAGGTACTCCCAACCAGGTTTGTTATATCCTTAAAGTACGCATTAACTTGAAGGCTGAAGTCCGAACCAACTTGTTGTTTAACACCAACTTCAAAAGCAATGGTTTTTTGTGCAGATATACCGGGATTGCCTACTAGAGCTCCGTCAGAAGTAGGATCTCGCAGAGTATACATGTCTTCATAATCCGGGATCTGGAAAAAGTGTCCGTAAGAACTATAAAACACAGTTTTATCGGTAATAGGGAAAGCTATACCCAAACGCGGGCTAATCTGTGTCTTTACATCAGTATCAACTTCACCGGATGATTGCCAGATATCATTACTGTCTATGTAACCTGCCGGATTATCTACCGATTCCCATCTTGTATCATTTACATCTACATAATCGAATCTTATACCCGCATTAATTATAAATGAATCGAACTCCAATTTATCCTGGATATATGCCGAGAATTCAAAGGGTTTCTTTCTATAGTCCTCATAAGCATGAAAACCACTGGCGTAAGGTTCCTCAAAACTTAATCTGTCAATTATATATTTTCTTACTTCTACCCCGATTTTAACCAGGTTGGTCTTGTTTAACTGTGAACTGATATCATATTTAAAAAGAAAAGTTTTAACCTCGTTTTTTATATAATTCCCGTTATCCGCATTTGTCCAGAATGGAGGAACATTATTTGTCCTGCTTAAATAATTGGAGGAAATCAACTCACCTTCGGAGGTAAATTCAGCATATTTACCCGGAGTAAATCTGTTATAATACCTTTTATTATATGAGAATGAGGTTTCATAAAAAGTTGAACCGCTTAAAACATGGCTCATTCTTAGGCTATTTCTCCAGGAAAAAATCTTTCTGTCTTCATATCCCTGGGGATAATACTTCCACGCATGGGAATAAGGTTTATACATCCTGTAAGTTCTTTGAAGGTTTAGATTAAGCTTCAAAGCACCAGTTGAATAAGTTAGCTTTCCGTTAATATCGCGTATTTTATTATAACCCCACGCTGTTTGGGCAAGTGAATTTTCATACCTGCCGGTTATGAAATATTTTAACTTATTTATGAATGGAACAGGCCCGCTGAATAAAGTAGAGAACTCTCCTCTTATATTTACGTCCGGCCATAATGAAGGAGTATCTTCAATGGATTGTTCGGTATAAGCAGATGGAATATCTTCAGTCAAGTCGGTACCGTCTGAGTTGACTCTTTCTACCAGGTTACCTTCGCTGTCTATTCCTATCTGGTCGAGCGCTAATGCGTCCGCTTTGCGATAAGGAGATTCATTAATTTGATCCGTGGTATATTCTACCCTGGCTTTGAATTTGTTACCGCCTTCCTTGGTTACGATATTAACTACACCGGAAAGAGCTTGTCCGTACTCTGCATTAAACCCGCCGGTCATTACTTGAAGTTCCTGTATTGAATATTTATTCAATTCGGAACCCGACGATGCCGACAGCGGATCTCTTGTAGGGACACCATCGATTAAATAAACCACTTCACCGCCACGTCCGCCGCGAGCATGAAGTTCGCCCGAAGAACCGGTTACAAATCCTGCTTGCAGCGAAACTACATCCTGAAAGCTTGCAACCGGAAGTTCGGTAAAGGTTTCTGCAGATACAACGGCGGTTTTTGAAGTTACATCTTTTATAATCAGCTCTTTTTCGGCAACTACTATTACTTGATCCATTTCAATACTGCCTTCGGTAAGTTGAAAGTCAACTTTCGAAGTTAAATCTACTCTGACAACAACACCTTCTATTATCTTTTCCGCAAACCCTACTAAAGACGCTTTTAGAGAATATGTTCCCGGGTTAACATTCAGGATTATATACTCGCCGTCAATATTAGTTGCAGCTCCTATATCGGTTCCCATAATCATAATATTTGCAAACGGCAGCGGCTCACCTGTTGCTTGATCAGTTATCTTTCCTACTATTTTACCTGTTGTTCCGGCAAACAAAACAGAAGAAATCAAAAAGAAGAATGTCAGGCATAAAAGAATTTTTTTAATTTTCATTTTGCCTCCAATTATATACTGCAGGGGCACAGGAATAAATATTGATTCATTTTTCATAAGTAGTTTATTTTATTAATATCATCTTTTTAGTATTTGTGTAACTACCGGTTATAAGTTTATAGAAATAAACACCGGAAGCCAAACCTACCGGGTGCCAGTCAAAAGTATAAACACCGGCGCTGAGTTCTTCATTGTTAATTAATACATCTACTTCTTTACCTAAAATATTATAAATCTTGAGCGATACTTTTGAAGCAGCATTCATGTTGAATTTAATTGTTGTTGACGGGTTAAAAGGATTCGGATAATTCTGGAATAAATTGAATTGCCCAGGTAAACTTTCTGTTTTTTCAACTGCTGTTACCTCGGGATTGCTTCCAGGCGAAAATAATAAATCACTACCGGTAACGACAGTATGAAGGTCCCATTTATCGCTGTCAAGCAGGTGTGTTATAGATTGAGATATTCCACCCGATATATCGTCGCCGCTTACAGTATTAGGATAACCGATATAAATAGCATCCGAGGTTAATGCCGTAGTACTTCCCCAATAGACTTCCATTAATGTATCCGATGCCGTGGGATTAACTAACAATATTGCATCACCTGAGTTTGATAAGTTTGATTTTCCATCACCGTTATCAAAGCCAACATTTTCATCTGATTCGTTCTGTGCAAATAATACGGTTCCGGTGGGTATATTAGTGCCGAAACCCGCTGTTCCTACAGCTCCGAAAATAACCGAGAACTGCCCGGGGTCTATTGCTGCGCCTTCTGGGAATGTGAATATAGGAATTCCATTTGTTTCAAGAATTTGATATCCTTCCAAATTTATGGAGGTTGTCCCTCTATTATATAATTCAATAAATTCGTCTGAACGCGAACCTCTTGTTCCGTCTCCGTTTGCATCGCCTGCTTCATCGCTGGGAACGTCAAACATTATTTCGGTTATGATTAAGTCGCCTGTAATTACAGCCGGACTCTTTGATGCGTCTGAACCGGGAGAGAATAAACTTAAGGTATCTCCGCTTATTACACTGTGAATATCCCAAAGAGCATCTTCAATTTTTCTTGTTACGGATTGGCGAATAGAACCGTTTATCGAGTCGCCTGAGGCAGTGTTTGGCGGTCCCAAATAAACGGCTTCGGAGGTTTTTGGTTCAGCACTTCCCCAGTAAACTTCACACACAGTATCCGAAACTGCCGAGTTCACCAATAATACCGCATCACCGGAATTTGATAAATTAGATTTCCCATCACCGTTATTGAACCCAACATTTTCATCTGATTCTTGAACCGATAATAGTAGAGTTCCCGGAGGTAAATCACTTCCAAAGCCGGCAGAACCAACCGCTCCAAAAACAACTGCAAATTGGCCGGGATCAATAGTTGTCTCGTCCGGGAAATTAAACACAACTAAACCTTCACGATCAAGTAATTGAAATCCCGTTAAATCGACAGAGGTTACTCCTTCATTATAGATTTCAACAAATTCGTCTGAACGTGATCCCCTGGCACCGTCTCCGTTTGCATCGCCTGCTTCATCGCTGGGAACGTCAAACATTATTTCGGTTATTATAAGGTCTGTTGGTATAGGCTCACTGCTTTCTACCGCCCTTTCACCCGGTGAAAAAAACAAACTTTCATCTCCGGTAACTATTGTATGTAATCCCCACAAATTACTTCCTTCAAGATCCAGGGTAACCGACTGTCCTATGGCACCCGCAATTGAATCACCCAGCAATGTATATGGAGCCATTAATTTTTTTGCTTTGCTGGACAGGGGTTCGATTGGATTAGATTCGCTTCCACCCCAGTATATTTCAAATAAAGTATCTGCCATAAGTACGTCAACCAGCATTACTCTATCCCTGCTGTTTGATAAGTTTGTTTTTCCGTCGCCGTTATCGAAACCTACGTTTTCGTCAGTCCCTTCGTTAGCCGCAAATAATAAAGTTCCTTCGGGAATATTATCTCCAAAACCTGCTGTACCAACGGCTCCAAAAACAACAGCATATTGACCTGCATTAAGCGTTGTTCCAATTGGGAAGGTAAAAACCGGGATGCCTTCTCTTTCAATTAACTGGTAAGCGGACATATCTACCGCTTCTGTTCCCGAGTTATAAATTTCCACAAACTCGTCTGATCTTGAACCTCTTGTTCCGTCTCCGTTTGCGTCACCGGCAATATCAGAAGGAATATCGAACATTATTTCGGTGACAACGATGCCGCTTTGTGCTGTTAGGCCGTTTGCAACAATTAAAAAAACAGCTAAAATTGTAAATAATTTTGAAGTCATATTTCCTCCGGTTTATAAAAAAATGTATATGTAAAATCCTTATTAACTGCCTATTTGTGTTTCATCTTCATTAATTCTGGGTGCAATTTTAAACCCGGTGAATCCATAGATTAAAGAGAATATAAATCCCGTATAACACATGATTGCCCACGGTGCGTATTCAAGGGTATCAACTCCAAGTGTGCCCGCCATATAAACACCGGCTATGCTCCATGGAACAAGAGGAACTATCACTGTTCCTGCATCTTCGGTTGTTCGCGATAAATTTTTTGCGGCTATATTTTTTTCTTTGTATAAAGGCGCAAACAGTTCACCGGGAATTAGGATTGCTAAAAATGAACTTCCGGTAATTATAGCGGTTGAAATGCACGCAAGCACTGTTGATGCAATTAGTCTTCCAACTGTCAATGTAAATTTAGATATGCTTTTAAGAATTACATCCAGCATTCCTGTTATTTGAGCAATCCCGGCAAAAGCAAATGCACAAAAAGCAATTAATGTAATCTGCATCATGTGAATCATTCCGCCGCGACTTAAAAGATTATCAACTATCTCAACGCCGGTATCGGCTTTATATCCAAATACTGAAGAATAAACCGAATCTTTTATGGCGGCATCTTGGAAAAAAAGTGCCAGTATAATAGCAGCCAAGGAAGAAACCAGCATGCCGGGGATAGGCGGTTTTTTCTTTATGGTTAGGTATAAAATTATTACAGGGGGGAGAAGTAACAACCAGTGAAAAGTAAAGTTTGATTCTATAGTAGTTAGAATAGTATTTAAATTTTCTTGATTATACATATCCGGCTGATAGTTTAACCCTATTAGTAAATAAACCAGTAAACCTAAGAGCCAAGCCGGGGTAGTTGTCCATAGCAAATGGCGTATGTGATCAAATAAATTACTTTTAGCCGCAACAGGAGCCAGGTTGGTAGTATCTGAAAAAGGGCTAAGTTTATCTCCAAAATACGCACCGGCAACTATAGCCCCGGCAGCTTGGCCCAACGGAATTCCGAGGCCCTGAGCAATTCCTATAAATGCGATCCCGATTGTTCCGGCGGTTCCGTACGACGTTCCGGTTACAAGCGAAACAATACTGGCAACAATGCAAGCTGTTATTAAAAAGTAAGAAGGAGTAATAATTTCTAGACCGTAATAAATAAGCATCGGTATTGTACCACATATAATCCAGGTACCTACCAATATTCCCACTATAATAACAACAGACATAGCCGACATTCCTTTACGAATGGAATCCATAATACCGGTTTCCATTTCTTTCCAGTTGTATCCGAGTCTTAATCCGACAATACCTGCAACAGCAGACGCACAGAGGAGTAGAATTTCAATTCTTAATTTATAAACACCGTAGCCTATTCCCAGGAGCAATGCTATAGCAATCATCGGGATCATTGCTTCAAATAAAGTTGGTTTTCTTTTCGATTTATTCACGATAGATTCCCTTTATTTGATTTTAATAGTTATAATTTTCTGTTTAATGCCAGATAGCCATGTGCATATTCAATAATACTCAAACCTATTTCAGCAGCGTTATTCAGGTCGTTTACCTTAATATATTCCGAATTTGAATGAACATTTCTAAATCCTATTCCTAAATTTACAGTCGGGATACCTATGCTATTGTATATATTCGCATCACTGCCGCCCGGATATGTTATAGGTAAAGGATGGAACCCTATTTTTTTAATACCTCCCGAAGCGATTTTTACAACATCGTCGGAATTATCAAGATTAAAAGAGTGATACTTTTCATTAACCTGGATTTCTGCTCCTCCTCCAAGTTCTGCAGCTTCCGTCTCAAAAACAGCTTTTAAATTTTCAATATTTTCATTTAAGAACTTATTATCCGTACTTCTCGATTCTGCTTCTATTTCAACAAATTCGGGGATAATATTAATTGCTTTACCACCTTTGATTTTCCCGAAATTAAATGTCCCCAGTTTTGAAATTCTACCTGATCTAAGTTTTGAAATAGCGTTTGCTGCAATCTTGATTGCATTAATCCCGTTTTCGGGCTGTACAGCCGCATGAGAAGCTTTGCCGTAAATTTTTATTACTATATGTTTTGATGTCGGTGCGTTTGTAACAAATTGACCGGACTTGGCAGAACAATCAAATACGAAACCGCAGTGAGCTTCAATTTCTTCCCGTCTAATGTTTTTAGCGCCGTACATTCCAATTTCTTCCGCAACAGAAAAAAGAATATAAAGCGGCGGATGCTTTAATGATTTCTCTTTCAAAGTAGTAAGCAGTTCTATTATGCAAGCTACGCCAGCACGGTTATCCGCACCGAGAATTGTAGTCATATCAGTCCTGATACAGCCATCCTCTACAATTGTCTTTATTCCTTTTGTCGGTTCAATTGTGTCCATATGAGCACATAACATAATAGCCGGTAATTCTAAATCGGAACTTTCAAGAAAAGCGATTATATTCCCGCAGTTGCCGTTAAACTTTTCTCCGGCGTTATCTTGACGATAATTTATTTCAAGCCCTTTTAGTTTTTCTTTTAGGTATTCAGCTACCTTTAATTCGTTTCCCGATTCACCGTTAATTTCTACTAATTCAATAAAAGTTTTTTTAAGTCTATCTTTGTTAATCATAATTGGTACAAATTATATCAAGTGTATAAATAATGGTAAATTTGTACCAACTAAAGTAGTTTTTTATTTTTTTTTTGTCAAGTAATTATTTAATTGCTTCAATTCATACGACTGCTTGTGTGGAAAAATTGTAGTAATCTTGCTGGAAGTAAGTTAACCGGTTTACGATTGAGGGTTTTAACAGGAACGGTTTTGTGTGGAATCCACTGTCAGCTTACCGAAAATATTTTTATCATTTTCATTGTTGCTTGTACCAAAGGCAAACAGCTAATGATTGTTATAAGAAGTCGAGCTACAGAAATCATTTACTCTTACTATTTAAATGAGGCAAATGGTTTTTGAGGAAATGCAAAATTCCTTGATAAACAAACAGAAAACAACACCTATCTCTTTTCAAGTATTTTGTCGAATCCCAAAATTAAATCCTCCAAATTCTTGTAATGATTTATAGCTCTCACGATCTCTGAACATGGCTTCAGTTTCATATTCTTTCTTTATATCATTCATTAGTTTTTTAACGGAAATAATTTGTTCTACCTTAAAAGCATTTTGTCCACAAAAGGCAAATCCGTTTTTTAACTTACCTTTTTGGGCATTTGTTAGCGCCAGTGCGATGCAGTAGGGTGCATTTTTATAATCACAGGTTTTGAGACATTTGAAAGGGCACTTAAACGGTTTTTTTTCTCCTGCCGATACATCTTTAAGATATCTATTTATTATTCCTCTGCCCGGAAGTCCGACAGGACTTTCGATAATACCAATATCTTCCCTTGTGCATTTTACATACTGGTTTTTAAACTCCGGAGAAGCATCACATTCGTGAGTTGCGACAAAACGAGTTCCCATCTGTACTCCATCGGCACCAAGCTGTATAAACTTATATATATCGGCACCCGAATAAATTCCTCCGGCAGCTATAACCGGTATTTTTTTATTAAATTTTTTCTCAAACAACATTATCGTCGTCATTACACCGGGTAATAAATCTTCTAAAGCATATTCAGGGCTGGTAATTTGTGTTTTCTTAAATCCAAGATGCCCTCCCGCTAACGGTCCTTCAACAACTACTGCATCCGGTACATGATTAAATTTCTTTGTCCAGGTGCTAAAAATGATATTTGCTGCTCTAGCTGAAGAAACTATCGGGACAATTTTAGTTTTAATATTTTGCAGCATTTCTAAAGACATGTTATCAGGTATTTTTAGTGGTAATCCTGCCCCGATAAATATAATGTCAATTTCTTCTTCGAGTGCAACCTTTAGTAAGGCATCGAAATCAGTAACGGCATACATAATATTCAATCCAAGGATACCATCCGTCAATATTTTTGCTTTTTTTATCTCCCTGCGCAGGGCAATTTCATTGGATTCTTTATAGCTTCTACCCAGTTCGGGGTATAATAAACCAAGGCCAATTGATGAAATTACACCAATTCCTCCTTCATTTGAAACCGCAGCTGCTAAACCGGCCAAAGATATTCCAACTCCCATGCCTCCTTGAATAATTGCATTTTGAACTTCCAGGTTACCTATTTTTAAATTGGGTATTGTTGTAGAAAACATAGTAAAATCCTATTAATACTTTGTAATAATCCTAAATCAGGGCAACAACTTTTCTAAAATGGAAACCATAAACTGCCAGGGTCATGGAAACCATAAACTTTTTAGGATATTTAAAAATACTTAGCGCAAATAATTTCCAGAAGTATCGTTTATCTTTTTCCAAGAAGCCCAGTTTAAGAATCAGTTTAATAAATGCTTTTATTTGAGTAACAGACGGTGTTATTTTTTCCCATGCCGGCTGACTATAATCATTTAAAAATTTCTTCATCCGGTTATAAAATTCTTTTTGGGAATATATTGTTGAAAGAATTTTTGAATATCCCTTCATTAATTCTTTGTAATTCATTTTTGGAATAAAATTAATCGAACTATCCATATTATTCCCGCTGAAGTTTTGTAGCAACCGGTTTTCTGATTTTAATCTTTTGAATAACTTTGTTCCTATAGGGGCGTTTAACAAACCTACCATTGCTGTTACTATTCCGCTTTTCTGTATGAAATTTATCTGCCTGTCAAAAATATCTTCCGGGTCATTGTCAAACCCGACAATAAAACCGGCGGATACAATTAAGCCCCTGCTCTGTAATTTGTTTACTGATGAGATGAGGTTTCTTTTTAGATTATGCGATTTCGCACATTCAATTAAGCTTGCATCATTTGGTGTTTCAATTCCAACAAATACTGTTGTAAAACCGGCTTTGACCATTTGATCAACAAGCACTGCGTCGTCTGAAAGATTTATTGAAACTTCGGAACTGAATCTAAAGGGGTATTTTCTTTTTACCGACCAATCAATTAATGCAGGCAGGATTTCCTTTTTTAATTTTATTTTATTACCGATAAAATTATCGTCTACTATTGAAACCATTCCCCGCCAGCCCTGGTTATAAAGCACATTCAACTCGTTAAAGAACTGCTCTTTGCTTTTTGTCCTGGGTTTCCTGCCGTTTAAGACCGTTATGCTGCAGAACTCGCAATCATAAGGGCAGCCCCTTGAATACTGGATACTCATAACCGCATACTTTTTCTTATCCAATAAATCCCACCGCGGAACATGTGCAAGTTCAATATCCGGAAACTCATCGGTTTGATAAACATATTTCGGTTTACCGTTTTGTAAATCGTTTAGGAATTGAGGGAAAGTTATTTCTGCTTCATCCAAAACAAAATGATCTACACCCAGTATTTCATTATACTGTGTTGAGCAGAGCGGGCCGCCGGCAACAACTTTAACTCCGAGTCTATTGCATTTTTTTACAACATCATTAAAAGATTTCATTTGAATGCTCATACCGCTTAAGAAGACATAATCCGCCCAGAGTATTTGTTCGTCGTCCAAACTTTCAACATTCATGTCTATTAATTTTTTGTTCCACTCGTCGGGCATCATACCTGCTACTGTAATTAAACCCAGCGGGGGCTCAGCAGCTTTTTTTGAGATAAACTTTAATGCGTCCTTAAAGCTCCAGAATGTTAAAGGTATTTCAGGGTAAACTAATAATGCATTCATCTTCCTTTCCCTAAAGTTTATATTAATATTTTCATAAAGCGTTTATTACAGAATCATTATGCAAATTTTTTGTTTAAGAGTTTGTAAAAGAAATGTAAAAGTTAAATGCTGCCGGTTGGAATTATCTTAATTATACAGGATATTTATTTTGTAATATTTTGTTAACAACTTTTCATATGGAATTCACTTATGAAAAGGAGAGATTCCCTTTTATTTCATATTCTTGTTTTTGTTGCCGCCCAACTGGCATGGCTGGCGTTGCTTGGCTTATGGATTTATTGGTATATATCAAACAACCTGATATTTGAAGAAGTAGATACGCGCACGGCGCCGCAAATAGATATCAACAGCCCTAGTGTCTGGATATTCGTAGGAGGGATAATATTAATTGTTGCAGTTGCGTTCGTTATGTCCGTTATGTTCAGGAATTTGAGCGTCCAGCTAAAGCTTGCCAAGCTTTATGATAATTTCATCGGCAATGTAACCCACGAATTAAAATCTCCTCTTGCATCTATCCAGCTTTATCTTGATACATTTGTATCAAGAAAAGTACCCGCTGAAAAACAAAAAGAGTTTATTAATTCTATGAGAAAAGATGTTGACCGCTTAAAGAATCTAATAGATTCAATACTTGATATATCTGCACTTGAGCAAAAAGAAATAGCACACAACTTCTATGTTTATAATTTTGAATCAATAATTAAAAGAAATATTAACAGGGCAAAGGAACAATTTAAACTGCATGAAAATGCTATTAATCTAGAAGGAAAAGCTGATTGCGAAATTGTTGCGGATGAAAAAGCAATTGAAATAGTGATGGATAATCTTATTGATAATGCAATTAAATATTCTGCTAATAAAACCTTGATAAAAGTGAAACTTAAGACTCAACCCGGTAAAGCAATTGCAGAGATAAGTGATAACGGTGCCGGCATCCCTTCGGATGAACAGAAAAAAATCTTCAAAAAATTTTACAGGATTTATGATAAAAACATTCCCAATGTTAAAGGCACCGGTCTTGGTCTCTACTGGGTAAGAGAAATTTTAAGAAATCACGGCGGAAAAATATCCGCACACAGCAACGGCAGAAACAAAGGAACAACATTCCGTATTGAACTTCCCGTTTATATGCATTCAAAAAAACATTATATAAATAAACTTTTAAGACTAACAAAAAAAAGAGAACGTAAACTAGGTACTGCGGATAGTTAAGCATGGGAAAAGAAAACAAAATATTATTAGTTGAAGATGAAGAATCATTGGCAATAGGTTTGGAATATAATTTAACGGAAGAGGGCTATGCAGTGAAATGGGCAAAGGATGGGAAAGAAGCTCTTGCTTGCTTCATGTCCGAAGAATTTGATCTAATAATTCTCGATATAATGCTTCCGTATCTCGACGGTTTTGAATTAGCAGAGAAATTTCGTGCTAGGCAGCCGCAACTTCCTATTTTAATACTAACCGCAAGAACCGGCGTTAAAGACAGGATAAAAGGGCTGCAGCTTGGAGCCGATGATTATTTATCAAAGCCGTTTAACCTCGACGAATTATTGCTGCGTGTTAAAGGCATGCTGAAAAGAAAGGATTGGTATAAAAGCATTGATACACTTCCTGCTGTCTTCAGTTTTGGAAATAATAGAATAGATTTTGAAAAACTTAAATGCAGCAACGGAAAAGATACTTTCGGACTGACACAACATGAAGCTATGGTATTAAAATATTTGATAATGAATAAAGGCAGGGTAGTTGCAAGGGAAGAACTCCTGGAGAAAGTATGGAATGTAAACCCGGATATTGAAACGCGTACGGTAGATAATTTTATTTCAAGACTTCGTAAATATTTTGAACCTGATCCTTCGAACCCGGTTTTTATAAAAAGCATTCGAGGTGTTGGGTATTTATTTGATGTATAAATTGGCTGTTGTTTTATTCGGAATATGTCATCTTCAATTCCTGCTTGTTTGCATTTGTTAATACTTCGGCAAATGCCAGCACGGCTCTTTCCTTATCGTTCAATTCAATACCGCATATCATTTTCGAAAGGATTATATTTAATAAAAAAATTTCTATCAAACAACTTTTCAAAAAAGGGAACTAAGTTATGACATTAAAAAATTTTGAAGACAATATTTCACCCGTTATTCTTGAAAGAGGCTATAGTTATTTTGTAAACAATCATATTACTTCTCTTGAAGAAGAGGATACGGGATTGTGGCTTGCAGAAGTAGAGGGTACGGATACCTATTTTGTAACCATAGAAACAGAAAGCAATAAAATCAATAATTGGGATTGCGATTGTCCTTTTGAGGGAGAAGTATGCAAACATGTAGCAGCAGTACTATATGCTATTGCTGAAAGCGAATCGTTAAAAAAAGAGACTGTAAAAAGTAAGGGGAGTAAAAAGAAGAAAACTAAAAATGTTGAGATGATTTTCAATAAAGTAACCAAAGAGGATCTAAAAGAGTTTATTCTGTCTCAATTCAAAAAAAACCGCGAACTAAAAAATAGATTTATCGCGTATTTCGCAGAACATATTAATGAAAATGCAGAAGACAAATATAAAACTATTGTGAAAAATGTTATTAAAGCATCGGAAGATAGTTCCGGATTTATTGGCTATTATTCTGCTTCTTCTTTAACAAATGACCTTGAAGCAATACTTAACAAGGCTCAGATGCTGCTGGAAGAAAGAAATCTTGTGGAGAGCCTCGCAATTTGTAAATCCGTGATTGAAGAACTACCTTCATTGGAGGAATGTATGGATGATTCGGACGGCGGACTTTATGGCCTTACGGAATATGCTTTTGATATTTTTTCACAAATTGCTGTAAAAGCTCCGCCTGAATTAAAGGATATCTTATTTCAATACTGCATTGATAGTTATACACACGGCAATTTTAATGGAACAGACTTTAGCGAGGAATTCCTTTGTGTACTGCCTGATCTAATTTCATTAGAAGAACAGGAACAACAATTTTTTAAAATTATCAACGATCAAATTGAGATGGAAAAAGATGAACCATATTCTGATTACCGTATAACCAGGCTTATTCAAATAAAAGTTAATTTTTTAAAAAACAGTAACCGAAAGGAAGAGGCCTGGAAGTTAGTAGAAGATAACAAACAATACCCGGAATTCATGGTACTGTTGGTGGATGAAGCGGTAAAAAGAAAAGATTTTATAAAAGCAGTTGAATTATGTTTTGAAGGGATAAAAATTGCACAAGAGAAGCGTCACCCGGGCACAATCAGTGATTGGAATGAAAGATTATTAACCATTTATGAAACCACAAATAACATTGTTGAAATTAGGAAGATGGCAAAAAAGCTTTTCTTTGAAAAGCATTTCTCTATGAAATATTATAAAAAGTTGCGGTCTACCTATAAAAAGGAGGAATGGGGGAAAATTTGCGAAAGCATAATTGAGAAGATCAAAGGCAAAGATAAGTCGGGTAGTTACTACGATGCCCATACTTTGGCGGAAATTTTCGTAATAGAAAATTATAAAGAGCGTCTGCTGAAATTATTACAACTAAACTCAAAAAGAATTGGTTTTGTTGACGAATACGCAAAACACATAAAAAAGGAATACCCTGAAAAGCTTATTCTTCTATACGAAGAGGGAATAAAAAAACACGCTGAAAATACCGGGCGTAATTTTTACAACGAGGTTGCACATTACCTAAAAAACCTACAAAAAATTAATGGAGGAAAAGAAAAGGTTAAATCCATTGTAAATTATTTCCGTCAGACTTACAAAAACCGCAGGGCAATGAGGGAAATACTGAACAAGAATTTTTCTTAAGACTGCAATTTAATATTTGTTTTCACTACTAACCGACAAAAAAAATAGAAGGGCTACAAAAAAGTAGCCCCCGAATGTCGTAAATTTGTTTAGCCAAAACAAAGAGGAAAATAGAGTAAAATTACGTCGAATATATTACTGTGATTAAAAGAACCGTCAGTTTGTATTTATAACAAATAACCTTGATATAACATCAGAAGAAGTGACATTTATATACACAAGCCAAATAGGTTTTGGGATTTAGTTTTTATTTAGAACTCACCTAAATCCTCCCCGCCTCCCAAAGTCTCCTACGGCGGGCAGGTCTTAAAAAGAGAGGACTTTATGGCAAAATCCCAAAACCAATTTGCAACAAGTATATATAAGAAATAGAATTGCTATTTAAGAAAATGAAGCAGAATTTTCAGTTACATTATTTTTACGGTGAAAATGAAAATGCAATTAGAACACAAGTTTGGTGTACACTAATAGCACAATTACTACTGACTGTATTACAAAAAATGGCTAATGGAAAAGCCCGGATTCTATTCGGTTTCTTATTTCCAACGTGCTGAGGCACGTGGCTATTGAAGCACCTAATTGAGTTACGCAACACACCCTGAATGCCGGAGCTATGAAACACTACATTCATAAGACTTCCTGCGAAATAAGCCCCTAAAAGCAATAATAAATTTGCCAGTCTTATAGGTCATAATGTTCAAATTTAAGTAAACATTAAGTTGTGCAAACCAGCAACATTCTTAAATATTATAGAGTGA
>JASFMY010000059.1:0-36436 GCA_050117315.1 Ignavibacteria bacterium
AATAATTACAATATTCTATTGCATAATCCGGGTTAAACTCATATTACTACCAATTTCACAGAACAGGTTTATTCGTTTTTTCATCAAAAAGAGCATTTATCAAAAAAAGTTCTTATTAATTAGAAAAAGTTTGCATTTATCGAAAAAAGTTCTCATTAATCAGAAAAAATTTGCATTTATTGAAAAAAGTTCTCATTTATTGGAAACAATTTCTTAAATACCAAAGTAAAGTTGTCAATAATTCAGAAAAGTTGCCATTAAGGCAGAAAAGTTTGCATTAATTTGAAATAACTTCTTAAATACCAATATAAAGTTGTCATTAATATAGGAAAAGTTGTTATAAACAATGATGAAATTTGTATTAATCATGTAAAAGTTTGTAAATATTATTTGAAGTCCGGTAGGACTTTCATTATGGTAGAAAATATACTTGTTACAAATTGGTTTTGGGATTTTACTATAAAATCCTCTCTTTTTAAAATAAAAAACCCGAGGTCGGTAACTCGGGTTTGTAATCTTTCGTGGGCAGAGACGGAATCGAACCGCCGACACAAGGATTTTCAGTCCTTTGCTCTACCGACTGAGCTATCTGCCCTTAAAAGAGATTTCAAAAATATGATTTTATAAATCAAAAAACAAAAGTTTTTTTGAATTAGAAGTTAGATTTTTAACCCGGTGTTCAGACTCTTTCTCTTTCTCCTTTTTGACCATAGTATTTTATTATAGTATTATTGTTGTCTATTATTCTGGCAACCGTCCGTGTAAAATTCAATTAACAAACGGGTTATGTTTTCTCTCGTGGCCAATGGTTGTCTCTTCACCGTGACCTGAATAAATTATTGTTTCTTCGGGTAGTACGTATAATTTCTGCTGAATGGAATTTGCCAAAGTATCAAAATCACCATCCCATAAATCTGTTCTTCCTATGCTTTCTTTAAACAAAACATCGCCTGCAATACAGATATTTTCAGATTCAAAATAAATGCAATATTCACCCGGAGTATGCCCCGGTGTAAATAAAAACCTTGGTTTGAATTTTCCGATTGTCAGCTCAAGTTCTTCTGTTATAAATTTATCCGGCTTAGGAGAAAATTTCATTACTATGCCATAGTTTTTTGAGTGTTCAGGCATCATATCCAAAAGAAACAAATCCTTCTCAGGTGCATAATATTCGGGATTGTATTTATCTTTTACAAAGAAATTCCCAAAGACGTGATCTATATGGCAGTGAGTGTTTATTAAATATTTTATTTGAAGTTTATTGTCATCAATAAATCCGGCTAATTTTTGTTCTTCGTAATCAAACAAACAGCCGGGATCAATTACAGCGGTTTCCTTATTTTCGTTATCCCAGATTATATATGTATTTTCCATGAAAGGACTGAATACAAACTTTTGCATTTTGAACATTATTGCTTCCTAAAATTCTTTTCGAGTCTTTTGTTTAACTTTTTAACATAGTTGTTGTAATTGTCTTTTGTTTCCTGCATTGAGTCGCCGCCGAATTTAAGAAGAAAATATTTTGCTATAACCCATGCGAGCATTGACTCCGCAACAACGGCACAGGCCGGTACAGCAACAAAATCACTGCGTTCCCTGCGGGCTTCAATCTGTTCCATAGTTGCCAGATCAACTGTTTCTATCGGCGACATTAAAGTAGCGATAGGTTTCATGGCAGCTCGAACTATAATCGGCTGTCCGGTTGAAATTCCGCCTTCAATTCCTCCTGCCCTGTTTGTTTTTCTTTCGATTCCGTTCTTGGTTTTTACAATTTCATCGTGGGAAACAGAGCCGAATACGTCTGCAGATTTAAAGCCGCTTCCGATCTCAACACCTTTAACTGCATTTATAGACATAATTATTTGAGCAATATCGGCGTTTAGTTTTGTATCGTGTTGAATAAAACTGCCTAACCCAATCGGGACACCGGAAGCAACGATATAAAATGTACCGCCGAGGGTATCGCCTTTCTTTTTAGCGGCTTTAATTTTCCGGATTATTTTGTCTTCCTGTTGTTTGTCCAAAACTCTAACGCTGCTTTTATCGGATTCTTCCGATAAAGTCCATGCATTAAAATTTTCGTCTATTTCATTGTTAAACAACTTTTCTATATAATTTTCTTTTGAATAAATATTTGCTATGCTTTCAACAAAACTGCCTATATGAATTCCAAATTCTTCAAGAAATTTTCTTGCAATTGAACAGGCTGCAACACGCGCCGCCGTTTCCCTTGCGCTTGATCTCTCAATAGAATTCCTAATGTCGTCAAGATTATATTTTGAAACACCGACCAGGTCTGCATGTCCCGGGCGGGGTATCGTTATCTTTTCTGTTTTGCTTTTCGGCTTACCGGAAGTCATTTTGTCGACCCAGTTTTCCCAATCACTGTTTTTAACAAATAATGAAATTGGCGTACCGAGAGTTTTTTGAAATCTAATACCGGAAAGAATTTCGGCAGTATCGGTTTCAATTTTCATACGCAGCCCGCGTCCGTAGCCCATCTGCCTACGTTTTAAATGAAAATTCAAGTATTCGTTTTCTATTTTTAGGTTTGAGGGAAAGCCTTCAATAATGGTTGTTAATCCCTTACCGTGGGATTCGCCTGCAGTAATAAATCGAATCATAACTTCCTTTTTTTAAGTGCAAATATAAAAAAAGCGCCTTAAAATAAGACGCTTTATTTTGAATTATTTTCACTTCAACAAATAATAAAAAAGATTCAGTACTCTCAACTATTAGATTCCGGCTCTAGCCCGAAACGACACTAAATTACATTCAATTAATTCGGTATTTCAAGTCCTACAAACCTTGTGGTGCCTTTTATATCTCTTACTTTTAATAAAACTGCCTGACCTTTCTTTGATTCAATAATATCTTCAAATTCTTTTACGGAATCAATCGGCTTCCTATCAACTTCAACAATAACTAAATTCTTAAATAGGTTTTGATTGAAAGCTCTGCCGTACCTTTTTACATTCGTAATTTTTATTCCCTCTTCAATATCGAAATCCTCATAATCTTTTGAACTAAGATTTTTAACAGTCAACCCGACGTCTTCAATAGTCAGTTCTACTGCTTCTTTTTCTTTATCAACATCTTTACCTCTGCTTGCAACTGTTTTAACATCCTCATCTTCATCTTTACCTTTGAGCGTTACGTTACGGACAATTTCATCACCATCCCTGTAAAGAGTTATTTTTACGGTTTCTCCTGCCCTTTGTCTCGCAATATAGCTTTGCAACTCGTTCGGCTCATTAACTTCAGTATCATCAACTTTAAGGATTATATCACCTTCTTTTATATCTTCTTTAGATGCAGCGCCGTCTTCCACAATATTCTGAATCATTACGCCTTTTGGTTTATCCATACCCAAAGCTTTTGCAGTCGCATCATCAACACGAGAGATACTGACTCCTATATATCCCCTACTGACTTTCCCGTTTTCTATTAAGTCTTCGGCAACGGATTTGGCAAGATTAATCGGGATTGCAAATCCGTAACCGATAAACCCGTGCGACATACCGTCTGTTGCAATAGCCGTATTGATACCAATTACTTCACCTCTTAAATTAACCAGTGCACCGCCGCTGTTCCCTGGATTAATTGCAGCATCGGTTTGAATAAAATCTTCAACGCCGTAGCTGTTGTCTATAATATTTATATTCCTTCCTGTTGCGCTTACAATTCCTGCCGTTACAGTAGATGATAATGACAACGGGTTGCCAATTGCCATTACCCATTCACCGACTTTAATATTATCCGAATCGCCCAGATAACAAACATTTAAATCGTCGGCATCAATTTTAATTACTGCAAGATCGGTTAAAGGATCTGTTCCAACAACCTGGGCATCAACAAGCCTTTTATCGTGCAATCCCACTTCAACCATTTTAGCATCTTTAACAACGTGGTTATTGGTAAGAATATACCCTTCTTTGGAAATTATAACTCCGCTTCCGCCGCCTTGCTGTTCTCTTGGGATATCTTCTCTGAAAGGGAAGAAAAATTTGAAGTTATCGGGTAAATTTCCTTTTACTTCGCTAACTACCCTGATGCTTACAATTGACGGTGTAACTTTTTCCGATACTGCGATGAATGCATTATTGAATGCTTGTGCATCGGCATTTATTTCTTTTACCGGCGGTTCCGTTGTTCCAATTTGAACTCCTGCCGATGTAGGGCTAACCCATCCAAAACCGGTGACTAATACGGCACCGAAAATAATTCCGAATAATATTAACGTAACTGAGCCTACTATTTTTTTTGTTTTCATAATTGTCTCCGATTTATTTTTAATCTCGTTAACTTTTAGTACATATGTAAAGATTTTAATCCGCTAAATTCCGGAACATGATAAGTCAAATATTTTTCCAGTAAAAATAATATTGAATTCAAATCTTTATTCGTATATGTTATCGATTTATTTCTGTGGCTTAGACATAAAATTATTTTAAAAAGTTCCGTACTTAGTTTTGTTGAATTTAATGTTTCATTTGAACATTCTTTACATATAATCCCGGTTTCAAAGTTAAAGGATAAATTTACAGCTTCAATTTTTGAAGAACATCTGGAACAGTTAGATGTTTGAATTTCGTACCCGATTTCCTTTAAAAAAAACAAAAAATATTTTGAAAAATAAAATATAGGTTCATCTTCTCCCGAATTTATTAGTTCCAATATCTTAACAGTTCCTCTATAAATAAGTTCATTTTTATATTCTTCATGGAAAATAGAATTTATAAGTTCAATAACAGCAGTGGCAAATTTTATTTTTTCCAGGTTTTCTTTGGTGTTAGTAAAATTCGAAATGAGATTGGCTTGGGTTATAAGCTGAACATCACGGTTTTCTTTGTTATAGAAAACTACTTCAACGTGATTGAGAGGATCAATTAATTTCCCGATTTTTGATTTAGGCGAACGTGCGCCTTTAACAATAAAGGATTTCTTTCCAAAATTTTCCGTGAATAAAGTAGCTATTTTGCTTGTGTCGCCGAAGTCTATTTTTTTTAAGACAACAGCTTTTGTTTTTTGTATTTCATGCATTAAAATTATACGGAGGTTTGTTCAACTCTTCTTCCGTAATTATGCCAGCAATTAATTCGTTCGGTGTAACATCGAATGCGGGTGAATAAACATCATATTCGCTTTTTGAAATCTGCACATCTTTGATTTTTATAATCTCGTCTTTGCTTCGTTCTTCAATTTTTATATGTGAACCGTCGAGACAACTTTCATCTATCGTTGAAGTTGGTGCTGCAATATAAAACGGTACGTTATGATGTTTACACAATACCGCTAAGTTATAGGTACCTATTTTGTTTGCCGAATCTCCGTTTGCCGCAATTCTATCTGCACCTGTAATAACAAGATCAATTTTATTATGCTGCATAAGCATTGCCGCTGTTGAGTCTGTGTTTATTTTGAACGGGATTCCGGCTTTCTCTAATTCAAATGCAGTTAAACGTGAGCCTTGAAGCAACGGCCTTGTTTCATCTGCGTAAACAAATTCAACGAGGTTATTTTCAAATGCTTTTTGGATTACATAAAACGCTGTTCCGCCGCCGCCTGTTGCCAATTGCCCGGTGTTGCAGTGAGTTAATACTGTAGATTTTTTCTTGAAAATTTCCAATCCGTTCCGGGCCATTCCATCACATTTTTTGATGTCGTCTTTATGAATTTCTTTTGCTTTAGACAGCAATATTTCATAGACGTTTGAATAGTCATCCATACTATCAAATGTTTTTTTCATTTCATCCAAAGCCCAGAATAAATTTACTGCGGTGGGACGGGTTGATACTAATCTTCTATAATTCTTTTCAAAAATATTTTTTATTTCCCCGTTAGTATTTTTGAAGGACAGCGCTAAAGCATAAGCAGCGGAAACTCCTATAGCCGGGGCTCCGCGTACTTCAAGCCTTTCGATAGCAACAGCTATCCTCTCGGGATCATCCGAGATAATGTACTCTTCGCTTAGCGGAAGCTTGGTCTGGTCAATTAACTTAAGTTTGTCTTCAGCAAACTCAATACATTTAAAATTACTCATTGTCTGTAAATTTTGATAAGTCTCTAAATTCTAAAAATCTATCGTGTATTTGCAGCTTGCTTAATTTTTCAATTCCTTTTGTACTAAATTTCTCAACGCAAAACGATGCCATTGTACTGCCGTAAATTACCGCTCTTTTCAGATTTTCAAAACTTAAATCCATTGTGTCGTGTAGGTAGCTTGTTAAACCTCCGGCAAAAGCATCTCCTGCTCCGGTTGGGTCAAATATATCTTCAAGGGGATAAGCCGGAGCCGAGAAGATTACACCATCACCAAATAATAAGGCCCCGTGCTCTCCCTTTTTTATAATCAAATATTCCGGGCCCATTTCACGGATCTTATTTGCAGCTTTGAATAAATTATGTTCGTTTGATAGTTGCCTTGCTTCTGAGTCATTTATTACAAGCAAATTTACTCTTTTCAAAACTTCATGTAATTCGGTTAGTTTCCTTTCCATCCAGAAATTCATAGTGTCTGCTACAACAAATTTCGGTTTTTCCAATTGATCCAAAACACATAATTGTAAGTCGGGGTCAATGTTTCCCAGCACTGCATAAGTTGCTTTTTTTGCCCTTTCGGTTAACACCGGATTAAATTTTTCAAAAATATTTAGTTCAGTATATAAACTTTCTCTTACGTTTAAATCAAATTGATAACGGCAGCCGTAACGGAAAGTTTTACCTCCTTTAACCACATGCAAACCTTCCAAATCAATGTTGTGGTCCTCAAGCATTTTGATATGGTCTTTACTTAAATCGTCTCCTACTATTCCAACTATTTGAACATTCGAAGTAAAATAACTTGCCGCTAATGCAATAAAAGTGGTTGAGCCGCCTAGCGCGTCTCCCAGTTTATCAAATGGTGTCTCAATATAATCAAGCGCTATGGAACCTACTACTACTAAACCCAAATTAAACCTCACGATTTATGTTTTGAAAAAGACCGTGTAAAATTCGTCATTTTTATGAGTAAATGCTAATTAATAGCCAAGATTTTTGACAATCAAACAATAGCACACAGATGAGACTGATTCAAACAATTTTCGCTGACTAAATCTGTGTTTATCTGCTTATCAGCGTACTATTCTTCCTTAAAATTCTTTTATTTCCACCAGTTCAAAAAATAATTTTTCGTGCAGGAAATACTCATATATAATATCAACAGAATTTCTCTGTCCCGGCCAGGCAAGTAGTTTTTTTGCTTCTTCCTTCTTCACCCACTTGTACTCTGAATGTTCTTCCGATAATTTAACTGTATCATCATTTATCAAAGCAGCAAACACCGGGATTTGCAATACCTTATCGTGCTTAGGTGAATAAAAGGAATTTACATTCGGTACTACCCATAGTTTTTCGGGCGATAGTCCGGTTTCTTCTTTTATTTCTCTTATCGCTGTTTCGTATGCTTTTTCATCGTCATTAATTTTGCCTGTTACCATCTGCCAAATATCAGGGTAAATCTCACCAGGCGCACGTTTGAGTAAAAGAAATTCAATATCGTTTTCAACTTTTTTTAATAAGTGCGATTCTACAAAAACCGAATTGTTAATCAAATCGTCTCCTATATACTTTTAATCTAAATTCCCGCTTACTGCATACGGGTATGGAGCTACAAAATGTCATGTAAAAAATTGTTCTAAAAAAACGCCCTTGCTTCAGCAGTCATCGTGTGAATTATTTTCCCTTTTCCCAATTGTCTTCCCGAGTAACTAAACGATGTCTGCAAATTTCCGGAAATTCTGTAATCAAAATTAACTCTTGCAAAATAATTTTTACCAATCGAATTACCTTGTAGAATGTCGGAAGAAATTGAGTTATCATTATTAACAGTAATTTCTATTCTTTCAAATTCCAGCTTAAGACGTCCCTTGTTTGAAAATGAAACTATTCCGCTGATGCTTTGAGAGTTACTCTCAATTTCGGTGGGAGTATCCGGGTAATTGTCGGTACTGTTTTCAACCGAAAACTTAAATCCAACTTCAAGGTTTTTTATAGGACGGTATGAAAAATCCGAGACAAACTCTGTTCCGGTAAGCTCTCTGGAACGGGTAGAGTTAACTTCTGAAATAACGTTGTCCGTCTTAAAAATCACATCCGATTGATTGCTAATTTCTTTGACCATTCTAAATTTTACACGTATTCCCTGCTCGCGATAATATGCTTTTTCAATTCCGCCAGCATATTGGTTAAGGGTTCTTCTTTGGGTAAAACGGTGTCTGAATGAAAGCTCTCTTTTATTTTTAAAGATATGAAAATCATTCTGAATGTAATTAGTTCCGCTGACTGTGTTTGAATCATTTAAGAAACTTGAAAAGTTCAACAGGTAAATTTTCTTCGTATCTTCTTCCGTACTGTTTTCTTCAACACGCCAAACCGTTTCTGTTGATAGAGGCTTCAGCAATGAAGGGAAAAAACCTTTCCCGCTTATAAGTTTAGCGGGCTCAACTCTCCAGCGCGTATTCAGCATTAAATCAATTACCGGGTACAACTCATCGGTGGGAATAGTTGTCGTAATATAGTCTCCTTCAAATTGAGTCGACTCAAACTCTTCTTCTTCTGCAACACCGTTGTTGTTTAGGTCACCTAGATAGATGTAGTTTCCTGTTCCCTGTTCTACTTTTACAAATACCCTTTCAAGTTTCGCTGTCTTTTCCGTAGATGCTTCATAAAACAAGCTTCCGTCAATAGCCCTTTGCCAAAAATCAAATCTCGATTGTGAACGGATAAGTACGGTTTCGTTGTTGAGGGAACCATGCTCTTTAAATTTATCCGTAAATTCTTTTGTTCTAAAGGCGAGGCTCCATTCGGTTTTTACTTCCCTCAAACCACTGTATGAAAAATTCAAACTCCGTGTTACTGCTTCCGATTCTTTTTCAAGATTGCCGTTAATAGGCGAGAACTCTTCCCTAAACGAATATTTTGCAGATACTGAAATTCCCGAAGCTGAGCTGAAGCCAATGAAAGGAGCAGTTTCCACGTATTTTAAGCTCTCTTCCGAAAGTGAATCCGAGTTATCATAACTGCTTTGTTTGTCTTCGTGTAAAAACTCAAACCCCGGTGTGAAACTACCGACAAAGAATTCTACACTTCCATCCTGTCTTATCCAGTCTGTATTTAGAGACTCATTATCTGTAACCACATAATCCAGGTTGTAATTAAGATTAACTATTTTATCTTTTTCCAATTTTACACCGGTTACAAATCTGTCCGATCTGAATGAACTGCCTTCTGAAAGAAAACCATATTGAGAATTAATATTTAACTCTTTAAAAGGAATTAAGGTTAAACCTATCTCACGCAGCTCTTCATCCTCATCTATACTTTCGTCAATGTTATAATACCTGCCAAACTCGGCTTCGTCAATTCTGTCTAAAGTTGTAAACTCGGTTTGTATGAACCTGTCTTTATAGCTAACCCCTACTTTGCCGAGATTTATATTTCCCAGTTTAATTTCCCGCGGCTTTATGTCTAAAGTTATGTTACGTGCATATCCCAAATTATCATCATCGTTTAAATCCGAAAAATTATTTTTATCCCAGGAGCTGCCGGCGAGCTCAATATTTAAATTAACATCTTTGAACGGGGTTGTTTCAATAAGAAGATTTGTCATTTGCCGCAGTTCCGGTAAAGGCAGAAACTTAACCGGCAGATATGATCCCTGCCCGATTCCCACAAACAAGTAGTTTCCCGAGCTTATCTGAGCATAATCACCTTCGCCCAGTCCCACATAACTAAAGACAACATTGTAAAGTGAATTCTCCGCTCCCGGGTCATAAACATAGTATGCAAATGTTTCCCCGTCTATCAGCGTATCTACCTTTGTGTAAATGCCTGTTACCTCTCCAGTGCTGTCTGGTTCTGCAAGACTAACGCCGTCGACTATTGCGTTGTACCTGTAGTCACCGGCATTTTCAAGAATTGCCCGTTCATCGTCCGAAAGAGAAATATCTATAGGCGATCCTTCGTCATCCCCTTCACGTATGTAACCGAAATTTACTTTCAAACTGTTGTTAAAAAGCGAAGTTCTATAATTTGTTGAAAAAAAATTGCGCTGGTACTGCCGCTCGGTGTATTCAAAATCAACAATTATTCTACTTGCGGAAGTTATTAAACGGTTCGGCGTAAAAGTTATTTCCGCATTTGCATATTCAATTGTGTAGTCATTGTTTTCTCCGCGGGTTAGTTCCTCTCCGTCTAAAAATACTTTTTCACTTCCGGCAATTACAACAATACTGTTTTCACTATTCCTTCCCGTTAACCTGTAAGGACCCTGGCTGCCGTCTTCCCCGCTGAAACTGTTTGTATTAAACTTACCGCGGGAACTTGCTATTGCAATTGCGCCGTTGTTGTTTTCAAAAAGAAACTCTCCTTTTAGGCCCTGAAGTTTCCTATCTACAACACCAAACTCACCAATTGTTTCATTTATTGTATAATCACCGAAAGTACCTATTGCATTTTTATGTTTTACTTCAATAAAAACTTTATCTAGTTCTTCAAGTGTTTCGGTATTGCCTTCAGGTTCAATGGGAGTATTTTCATCCGTAAGTGCCGCAACAATCTCAATATCTTCCGATAGCTTGCCGGAAAGCTCAAGCCTTAAACCGCTCTCAACTGTAAAGTCTTTGTTAGTGCCTACTGTAAATCCCCGTAGTATTGTACCGCTCCTTTTAATGTCGCTTCCGAAGATAGATTCCGGTGTAAACGCAGAGCTTTCTTTTTTTACTACCATTATTGAGTCATTAGTCATCCGGTCAAACCTGCGTACAAGACTTCTTTTTTTGTATTCTTTTTTAAGCCCTGTTAAAATCATTTCGTATGTGAAATATATTGTATCGAATAAAGAATATTCTAGGTTTTCACTCAATTCAAAATACGCTTCTCTATAATCAATGTTGTAATCTCCTGCTTTTAATTTTTTGCCGCTTAAGATAATTTCTTCCGATAACGGCAGAACACTGACGGATTTAAAGGGATAATAATTTTGCAGATTAGGCAAAAGCGTGTCGGTTCTTGTAACAGTCGGGAATTGGGTCTGGGTTTTAAGGGTAGTACTTAAAAGGAGTAAAACAATTAACAAGTATTTTAGAGATTTAATTATAAACAAATGATCTCTGCCATTTAGACTCCCTGAAATTATCCTCAAAAAGTAGAGAACCCGGAAATCTCTATTTAGGGGATTACTTACAAACAAATAGGTTCGATTTACATTATCGTTAAAACAAAACTAATTCCTAATTGTTTCTGTTTCAAGAAGAAAGTGTGATATAAAATTTCAAAATAATGATCTGAATTAACCACATCAAAGACATGTTTGTTAGAGATAGACTAATTTAGTCTACGTTAAAAGAAATGATCTATATAAAAATCATTATGTACGGGGAGTATGACCAAATTTAATTTATCAAACGGGCAAAATAGGTTATCACCTCTTGTCTATTACTTCGTCATAGATTGAAATATGTGCAGGATCAATTATTTTTAGCTTTTCAAAAACTTTTATATCTCTATAATCGTCCATGTACTCAGCAATTTCTCTAGCTTTGGCATCAAAAAAAACTTTGAGTAAAGCACTCCTTCTGTTCATTTGTTTTAACTTCTCAAAAAGGTTATAAACTAGCTTTGCCATATTATCCTGCGCGAACTTTTTATCGGTTCTCATCAAATCAATTCCGTTGAAATAATAATCCGTTATATCTTCCCTGAATCTTTGAAACTTCTCATCGGCTAAATCTTGAACCAAAGCCCTTTTGTTGTAGCCACTGCTCTCCAAAGACCATCCTTCGGAGAATAATTGGCTGTTGGCTCCCAACACGGCAGTCTCATATGCTCTTGTAAAAAGTTCTGAGCCGCCTAATTTATCATAAGTTTCCGAATCAAAACCAATAATTATACAAGCGTAAAAATCTAAAAAGCTTGTTAAGGGATCAAACTCTGTTTGATTAAAGTAAAAAGTCTGCCCTTTCTCGTATTTGAATGTCCAGTTTTTATCCTGAATTTTAAGCACCAAAGATTTTTCATCTGTTTTAATTGCATCATTCCCAACTACTTTAAAAACAGGTCTTTGGCTAGTAATTACAACCTGAGCACCGTAATTAACTTCAGAGCCGGCGCTTGTAAAAAATATTGTAAACTGGCAGTCTATTTTGTCTTCTTCATGCCAAGAGGCAGTCGTAAAACGGTTGGTATTCAAATAAGCTTCAACTTCCCTGGCAAAATTCCTCAAACGTTCACGGTAAGCAATATCAAGAGATTCATAATTAACTGAAACCGTTGCCTTTAGCTCCTGGGCAGAAATCAAAGTTGGTAATAACATTAAAAGAATAATTAAAAATCTCATGCGTGCCTCAAATTGGATAAATGAGTAAATAAATTTAAGTATTTGACTGTATTTGCGCAATTATTTAAACTTGTAATTATGTATAAAAGATTTACTATTTTAAGTATAGCCTTTTTAGTGTTGTTCTCTGGGAAAAGTTCCGCCCAGTTAAATCCCGGCGCGCGACAAATTGCTTTAGCCAACAGCAGCGTTGCACAAGACAATGACGTATTTGCTTTATTTAATAATCCCGCCGGCTTATCGTTTTCATCAAATAACCAATTAGGCGTCTTTTACTCACCTGCTCCGTTTGGTTTATCCGAACTTGCAAATGGATTTTCCGGTTACAAACATAATTTTCAATTCGGTACTGTTGCGGCAGGTTATATGACTTACGGATTTGAACTTTATCGTGAGAACATGTTTACTATTGCTTATTCAAACTTTATAGATAAAAAATTTTCCGTTGGTGCTGCAATAAATTATCATACATTATCAATAGAAAGATACGGTAATGATAACTCAATCAGTTTTAATATCGGCGGCATAGCAAGCATTCAAAAAAACTTAAGACTGGGTTTTTTATTTGAAAATCTTTCCCGTTCCTCTTTCGGCGAAGAAGCTAACCAGATCCCTGTTGTCTATAATTCAGGACTTAGTTACGATATCAGCAAAGATATTACAATAAACGCTGCAGTTGAGAAAGAATTAGATTTTGATCCGTCTATGAAATTCGGAATGGAATATAAACTAATTGAAAACTTTGAATTAAGGCTGGGCTACAAAAATGAACCGGATACTTTTGCTGCGGGAGTAGGGATTAACTATTCTATTTTTAATTTAGATTATGCTTTTTACTCTCACCAGTATTTAGGGTTAACACATCAAGCCGGAATAATATTCTCTTTTGAAAATAATGATTAATTTTTCTAAAATAATAATTCTTTTATGCTTGCTTATACTTCCTAATTTTATTTTAGCACAAATAGATACAACAGTAACCGGCAACGAAATAGAAATTTTGCTCGAAGAATCATCTATTGATGCTGACAACTCCCAGCTTTACGATTTGATTGAACAATTAAAAGATAATCCTGTTGATATAAATTCAGCAAACATAAATGAATTACTTCAGATTCCTTTCTTAGATTTTAAAGAAGCAGAAGCCATTATTAAACATAGAAATAAATACGGTAGATTTTTTTCAACAAGCGAATTAAATGCAGTAAAAGGTATATCACAAGTAAAAGTAAATCTTTTAAAAAATTTCATAAAAGTACTTGTTAAAGAACCGGATGATATTAAAAACAGACCTATAACAAAATCTCCGGTTCAATTCCAATTCAGAACGAGGACAATAACAGACTTACAGGAAAGAGAAGGCTTTAAGGACGGCTCATATTTGGGTTCAAAGGTAAAAAATTATAACAGACTCAAATTAAATTACGGCAATATGATTTCTGCCGGTCTGCTCATTGAAAAAGATGCAGGCGAGTATTCGTATGATGATTTTTATTCATTCCATTTACAATACCTTAATGAAAGTTATAAAATTATCGGAGGTGATTATTTAGTTGAGTTTGGACAAGGACTTGCACTTTGGGGACCTTACGGGTTTTCTAAAGGCGGCAGCGCGATTACTCCGGTTATAAAAAAAGCAAGAGGAATAACAGCGTATTCTAGTTCGGATGAAAACAGGTTTTTCAGAGGCGGAGCTGCACGGTTAAAAATGAATACTCTAAGTGTTATCCCATTTGTATCATTCGATGAAATTGATGCAAGTATTACAAACGATGAAATCACTTCATTAAAAATAGACGGACTGCACAGAACAGAAAGTGAAACAGGAAAAAAGAATAGAGTTGAAAAAAAAGTATTCGGTTCAATTGTAAATTACTCTCCTGTTAAAAATATCAGTGCAGGTCTACTTTATTATAAAACCGATTTTTCATATCCTTTTGCTGATAAAGGTGCAACCTCTCCTAGAGGTGATAATTTTGATTTTTATTCTTTCGGCTACTCTTCATTTTATAAAAATATTTTTGTGTCGGGAGAATTCGCTTACAACAATGTTTCTGTTGCCAGCATAAATAATATTCAAATCTCACTAAACGATAAAGTTTCATTTATTACTTCAATCAGAAGTTACCCCTTCAACTTTTTTAATTTTCATTCAAACGGTTTTGGTGAAAGCTCAAATACACAAAACGAACTTGGTTTTTATGCTGGCTTAAAATGGCGGACGGATTTCGGTTTGTTTAATTTTTATTACGATCAATTTAATTTTCCCAATGAAACAAATTCCTTTCAATTAAGCGGCAATGAATTTATGATGAATTATGAGAGCAGAATTTTTAGTAAAACAAAACTGAACCTGCGCTTTCTAAATGAAACTAAGGAGGTTGAAGAATCATTTGATTTTACTAAACAGACTGTCGATCAAGTAAGAAATAAATTTAGGAGTGAGTTAATTTACAAACTCTCTAAAATTGTAAGGTTCAAAACAAGAATTGAACTGATCTGGTTGAACATTGAAAATGTAAAAAGAGAAAACGGCTTCTTAACATTCCAGGATATAAGCTACGGCATTAATGAGAATCTGAGGTTCTACGGCAGAGTAATCTTTTTCAAAACAGATTCATTCGATTCCAGGCTTTATGAATTTGAAAATGATATAACGGGAATTATTACAAACCCGGGATTGTTTGGTGAAGGCATGCGCTGGTACTTTGCCGTAAATTATTCTCCCTTTGCCGGATTAAAATTTTCTTTAAAATATTCCGAACTAATAAAACCCGATGAAAGAGTTTTAAGTTCAGGAAATAATGAGATAGAGGGAAATCTCGATAACCGCCTTAGCTTACAACTCGATATCGAATATTAGGTAATGGAAAGATAATATAGGACTAGGTTTTTGCAATTACAGGCAGCCCGAGGTATCAAGGAGAATCTTCGTTAAAAACAACCGTGAACTTACTTCCCTTGCCTTTTTCACTTTCAACTTTTAGATCAGCCGAGTTAAGTTCGCAATATTGTTTGCTTAAAGAAAGACCCAGTCCGGTGCCTTCATACTTACGTGTGTATCCCTGTTCCTCTTGAGTAAAACATTTAAAAATATTATCAAGATAATCTTGGGACATACCTATTCCCTGGTCTTCAACACTGAAAAACTTATTTTGAAACTCATCCTTTGATGATATTAATTTTATTGTTCCCTTTTCGGAATACTTAATTGCATTATCTACCAGGTTTATCAGAACCTGTTTTATCATATAGGGGTCAATTTCTATTTTATCTAATCCTTCGTCAAGGTCAGTTACCATTTCAAGATTGCTTTTCCCAGCCAGAACTTTGTATTCATCATAAATTGGTTTTATAATTTCTTCATTCAAATCAGTTATTTTTTTGTTTAGTTTAATTGAACCTGCATTTAATTCCGATAAATTAATCAGCAAATCAATAGTTCTGGTCAGCCTCTCGGCACCTCTTCTTATGAATTTAAAAATCTCCTTAACATCATCCGATGTATGATTTGCAAATTCTTCTTTGAGAATTGTAGTAAAACTGAGCATAACATTTACCGGGGTTCTAATTTCATGTGAGATTTGTGCCAAAAACTCCGACTTAAGTTTGTCTGCCTCTTCGGCATTTTCTTTTGCAACCCTTAATGCGACTTCTACTTTTCTTTTAGCAAAAATATACAGTACCAAAGCAATAATAGTTACTACAAGTAATATAAGGGATATACCAATTGTCCAGATTATATTTTTGTCAATTTTTATGAAAGAATCCGGTCTGTTAATAATCAGACTTTTTTCAGGAAGCTGAGATTCTCCAATATGAAACTTTTTCAATATTTTGTAATCAAATCCCCAAAAGTCCTCTATATTATCCTTAACAGGTATTTTTTTTATATCTACTCCATTTAACACTTCCAGCAAAACTTGAGCAGCAGCCTCACCTTGCTTAAAAGCGCTTGCCAACTTTCCACCTATAATACCTTGGTCTAAATAAAAATCCCAAATACCGAATATTGGGACATCAAGTGACTTACTTAAGCTATTCATTCTTTTACTATATGAATCAAATTCACCTTTTTCGTTGATAAAATATCCAACTTGGAAGGCTACTGTTCTCTTATGAAGTTCCTTAAACTTCAAAATAATATCCGAATTAGACTTATTAGATAACACATGATACTTTAAGTTATCGTTAAAATTATGTTCATTAAAGAACTTATCCAGAATCCTTTTACTTGTTTCTGTTGTATCCGTAATCATTACAACATCAGTTGTATTTTTAAATAAGTTTAGAGCTAAATTCAGCGATTCTTCAATTTCAATATTTTCAATAATCCCGGTAACATTTGTAAGGTTACTTGTTAACGAATCATGGTAGTTATTTATTCCGCAAAAAATGACCGGTACGTCTGGGAATAAATCATTTTTATAATTGTTTAAAAATCTCAAGGCAATGTTATCGGCGGCTATAATAATATCAAATTCCTCATTCTGATATTTTTCTTTAAATAATTCAGCAGACAATTCAAATAGAATTTTCACCTGATATCTTTTAGCATCAAGATATTCAATACTTAAATCAAGCTTTTGGGGACACTTATCAAGAACGGAAGTAATTCCTTTATTTATCCCTTCCGTCCAATCAAACGTTTGATGATAGGAATGTAGAATAAGGATTTTATTACTGCCATACAAAATTGAATTTAGTGCAACGAATAATATAAATAAGACTTTGCAGAAACTTACTTTCATAACAAGCAATCTCAACACAATTATCAAATTTTTAAATATTATCCATGCAAATTATATCATCGTATAAAAATCGGAATTCTTTAATATTTCTGCTCTATTTCCCTTGCTAATTAGTTTGCAACTCTATAATTTTGAATAAGACATTAAAATATTTTTCTATCGCTTTCGAGCGATTTTTTTTATAAATTAAATTGTTACACTAACTGTAACACTAATAATTCTGAATTAGATAATTTTCATTTTATAAGGGTATAAAAAATATGAGAACAGTAGTATCGTTACCTGGCGACGGAATAGGAAAAACTGTTTTACCGGAAGCTATCAGAGTTTTAGATGCAGCAGGCTTCAAAGCTAATTATGTTCATGGTGATATAGGCTGGGATTTTTGGATTAAGGAAGGAAATGCTTTGCCACAAAGAACAATTGATCTATTAGAAGAACATAAAATTGGATTATTCGGTGCAATAACAAGCAAACCCAAAGAAGAAGCGGCTAAAGAATTATCTCCGGAATTACAGAATAAAGGTTATGTTTACTTCAGCCCTATTGTCGGATTAAGACAACACTTCAACTTAGATATATGTATTCGTCCTTGCAAAGCATTTAAGGGAAACCCGTTGAATTTTATAAGAAAAGACGGGAAGGGCGGATATGAAGAGCCGTTGGTTGATGCCGTAATTTTCAGACAGAATACAGAAGGAATGTACGGAGGTGTTGAATGGACAAACCCGCCTGCACAGGTAAGAGCAGCCTTGGAAACTCACCCTAAAATGAAAAATTTTATTGACGTTCCGAATGAAGAAATGGCAATTTCAACAAGAATTGTTTCAAAAAAAGCTACCCGCAGAATAATTACTTCAGCATTTGAATATGCAAAAAAATACGATTATAAAAATGTAACTGTATGTGAAAAACCAAATGTCCTGCGTGAGACTTCCGGGATGTATTTGCAGACGGCAAGAGAAGTTGCAAAAGATTATCCTGGCATCGATTTATGGGATACAAATATTGACGCTCAAATGATGTGGCTGACAAAGAATCCGGAATCATACGGAGTCCTGGTCTCCGAAAACATGTTCGGCGATATAATAAGCGACGGTTTTGCCGGATTGGTAGGTGGACTAGGATTTGCATGTTCTGCCAATATTGGTGATGAAGTTGCAGTCTTTGAACCGACTCATGGGTCTGCTCCCAAATATGAAAAATTAAATCCTTCTATCGTAAATCCTATTGCCATGATCTTGAGTGCATGCATGATGCTGGACCATATTGGAGAAACCGGTAAAGCAGATAATATCAGAAATTCCATTGCTACTGTAATTGAAGAGGGTAAAGTAAAAACATACGATATGATGAAAATTAGAGGTGGAGCATCAGCAATTGAGAACGGAGCATGCGCCACACAACAGATGACTGATGCAATTATTGAGAAATTGTAAAAGAAATGAAAACGTAAAACACAGCATTTGCGTTTTACATTTTATAAAACAACGGGATAAGTATGAGGGAAAAAATAAGAAAAATATGGCCTGAAATTGATTGGATTAAAAATAAAAAACTTAAAGAAAAAACTTTAGATTGCTGGGTATATGCTATTGAAAATTCATCACTTACAGTCGAAGATCTAGATGTAATACCTTTTTCACTTTTAATCCGGAACTGCAGTGTTTCATTTATGAATCACAAAAGAACATGCGTGCAGTTAGCAGTTGAAATTGCAAAAATAATGGAAACAAATTTCAAAGATGATGCAAAGGTAAATATGGATTACCTAATTTCAGGAGCAATCTTGATAGATGTAGGTAAGTTATGGGAATACGAATTAGTTGACGAAAAACTTTCTGTTACAAAAGAAGGTAAATTGTTGCGCCATCCTTTCAGCGGGGTTTCTATTGCTGATAGATTTGGATTACCGGTGGAAGTTCAGCACATAATAGCATATCATTCAAAAGAAGGCGATCTAGGAAAAAGAACAATTGAGTCAATAATTGTTCATCACGCGGATTTTGTAAGTTTCGAACCGTTTAAAAACGATACTTGTTTGAAAATATAAATTGTTTAATGGTCTAATATTGTCAAATGGCAATGCGACAATTAAACAATTATTCACAAAAGGTAACTAAATGCCACAAACATACATTGAAAAAATTGTCCAAAAATTTGCTGTAGAATTGGAACAGAATCAAAAAATTCGGAGCGGCGATTTTGTTTCAATCAGACCGGCCTATGTAATGACACATGACAACACAGGAGCCGTGATCCCAAAATTTAGAGCAATAGGTGCTGATAAGCTTGCAAACCCAAGGCAGGTAGTTCATACATTGGATCACAATATTCAAGATAAAAGTGAAAAGAATTTAGCTAAGTATAAAAAAATTAAAGATTTTGCTGCAGAGATGGGAAATGATTTTTATCCTGCCGGAAGAGGCATTGGGCATCAAATAATGTGTGAAGAAGGCTATGCGTTTCCTGGAACTATGGTTGTAGCATCGGACAGCCATTCAAACATGTACGGCGGTTTAGGCGTTTTGGGTACACCTATTGTTAGAACAGATGCCGCTGCGATTTGGGCAACCGGAAGAACCTGGTGGCAAGTGCCTCCTATTGCAAAAGTTGAATTAACGGGAGCATTACGAAAAGGTGTTGTTGGTAAGGATATCATAATAACATTATGCGGGCATTTTAAGAATGACGAAGTTTTAAACCATGTTATAGAATTTACCGGTAGTGGAGTTAAAAACCTGACAATTGATCAAAGATTAACAATCGCAAATATGACCACAGAATGGGGTGCCTTGGCAGGTGTTTTCCCTATTGATGAAGTTACAACTTCATGGTTAAAAGATAGAGTTAATTATGTTAAAAACAGAGGCTTAGCAGGTGTCCCTTCAGATATTGATGGAAACGGTGAACAACACCCAAGATTAAATGAAAAAAGAATTTTGGAATTGGAAAAAGACATAGCAAATTATTTGCCGGATGATAATGCTTTTTATTCAAAAGAAATTACTCTGGATTTAAGCACAATTGAGCCCCATGTTGCCGGCCCAAACAGTGTTAAGATTATGGAAGCCGTATCAGGAATTAAAAAAGAAAAAGTAAAAATCAACAAAGCATATTTAGTTTCCTGTGTAAATAGCCGTAAAGAAGATATCGCCGAGTCAGCTAAAGTCTTAAAAGGTAAAAAAATAGCCGAGGGGGTAGAATTTTATGTTGCTGCAGCTTCAAGTGAAGTTCAAAAAGAAAGTGAATTAAACGGTGATTGGCAAGCATTAATCGATGCGGGAGCAATCCCGTTGCCACCGGGATGCGGTCCGTGCATTGGTCTGGGCACAGGTCTTCTTGAAGACGGTGAAGTTGGCATTTCAGCTACCAACCGCAACTTTAAAGGAAGAATGGGCTCGCCGAATGCCAAAGCATATCTTGCTTCACCTGCTGTCGTGGCATACTCAGCATTGTCCGGATTTATTGATTTCATGAACGAGATAGAATCAAGCGCAATTACGGCTTCAATAAAAACAAATAAGAAAGATATATCCTCTTCACAAAAAGTGGAAATAATAAACGGGTTCCCTAAAGCGATAACCGGTTATCTTATTTTCTGCAACCAAGATAACATGAATACAGACGGAATCTATCCCGGCAAATATACTTATGTTGATGATTTTAAAGCTGAAGATCAGGCCAAAGTAGCAATGGAAAACTATGATCCCGAATTCCAAACAAAAGCTAAAGCCGGAGATATTCTTGTTGGCGGTTTCAACTGGGGGACAGGAAGTTCGAGAGAACAGGCTGCTACTGCGCTAAAGCATAGAGGAATTCAGTGTGTAATTGCCGGTTCATTTTCCGCGACATACATGAGAAATGCAATTAACAACGGATTTTTATGTATTGAGGCACCTGAATTAGTTGGAGATTTGAAAAGCGAATTTGGCAAAGATGAGTTAACAAAATTAGCCAATAAATGTGCCAAAATTGATTTTCAGAATTCAAAAATACAAGTGGAAAATAAAGAGTATTCAATAAACCCTATTGGCAAAGCAGCTCAAGAACTAATAGTAATGGACGGTTTAGAAAATTGGGTAAAAAATAATATGTAATTAATAAATATTTCTCGACAATTACTTAAACTTTTATTATAATGAACTATACACAACATATCGATCTTACTTCATATCAAATAAATAGGGGTATGGTCATGGCATTAATAGTTCATAACTTTGAAACTCCGCGCAATATTTTCGAGAAATTAATCAGAGACTACGAGCAGCTTGATATGGTCGTAAACGGCGACAATATGTTCAATTTTGTCTCTACTGCATTTCATATGCAGGAATGGATCAAAAGCTCTCCCATTTACGAGACCGAGGCGGTAAAAAGGCTTGTCCGTAAAGCTTCGCACGACAAATATTTAAAAATATGCAACGATATTATCTGTGCGAAAACTTATTATAAGGTTGAAATTGATGATCCGGATCTACCGGAAGGTGAGGAACCCAATTTCAATGTTCTTCCTGAAAAGTTTGATCTGGATAGTTATAAAGACGGATCAAAGAAATTTAGATTCATTGTTGGTGACGACGAGTTAGACCCGTTTGAATTCAAAGAAGAGATTAAAGAACTTTATTCAACGTATTTCAAAATCAAATGAGGCTGAGTTGATGTAAATTCAGCCTTTTTATTTTGAGATTAATTTAAGAATATCACTTTATATAATTTATTTGAAGGTATTTGATGGAAAGATCAATCTCAAGACAAATGGCTGAGTTTGCATTAAAATTAGAATACAAAGACCTCCCTCAAGAAATATTACAAGAAGTAAAAAGATTTTTATATGATTCAATAGGTTGTGCTTACGGCAGTTACCATACTAAAGATGTAAATATTCTAAAAGATATCTATCTAAATATGGGTGGTAGAGAAGAAGCCACTTTAATTGGGTTCGGAGATAAAATACCTGCTGTAAACGCAACATTAGTTAATGCACAAATGATTCGTGCGCTCGATTTTAACGATATTTACTGGAAAGAAGACCCTTCTCACCCGTCCGATACTATGCCTGCCGCTTTTTCTGTGGGCGAATTGGCGGATTCATCGATGAAAGAAGTAATTGTTGCAATTGTTTTGGCTTACGAATTTGAACAGCGTTTATGTTTATTTGCAAAACCCGGTATCCGTGAAAGAAAATGGCACCATGCCACTTTAACTCAATTTGTTTCCCCTATTGTTGCAGGAAAGTTATTGGGACTAACCGAAGATCAAATGGTAAACGCAATTGGTATAAGCGGATGTCATAATCATACAATTGGCTGCCCCACGGCAGGAAAATTAACAATGATGAAAAATACGGTTGACCCGATGGCAACTCAATCTGGTGTATTTGCTGCATTGATGGCACAAAAGGGATTTTCCGGCACAGAGAAAATATTTGAAGGAAAAGAAGGTTTTATGGACTGCTTCTTAGGATGGAACGCTAAAAACGAAATATTAGCTCCAATTTATATGCAAGGCAGGGAGGGGATATCAAAATGGTCGTGGAATTTGGAAGCACTTCTAGGTGGACTGGGCGAAAACTTTAAGATTATGGAATGCGGCATGAAAGCCTTTCCTACAGAAGCACTTTCTCATACCCATTTGACATGTACACTAAAAGTAATGCTCAACAATAATCTAAATTATGATCAAATTGAGGAAGTAAAAGTAACAACCTTGGTACAAGCATACGACATTTTATTTGATCCCGCTAAATACCGGCCTGAATCAAGAGAAACTGCTGACCACTCTCTTCCCTATTGTCTGGCTGCTGCAATTGTAGATAAAAAGATAACAACCGAATCTTTTTCCAATGAAAAGTTAAAAGATCCGAGAATTTTTGAAGTAATTGATAAAATAAAAGGCGAACCCTCAATTGAGTTTGAAAAGATGTTCCCTGCAAAACAGCCGTCAAAAGTTGTTATTAAGACCAAAGACGGAAGAGAATTTTCAGAATATATTGAATATCCCAAAGGTGACCCGAGAGAGCCAATGACAATGGATGATCTTGAAAACAAATTTAAAGCTCTTTCAAATCCAATAATGAACAGAGAAAAACAGAATGAAATAAAAGAGTCTATATTTGAATGCGAAGAATACAGTTGTAGAGAATTTATGGACAAACTAGTTATATAATATAAGCATTGTTAAATTACCTAATGGTCTCTTACTCCCGGCAATTTGGCAATGCAACAATTTGATAATTAAACAATTACAAAAAATGAATAAAAAAATATTACAAGGCAACGCTGGAAAAAGAGGCAAAGATGTAAGATCAGATTGCTACATAGAAATTAAGATCAAAAAATCCGGCGGACTAAAAATCGAACTGCAAAGCAAAGTTCATTCAATGTACGGTGAAAATATAGTTGCCCAAATTAAAGAACTTGCAGATTATTTCGAAATAAAACATGCTGAAATTGTTGTTGAAGACTTTGGGGCCCTGTCTTTCACAATTGCTGCAAGATTTGAAACAGCATATAAAAGAATCTTCCCGGAAAGCCAAATAGAATTTTTACTTCCTTTTAATAAAAAGAATAAGTACAAAACTGCAAAGGACAGTTTAAGAAGAAGCAGACTATATTTGCCCGGTAACGAACCAAAGTTCTACCCCAATGCCGGACTGCATCAGCCGGACGGAATTATTCTTGACTTGGAAGACAGTGTTGCTCACACCGAAAAAGATTCAGCGGCGATATTAGTTAGAAATGTATTAAGAACAATTGATTTTTACGGTTCCGAAAGAATGGTGAGAATAAACCAGTTGCCTAAAGGGCTTGATGATTTGAAGTATGTTATCCCTCATAATGTACATGTTATTCTGATTCCAAAAATAGAATCAAAAGAGCATGTAATTAATATCGAAAGAGAAGTTGAAGTGCTTAAAGAATTTTATAATGTGAAAGATGAAATCTATTTTATGCCGATTATTGAAAGTGCAAAGGGAGTTGTAAACGCTTATGAGATTGCCGCTGCTTCAAAATTTAATTGTGCTTTAGCTATTGGACTCGAAGATTATACCGCGGATATCGGCACACAAAGAACAAATGAAGGTAAAGAAAGTTATTTTGCAAGAACAGCAGTTGTCAACGCTGCTAAAGCTGCGGGTATTCAAGCCATAGATACTGTATTCTCGGATGTATCGGATATGGAAGGTTTAAGGGAAAGTGTAATAGAAGCTAAATCACTTGGATTTGAAGGAAAAGGCTGTATTCATCCTAGACAGATAAAAGTAATAAACGAAGCTTTTGCTCCGAACGAAGGCGAAATAGAGAAGGCAAAAAAAATTGTTGCAGCTTTTGAAGAAGCTGAAAACAAAGGGATTGGAGTTGTTTCGCTTGGAAGTAAAATGATTGATGCCCCTATAGTAAAAAGAGCTCAAAAAATTGTAGAATATGCTGAAAAAAATAAATTATTAAAAGAGAAATAAAGGCTAATATATTTGATAGACCGTTTAATGGCCTAATTGTCTAATGGATGCAAGACGAACTAAATATCTTAAGTTGAATGATATAGAAGCTTATAGAATTTCTTTTACTTTGAGTAATTTTGTTTGGGATGTTATTAAAGAATGGGGTTACTTTTCTAAGAAAACTATTGGAGCCCAATTTGTAGATGCTGTAGATTCGATCTCTGCAAATATAGCCGAAGGATTTGGCAGATACACAAAAAAAGACAAAATTAGATTTTACAGAATTAATTTTGCTTCAATGTATGAGTCTCTAGATTGGAATGAAAAAGCAAAGGTTAGGAAATTACTTTCTGATGATGATTATAACCATATCTTCAACGAACTTCAAAAACTACCGAACTCAATAAACAGTTTAATAAATTATACAGATTCTAAACTAAAATTATAAACTCAATCACAACAATTTGAAAATAAAACAATTGGACAATTAAAAAAGAATGAAACTAATTAAAAATACAGCCGGCAGATTTGTCCCAAAAGAAATAAATGGAAAAAAACAAACTCCATTCAAAGGTGTTGGCAAATTTTTACCGAAAGGTAATAAAGCAAAACCGGCAATCAAAACCTGTGCGGATTATCCGGCAAACGGAAACAAACTCGTAAAAAATCTTAATGAAGCTTTACAAAAAGCGGGCATAAAAAACGGGATGACTGTCTCCACCCACCACCATTTGCGAAACGGGGATGTTTTAACAAACCAGCTTTTTGATACAATAAAATCAATGGGGATTAAAGACATCTGCTGGTTTCCGAGTGCTTCATTCCCTTGTCACGAACACTTAATTAAATACCTGGAAGACGGGACAATACATCAGATCGAAGGAAGTATGAACGGACCTTTAGGTAGATTCACTTCAAAAGGAAAAATGAAAGGCACTGGCGTACTTCGCTCGCATGGCGGAAGATATCAATCAGTTCAGGACGGTGAAGTTAAAATTGATATTGCAGTGATCGCAGCTCCAACTGCCGATTCATTTGGTAATGCTACAGGCGATAGAGGTAAATCTGCTTGTGGTTTACTAGGCTTTGCATTAGTAGATTCCGAATATGCTGATAAAGTTATTATAGCAACCGACAACCTTGTTCCCTTTCCATGTGTGCCGTGGCAAATCCAAGGCAATAATGTTGATTATGTGGTCGAAGTTGATTCACTTGGCGATCCTGCAAAAATAGTTTCCGGAACAACACAGGTAACTAAAAGTCCCGATAGATTATTAATAGCTGAATATGTTGCCCAGTTTTTAGAAGATTCCGGAATAATGAAAGACGGCTTTTCATTTCAAGCAGGGGCAGGCGGTACCAATCTTGCTTTTGCCCTCTTCTTAAAGGAAAAAATGAAAAAGAAAAACATTAAAGCAAGGTTCATACGCGGCGGTTCAACCAAATATCTTGTTGAAATGCTTGAAGAAGGCTTAACCGATTATATTCTCGACGGACAGACATTTGATCTTGAAGGCGTCAGGTCAATGAGAGAAAATGCAAACCACGTTAACACAAGCCCGTTTACGAGCTATAATTATCATGGTAAGGGAAATTTTGCATCAATGATTGATGCCGTGGTTCTTGGGGCTACAGAAGTTGATTTAAATTTTAATGCTAATGTTGTTACACACTCAGACGGCTACTTGCTGCACGGCATTGGCGGCTGGCAGAATTGTCTTTTTTCACAATGTACAATTTTAGCTATTCCATCATTTAGAGATAGAATTCCCGTTATAGTTGATGAAGTTACCACGCTAGTTGGCCCCGGAGAATTAATCGACGTGATTGTAACAGAACGCGGAATTGTAATAAATCCTAAAAGAAAAGATTTACTAAAAACTGTTAAAGGATCATCCCTACCCATAAAATCAATTAAAGAAATTTATGATGAAGTAACTGAAATATGCGGTGTTCCTGCAAAACCTAAACTAGATAAAAATGAAGTGGTAGCGGTTATTAAATGGGTTGACGGGACTTTGATTGATTCGGTGTTTAAAGTTGGTTGAATAATTTTTATATCCCGCAGCTTCAAATTTATCGGTTAAGATTTCTAGTCTCTCACCAATTGAATTAAAAATTTCCATCTTAACATTGCTTTCAAAGGGAATTGCAATTCTAATATTGGTTTCTGGGTTGAACGGATTTGGATAGTCCTGTAAAAGCTCAAATTCATTCGGCAATAAATTTACTTCTGAAACATTAGTAATGTTTTTATCCATATCGATGACAACTTCAACCGGATTTTGTAGTGAACTTACATCCCCAGTCTATTCTACAAATTCCCATCCTTCTGTACTTACAGCAGTTAAAATTACAGTTGTTCCCTCATCAAACTCTGTGTTAGTAGGGTCAACAGTAATACTGCACCCTGCATTTTCTGCTTCATCAGAATTTACTGTAGTATTTAATTGATACTTAGCAACATGTGTAATCTCATTATTTGTAATTACTGTTCCATTTTCTCCACAAATAAAAACTATACCTTCATCATTACTAAAAACATCAATTAAATTTTCAGTTGTACCGGCATATTCTACACTCCACGTTTCTCCGCCGTCACTGGTTAACAGTAATGTACCATTATCACCAACGATTATCCCGTTATCTGAATCCATAAAAAATACTGAATTTAAATCTTCACTAACTGTAATTTTATTAAGATATGCAGCACTGCCACTTGTTTGGATATTTTTACTATTCCAAGTTTCTCCGCCATTATCGGTAACATTTACATTACCATTTTGTCCAACTATAAATCCTTTATTCTGATCGGGGAAAAATATACCATTTACACTGTTCATATTATTAATATCCTGATACTCCCATGAAGTACCGCCATCTGTAGATATGTAATATGAACCGTCACCGCCAATATGAAGATTATTCTCATCCTGGGCAAAAGAAGAATGATAATTATCGTATTGATAATGCGAATTTAATGATCCCCAGGTGGAACCCCCATCCGACGAATGATATATAGCTGCGTTACTGCCCGAACTCCCGACAGCCCATAATTCAAAACTACCGTCTGAATTTTCAACTCCGGAATTCGCCACTATCATTTGATACTGCTACTCTACCGCCGATTCCCACCGCAACCAAGATTGAATAAACATCATCTGAATTTAGAACGTAAAGTTTGTCATCACTAATCCCCATAGTTGCGTTTTCAAGGGGATAAGGAGCATCAGATTTTTGAGTCCATTCATTATCCATCGTTTAAGTCACCTGATTCACCACTACCGCCTAAAACATAAAGCTCACCATCATATTCAACAGCATTATGACTGCTACGCTGTTCCGGTTCTTCTCCTTCATAATCCCGTTGTGTCAATTGATAATACTTGATGTAAAAAAATATGCAAATGCTTATATAGGACTTGCCTTCCCGGTTATATAAGACTTTGCTGCCTGCTCATATATGACTTGTCTTCCTACACACATATGACTATGCTCTCTACTCATATGTGACCTTGCTTGCTACACATATAAGACTATGTTCCCTACTCTTATATGACTTTTCTTCCTACACATATATGACTTTATTCCCCGGTCATATATGTCTTTATTCGCTGCTCTTTTGTTTACCCCTAATAACGGCATTAGAGGAAAACAAAAACCAATAATCTATAATAAATAAAAAGTTTGTCGCGATTTTCTATTTACCTTTTTTGATCTTAGATATTATTTGTAACTCATTGAAACTAAAACTATCACTAATTTCTTTCTTTTCTATTGCATATTCTGGGTTTAACTAAACGGGAAATCAATGGTATGAACCTCGCCGCAAGCGACGGGGAATTAAACCCCGTCTTCTCGTCCGCCGTAGCGAATGCGAAGGCGGATTAAATCTATAGTAATTTAGCGGTTTAGTCCGTCTTTAAATAAAAACAATCCACTTCCCTCCGTTGTAAACCATATATTCCCCGAACCATCTTCGGCAAAACCTGTTACATTTTCAATCGGTAATCCGGAATAGTCATAATCTATCAATATTTTATCATCAAAATTCGTAAATTTATATATCCCGATATTTGTGCCGATCCATTTATTATTATGACTATCTACAAAAATTGCATTTACAGTAATGTTGCTACCAGAAAATCTATATGGTTGAAAAGAATTTCCATCATACAAAGATAACCCTCCGGTTACGGCTACATCATTTAAATGACCTATCCAAACTCCTTCATCCGATTCTGCTAATGAAGAAATTTTGTTGCTGGGAATGTTAACTAAAGCTTTAGTATATAATTCCTCCATTATTCCAACTCCATAATCAGCAGTACCATACATAATACCAAACCTACATGAAATTACGGAAGTGACATCTGAAATAGCAAATATATTACCCCATTCGATGCAAGGCGGATCTTGATCTGGGTCAGTGCATTTTACATATTTAACAACACCAATATCCGATGCAAAGTAGTATGCATCAGATGTTCCCTTCTTCACAAATATATCTACATATGTACTTGTTTTAAGGCCTGTACCTTCCCTTGAATCGTAATATTTAAAGACAGTATTATTATCCGCCACACCTATATGTTTATTCGTAGCAATCCATTTATTATTATCAGAATTAACATCAATTGCGTTAACATTATTATCCGGCAATTCCGAATTAGAATTTGTTAAATGCTTCCAGCTAATATAGTCATATCTGATTAGTCCGTCTGTCGACCCTATCCAAAGGAGTCCAACCTGATCAATAACCACTGTAGTTAAATTGTTTGTTGGGATATCAGAATTTTCTGTTGTATAGAATGACCATACTGTTGAATCAATCATAACCTTATTCATTTCACTGAGCTCACTGCTTTGAATTGTTACCGTAAAACTAATATCAAAATGATTTTCATATTTATAAGTTATATTATATTGACCCGGGAAAATTTTTGAAAATGTATACGGCGTTTTTTTATTAGTGGCAGAGTCATCAATAAAAATTTCAGCTCCTGCCGGTTTACTTGTAAGTGTTAATTGACCATACATTCCCGGATTTTGCGAATAGTCAACAAATATTTCTTTTCTTTCCCCTTCAACAGCATCTACAGTGAAAACAGTATCATTAAACATATCTTTTTTTAAAGTAATTTCGTATGTACCAGTTTCTAAAAACCCTAAGCTATCCAGTGTTGATCTTAATCTATCTTTACCATTAAGAAAAATTCTTGCACTATCCGGATAGGAATCTATCAACAAAAAGCCGTCCGGCGGAGGTTCATCCGGCGGGGTTACAGATATTTCTCTTTCACAAGTTGCTATAAAAAAAAGCAGCATTAGTGATAATAAAAAATAACCTAAAAAGGAAAATGCCTTCATCTTATTCCTCTAAAAAATTTTTGTATAACCAAACGATTCAATGTAATCATCTGTAAGGTTTATTTTGAATTTAGATATACCGTAGGCTCCAAAAACTCCAAATCCCCCTTCAATGTTTGTATAATCGGGCTGATTGACAAGAATTGTAAAATCACTTGAAAAGTTACTAACGGAAGAATAATAGGTAGAAAGTTCTTTATTATATATCATTACTTCCAGTTCAATTCTAACAATGAAATAATCACCTTTTTCAGGATCATCTCCTGAGATATCTTCCATAGCTCTATCGAGAGTTTCCATAGAGATAGAATAGCTACTCTTAAGAGACGGATTTGCGTATACGGGTTTAAGTGAATCACCGTCACTTACATAATCAAAAGGGATTTGCTTTTTTAATAAAATTGTACTGTCTGATTTGTTATAATAATATCTTATAAATAAACGGGGGTGATAAAAGATTCCCGATTCATTAGTCCATGAAATAAAGAATTCATCGCTGTAACTTGTTGCCGGTACAATTTTATCAGAATTTATGAAGGCGCTTGTTTTAAGAGTATCAGGAACCTGTGTTCTTGATTTCAACAATAACCCGCTTTGAAGAAGAGCTTCGATTTCAATAAAACTACCGGGCAATGGTTGAACATCATCATTAAAATAGAAGGAAACATCACTATCATAACGTGATTTGTCAATTCTACCAACAGTGTCTTCCACTAATAACCTTACTTTATCATCAAACCAGACCTTAACATCGGCTCCGTGTATTGCAGGGTCGGTAGTATTTTCATATGGGTCTAATCCATCAATTTCGTAGCTTCTAGATAAGGTAACCACAAAATCATTTGTATCTGCATTGATAATACCATTAAGTATGTTTCTCTCCCTAAAATCTGCATTTGGATTAACTGAGTCATCACATGTGATAACAAAAAACATAAATGTTAATACGAAAATTAATAAATTCCGGTTAATCATATTTCCACCTTTAATCTTGCAGTTGGCAAAAACGGAAGCATATTAACTCGTTCCCCGGTTTCCCTATCAAAATAGAAAATATTTTTTCTGTCGTAGACATTTATGATACTGGCATCGATCGAAAATCTTAAAAATCCTAATTGGAATTTCTTTGATAAATTTAGATCAAGACGATGATAATCAGGTAATCTGCCTAAATTAATATCTCTTAAAATTCTAAACGGTTCATAAAATTCATAAATTTGTCCAGGAGTATACAACTCATCAAATTGAAATTTATCATAAAATCCCATGGTTTCCGTAAAAGGTAATCCGGTATTATATACCCAAACGGCACTTGCCTGCCATCCGTTTCCAAGGTCAACTTCAAACCCTAAATTAACATTATGCCTTGAATCGTACCTGGGGTAATATACCCATTCGTCAACTTCTTTGTAGGCCCAGCTTAAAGAGTATGACGCGGTAAAATTAAATGGAGCTTGGTACATATTTAAAAGGAATTCCCATCCATAGGATTCTAATTCACCGCCTACTAAATCCGGATCCGTTTCATAATATTTTTCATCATTAACAGTGGGTACGTCTTTCGAAATTTTATAATATCCTTCAATACTAAAAGAAGCATTTTCCGAAAAACTAATTTCAGTTCCCCCGATTAAATGAATAGACTTGGCCGGCTTAAGATAATCCGGTGTAATAATCCATGGTTCAAAAAATGAGATTAATTCTCTCTCATCCGATAACGTTGTTAATTCTTGCAGATAAACTCCTGACGCTGCTTGAAGTTTCATCCATGAAAACAATCCGTAAGTAATACTAATTCTTGGTTCAAAAAAATGTTCCGAGGTAGCAGCTTTTGATAAATGAACCAGATTAAATCTTGAGCCAATATCCAAACCAAAATTATCAAAACGTAATAATTTATATTTTATAAAAGCGCTTATGCTGCTGCTGCTTTCATTTATATTTGATAAGACCCCATATGCATTTTCCACAAATAAATCAGTACTGAGATCTTTGATCTTAATTCCTAAAGCAATTTCGTCTTTTGAATTAAAAATATAGTTGAAATTCATATCGAGAGTAATATCATCAAGGGAATTTTCTCTTTGTTTCACATCACTCAAATTTGGAATAACTTCTCCCTCAAAATTACTGTAAGAGAATACTATTTCGTAAAACAAGGGACTTTCTTTATCAGCCTGAAACCAACTGAAACCGATTAATTTATTTGACCATCCAAATGCTTCTTTTGTAGGATCATCGCGGTCCAAATCATCATCGCTTATAAATGCATGCAGAGAAAATTTTGAAATAGGTAAAATATCCGGGTTGGCATACGTGAGTTTAACTGAAGCGTCGTAAAATTCAATCGGAAGACTCTGGTTATTCAAAAATTTCTTTAGAATTTCTTTTGAAAGACTTTTTCTACCGGTAAATATAAATGATCCGTGGGGTATCGGTCCCTCGACAAGAACTTTGCCGGTTAACTGGCTAACATTTATTTTACCGGAGTAACTGTTTTTATTTCCATCCTTAGCAATTAGATCCATAATTGAGGATATACGTCCGTTATATTCAGCTGGAAATCCTCCTTTGTAAAATTCGATGTTGTTTATAACATCCGGGTCAACAGCGCTGAACATACCAAGTGCATGAAAAGGATTGTAAATAGGTACGCCATCCAGCAATACAAGGTTCTGGTTACTGCTACCGCCTCTGACATAATATCTTGCAGAAACATCCCCGGTTGAGCGAACACCCGGCATATATTGCAATGACCTAAAAACATCCATTTCCACACCCTTGGGTAAGTACTCTAATTGTCTTACGCTAATTCGCTCTAACCCTATATCTGTAGCATTTTCTTCAGCTACCTTCTGGCCAATTTTTTCTACCGTTTGCAATTCAAGACTTGAACTGGATAATTTTATATCTACATGCGTAATCTTGTCGGGCAATACTTTCACAATTATATCTTTTTTCTCATAGCCTACATAAGTAACTGTTAGTGTGTACTCATGATTAGCAGGAACAGAGGAAATAATAAAAAATCCTCTATTGTCGGTTGATGTGCCTATACTCAACTCCTTAACCAAAACATTTCCGTAAGCAAGCACCTCACCATTAAGGGAATCGCTAACCGTACCTCTTATTGTACCTAAATTTTGAGATAATATTAGATGTGAAGAGAAAAATAAAACTATAAACAAGAATACAATATACCTATACACTTATCATAAACCTCCTTAATTAAAATAGATGAGAAATAAAAGACTCAGCGGTGTTCAATAGTCAACTATATACAATTGTCCAAGAAATTATATATAAGTTATTATTTATTACAAGAAATTGCAATGCATTCTTTTTTGCACCATTTAACTTCACACTAGTGTCATGACAAGAAATAACAGACGGATAAAGTCGTTTTAGTTTAATACGAGAATCTTTAGTAGTAAACTGCCAACTTATTATTGCGTTTTTATTATTTCTATACTCCTGCCATGCCTTTGTTTCAGAAACTACTTTATCAATACTATCAATACGCCTGTTAAGACATTGACTATTTAATACATGCAACTCAATTTCTGCCATGTTTAATCAACTCCCATGCTTTGGGGTATAAACAAATTCAAACCACTCCCAAATTCTTTTGGCCTCTTTGGGTTCAAATATTTCGTATAGTGCCCCCGGTGTGTGCGTGTTCAAGTTGTCCATTACCAAAGTTATTTTATTTGCATTAGGATAATCTTCATCTGCTATCTCTTTGATGAGTTCAGCCCAATCAAGCTTTGTTTTTCTTTCTGTTATTTTTACACGGCGTTTCCCTCAAAGAGGTTCGTTTACCATAAAGATGTTACAGGTTCCTTTCCGGGTATATTCATAATCGACCCGCTTTTCTTTTCCAGCCTCCATCGGCGAACCAATCCTTGTTTCCCCTATTAATTGTTTCGGCGATTCATCCATGCAGACAACTGGAAAACATTCATTATATGGACTCTACAATCTCCAGTTCGACTATTTTATCTGCCAGAAGCCGTAAAGACCATCTCGAAAAGCCTTCCGGTGGTTTGCTATAGCTCAAGGCTATTAAGCGTGCTTCAAACTCTCCATCTGCCTTACGTTCATATTCCCTGCTTGTCGGCTTTCGTTCAAGACAGGCTTCAAAACCTTCTTCTACAAAACGCTTTTTAATCCGGTCAATGGTACGTATACCTATTTTGAGGACTTTCTTCATTTCTGCATTGGTTACTTTATCTGAATATTCTCCTTCGTCACAATGTAAAAGAACGTATGCATTTCTGAATTTTTGTGATATATACTTCCCTTTTCTTATCATTGAGGTAAGTTCTGTCCGTTCGTCTTTTGTTAATATTACTTTGTATTTTGTCATAATAATCGTTTTTGACAAAAAATATAAAATTTCGTCATATTATAATTGACATGACACTAGTTGTATTTCAAGCAAAATAATCATAAAAAAACTTCATTCTGAAAAAACCGAAAAAGAATTTAAATTTTATTTTCATACTAAGTCAGATTATGTATTCAGTTATATGATTTCAAATATCGGGTTAACAAAAAAGAAATATGCTCTATATCGCAAAAAAATCTTTTTTATATAAACAATAAATTTCTATATTTGTATTCTCTTTAAAAAGCTGACAACACTCATGGAGAGGTGGGTGAGTGGCTGAAACCAGCGGTTTGCTAAACCGTCGTATGGGTAACACCGTACCGCGGGTTCGAATCCCGCCCTCTCCGCACTAAAAATAGAAAACCCGATCACAGCAATTATAAACTGTTTTCGGGTTTTTTGTTTTTAAAAGTGTGTGATAAAGGGGTTAAAAAGGGGTGGTTAAAATAGCTGTTAGTCCCAATTTGGTCTCAAAGTAGTCCCAAAATAGTCCCAATAAAAATTGTAGAAAACAAAAAACAGCCCTAACAGCCACCCACATTTTTTGCTATTTTTTCGAGCTTATAATATGCTTTCTCAGTTATTGATAATTCATTAATTATCAAATGCTTTGGAATATTCAACTCATACAGTTGCAAAAATATTACTAGAACTTTAAAGTCCACTCTAAGATTTTCTAATATACTATATTTCCTTTTGTTCCATTCTCTCTGACAATTGTAACATTTTATTTTTCCCCTTCTTACGTTACCTAACGAATTACTTTCGCAATAAATACAATTATCAAAGCGTTGAAGTAACCCAATGTTTATTAGGTATTCTTCAATGCTGCTTTCGTCTTGTAATACTTCAATTAAATTAATTATTTTCATAATACCTCTTTAAAATAAAAAAGCTACCTCTTTTGAAGTAGCTTCTTGTGAATATTAATTTTTGTTCTAAGTTTCATTTCTAATATTTCTTTAACAATTTTCTCTGGCAAATATTTATCGAGTTGGCTAATCTTACTATGAAGATTTAACGGATCAACTTTTGTGTAATGGTCTGTTACTGAATCTGGTTTGTGACCAAGTAAATACTGCCTATCAGTATAATCAACATCATTCTTCTTCAAAAAAGTAGAGTATGTATGGCGCCACTTATGTAAAGTAGCATTCTTTGTAATTCCTGCTTCTTTTGCAATTTCTTTACAACGTCTTAGCATACTTCGCTCTGTTAATGATTTACCTTTAGCATTCGAGAAAACATATTCTGAATTCGATCTAGCTTGTTTACTAATCAATAACTTGTGCAACAAGTTTGACATTGGTATATCTCTTTCGGAACTATATGTTTTAGTTTCAAATTCGTCGTAGGTGCGAATCATAATTAGTTTGTTTCTAATATCTATACTATCCTTCCATTTTAGCGAACTAAATTCCTCAATTCGGCAACCAGTAAGAAATAAACCAATGAATGCTTCAATTAAATATTGATCCATTTCTTGAGAAAAGAATAAATGAATTTCTTCTTCATTATAAGCTTTCAGAATATCAAAAACGGACTTAATGATTAGACCAATATATCACAGACTCATAAATCGAATCCACGCGCATATATGCATATGTTTTACAGCATATACAGTTTATAAAAAGTTGGAAAGGTTACTAATGGTAAATCAAATAAATGTAAGTGTTGGCAATGCAATCGAAGAAATCAAAGATATTCATCAGCTTACATACTTTTTGCTCAAATTAAAAGAACCTAAAGTTAAACTCTTGAAATTAAATGGAATCCGAAAACAAATCTTGAATGTAATTTGAGTTTGGGTGCTGCATCGCACAATACAGGACAGATTCCCATTCAGTGACGAAACCAACATAACCGGTCTCTACCCTTGTTCAAAAACCCATCCCCTAGGCTTTAAGCCGGAATAACCTATACTATGTCATTCCCGCACGTATTAAGCGGGAATCTCTTAATTTTAGATTCCTGTATAGTCCTGAAATAGGTTGACAAAAAAAGTCAACCAAAAACAGGACAAAAAATGAAAAAAGAAAAATCACAACATTACAGCGAGCAGTTCAAAAGGCAAGTAGTCCAAGATGTATTAGAAGGAA
>JASFMY010000060.1:0-36381 GCA_050117315.1 Ignavibacteria bacterium
ATGAATTGTATAATAAATACCCGCTGTGTCTGTTTTCTTTGTATATACTACAGCAAGAGTATGGTATGTTAACGTACCGTCTGATTCCGACCAAGCGATAACAGGACTTAAGTTGTTTGAATAATCACCAAATTGAGATTCAATTATTTCTTCATAAGTTTCTAACCCGGTAATCCCGTCATAGTATTTAACAATAATATCATTAGTTTGGCCGTCGTTGTTTTTTTGTTGAAAAACTATTAACACATCATTATTTGTGGAATTTAACTCGTTTGCAATTGAAGGATTTTTTGCTTCATTGCTCGAAAGCGGTTTCCCATCATTTGCAAGCGTCCATGTTGCGCCGTTGTCAGTACTTACCTCATACCAAACATACCCCATACTTTCGTAAACCATGTGTAAATTGCCATTATATGTCTGCACCACTTTGTGCTGGTTTGTGTTTGAGAAGGCAGATGGGCTAGCAGTTGCATGACTCTTTTTAAATATTGCTGAAAGTTCATGATTTCCTATTGCATTAAAATGCCTTTTGTTTTCTATTATCCCGTCTGACCAAAATGAAAAAGTATAGTCCGAATTTGTATGAAATGCCTCGATATCGACAAATTTATTTTGCTTAATTTGAAATGTGTTGTTTGATTCTCTATTCAATATGTAATAACCATTTGAAGTCGATTCTTCTGATTTTGGTTCTAAAATGTTTAGATAAGTCATTTGAGGCGGGTTTAAAACATTTTGATAAATCTTAGTGAAATAATTAGTAGTATTTCTCCCAGATAATGCAAAATCTAAATCACCATCGTTATCAAAATCAGCCCAATCAACACTGCTTTTTTCCAAGTTAGCAATATTGAGCTGTAAATCACCAATGCTGCTAAAAGTACCAGCATTATCATTAAATAGAATATTTGTAATAGGATTACCTCCAGAGCTTGTACCTGTTAGAATTAGATCTTCATAACCGTCGTTATTGAAATCTCCAAATTTAACATCACCATATTCCGAATATTCTATTGAGTTACCTATCAACTCTAAAGTACCACTTTCCTTAAAGTTATTTCTTAATATTTCGCTCAATCGAGTTTGCCCGGGGGGATCACCTATTACCACTAAATCCAAATCACCGTCATTATCGTAATCCTCTAAATCCAAATCCGACTTATACCAACCCATGTCGTGAACATATTCCTCACTAAATGATGTACCGTCATTTATATAAATTTTAAGTTTATTTTGTCCACTTGAGTTTTGACCTGATAAAACTATATCTATTAAGCCATCATCATTAAAATCGCCCCACTTGCAATCACCCTGCTTAAAAAACTCTAAACCTGCGTTTATTGCATAAAATGTGCCGTTATCATTTCTATATACATCTGTAACATCTGGAAATTCACCCATTAACAAAAGGTCTAAATCATTGTCATCGTCGTAATCTGCGAAATCGAATCGCCCATTTAAAACATCCGGTAATCCGGCGTTTACCTTTGTCAAATTTCCATTAATATTTTCAAATAATTTGAATTCATAACTTGCTTTCTTAAGAAAAGTACTAAATAAGTCCAAATCTCCATCTGCATCATAATCTACCCATTCGAGCTTTCTAGTATAATATGCCCCAGAATATCCGTTTAATACGTCATAACCGGGAAATAAATTTAATTCTTCAAAATTACCGCTATCATTTCTGTATATTCTAAAATGTTGAATATTGTCTTTATCATCTCCAATTACTGCTAAATCCATATCACCATCATTATCATAATCAGCCCAATCAACAGCCCCCTTATTTAACCCCAACAGGGAAACATGCTCAAGAAAATAAGTTTCCGGTGGGGCTTTGATTGTAAAGACTTCACTTTCATCTTTTACCGATGAATTTGTAGCATCTGTAATCCTAATTTTACAATTGGAAGACGTAAATGTACTTGGAACAGTCCAATTATGGGGAGTCTGATTAGCATCAAGGTTTGACACAATTTCTGTCCATGTTGAACCGCCATCTTTTGAATAATCTATAGTCACATTATTGACTAAATATTTTTCCCAAGAAATTTCTTTTGTGTAATAATGATACCAGACCTCACCGGATGTTGGAGAGGTTACACTGACAAATGGATCGGCATAGATAATAAATTGGCTGCTGATACAAAAATTGGCTGGATTACTAAGAAGCTGTGTTAATCTTAGGAAGCATTCACTTGAAGGAGTATTAGGTATTTCCCAAGTGTATAATGATATGCGTTCTAATTTTTTTATTGAAAAAACTTTTTTTGTGTTAGAATTCTGCGTTGACTGTGCTCCTCCATTATGAATTTCAATCCAGTTTATTCCATTATCTATGGAATATTCTATTCTCATATTTGTTACGTCAAGATTTTCATCAAAATCATTCCATTCCCAAGTAATGAATATATTTTCTTCTGGATAGAATTTGTTGTCCCAATCATTTGGGCTTGTAATTGTAAACATAGGGTCAATACTAAATACATCACTTTCATCTGTTATTGAAGTATTTTCAGTATCTGTTATTCTTATTTTACAATTATCCGATTGAGGCCATGATGGGGTATATGAATAGCTCATGTTGTCACTTGTTATTGCATAACTTTCTTCAATAGTCTCCCAAACATCATCTTTACTAATTTCAATTTTCACATAGTTTGTTACTTCATTTGATAATGTCCATTGAATATCATATGCTTTGCCGACTGTCCATTTGTCTAATCCAGCTGGAGACGTAATTACTAATGTTGGGTCTGGTCCGGTACCAGAAAAAGTAAATTGCCCATTTTCTGTATTGGGAGCAATTCCGTCAAAATCTAATTTATGACCAGCAAAACTTTGATCTACATCCCAGCTTCTTATATGATCTGAATTAACATTAACTGTAATTTGAAAATTATTGTAACCTTCCCAATCAAATTCAATTCTATTTGACATGTTTTCAGTACTAGCATGATCAACCCATTTAATATCGCTTATTGTCACATTTCCAGTAGTATAAAAATTTAGTGCTTGATTTAAATCACTTTCCAAACAATATGTATCAAATTCAATATAACCTGTACCAGTACCGCTTAAACCACTAGCTCCATTAATAGGCGATAATTCCTTTACTGCAGGACACAGTGTTACGACTGGAGTACCTTGGTCTAGATCAGGTCTTGGAAAAATTTTGAGATCATCTAATTCAAAATCATCTCCTTGAGCATCTTTTACAGAGGGAGGTAAATTTTCAAATGCTGATTTTGCTGATCTATATTGCCCATTTCCAATGCTTCCATTCATTCTACTCATAAATTCGTGTACAAGATTTTTTGTAACAGTAGAAAAAGTCCCATAAAACCATCCTAAACCAGCTCCTCCTCCCATAGCTCCAGCCACGCTTAGGTTTCCTTGAACTTGACTCGCTATGTTATTTCCAGAAAAACAGGTATTAAAAATAACCAAGCTATTATTTAGAGTTAAATCAATATTGAAATTATTGAAAAACCAGAGATCATATGAAGCAACACCATAAGGAACAATTTCTATTCCTTCAGGATTTTCACATGTTCCTGAAGGTGAAATCCCTACTTTAATGAGATAAAATATCCCCTCTTTAATCTCATAGTTATCGCCAGAAAGGCCAACATATTCTTGGGCAGTGGATAAATTTTCGAAAAACGCTAACATACTATAACCTATAAAACCGTGGTTATGAAAAAGGAATATTGAAGCATTTTTACCATTTAAGAATTGATCGAGTGTAGAACTAGGTGTATCATCAATAACATCATCAACATATATGTATGAGCTACTATTATAACCTAAAGGTGTAATGGCATTGGATACATTGTTTATCTCATCCAAATAAACGGTTGGATGTTGAAAAGCGTTTTGATAATACGCATAATAGTCAATTCCAACAATTGATTGTGAAACATCACTGTAACTTTGATTAGGATTAAATGCTTTATTATGCAAATTATTCCGTTTTTGAAAGTAGCTTTGATCTGAAGAATCGTTAAATACTTTTTCTCCAAATTCTTCTTTTATTACGTTTCTGTGATTTGATATCCGTTTCTGAAGGTTATAATTTGACTTAAAGTTTTTAATTAACATCTTGCTGTTGGGGCTATTTTTCGAAAATATTCCATAATCTTCCATTAACTTAATTTTGGTGAAATTATTAGTCGATTTATCTTCAAGTATTTTTAGTAGTTTTGGTAATAGATTTGCAGTTTTAACCGAACCGAACTTCACAATACTTTTCCTGTCAAAATAAAAAATGCTCTTCCCCCGCTTAAGTTCGCTCACAATTTGCTTTTCTCTTCTATTTAAAGATTCCAGGACTTGATTCAAAGTCGGTGGTGCTTCTCTTTTGATCGGACTTAGAAAAATATTCTCACTTTTGCCATTATAATCCTCAACTTGAAGTACACCAAATTTGTCCAAATTTAGTGTCTTAAATATTTTCAGTTCCCCCAAGTACTCGATTATCTTACTAGTAGCAATATTAAGCTCGAAATTTTGTAGAAAATACCTTATCCTTTTCATTACGATAAGTTTCCCATTTTCATCTCGTACTTCTGTTAAATTTTTTATACCATCATCTCTTTTTAGTTCTACTTTTGGCATCCCGGGATCTTCGAGTATTCTCAAATCTGGCTGCGGCCATGGAATTTTGTTGCTTATTTGCACGTTATTAATATAAACCGTCATGTCCCTTACTTCTACTTTATAAGGTGCTTCAATATACCTGCCATCAATAAAAATAAATCCATTATCTACAGTTTCTTGCGCAAGAGATGTGAATATCTGAATAATAAAAAAAGATATTGCAAGTAGAATTTTTTTAACCATAGTTTTCCTCTTTAATTAAAACATATAAATATAAACGAATGTTTTTTTCTTTGTAGATTGATATTACAAAGAAACTCATTGAATGATTTCAAAATTAATAAAGATATCAACAAATGGAATCATTATAATTACCATTAATTATAATGGAATTACCGGCCATTTTGAAACTTTTTTACAATTATTGGCATACACTAGGTATTTATACTGATATTTAGGTTATGCTGTCTTTTTTTTATTTACTTTGAAATCGGATTTATAAAACTATCACTGTAGAACAGATTGTTAACAATCTGTTCTACAAAAAAAAGACGGCTCCTCCTTCGCTAAAGCTATGGAGGATTGCCGTCTCTAACCTCTTTAACTTGATACTCAAATCTCGTATCAGACTTTAAGCTATGTATTTCCCGCGTTTGGTATAATGCGTATGAAGCAGTTCATGCGATTTATGGCTACATGGACCTTCCGTCAAGAATTCTTGATATAATTGAACCACATGCGGGTTTTCATGTGATTTTCTTAACTCAAGGGATTCGTCTTCTGCATAAATTGCTTCTGCACGTTTTTGACGTATTTCCGGTGAAGTAGGAATAGGCTGACCGCCGCCGCCGAGGCATCCACCGGGACAAGCCATGAATTCGATAAAATGGCATTTGCTTAATTCGCCGCCTGCTTTTATATCTTCCATAACTTTCTTAGCGTTTGCAGTTCCATGCGCAACAGCTACTTTTAGTGTAGCTCCTTTCAGCCAATCCCAGTTGGGAACTAAGTGTTGAATTAATTCCGGTACCGGGCCAACTTTATCGCCAATCGGGATTTCCACTATCTTAATGCCTTCAAATCCGCGTACAGGCAATACGTTAGCGTTATCGAATATGTCTTCTGCTTTGTTGCCTGTAACAAATTCAACAACCGATCTGATTGCAGCTTCCATTACACCGCCGGTTGCACCGAAAATAAGTCCCGCACCCGAAGCATCACCAAACGGATTGTCAAAATGTGATTTAGGCATTTCAGGTAAATGTATACCTGCTTCTTTAATCATTTTAGCTAATTCACGTGTAGTTAATCCGAAATCAACATCTTTGTGACCGGAATCTTTCATTTCAGGACGGTTGCATTCAAATTTCTTAGCTGAACAAGGCATGACTGCTACAGAGACTATATCTTTCGGATCTCTGCCTATTTTGTCCGCATAGAAAGTTTTCAGCAGCGCACCGAACATCTGCTGGGGTGATTTTGCTGAACTCACGTTATCAATATATTCCGGATAGAAATGTTCCAGGTATTTTACCCAGCCGGGTGAACATGATGTAAATTGCGGTAAAGCAACATCTTTCTTTTCAACCAATGCCTGATACAACCTAATAATTAATTCGGTGCCTTCTTCAATAATTGTTAAGTCCGCCGTAAAGTTTGTATCAAATACAGCGTCAAAACCGATTCTGCGAAGTGCAGTGTTTAACTGTCCCGTCATTGAATGACCTGCAGGCAGTCCGAATTCTTCGCCGATAGCAGCACGCGGCGAAGGTGCGGTCTGAATAACAACATGCTTTTGCGGATCTTCAATTAACTCCCAGATTGGATCGGAAACATCTTTTTCGTGCAATGCTCCGGTTGGACAACGGTTAATACACTGACCGCAGTTTATACAAATTACGTCTGCAAGGTCCTTATCAAGGAATGTTGCTATTTTAGTTTCTGCGCCCCTGTTTGAAGCTTCCAGAACCCCTACTTCCTGCAAATCGATACAAGTTCTAACACATCTTTTGCAAAGGATACATTTATCCATATCGCGGACAACAGCATACGAAGAATCATCTATTTCATACTTTGATTCTTTAATATGTCCGAAATTATAGTGATCCACTCCGTATTCTTTAGCTAACGACTGCAATTCACAGTTGTTGTTTCTTACACAAGAATAACATTCACCATGGTGTTCGCTGAGCATTAAGTCAATAATATGCCTTCTTGCTTTACGAACCATTGTTGTTGATGTTTTTACTTTAATCGGATTTGTTATCGGGAATGCGCATGCAGCCTGCAAAGTTCTCATTCCTTCAACTTCAACAACGCAGATTCTACAAACCCCTGCAACACAAAGATCATCATGGTGGCACAATGTAGGAACATGTACTCCTGCTTCACGGCATGCTTCCAAAATGGTTGTTCCCATCGGAACCGTGAGTTTCTTCTCGTTTATTTCAACGGAAATGCTGCCGCCTATATATTCCGGATGCTCCGGTTTCTCAACTACATGCGGCTGCTGGCTTTTTGGCGCTCTTGTTTCTTTATTTTCCATTTGTACCTCCATTGCCGTAATTCAAAATCTCATCTTTAAAGTTTTCTAAGATTGAAAGGAATGAATTTGGAGATGATTGCCCCAATCCACACTTAGAAGCTACTTGCATTGACCGGCCTAAGTCTTTCAATTTATTGACGTAATTAAAGGTGAATTCACCTTTTTCTATCATTTCAATTCCTTCAAGCAATTTAGTGTTTCCAATACGGCAAGGTGTACACTGGCCGCATGATTCTTCGACGAAAAATTCCATGAAGTTTTTGAGTACTTTAAGCATATTGCGTGATTCGTCAAAAATGATTACGGATCCGCCTGTGCCAACGTCTTCGTAACCCAAAGTTCTGTCAAATTGAGATTTATCCAAACATACACCGGATGCTCCGCCAACTTGAACAGCTTTAGTATTTTTTGCTCCCACTAATTCAAGAAGTTCCGAGATTTTGGTCCCCCACGGCAATTCATAAACCCCGGGTTGTTCACAGTCGCCGGAAATTGAGAATAATTTTGAGCCGGTGGATTTATCTGTCCCGTGTTCCTTGAACCAGTCGCCGCCTTTTTCAACGATTTTTGTAACGGAAGCGAGAGTTTCAACATTATTAACAACTGTAGGTTTCTTGTTAAATCCCGTAGTTACCGGGAATGGAGGACGGTTACGTGCTTCTCCCCTATGACCTTCAAGGGATTCAATTAAAGCAGTTTCTTCGCCGCAAACATAAGCGCCGTGTCCAAGATGAATTCTAATATCGTAATCAAATCCTTCTTTACCGCAAATATTTTTGCCAAGAAGATTTTCCTTTCTCAATTCATCCAGATAATCTTCCAATGAAGGGAGCATATATTCATATTCTCCTCTGAGGTATAAAATACCTTCTTTAGCACCTATTACATATCCGGCTATAATCATTCCGTCGAAAACCAAGTCGGGGTATTCCCACAATAACACTCTGTCTTTGAATGTACCTGGTTCGCCTTCATCGGCGTTGCACACAACATATTTTACGTCACTTTTTGCAGCGGCTGTCAGCATCCATTTTGTTGAAGTAGGAAATCCTGCTCCGCCTCTGCCTTTTAATTTGCTATCTTTGATTTCGAATAAAACGTCTTCACGTTTCATTGATACCGCTTTTTTTACAGATTCACCTCTTTTATAATCTGCAAATAAAACGTCGCCTTTTCTTTTTCCTCTTAGATTTTCCACCATTATTTCACCTCATTCAATATTTCAACAGCTTTTTCAGGTGTTAATTTGGTGTAAACACGTTCGTTTACAGACATTGCCGGACCCTGGTCACATAATCCCATGCAGTTTGTAAATTCTACCGTGAATTTTCGATCTCTAGTTGTTTCACCTATTTTTACACCAAGTTCTCTTTCAACTGCATTAACAATAGCCTGCTTATTTTTCATATCGCAGGAAATTGTTTGGCATATTCTCACAAGGTTTCTTCCTTTTGGTTCCGTATTCAGGAAGGAATAAAATGAAATTACGCTATAAACTTCTACAGGATGAATTTCAAGTAGTCTTGCAACTTCCTGTTGAGCAAAATCGGGAATTGACCTATGTTTCTTCTGGATTTCGTGCAAAATTTCCAAAAGTGCCGATCTGTCTTTTCCGTATTTTTCAACAAGCTGTTCAATTTCTTCAGTTAAAGCATTCTTTTCAGTAACTAACATTTTAGCTCCCCACTTTTTGTAACAAATTATCTACTTTTGCCACTAATTCGTCCGGTGAAATCGGTTTTTCAACGAAATCATCAACCGGAACCATGTCACCCTGTCCGTATTCAAAACCGATGGTTTTTGATACTGAGGTATACATTAGAATAGGGGTTGAAATGTTTTCTTTCCTGAATTTCTGGGCTAAAAAGAAACCGTCGTCCGGTTCATCCATCATTACGTCTAAAATAATAAGATCAGGCTTATCCTCTGTAACAATCTTATATCCTTCATCAGGATTAGATGCAGAGATAATGCTATGTCCCTTTGATTTTAATACTAGCGTACTGGCCTCAATGATGTCGGGATCATCATCGATGATTGCGATAAGAGCCATATTTCTCTCCTGTTTTACTTTGTTTTTATTGGTAAATAAATCGTAAATGTCGTTCCATTCTCGAATTCAGATTCCACTTCAATTTTACCGTGGTATGAATCAACTATTCTTTTCACTATAGTTAGACCGAGTCCGGTACCACTTACATTTCTTGTGTATTTATTCTTTATTCTGAAAAATTCACTGAATAATTTGTTTTTATTTTCAGGCTTCATTCCTATCCCCGTATCCTCAATTTTTACGACTAGATAGTTTTTTGACGAAGCCGCATTTACAATAATTTTACCATTTTCTTTATTGTATTTTATAGCGTTGCTTAAAATGTTTGTAAATAATCTTGTTATTTCATTTTGATCGGCGTTCAGCAAGGGTAAATTATCTTCGAATTTTGTTTCAAAGGTAATTGATCTTTCTTTGGCCGAAATTTCCAAAAACATAATGGTGGATTTAAGAATTTCTATAATATCTAATTCTTCAATTTCCCTATGTTTTGTTTTTAATTCCATTCTCGATATGTCAAGAAGGTCGTTTACCAAATCAATCAGTCCCTTCAGCCTTGTTGATGATCTCTTCATATAATCATCATGCTGTTCATGCGTCAACTGGATTTTATTATCTAGTAATAAGTCGATAAATCCCATCACGGCTACTACAGGTGTTTTGAGTTCATGGGCGACCATAGAGACAAACTGATTTTTTATGAGTTCAATTCTTTTAAACTCTGTAATATTATTTACAACCACAACAACGCCTGCAAATTTACCATCTGAATGGTTAACAGGAGAACAAACTGTTTCAACAAACAGCTCGTTATTGGGTTTAATTTCGAGTTGTTCCGAAGTGGATTTCTTTAAATTTTCTTCAGAAGTTAAATATTCCTTAATTTGATTTGAGATTTTTTGGGGCAATCTGTCAAGAATAAATTCCCCTAAATCTATATCTTCGATATCCAATAATTTTAGGGCTGCATTGTTGTAATAAACCAATTCGCCCACTTTGTTTACGACCAGAACACCGTCATTTATTGATTCAATTACGGTATTCAGCCTGCTTTTTTCATCTGCAATAGCTAAAAGGTTTTCTTCCCTTTCCCTCTTAAGCCTCTCGGCCTCGATTAAAAGCTTTCTCTGCTTGTAACCTTGCCGGATTTGATTTAATAACTCCTCAGGAGTAAAAGGCTTGGGGATATAGCTGAATGCACCAATACGAGTCGCCTCAATTGCCGTATCGTAGCTCGCAAATGCTGTAGCAATAAAACAAACTGTATTGGGTTTTTCCTGCTTAATTGTCTGCAGTACTTCAAGCCCGTCAATATCGGGCATTTTTAGATCTATTATGGCCAGATCAAAATCCTTTTTCGTTCCGAGATTAATACCTTCTGTACCGTTTTCTGCTGATTCCACATAATAACCTTCGCTTTCCAGCAGTCTATGGGTACCAATCCTTAAACCTTTTTCGTCATCAACGATTAATATTTTAGGTTTTTCTTCCACAAAGAAGATTCGATTATCCAAAATTAGTTATTATAATATATTTTACAAAAAGAAAATTCTTATGACTGTAAAAAATTTTCCAATTTTGACAATAATTCTTCCACCACAACAGGTTTATTCAAAATTCCGTCACATTTAATCCAACTTTTATCTTCGTCCGTACTTGCCGTAAATTTAAAGCCCGTCTCGTATGTTGCAGAAGTTAAAATAAAGACAGGGATTTTTTTTCCTTCTTCAGTATTTTTTATTTTGTGACAGAGAACAAAACCGGAATCATGATGCTCCATAATTAAATCAACTATGCAAGCGTCGGGTTTTTCCGCCTTAAAAGTTTCGAATCCTTCTTTAGCGGATTCTGCAGTAAGCACTTCAAAACCTTTTGCTTCCATTATAATTTTATTTTGTTCAAGTAAATCAATATCGTCGTCTACAATTAAAATTTTTTTTATTTTTTCGTGAATTGACATTGAAATAATCTCCTTTAATTCAAAATTGACTGTTGATAATTGAGATTAACCGGTAATTTTACGGAAAATGTTGTGCCCGAACCTACCTTGCTCCGCGCTTTAATATCACCTTTGTGCATTTTTACAATTCCGTAAGTAATTGCTAACCCTAACCCGGTTCCTTTTCCCATTTTTTTTGTTGTAAAAAACGGGGTAAATAATTTTTTTATATTTTCTTCAGGAATTCCGCAACCGGAATCTTCCACTTCTATTAAAATATTTTTTTCATCTATCAAATTTATATCAATACTAATCTTTTTCTTTTCCGATTCTTCAACTGCTTCGCAGGCATTGTTTACTAAATTCAGAAAAACCTGCTTTAGCTGGTCATTATCTCCCCTAATTACCTTTGAGAAAGTATTGTCATTAATTTCAATTTCCGTGTCGGCAAATTCAGGTTTAATTTGTACATTTTTCACTACTTCTTTTGTTAGTTTTAGAACGTTTACATCCGAAATATGCAATTTCCCCTGCCTTGCAAAATTAAGAAGATTGGCAACAATGTTTTTGCACCTGTTTGCTTCTTCAATTATTAGGTTTAAGTCTTCAGCAGATTGGGCTTGTTTTACACTTTTCTCAACTTCTTTTTTTAACATTGAAGCATAAAGCATAATCGTCCCGAGAGGATTATTGATCTCGTGAGCTACTCCGGCAGCCAACTGGCCTATCGAAGCAAGTTTTTCAGCACTGTTAAGTTGCTCCTGTGTTTCTTTCAAATCCATATATGCCTTTTCTATTTTCTCGATTAAATACGGCAGGCACATATCTTCTTCAGCAAGTTCTTTTGCAATTGCAATAGCGTATTCACGGCATGTAGGATAGCCGCATGCTCCGCAGTTTAATTCATCGTTTATTGTAAATTTATTTGTTCTTGCCAAAATTTCTTTGATTTTTTCTTCAGTCGGCATTGGCCTTAGTTGCGAATTAGCTTTAAATGATCTTTTTAACTTAATATTTTTACTGTTATTTAAATCACTTTTCCAAACATTTTTATCCAGCTTATGAATGTCTCTTTGAATAAATTCAATTACCTTTTCTCTTTTGGAATAATAGTTCAAATCGGAATCAATTGCCGGCCCGTTAATGCAACCTTCGCAAAAAAGGATATCTATAAATTTTGAATGAATTTTATTGTTTGCTATATCTTTTATGATTTCCTGTACTTTCTTGCTCCCGTCAACTACAATTACATTTTTAGCGAGAACATCATCCGGAATATCTGCAGTTTTTAATAATCCCCCTGTAAGCGGAAAAGATTTACCCAAATTTGCATGCGGCGGATCAAAGTCGGAATCACCCAATTCATCAAGAATAATTTGGTTCTGACGGAATAACTCTTTTAACTCAACAAAAGTAAGAACAGCATCAATTGCATCTTCTACAAACGGATCAATGTATTCAAATTTTTTAGCAACACATGGTCCTATAAATACAACTTGAAAATCATTTCCCATATTTTCCTTTAAATATCTTCCCATAGCAATCATAGGTGAAACCACCTCGGCAAGATCAGGAACCAAATTTGGGAAATACTTTTCAATGTAATTATAAATTGCAGGGCAAGGTGAACTAATAATATTTTTATTGCTGCCGTATTCAAATATTTTTGCATATTCTCTGCTTATCAAATCTGCCCCGAAAGCAGTTTCGGAAACATGAATAAATCCAAGTTTTTTTAACCCTGTAACTAACTTTAAAAAATTATCGGGGAATGATGCGGCAAAAGCCGGAGCAACAATTGCAATAGCTTTACCACCTGGAATTATTTCATTTATAACTTTGCCTATATCACTTTTGATTTCCTTGGCGCCTTGTGAGCATACTTTCACGCAATGACCGCAACTAATGCATCTTTCTTCTATAACTACAGCTTGGCCGTCCAAGACCCGGATTGCTGCTGCAGGGCATTCCCTTACACATGAGTAACATCTGCGGCATTTTTGTCCTATTGTGCTTACAATGCTCATATTAAACAGCTTATAATTTCTTTTGTAATAATTCTTTTCTGTTTACATAGCTAGTATGCAGAATTTCATGAGATTTATGGCTGTTCGGTTTTTCAAAGAATTCATCATATATTTTTTGAACAGATTCATTTTCATGCGATCTTCTGTGTTTTGCTTTTTTATCAATATCATAAAGAGTAGCAACACGTTTTCTAACTTTTTCTGGTTTTTGGTGAATCGGCTGCCCGCCGCCGTTTATGCATCCGCCGGGACATGCCATTACTTCAATAAAATGATATTTGCATTCACCTTTTTCTATTTGATCCAGAACCGTGCCAACATTCCCGATTCCGTTTACAACAGCCACATTTACGTCCAAATCATTAATTTTTATTGTTGCTTCTTTGATTCCGCTGAAACCTCTTATATCATCCAGTTCCATTGTTTCCAATTCTGCGCCTGTCATAGCTTTGTATGCAGTTCTTAAAGCCGCTTCCATAACACCACCGGAAGTACCGAATATGGCAGCAGCCCCGGTTGATTCACCTAAGGGGTCATCGAATTCATCTTCCGGCAGATCGTTAAAATCAATCCCCGCCATTTTGAACATTCTAACCAGTTCTCTTGTGGTTAGAACAGCATCAACGTCAGGCAGTTTTTCTTCAACTAATTCGGGTCTGTCGGATTCAAATTTCTTTACTGTACATGGCATAATCGAAACAACGAATATATCTTTAGGGTCTAATCCCATTTTCTTCGCATAATATGTTTTAAGAACTGCGCCTTCCATTTCGTGCGGAGATTTACAGGATGAAACATGTTTCAACAAATGCGGCCTGTTTTGTTCAATGTATTTTACCCAGCCCGGGCAGCAGCTTGTAAACATTGGAAGAGTGCCGTTATTTTCAACTCTGTCTATTAATTCCGTACCTTCTTCCATAATTGTTAAGTCCGCAGCAAAATTTGTATCGAAAACTTTTCTAAATCCCAGCCTTTTTAAGCCTGTTACCAATTGACCGGTAACATTGGTACCTAAAGGCATGTCGTATTCTTCCCCCAAAGATGCCCTAACAGCAGGAGCAACCTGGACAACGGTAAATTTTCTTTTATCATTTATTGCGTTGAATACTTCCTTGGAATGTGATTTTTCTCTCAGCGCTGCGGTAGGACAAACTAAAATACATTGCCCGCAAAGAATACAGTCACTTATATTTAATCCTTTATTAAAAGGAGGAGTTACATTGCTTTTAAATCCGCGGTTTGTAAAATCTATTGCACCTACTTTTTGAATTTCGTTGCATGTTCTAACACATCTTCCGCAAAGAATACATTTTGCGGGATCTCGTTCCATTGAAGCGCTTGAGATATCAATTGTGTGATCTTTCTTTTCGCCGACATACCTATGTTCCCTAACGCCGTATACTTGACTTAAATCCTGCAGTTCACAATTTTTATTTCTAACACAAATCAAACAATCTTGAGGATGGTTTTCAACGAGAAGCTCAACAATGGTTTTTCTTGCCTGGCGTACTTTCGCGGAATTAGTATCGATCTTCATTCCGTCTGCAACCGGATAAGCACAAGCAGGAATTAAGCCTCTCATATTTTCTACTTCCACTACGCATATTCTGCAAGCTCCTGTCGGGAAAAGGTCTTTCATATGGCATAAAGTAGGAATTGAAATCCCGACAGATTTAGCGGCTTCAAGAATAGTCATGTTTTCTTCGGCTTTAACTTTTACATTATTTATTGTTAATTCAACCATTTTTTCTCCAGTTTTCAAAATCTATATTAGTTAACAGTAATTGCTCCAAATCTACAAGTTTCTACACACATTCCGCATTTAATACATTTTGATTCCACAATTGTATGAGGATGTTTCTTTTCTCCAACAATAGCTTCAACCGAACATTTTCTTGCACACAATCCGCATCCGTTACACAATTCGGTATTAATTCTGTATGTTAGCAACTCATTACAAACACCTGCCGGGCATTGCCTGTCAAATACATGAGTTTCAAATTCTTCTTTGAAATATCTTAATGCGGAAAGAATCGGATTCGGAGCCGACTGCCCCAACCCGCATAATGAAGTATCCTTAATTACGCTTGCTAATCTTTCAAGGTGAATTATTCCTTTGAAACGAAGAAGGTCATCCAGGCCGTTACCGCTCTTATAACTCATTGAAATTCTTTCAACAATTTCGAGCATTCTTTTTGTACCTTCACGGCACGGCACACATTTTCCGCATGATTCTTCCTGGATAAACGTCAAAAAGAATTTTGCTACGTCAACCATGCATGTATCTTCATCCATTACTACGAAACCGCCCGAGCCCATCATAGCGCCTACTTCTTTTAATGAATCGTAGTCTACAATTGTATTCATTAGATATTCGGGGAGGCAGGCACCGGATGGTCCGCCGATCTGCACAGCTTTAAATTTTTTACCGCCTGGAATTCCACCTCCGGCTTTAAATACAATATCACCGAGAGTTATTCCCATTGGTACTTCAACTAATCCCGTGTTTTCAATTTTACCGCTCAATGCAAACACTTTTGTACCCTTGCTCTTTTCAGTACCGATTGAAGAATACCATTTTGCACCTTTATTCAAAATTGAAGGAAGGTTTGCAAAAGTTTCCACATTATTTACAATAGTCGGTTTACCCCAAAGTCCGGCTACAGCCGGGTATGGAGGACGTGGCCGGGGCATTCCCCTTTTTCCTTCAATAGATGCGATTAATGCTGTTTCTTCGCCGCAAACAAAAGCTCCAGCACCTTTTTTAATTTTTAATTCAAAATCAAATCCGCTGCCGAGAATGTTCTTGCCCAGCAGTCCGTATCTTTTACATTCATTGATTGTTTTTTGTAATCTTTCAATTGCCAGCGGATACTCTGCACGGCAGTATACATAACCAAACGATGCACCGATTGCGTAAGCTCCGATAATCATTCCTTCAACTAATCTATAAGGATCACTTTCAAGAATTGACCTATCCATAAAAGCGCCCGGATCACCTTCATCGGCATTACATACTAAATATTTCTGATCGGCTTTTTGTTTATGAGCAGATTTCCATTTTAAGCCGGTTGGGAAACCGCCTCCGCCCCGTCCTCTTAAACCTGCTTCCAATACTTCTTCTACAACTTCTTCGGCAGTCATTAATCTGAATGCTCTGTCTAAACCTCTAAATCCGCCCGAAGCAATATATTCATCAATTGATTCGGGATTTATAAGACCGCAATTTTCCAGCACGACTCTATGCTGAATTTTAAAGAAAGGGGTTTCATTTACATTTAATAATTTACCGTTTGATTCTCCATACGTTGCAAATACTTTCCTCTCATAAATTTTCTTTTCAACTATAGTCGTTTTTATAAGTTCGGGAACATCTTTGGGTAAAATGTTTCCGTATATAATTCTTTCTCCACCCGGGATTTTTACATCAACAACAGGCTCAATTGCGCCAAAACCAATACCGCCGGTCGAAACTATTTCTACATCAAGATTCAGTTTGGCAACTTCTTCTTCAATGGCTTTTTTAACTTTGCCTGCTCCGCTCGCTAACCCACTAGTGTCCATCGCTATAAAAATCACACTGGATTTATTATTATTATATTTGAGGTGTGTGTTATATTCATTAATTTCTTCTTCCTGCACAGGGGTCAATGCTCCGTTTGTACAATGTACAATAAACTCATTTTTAGGATTTTCAGGGCTGTGGTAGCCGTCTTTAAATTTTATCTCAAGAAATGATTTCATTATTTACTCTCTGCATTTTTTTCAGCAATTTGTTCTTCTTTCTTAGCTTCTGTTTTATACTTTCTAATGATTTTAGGAATATCTTTGACGGAAATTCTACCGTAATATTCTTCATTAATATTGATAACAGGTGCAATACTGCACGCACCAATACAAGCAACTGTTTCTAAGGTAAATAATTTGTCGCGAGTTGTTTCACCTGCATTAATATTTAATTCAGTCTCCAATGCCTTTAAAATGAAAGCGGAATCTTTTACGTGGCATGCAGTACCTCGGCAAACTCTGATAACATTTTTTCCTATAGGAGTAAGCCTGAACTGGTTATAAAAAGTAGCAACCCCGTATATACTGCAAAGCGGCATATCTATAAAATCAGATACTTCCTGCAGTGTTTCCTCCGGCAAATAACCGTAGATTTCTTGAATATCTTGCAGAATTGCGATCAAATTACTTTTATCATTTGAGTGATATTTTTCAAAAATCTGTTTATGCATGTCGCTTCCTATAATTTATATTTATTGCGTTCAACCAAATTATATGCCAATATCCATTTATAAAATAAAAACGTTTAATTTGAACAATTTTTCAAGTTTTTTCCCACCTTTAGAAATACTGTCTTCTTAACAATAAGAATTTTATATTTGTAAAAGTTGTTTTGAAGAAATTGTATGGTACTTCAAAGCCTTTCAAGCGATTTTCAGGATAACAAGGATTCTTTTAATGGCTCTACAAAAAAATATAAAATTAAAAAAGAAAGCGGCTTACATTTCATTATTGGTTGGGTTAGGAATGTTTGCTGCAAAAATTTCTGCTTTTTTGCTTACAGGTTCAAGCGCAATTTTTTCGGATGCTGCTGAATCGGTTGTTCATGTACTTGCAACCGGAATGGCTTTATTTTCCATAATTTTGAGCAGTAAACCTGCTGATAAAGATCATCTTTACGGCCATGGGAATGTTGAATATTTTTCAGCAGGAATTGAGGGCATGTTAATTTTAAGTGCTGCTATATCTATTATATACTTTGCAGTAAAAGACATTATCGGAGATTACCAGCCTTCTGAATTGGATACAGGTACTGTAATAATTGCTTTTGCGGGAATAATTAACATTTGGCTTGGGTGGTATTTAATTTCAACAGGGAAAAAAACAAACTCGCTAACATTAATAGCAGACGGCAAACATGTTTTAACGGATTCTTTTACAAGCCTCGGAGTGGTAGCCGGTTTAATACTGGTTTTATTGACCGATATTTATTTGCTTGATCCTATAGTTGCTATCCTGGTTGCAGTTAATATAATTTTTACAGGTTACAAGTTGATAAGACAATCAATAGGCGGGTTAATGAATGAAACCGACCCGGAAACTTTAAATAAAATTTCCCAAATATTAATAGATAACAAGAACGATAAATGGATCGATATTCATCAATTACGTTTCTGGACTTCGGCTGAGAGAATTTTCATAGAATTTCATTTAATACTTCCTTTCTACTTCACAATTAAGGAATCTCACGATGAGGAGGAACATATTAGGGAAGTAATTGCAAAAATATTTCCCCACTCACAAATTTATATTCATTTAGATTATTGTGAATTTGATTTATGTAAAATGTGCAGAAAATCAGTTTGTGAATTTAGAAAAGAAAATCTAATTGTAAGTAATGAATGGAATTCAGATTATTTAATTCGTGATCCAAGGTTAGAGAATTCAAAAGTTTAGAAATATTTAATCATTAAAATTATCAAAAACTTGAAGATTAAATAAGGTCGGATTTGTTTTTTACATTTTTTAAAAATATTTCAGAAGTAATGGCTTTTACTATAATGCTTCTGGTTCCTGGTTATCATAAGATCGGCTTTGCATTCAATTGCTGCTGATATTTGTAATGCATCTTCAAAATCCGGTACACTCATCAACAAAGCTTTCTTTGCACTTTCTGTGTTAGTTGGAGATACTTTGATAAATTGAAGTATATCTGATAAAAATTGTTTTATTGCTTTTTTTTCGGCATCCGAAGAAGTTAAATAATAAAAATTAGATAAGGAATCCCAGGCTACAAATCCTATAACCTTATTGATTTCGCATATATCAATAATTCTGACGGAATCCTCAAAGAATGGTTCTCTTTTTAAAGCAATATCAATTAATATATCTGTATCAATCAGTACTGTCATAATTGATATCTATTTTTAATGTTATATGGATAGTCAAGTGATGGTTTTATAAAAAACTCATGCATTAGAGGAACCCAAAGAGTAGTTTGCACAAAGAATATTTGTAGAGCAGACATGATGCCTGCCCTACTGCTTTAACTATAAATTAATAGAATCATTTTTCTTTATAGATGCTTCAGCCATTTTAGCTTTATATTCAACCAACTTTTTCTGTAATTCTTCATTTCCAGTAGCAATAATTTGAACAGCAAGAATGCCGGCATTTTTAGCGCCGTCTATAGCAACTGTTGCAACCGGAATTCCCGGAGGCATTTGTACAATTGAATAAAGTGCATCCGCACCTTCAAGTGATTTGCTTTTAATCGGGACACCAATTACAGGCAAAATTGTTTGAGCCGCCGTAACACCCGGCAAATGTGCGGCCATTCCTGCTGCAGCTACAATTACTTTCAATCCTCTTTCAACTGCAGTTTTTGAATATTCGGCATGATAATCCGGTGTTCGATGTGCCGATAATATTCTTACTTCATAAGGTATTTCAAATTCTTTTAAAACATCAACTGCTTTTTGCATAATAGGCAAATCCGAATCGCTGCCCATAATAATTCCTACTAACGGTTTATCCGGCATATATCTTCCTTTCAATTAATTTTTAAAATGATTCACAAAATATGAAGATAAGAATTTAATTAAAAGCAGGTAATAAAAGGAGCAGCGATTCACTATTTGATTAGTGCAACTAACAAGTTTTATTATGTAATTCATTTATACCGCTGTTATTTTCCAAAGCTCGTGAAATCAATGCTTTTTCTAAATATGTTTTTACAATTTTCGACACTAATTTTTAGTAACTTACAATTATAATTTTTGTTATTTATACAGATTGAAGATGATATTCAAAAAAACATACCCATTATCGTTAGTCTTCTTTTATTTTTTTGCAATAATGATTAGCAGCGCTAAAGCTCAGGATACAGAAAATTCAACTTTTACAATTGCATCCGAACAGCCCACTATTTATGTATGTGATTGGCTGGTAACAGCAGACCCTTTTCCCGAAGATTCACTAATAAATGTTCCCGATTCATTATGGATCAATATTCACCAGCAACCGGATATAAATAAATATACTGAAGGAAACTGGTTACTTAAGCAGGAAGTTTATGTTAGGGATTCAATTAATATTGTATATGGCTTTTTCCCTTGGTCGCTTACATCGTCGTATATAATTTATTGGGACGGCAAAGAAGTAGGGCGTAACGGAAAGCTCGGAGTTAGCGAAACCGAAGAAGTACCCGGTCTTTTGGACTATTACATAGCTATATTACCTCAACAATTAAAACCCGGAAGCCATACACTTATGTTAAGGTTATCCAATTATCATAATAAGGATGAATGGAACTGGTATTACGGCGGCGTTACAATTGGTCCCTATGGTAAACTGAAGGAGATCTTTTAATAAGCAATTTAGGGAAAGCAGATGCTCTTATAGTTAAATATGACAGTAACGGCGAACTAATATGGGGACAACAATTTGGAACTTCGGAAAACGAAAGATTATCCGGCATTAGAATCGATAGCAAGGGCAATATTATTACTGTTGGAAGTACCGACGGAAAGATGGGTTCCGAAGCATTTGGTCAAAATGACATTTTTATTTGTAAATTAACCTCAGAAGGCGATACACTCTGGATAAAACAATTTGGGACATCAGGAGATGACAAAGCTGTAAGAGTAGCGATAGACACCAACGATAATTGTTACATATGCGGGAATACATCATCTACTTTCGGGACGGAAAGTTTTGGGGAGACAGATGTTTTTGTACTAAAACTGGATAAAGACGGCAAGCAAATATGGGTTTCACAATTGGGTACTTCAAACGATGATGTTACGGCAGACATTAAAATTGACAATGAAACTAATATTTATGTTACCGGATTTTCTACTGGAGATTTTGGCGTACCTAATAAGGGTGACAGTGATGCATATCTTGTAAAATTAAATCCATCCGGTGAAACAATTTGGATAAAACAGTTTGGCACAAATTCTAGAGACAGAGCAAGTGGAGTAGCCCTAAACGGTTCAGGCGGAATTTATGTTGCAGGTTGGACCGTGGGACTGCTGGGAGGTTCACAACTCGGTCAGGGAGATGCATTTTTATTGTTTTTTGACAAGGATGGTAACCAGCAATGGGCTAAGCAATTCGGTACAGAAAAGTGGGAAGGCCCTCATGGAGCGGTATCATTTCTCGACGGTTCAGGAGATGTACTCATCGGCGGATGCTGGGCATGGCCTAACTGTATGGGCTGGATGCGCAGGTATAACGATAAGGGTGATCTCATCTGGGAAAAAACAATTAATAAGGATGACGCCAGAAGCACTTGCGGGCATACCGTCTTTGCAGATCAAAACGGGAACTGCTACCATATAGGCGGAACAAACGATGACCTGTTTGCTGAAAATAAAGGAAATCATGATATATTTCTTGTCAAACTTTCAGATGCTACTACCGGTACTAATTAAATAACCGAATACAAAATGAAAAAACTAATTTTATATTCGTGGAAAGGAATAAGCCGCTGTAAAGCCCGTTCCCTAACAGCAGTTGCAGGGTATTCGATCGCGGCATTGGTTTTTGGAATAATTATTTCCCTGCTCCTGTATTCCGATAAATCTTTAGACAATGTATTGAATAATACAGGAACCCATTTTATTTCTTACAAACCATTGTGCTGCGGACTTCCCTATACTGACAATTCCGAAGCGAATCAAAACTTCACAGCTAACGGAATTCCTTCACAGCCACTGCCGGTTAACATGGTAGATAAAATTAAAAAAGTACCGGAAGTTCTGGACGCTTCCCCCTTTCTTCTCTACAAATTAAAAGACGAAAAAAGTGGTAAACATTTTTTAATAGGCGGCTTCGATATCAAAAATAATATTGCCGTAAAAAGTTCGAGTTGCAGTTCTACCGACATAACATCGGGCAGGTTTTTGAATGAAAGAGATACTGCTGCTGTTATGGCGGAATTATCTTATGCACTCTCCAACGGGCTTAAGATCGGATCGGAAATTACTGCTGCAGGAATACCGTTGAAAATAATAGGAATTATTAATCCCGGTGTACGTCCCGCAAAGGCCGACCTTTATATGCTATACGAAACAGCTGAAAAAATAATAGGGAAAAATTTGAATGCCCCTGTAAATGATTTAATGAACATTGTTTTGGTAGAATCACTAAATGCTCATTCGCATAACCGGGCAATGACGGAAGTAAATAAACTAATGGGCGATTTAAGTTTAATATCAACTTATGCATGCTTTAAACCTGCCTCCGGTGCTATGGATATAAATCAAAATGTACTCGGCTTATTACTTATCCTAATTACATGTTTGGTCGTTCTATTTTCATTTGTTAACCGGTATTCCTCGATACTTGAAAGGCTGCATGACTTTGGTATTCTCTCGGCAATAGGCTGGTCAAACTTTAAAATCGTGAGTATTATTTTTTTCGAATCATTAATTCAAATAACCGCCGGCGGTTTCATTAGTTTCTTCTTTCTTCTGCTTTTTATAAATATCATGCCTTTACAGGATATGATTAATACAAACATCTTGTTTGATATGCAAACTTCATTCAGTGTATATGTATTAGGGTTCATGCTTGTATTAGTAGCGGCAATAATAGGTATTATATTCCCGGCTTTATCTATGATAAAAAAACTTCCGTCGGAAAATCTTCGTATACTTTATTAGATATGTAAACAACATAAATAACGGACTATAAATTTTGAATACTGATAAGGAAACGCAAAAAATGGAATCCCCGCTTTTGGAATGCAGAAATATATCAAAATTCTTTAATAAAAAAGGAAATATCACTTCGGTATTAAATAACGTAAATCTCTCGGTAAACGAAGGTGAAACCATACTTATTCAAGGTAAAAGCGGTGCCGGTAAATCCGTTTTGCTCTCACTTATTGCAGGTCTTGATAAACCTACATCCGGTGAAATCTATTTTAGAAACCAACTGCTGCATTCATTAACGCATAAAGAGTTAACAAAACTTAGAAATGAAAAAATAGGAATCATTTTCCAAAATTTTAATCTTATCTCTTACTTAACTGCAGTTGAAAACGTTGAAGCGGCGTTGATATCTTCGGACATCTTTTATAAAGAAAGTAAAGAAATAGCTGAAAATATTCTTGAGCAACTCGAGCTTACAGATTCGTTAAATAATTATCCGGGTGAAATGAGTATGGGAGAACAGCAGTTGCCCGTGCATTGATTAGACAACCGGAATTAATTATTGCCGATGAACCGACCGGTGAAGTGGATGATGAAACGGCTGAACTGATCATCGATCTAATGTTAAATGATCAGCTCGGTATAAAACCGGCATTTATAATTGCAACCCACGGTCATTTCCCCCGAATTAATGCGGACCGCGTACTTGAATTGAATGAAGGAACTATTGCCGATTTTAGTCTCACGAGCAGTGAAATTACAGGTTAAACAACCAGGCAGATTATCAAAAAATAATACTGACTAAAAAGAGGATAAATTAAATGATGAAAAAATTAATAGCCTTTTCAACCTTAGTGATTATAATTATATCATCTGTGTATTCACAAACAATTCCTGATGGACTATACTTTGGTCAAACACCGCCGGGTAAGGAACCGGAAATTTTTGCACCTGGCATTATATCTGTCGAAGATAGGTATGATTACTCGATTTCCTTTTCTCCGGATGGTAAGGAGTGCTGCTTTGGAGTAACAAATTCGAATTGGTCTGCCAGCACTTTGTACTATACAAAACAGGATACAGACGGCAAATGGTCAACGCCGGTACCGGCATACTTTCAGAACGGTTCCGATGGCTGGCTTCCCTTCTTCTCAAGTGATAATAAGAAATTCTTTTTCTCCAAAGGGAATCCTGCAAATATTTGGGTGTGCACTAACTCCGATTCAGGCTGGAGCAACCCGGTGAAATTAGCTGCCCCTGTAAATACATCTTCACATGAATGGTGTGCGAATACAACTAATGACGGAACCTTATATTTTACATCCGGCCGGACTGAAGGAAACGGAGATTACGATATTTATAAATCCGAACCGGTTGACGGTAATTATGTAAATGTTGAAAATCTAGGACCTCCAATCAATTCTTCATATACAGATGCCTCACCAAGAATTTCATCGGATGGAAAATTCTTAATATTTGAATCTTGGAGACCGGATGGTTATGGTAAGGCTGATCTGTATATCAGCTATAAAAAAAATAATGGAACATGGAGTGATCCCCAAAATTTAGGACCAAATATCAACACTAGCAAGATTGATGATGGAGGATATATTTCTCCCGACGGGAAATACTTTTTCTTTAATAGGCGGGAGGATTGGGTTACAAACAAATCAACAGACATTTACTGGGTTGACGCTGCTTTTATAGAAGAAATGAAACCGGATGATTTAAATGCTTATTTAGAGCAACTTGCACCGGGGGATACACCGGAGTTATTCGCCGAAGGAATACTTTCCAAAACCGGCAGAAATGAACGTGTTCTCGCGTTCACACCCGATGGTAAAGAAATTTATTTTTCAGTGGTAAATTCATCCAATAATTATTCTATCCTATTTTTTGAAGAAATAGACGGACAATGGCAGGAGCAGAAAACTCCCCCGTTTATTACAGAATATATGGAAGGCGCCAGTTGCCTGGAACCATTCATTTCTCCCGACGGCACAAAATTGTTATTTACCTCGAAAAAAGATGCTACAGGAGGAGACTGGGATTATAATATATGGATTACACAAAGTACAACTGACGGTTGGGGTGAACCGGAAATGCTAAACAGCAGCATTAACACAACCATAGGTGAATGGCATCCGTGTATTACAAAAAGCGGAAATATTTATTTTGCAAGGGACAACAATTATGGAGATATCTACTTTTCCGAATATTCTGAAAATGGTTATAAAACTGCTGTTCCCATAAGCAATATAAACTCTTCTTCAAGTGATTATGACCCATATGTTGATCCCGATGAAAAATATATAATATTTAAATCAAACAGATCGGGCGGATACGGGAAAATGGATAATTACATAAGTTATAAAGACACCGTTACCGGTACCTGGTCAACTCCTAAAAACCTTGGCGAGAAAATTAATAGTAACCTGGCAGACGATGCTGGTGATATTTCACCAGACGGTAAATACATGTTCTTTTCAAGAACTTCGGAAAACGGTGAAATGGATGTTTACTGGGTTAGTACAGATTTCATAGATTCTATTAAACAAACAATAACAGATGTGAATGAAAAGAAAACAAGTATACCGAATAATTTTAAGTTATACCAGAACTATCCCAACCCGTTTAATCCGTCAACCGTTATCAGCTATCGGTTACCGGCTTTTAGTAGTGTAAAGTTGATTATCTACGATACACTTGGACAAAAAATAAAAATACTTGTTGATTCGTATCAAAATGGGGGTGAGTATTCGGTTGTTTGGGATGCAACGGATGATGGTAATAATCAGGTTGGGTCGGGAGTTTATTTTTATAAACTGGAAACAGATAATAAAACTCTTACCCACAAGATGGTTCTATTAAGATAACAAAAAGACAGCGGTGGTTACACTTACCGCTGTCAATTTTTTTAGAATTGTAAATGAAACTAAATTAAAAATTAAAGTTCCCGGGATTAGGTCCAATTCTTTTATTCTTATCAAGTGAGTTTATCAACTACATATCATCCTGAGTCAGCTCAAAATCAAATAATTCCATATTAGAATTTATACTTTCCTTTTTAACCGACTTAGTTTTCTAATTCGTAAATACAGTGCAGTATTGATTTTTAATCTTCTTAATCGCTATTAGATTAAGAAGTTATGTTGATTAAGATACGTCATCATAATTGAGATTATGTGACTAAGAAATAGTGTCTGCTCCTTCTTGGAGATTTCATCTTAAGATTATTTGATTCTTTGTTTAAATAAACTTCAAACTATTTCTTTTTAATTCTTATCCTTGTTTTTCTAATTATAAGATATTATACTAAAGCACTCGACTATTTGGTAAAACCTCTTAATAAAGATCGTATAAAAAAACACCGGAACGGCTATTAATTATTATCATACGGTATTCCATTGACAAATATTGATAGAACTTTTTCGGAAGAAAGGTATTATATGAGAAAAATAATTTTACTCCTGGAAACATCGCGTGCCTTCGGAAGAGAACTGATTATGGGCATCGTCCGGTACTCTAAGCTCAACTGCTCTTGGTTTTTTTATAAAGAACCAATCGATTTAAAATCATCAATTCCTAATTTAAAGAACTGGGATACTGATGGTATCATTATGCGTGATACTATGATAACGAATGATTTGCTCAAATTAAATGTACCAACCATTTTTGCCCCTCATTTTATTTGTTATCCGAAAAATATACCTATTATCATTACGGATTCCTATTCAATCGCTAAAATGGCAAGCAAACATTTTATAGAAAAGGGATTTAAGAATCTCGCATATTGCGGTTATGACGGCATTGTATGGTCGGAAGAACGCAAATTTTATTTTAATCGATTCAACAGCGAATGTGGGCTTAAAACCCACAATTATGTACCATCTAAAAAAATCAGACTTGATGATTGGGAAAAAGAACAGCAGCATGTGTGCAGGTGGATTAAGGAATTACCAAAACCAGTCGGGATATTTACCTGTAATGACGACCGGGGCCAGCATATACTCGAATTGTGTAAATTATTGCATCTAAAAGTTCCGGAGGATGTTGCCGTGCTGGGTGTCGATAACGATCCGATGGTCTGTGAATTCGGCGATCCACCACTGTCAAGTATTGCGTTAAATACCGAATCTGCAGGTTTTGAAGCAGCCAAATTACTTGATAAGATGATGAGGTCCGGGGAAAAAATAAGTAACGAGCAAATAATTGTCACTTCGAGCCATATTGTTCAGAGACAATCTTCAGATATTCTTGCAGTGGGTGATAAGGATGTCAGACTGGCAATTAAATATATAAAGGGCAATGCAAATAATAAAATACTTATCAAAGATATTGTAGATGCAGTTGGTATTAACAGAAGGGCACTGCAGAAAAAATTTAAAGAGACTATTCACAGGTCTATATATAGGGAAATTCAACAGATACGTGTTGAGTCTATTTCAAAAATGCTTATTGAAACCGACTTGCCAATATCTCAAATTACTTCGGTTTTTAATTTTACAGATGTAGAACATATTTCCCGTTTCTTCAAAAAAGAAAAGGGAATCGGAATGCGGGAATTCCGTAAAATCCATAAACCTTACTAAAATTATCCCTTACCATTATTGGTTATTTTTTGATTTAAAATGGCTACCATTTAATTAGGCTGATTTTTATATTTTTACTAGTTATATTTGAAGCAGCTTACATGAAGTGATGATACTGTCTAGTTCTAATATTTAAATTTCTTCGAGAACAATTCTACTTAGTTGAACAAGAATCTGTTTTTTTACCTTGCTTTGTCGTCTGTCTTAACAAAAGGTTACAGTCATGAAAGATATCCTCACAAAAAGTAATATTTACAACGTCGGATATTTTCCACTTGCGAACCTACTGCCTCTTCACTGTAATAGCCCGCCTATTATTTCCCATATATTAATTCTTCATCAATAAAACTAAAATATTTACTCAAATTAGAAGGAGTATATTTATGAAACTTAATATTATATCAACAGTAGTATTAGCTTTACTATTGACCGTTTTCTTTACCGCATGTTCGGATGAGCAACCCACATCACCGGTACAACAAGACGGTAATACATTAGAAAAAGCCGGGCTTGATAAACCTATGCAATACAGTTCTGGCTATGATCACGGCTACTTCTGGTCATTATATTATGAAGGTGGGTGGGCAAACATATCCTTCCCCGATGCGGATACATACGCCGGTAATTTCGCTATTAGCTATGGCAATGTCAATGATGTGGTCGGCGGTAAAGGCTGGAGTACCGGCGCAGCTAGAACTATAGGCTATAATGTAGGCTACCTTAGCGGCAGCTATAATTTTGTCGGTATCTATGGGTGGACTACAAACCCGCTTATAGAATATTACGTAGCTGAGATGGGCTCTATGACAGGTGGAACGTATGTAAATTCCGTAGACAGTGATGGGCATTCATACAGCTTTTATAAGTCGTACCGGTATAACGCACCTTCCATTATAGGCACTGCAAATTTTTGGCAGTACAAAGATACATGGGGTTCAGCACCTACGGGGTCAAACCAGACAGTCACTATGAGCAATCACATTAACAATTGGAGTAATTGGGGTGGACAAGGTTTTGGTAGTTATAATTACCAGATATTGGCATTAGAGGCATGGGGTGGTAGAAGCGGGTCTATAAACGCAACGGTGTGGCAACAGTAACTGCTCCCCTGCAAACCATTTGATATTCTAAGGCGGCCGGTCGGTCTCACGACCGCCGGCTTTATATATAAAAAAAACGATTCAAAAGAGTGAAGAGGCGCAGGTGGGCTTTCAAGGACAAGCGGATTTTGAACTCATGTAAATATTGTATAACCAAATATATTGTTGTAATTTCAGATGCAAGTGATTCGTTAATCCGGAATAAGTCGGGCGAGGCTAAAAATCTTAAACGTGTATATCAAAGACCGCAGGTACGCGGTCACGAACTACGGAAAGCCCTTCCCGAAAGCTAATTGCAAGCCGTCGTTGACTATAATTTTTCTTATCACTTCACAAGGAGACATTCCAATGAGAAAACTATTAATTTTCCTTATAACGGTATTAATGATTTTTGTCAGTGCTTGTTCGCAAAAAGCACCTGATAACTTTGTATTAGTCAAAGGCGGCACTTTTAAAAACATAAAGTCAAACTACTATGGAAAAAGTGTAACAATATCGAGCTTTTATATAGGCAAATATGAAATAACTCAAAAAGAGTGGATTGAGATAATGGGAAATAATCCCTCAAAATTCAAAGGCGACAATTTGCCCGTAGAAACGGTAACCTGGTATGACTGTGTTGAGTACTGTAATAAAAGGAGTATAAAGGAAGGTTTAAAACCATACTATAATATAGACAAGACTAAAAAAGACCCGAATAATAAGAAAGACCCAAATAATGTGGACGATTTTGATGATATAAAATGGACGGTAACGATCAATGAGGGAGCTAACGGTTACCGCTTGCCTACAGAAGCAGAGTGGGAATATGCTGCAGGTGGAGGTAAGATAAGCAAGAGTTTTACTTACAGCGGAGGCAATGATGCAGATAAAGCAGCATGGTATTGGAGAAACTCTGGAGATGAATACTTAACAGGATACTGGTATTGGCCTACGATAGAAAAAAACAATAACAAAACAAAATCTATCGGCGGCAAAGAAGCTAACGAGCTAGAGCTTTACGATATGTCGGGTAATGTAAGAGAATGGTGCTGGGACTGGTACGGAGACTTGGAGAGTAATGTAACTGACCCTAAAGGTAGTTCCGGTGGGTCCGGCCGCGTTTGGAAAGGCGGCGGTTGGATCGGCGCCGACTTCTGCTGCGAGTCGTCTTTCCGGGGTCAATTCGGAGCAAACGGTAGCGGTCCTGATCAAGGTTTTCGTTTATGTCGTAGTCCGAATGGATCCCTTAGGGACAAGTAAACGGGAACAAGAAGCAGTGGAAGTTCCGGCAAATTACAGGCTCTTGAAATAAACTATTCAAATCCATTTGAAGAAGCCATCCCTGTTCGGGACAACCCGTCTACAGCGATCACATTTACAGCAGCTCAATGCAGCCAATCTTTCAATAGATATCAAAGAGTTAAATTCAGTTCTTTTGTTCCTGAATTCAGATATTAAGGTTCAAAAGACCTGACCCTTTTAACTGGGAATAAATTTCACGCCATGTAATTATTTTTCGCACACTGCATAAGTTGTTTTTACTATGAACTCACTTATTAAGTTATTACAACTTGGCATTTTATTTGAATTTTATAAATTATATCCCGTTGTTCGAAACGCATTTTTTTTCTGTAACCTTTTATCGATTTTAGTTTTGAACAACGGGTTTTAATATATAAAGCTTTGGGAGCTGTAATGAATTATAGAATTTTATTACTACTTCTATTCGCCACAAAAATCTTCACACAAAATCTTAATCCTTTTACTGTATTGAATGAAAAAACCGGAAATTTTAATAACAAACAAAATAGTAACTTTTTCCCTCTCGGTAGCGGCGATTTCTGGGAATATGTTGAAGAGGATACAGTAAGTGTTGACATTGTAACCGGTTATCATGTAGAAAAATTTAAATTCTCTATTGTTAAAGAAGTTATCGGCGATACCGCTATGCCAAACAGATTAGATTACAAAATATTAAAATGGGAAAATTGTGCTAACAGTGTTGATGAACAGCCTTGGTATGAATACCTTAGAAAAGACACTACCGGTAATGTTTATATATACTATGAAAATGATGATTACCTTTTATATGATTTTACCAAAAATGTAAATGAATTATACTCTTCACATTATGAGAACTATAAATGGAAAGTATTAAAGAAATATACAGTTGAGGGATTTAATCAACAATTAACTGCAATAGATTTTGGATTATATGATTCAAACACAGATTTAGTAAGAACAGAAACAATAACGGAAAACTTTGGATTAACATATTACAAAGGTGATATAAACAATGAATACTACTACGATTTTCCTGAAGGAGGATTCTTCGGGGGAATTATAAATGATTCTACTTATGGATACTTATTAACAAAAAGACAGGAAATAAATTGGAGTGAATTTTATCCGTTACATATCGAAGATTTTTGGAAGTATCGACATAATGATGGTTTGTGTCAAAGTATTATTTATAAAAAGGTTGTTAAGGACACACTGCTTTCAGATGGGAATACGTATCAAATAATTCAGACTGAAGAAGTAGGTGGTCGATATCCGGGAAAAGGAGTTTATTTTGAAAGATTTGACAGTACAACAAATAGTGTGTTTAGATGGAATTCATTTGATTCTACAACAACTCGGAAATATAAATTCACTTCTTGTTTGGGTGATACAATTCATGATAGCCCTAGTCACAATTCATATTTTAGACTGGATGATAAAAGCTATGATTATATTCATTTTTTTTTCTATCCTGATTTAATATCTCTAACCGATGATTTTGCCAAAGGTTTAGGGCTTATCGCTCAAACATCTCATTACGGAATAGGGATTTATCTTTTAGGGGCGGCTATTGATGGGAAAGTTTCAGGAGATACATCGATTGTTACAGGTATTGATGATGAATCCTATCTTCCAAATAATTTTAAACTATACCAGAATTACCCAAATCCCTTTAATCCGGCTACAACAATAAAGTTTACTATTCCCAAATATTCTAAAGTTACCCTAAAGGTCTATGATTTATTAGGTCGTGAAATAAGAACTCTTATTGACGAAAAAAAAACGCCGGGTAGTTACAACGTTTTATTCAATGCTAAAGGGCTATCCAGCGGAGTGTATATATATAAACTAAATACCGGCAAATATTCGGTTAGTAAAAAACTAATTTTATTAAAATAATTGAGGGACAGAGATGAAAAAAATTGTTACATAACTTTTTTGTTTTTAATTGCTGTTGTCATATCCGCTCAAAATAGTATTCTGCAGAAATCAAGTATTCTATCTGATTTTCCTCCCGGTTTTGGTGAAAAAGAAAAATCTGCTCACAAAGTATTCACAACTATAAACGGTACTTTCGTGAAAAAACAAACAGACGAGTTTAACTACCCGTTAAACAATGGTGATTTCTGGGAATATGTTGAAGAGGACACAACAACGATATTTGAAATTACTGAAATATTAAAATTCTCTGTAACTAAAGAAGTAATTGGTGATACGTTGATGTCAAACAGTATGAATTATAAAATAGTTAAATGGGAAAACTGCGCAAACAGTGTTGACAGACCGCCGGAATATGAATATCTAAGAAAAGATTCGACCGGCAAGGTTTATATTTTCTATAACCAGAAAGACAACCTTTTGTTTGACCCTTTGTTGAACAAAGGCACGATATATGCCTCACATTATCCGGGTTATAGTTGGAGAGTTCAAAACAAATATAACGTAGCCGGATTCGGTGATACACTTTCGGCAATAGATTTAAGCCTGTTGGACAACAATGATGATATATCCGCTGTTTCAACAATAACAGACAATTTCGGGCTTACATATTACAAAGGTGATATTGAAGGAGAATATTATATACCTGAAGGCAGTTTCTTCGGGGGAATAATAAATGATTCTACTTATGGATACTTATTAGCAAAAAGACAGGAAATAGACTGGAGTGAATTTTATCCTCTGCATATTGGTGATTTTTGGAAATATGAAGGAAATAGTGGGCCAATAGAGTATATAAAAACTGTCAGAGTTATAGGAGACACTTTAATAAATAATAAAATTTTCAAGAAATTGCTAAATGAAGATCATACTTATGGTTCGTCTCCAAGCTTATCTCTTAAATACTTTGAAAATAATACTGTTTATAGATGGTATCCAGAAAATTCTTCTATGGCAGTCCAATATAAATTTAGTGCTTGCTTGGGGGATACTTTTCCAGATCGTCCTCCCAACGATTCTTATTTTAGAATTAATGACAAAAGTTATGATGCTATACATCTCTTTTTGTATCCTGATTTATCGTTTCTAGGACATTATTTTTCAAGAGGATTAGGGTTAACATATAGCTCATTCGAACTTGGCTCGAAACGTCTTACCGGAGCAGTAATAGATGGAAAAGTCTACGGGGATACGACGATTACAAGTATAGACGAAGAATATGATATCCCTGATAAATTTGAACTATACCAAAATTACCCAAATCCGTTCAATCCGGCTACAACAATAAAGTTTACTATTCCCAAATATTCTAAAGTTACGCTAAAGGTCTATGATTTATTAGGTCGCGAAATAAGAACACTTATTGACGAAAAAAAAACGCCGGGTAGTTACAACGTTTTATTCAATGCTAAAGGGCTATCCAGCGGGGTGTACATATATAAACTAAATACCGGCAAATATTCGGTTAGTAAAAAACTAATTTTATTAAAATAATTGAGGGACAGAGATGAAAAAAATTGTTACATAACTTTTTTGTTTTTAATTGCTGTTGTCATATCCGCTCAAAATAGTATACGGAAACTATGATGGTTACTCAAGATTAGGTAAATATTATATTATATATACGGCGGCAATATAGTTTCAGATTTTACTGTTGGTTTATATTGTAGAAATGACAGTAGAATGTTTTTAGGGCATGAAAGTTGGCTTCCATGTAATAATAGTATTTATAATTTTAGTCAATATCTTGCTTGGGCACTAGACGATGGTGAAATTGAAGCAGAAAATGTGTGGTGGGGCTCGTCCTCACCTAGCAGTACATGGTTTTCAACAAATTATGACGGCATACTTGATTATTCGGACTGGCTTACATCTGATCCGGGATATGGCTCACCATTGGCTAAGTCTACAATGTTAACAGATACTGATCCGGTTATTGATTCAAATGATCCTTCTTCGTTATATGATGCAGGAAAATATTATTCTATGATAGAAGAATATGATAAAGCTTCCGAATTGTTTAAGAAAATAATAAATGACTATTCGAAAAGTAAATATGCTAAAAAATCATTAGTTAGTTTATTCCATATATCTCAAAAGAATAAGACAAGTAATTCAAACATAAAAACATACTTCAATAATTTTCAAAACCAAAAAGCACGTCCGGAAGAATTGTGTAAAAAGGTAATAGTATTGAAAACATACCAGGCGTTGAGAGATAGAGATACTTCGCTCGCAATTAGACTTTCACAACAAATGATTGAAGAGTATAAAGATAGCGAAGCCGAATTATATGGTCTATATGTTTTAGCAGTTCATAACGAAACGGGTGATTCAAAAACAGCACTAGCTAAATTAGTTGAGAAATATCCAAATAATGATCTTACTTTATTTGCACAAGAGAAAGTAAACGGTTATGCAGATTGGAGTAAATTAGAAGGCTTTTCACTTAAAAAAGAAAATAGCCAAACAGAAAATGAAATAGCACAGGATTATTTATTAAATAACTACCCGAATCCGTTTAATCCAACAACAATGATTAAATTCAGCATAGCTGAAGCTGGTAATGTAACCTTGAAAGTCTACAACGCATTAGGTGAAGAAATTAAAACACTTGTAAATGAGACATTACAGCCGGGAGTATATGAAAGAGTATTTGACGCAATAGAATTAACAAGCGGAGTATATATTTACAAACTAACAGCAGGCAAATTCCAAAAGGTTAAAAAAATGCTGTTGGTTAAGTAGCATTAAGTGATAAGTATCAAGACTAAAACAAAAAAACAGATTACATATAAAAGTAGAGACATCATTAATGATGTCTCTACAAACAATAAAGCATTATCAAACAATTTTAAATTCCCAAGAACATTCCTCCCTCCTATAAAAGGGGGTGATCGGAGAGTTAGAATGAAAAGTTACTACAAACTGCCGGTAAGAAATTGTAAACCACCAATAGGAAATGATATACCACCTATAAGAAATCATATACTACCGCCAGGAAATTATAACCGACCTCAAAGAAATGATATACTACCATCAAGAAATCATTACCGACCTATAGGAAATCATTCCCTACTACTTAGAAATAATAAACCACCGGCAGGAAATTGTATCCGACCATTAGGAAATGATATCCTACCGGTAGTTTATCAATACATAGCTGTGTTCTTTTATTCATTAAACTAATTTATGAGGAAAAACTATGGCTTCACTAAAACCTATCAAGCAAATCATCTCTGAATCCGATGTATTAATTAGCACTATTCGGTTATGACGAAACAAAATTAAATGAAGGGTTGAGCAATCATTTCGTATAAGAAAAACTGATTTAGAAACCAAGCCTATTTTTCATCACAAGGGAGACCCGGTAGGTGCACATGTGTTAATTTGTTTTGTTGCTTTGATAATGGAGAAATACTTAGAAGTTTCAACCAATAGAGTTTCTGCAAAATAAAAAGTCGGTCATTTCGAACCCGTTTTTGGGGTGAGCCTGTCCGCCGTCTTTTTGGCGGGAAATCTTTCAATTAGAGGATGATTTCAAAGATTTCTCCCTCCGGTCGAAATGACAAAACGTTTAGATATCTAATTTTGCAGAAACTCTAATCTATCGATATGAAAATTTCGTGATTTAGTTTGGGGTATTGCCCCGAAAGCCGAGACACTTTGGTAAGATTAGCTATATATTTATCACCTAATTTTTCTTTGATATTGGCGGGCTTCGTCAAGTGAATCAAAATAACCAACTCTCACGCGGTTATATGTTCTTCTAAATTTTGCAACGTAGGCTTCCACAACAAATGCATTGTGTCCGGCTCTTTTTAATCTTTTAACTTCACTTTCTGCAACCGATTTTTTTCTAAACGAAGAAATCTGGATACAATATTTATTCCCGTCTGTCCAGATGTTTCCTCTTGCAATTCTTTCGTTTTCAAAATTGTATTCTATCTCTGTTTTTTTAGGCACTTTTAAATCAGGGATTTCCGCCTTTGTAATTGTTTCATCGCCCTTGCCGACAGCACCTTTTCTATTATTACCGAATATTTTTCTTGTTTTAATTTCAGGTGCTATTAGCTTTATAATATCGGATTTGTCTTCATCATTATCATCTTCTTCTGTTTCTTCTTCGGGTTTATCACCGTCGGTATCTTCAACTTCAAGACCGGGAAAAGGATTTTCAACAGGAGTTTCACCTATTGGGATTGTATTTATTTCCTGGTCTTGCGGAACCACCAGATCGTTTCGATCTACTTCAGTGGCAATTATTATATTTTTCTGGTTTGGAACAACAACCCCCTTTGTAAGCAACTCCTGTGTCTTCTCTAAAACCGTGGCAATGGATAAACCGTCCTGGATCGGCAGACTGAACCGTTCACCGCTACCCAATGAACTCGGAGCATTTGTTTCTCCTATAATTTTACCATCAGTATTATAAAAGAGAGTACCGACTGTAGAATACGTATTTTTTAACGTATTAAAAATTAATTGAGACTTTACCTTTTTTATTCTTTCATTGAACTGGATCATTTGTACCGGGGTTTTATAAACAACAAGCTGCCAAACAGTTAACTGGTTTTCAATGCTTTTAATCTGGGATTGATCGATGTATGTTATTTTATCCGGAGCATCTTCAATAAGCAGCCATCTT
>JASFMY010000061.1:0-36207 GCA_050117315.1 Ignavibacteria bacterium
CCTCTTATTAAGTGCACATGTTTTTTCTTCAATTTATTAATTACTTTGCACTTTTTCAGGGTTTTATTCACCTATCTTATTATTTTTTAAGCTCTTATTTGCTTTTCAGCAAGCCCTAATTATTTCGAACAACAAGCTTATAACAATGATTGGGGATTTTAAAATGAAAAAAATTTTTTTTATGACTATAGCTTTTCTTTTTTTTTATGCTTGCGATCCAGGTGGATTTTTATTAACGCCAAACGGAATGGAAAGAATAAAAAAAGAGTATTCTGATTTTTCATTAGAGTTTAGCATTAGGACAATAGGAAATTATAATTACTACCTGGCTGTTTTAGTTGAAACTAAAAAAAAGCTAAGTATTCACTTAAACTCATTGAAAGTATTGTATAAAGGCCATAATACAGATCGCTATGATCATGAAGTGAAGTATAGAATAAAAAATAATAATCAACAAAGCGAATTCGTAGAACTTGAAAAGGGACAGAGTGGAATTTTTTATAGTTTTGATTTGTATGGATTACCAAAACAGAATGATAGTATTATTCTTTATGCAAAGGATTTTATTTCGAATGGAAATGGTATTTACTCTTTAGACACTTTAGCATTTACTATTCCAGATGACTATTAGATTCTACTGCTGCCGAATTCCATGGCTGGCAAGTTCGCACCTTGCCAGTGTTCCAAGTGTGTCGGCACCCCGCCTTCGTTAAAACTACGGTCTTTAGGTTAGTGAAGAGAAAATAAATAAGAAAGTAATAATAAAGGGGGAGTTGAACACAGAGAGAAATATTGATAAATTTAATAAAATCAGATGAGTGAACTTCAGCTGCGGACAGGCATTACAAGGCAGTCGAGAACCCTTTCTCGACACGAAGTGCGAGAAATAGAAGTAAATAAATCTCAGTTTATAATATAGGGTTTGTTTCTTGACAACTAAGTAATGATCACTCTGTAATATTTGTAGATACAGAATGGGGCGGCGTTGAAATTGTTTGAGTGTTGTTCAGTCGAGAAGTGGTTCTCGACTGCCTTGTAATTGGTTATGGAATAGGAAAATTTTATAGAAATGGTATGTATGAGCAATGGTTTATGGAGAATCCATATGGAACTGTAGGAACACAAGAATGGTGGACAAAAAAATTAGAAGATTATTATTACTATAAAGTTAAGTAAGGGATAAAAATGTTATTAAAAAAATATTTATTCGCTTCATGTATTGTATTTGTGATTATATTTAGTTCCTGTCAACAATTTTATCAATTTATAATTATAAACAATAATAATTATCGAGAAGATTATCTTTTTACAGATAACAAATATGATATTTCATACGAATTTTTCGGTGAATATTCTTGGGTGGATAAAAATAGAATACATACAGCATTTACTGTTAAAATCAATAATGATACTGATAATATAATAAGGATTAGAAGAGGGAAAATAGAACTATTATCAAATTATTTTACTTTCAGAGAAAACTATGAAAAAGAAGTTTTGGTTAAACAACATTCGGAACTTGTGTTTACTATTGAATTTTACGGGCCCAAAACGATATCCGATAAAGAATTTGATTTTCTGCTACCTAATGATGCCGAGTTTACTTTGAAACTCAAAGAAGTCAGTATAGATAGTTCTTTATTGTATATTGAAAATATACATTTTATTCCCAAGTCTTCATTGAGTTCTGAAATAGGTAAAACTAAAATAAACTAAGTAAACATTTCCAAGGTTGTCGAGAACCCTTTCTCGACACGAAGTGCGTGAAATAGAAGTAAATAAGTCTCAGCTTATAACGTATAAGGATTGTTGTCAAATTGTTCTTGACAACGGGGAAATATATATGGTTCTCCATTTAATATTGTTCGAATTCCCAAATTTAATTTGCCAGATTTTTTAAAGTAGGAGAATAAATGATGATTGGAAGCCTAAGTTTTCTTTTAAAGTTAGCAATTATTTTTCAGTTGGACATAGCTGGAATTCAAATTTCTGATTCAACTGATCAGCATGATTCAACGAATTGTTTCATAGGATCTCCATCTACAACGGTGGAGTTTGAATTGTTAGAAAGAGATTCTATTACAGTCAATATTTATGATAAAAACGGAAAATATATTAAACAAATTTCTAAAGAATTTCTTTATCCAGGGAAACATGAGATTACTAATGTATCAAACGATTTACCTAGCGGAGCTTATTATGTTATTGTAAAATCAAGTAGGAAAATAATCAAGAAGAAAAGAATAATTGTTTTAAAGTAAATTTCCACTGCTGCTATCGACTCACGCATAGGCGGGCAGGCATTCGGTGGCAGAGATAAAAGAAGATGTGGAGAGGGGTCCGAAATTCCAAGGGTGTCGAGGACCATTCCTCGACAAGGGATGCGATAAAAAGCAGTATTTAAATAAAGGAGAAGAACGATGAAATATTTAGATAAAGAAGAAAAAGAATTGATTGGATCTTATAAAAAAGGCGAATAGAAACCGGTAAAAAAACAAGATAAAAAAAAGTATGAACAAGCTGCAAAAGAAAGCCTGGCAAAAAATAAAAGAATAAACATTCGTTTGACTTCGAAGGATTATCACGATATTCAAGTGAAAGCAATTGAAGAAGGTATTCCATATCAAACATTAATTTCGAGTATAATTCATAAGTATAATAAAGGTGAGTTGAAATCCGTTCAATAATTTCTATCAATGACGACTCAATAAAGTTCTTTCCTATCATAACTATGGCATAGAAAAAAATATTGAAAAACATTAATTAGTAGACTATACTTGGTCTAAAAAAGGACTGCTGTATGAAATTAAGCGAGACAGTAAAATCTATTAGTTATCTCAAGGCAAATGCTGCTAATTTGATTGAGGAAATAAATAAAAGTCAAAAAACTTTTGTTATTACTCAAAACGGTGAAGCAAAGGTTGTTGTACAGGACATCAAAGCTTATGAAAAAATGCAAGAAACAATGGCAATGTTAAAATTATTGGCAATGACCGGTGAAAAGAGTAAAAGTGCAACTGATATCAAGACTACTTTCACATCATTAAGAAGTGAACTTAACACATTGCAGTAAATATGAAATATAAAGTAAAGATTGATCCTCACCCAAAGAAGATTTAAAAGAAATTTTTATCTATGTCGCTGTAAACGACGGCTTCGATTCAGCAAATAAGTTATTGGATGCAATTGAAAAAACATGCTTTAAGCTGGAAGAATTACCGGAACGAGGCCATATCCCTATAGAATTAAGACCAACCGGGATCAAAAGATATCTTGAAATATTCTATAAACCTTATCGAATAATATATGAAATCGAAAATGATATAGTCTATATAATACATTAGAGTTTCTGCAAAATAAAAAGTCGGTCATTTCGAACCCGTTTTTTGGGTGAGAAATCTTTCAATTAGAGGATGATTTCAAAGATTTCTCCCTCCGGTCGAAATGACAAAACGTTTAGATATCTAATTTTGCAGAAACTCTATTCAATAATTGATGGAAGAAGGGATATCCGGGAAATATTAAGTGAAAGACTGTTGAGATAAATGCCGCCGTATAACTTACCGCACAACCGGGCGGTAGAACACAAACCGCACCAACTGTTGTAAAGTTTTTTTATTAAACAAAAGCTGTTTTTACATATTACCTAATAGTGACAAATGTTGGCGTTGTAGTTCTTATCCAATAAATGAGTTAATAACATATTTATTTAACAATTAATATTATTGTTGTATTTTGAATCTGATTAATTTATTAATTAAATATTTTTTGATTTAGTTGAAAATTAGTTGAATTCAATTTGAGCTTAACTGAATAAATAATACATACCACATTGATACATGAATAAAAAGTCCTTTAAGACAAAAAATAAAGGGGGTAAATAATGGCTAAAGTATTTTTTTCTTATTCACGTAAAGACCAAAACAAGGTAAAGGAGATTAAAGACCGTATAGAATTAAATGGACATGAAGTTTGGCTCGATGAAGATATTTCCGCAGGAGTTCCATTTCCTCAAGCAATCGAGATAGCTATAAAAAGTTGTGATTTTATGGCTATCTTTCTTTCCGACAACTCAAAAGAATCTCCATGGATGAAAAGGGAGTTCAATGCCTATTTTTTGAAAGATATAGAAAAAAATACAAACACTATTTTACCAATCAAAATTGATAAAACAGAACTTGAGAACTTTAGTATTTTTATGAGAGAATTGGAGATATGTGATCTTTCAGAAATATCTAGAGAAGAGGAAGGTATTCGGAAAATACTAAACCGATTGGCTAGGTTTGAGCCGAAGAAAGAGACTTATACAAAGGATGATTACAACAGGCTAATGTTTGCTATAGATATGAGTTTGACCGCTGGCTATACGACAATGATGTATTATAACAGCGGATTGAAAAACAATTTGATTACCGAAAAGGATGTGAAAAATTCAGCAACACTTGCGGATGAAGCTGCTGAAAAAAAGATAAAGCATTTGATAGGCATAAAGTATGACAATGACGAAATTATTGCTGAGGAACAAGACAAAAAGAAAAAACGAAGTTTCAATATTCAGCCTGATAGGTATTATTGGATAATAGATCCTTTAGATGGAACTCTTAATTTCCTGAATCGGATTGATTTATTTTGTACTGCAATTGGGATAATCAAAAATGGAAAACCGTTTATCGGCGTTGTATTCGATCCAGTTTCCAATGAGGTTTTCTTTGGTATGAAAGGTATCGGGTCACAGCTCTGGAAAGTCTCCACCGGAGAAGTAAGTACAATCTACCCTTCTCAGAATATTACATTACTTGAAGAATCGATAATCGCTACTCATGTTAGCTCAAGAAAAAAAATTGCTCAAAAGATGTTTGATAAAAAACTCATTGAGCTTTTCTCTGTTAATTTTAGACATATTCGATTATTAGGATGTGGACAATTAGCGCTGGCGTTCGTTGCCTCAGGCAAGTTACAGGCATTCTTTCAATTTGAGAGCTACATTTGGGATCAATTGGCAGGAGCTGTCATAATTGAAAATGCAGGTGGTATTATAAAAGAGTATAATGAAGAAGCAATGGCCTTAAAACCTTGGACATACAACACGGCAAATATTTTGGCTTGTTCTAATCCAGATATTGCTGAGAAATTTAGAAATATTATGATCTAGGTAAACCTTAACCCGCCTTGTCCCGTAGATACCTTTGGTATTAACGTGGCAGGTTGGTTGGCTGTTAGGAGTTGTCTTATTGGGATACTTCGGGCTGCTATGGGCGGCGGCTTATCGGCAACGTTAGCTAACATAAATTGAGGTTCTTCCTTGGCTGTCGGGAACCACTTCGCGACAGAAGAAAATAGCACTGGAGAACCATAAAAGGATAATTTTATAGACTAAAAGAGGTGAAAAATGAGCATTAGATGTTTTTCTATTTACACATTGTTTGCTTTAATGATCCTGTTTATTTCTTGTGATGTAAATGATGCAGATGATAACAATTATTCTCAATCGGTAAATGAGAATGGATTAACCGTATTTATAAAAAACGGGACTACTAATTCCCCTGGAGAAATAGAGATTATTAATTATGCAAATCAAAAAATTTTTATTCCGTTTATTCATTATCCCTACTGCAGTTTTTCAATTTATAGTTTACAAAAGAAAGATGATTCTGGATGGGAACGATTTATTTATGATGAGTTTAAGAACAAATGGTTAAGAAAGACTAACCAAGATAGCATAACAGTCGTATGTGATGAGTATAGAAATCCAATTGAACTTGGTGCATCACAACGTTTTAAGCAAAGTATTTCAAATATTCATGAAGCAGGTGAATATCAAGTGAAAATATATTTTAGATATTCTGAAGTTTATAATCCAACTACGCCGGATAAAGAAGTAATTATTAACTATTTTGTAAAATAAAAGTCGTTTCCTTGATCGTTGCGAACTCCTTCCCGACAGAAGAAACATAAAGTAGATAGAAATGGAAGATTATTATTCAAATTCGCTAAATTCAAATAACTTGAGAAAATGTTACGAAATTGCACCTGGTAGAGTTAAACAATTCTTGGATGCTGAAATATCATTTGTGGCGGATAAGTGTAATCAAGACGATGTATTGTTGGATTTAGGATGCGGATACGGAAGAGTATCATTTCGACTGCTTGAAAAAGTAAATAGAATTGTTGGAATAGATACTTCTGCGGACAATATTCATTTGGCAAAAGAACTGCTTGGAGAAAACGATAGATGTAAATTTATCAAAATGAATGTAGCCGATTTGAAATTCGATAATAATTCATTTGATAAAGTAATATGTGTGCAAAACGGTATATCGGCATTTAAAGTAGACCCGGTTAGACTTATGAAAGAATCAATCCGGGTAACCAAAAAAGGGGGCATGGTTCTTTATTCATCTTACTCGGAAAAGTTCTGGAATGATAGACTTGAGTGGTTTGAGTTACAAGCCGAAGAAGGTTTGATAGGAGAAATTGATTATCAACAAACAAAAAACGGAACTATAATTTGTAAAGACGGATTTAAAGCAACCACATTCTCCGGGGATGATTTTCTTAAAGCAGCTTCCAATTTTAATGTTAGAAGCACGATACACGAGATTGATAATTCAAGTATATTTTGCGAAATGATTGTGGATTAAGCGAATCATTATAAACACCTAACCTTTTTTAATAAGTAAAAAGTCAAGGGGATATAAAACTTGCCTGACAAAATAAATTGTAAACTAAAAAATATTCTTTCACATAGTGATGACAACATCATAAAAAATGACAAAGAGTAACAAAAAAGCAAATACCTATTAGCTGGTCACACTTGCCTGCCGCATCGGAGACTAACTCATTAAAGCATTTATATCTTGAAATTATTCCCGCCTTTCTTCTTCCTTAGTTATTGGCTAACCTAATTAAAAGAAGAACAAACCTTTCTTCAAAATTCTGGTAAAGAAATTTTGATTTTAATATAACATGCGTTATATTACGCATGTTATATTAAAATCTTTTGTAAGAAAAAAGGAAAATTAGATGCCATCACCAGTCAGTTTCAGTAAGGATAGAATTTTAGACGAAGCATTCAATATTCTCCGTAAAGAAGGACTCCAAGAGCTCTCCGTAAGGAAAATTGCCCGTAATTTAGGTTGTTCAACGCAGCCGGTTTATAGTACGTTCGGTTCTATGCAAAAGCTTCAAGACGAGGCACTTAAGAAGGCCAGGAAATATGCAATTGATTATCTGCTTCAGGGAAATAACTCTGATGAGCAATCCTTGGCAATGGGCATGCAGTATTTCAGGTTTTCCCGTGAAGAAAGAGTTTTGTTCAAAATACTTTTCCTGGAAGGGGAAATGGCAATGACTCTTGAAACAATGTCTAAATTTTCCGCTCCCCTGGTTGAACGGATGAAACAAGATAAGTTTATAAAAGGACTGAGCGAAGATCGAATCAAACGTATTGGCAGAGATATGTGGGTCTACACTCACGGACTTGTTTCATTTGTGTACAACGTAAAAAAGAAGGATTTGGAAAAATCGGTGCTGGCACAATTGCTTCAAATGGGAGAAACAGTTATCGGGTGGGAACGCTACCAAGCAGGTTTGTCGAGAATAAAGAAAAATAAAAAGTAAGCTTTACATAGAAGCAAAAAAAATGATTTCTTAATTAAATGAGGGACTTTTGAAATGGTAAAAAGGACATTCGTGTTGTTTATAATAATGCTGTTATATGTGAATGAGGGGATCGCACAACAGGAAAATAATAAGCAGCCTATTATTGATGCTCATATGCATACCTATCAGTGGAATCGTTATGGTGATCCTCCCCCGCCTAATTATATTTCCCGTGAGATACCTTCCGCGCGCACCGATACTGGAGCTATAAAAGCTTACCTGGAAGTTATGGAGCGTTATAATATTGTGTTGGCTGTTGGCTCAGCTCAACTCGAAATGGTAAAAAAGTGGGATGAGTATGCTCCCGGCAAATTCTTTTGTGGATTACAATTCCCTAGAAATACTACTCATGGTAAACCCCGTGTTACAGAATGGCCGGATATAGAATATTTGCGCGATTTATATGAGTCCGGACAGTTACAGGTAATGGGCGAAATTCTTGCGCAATATGCAGGAGTTCCAGCTAATGATCCGAAGCTTGAACCATATTTTGCATTAGCTGAAGAACTTGATATCCCGGTATGTTTTCATACAGGCTTCGGAGAACCAATGGTACCATATACAACTGATCCGGAATTCCGTATGCGTTACGGCAATCCCTTACTTCTTGAAGATGTGCTTGTAAAACATCCTAAATTACGTATATATATCGCTCACGGCGGATATCCTTTTCTTGAAGAAACTATTGCGCTCATGATGATTTATCAACAAGTGTATATGGATATATCGGCTATTAACTGGATACTTCCAAGACAAGAATTTCATGACTATCTTCAGCGGCTCTTCCGCGTCTACCTGGGCAAACGAATTATGTTCGGTTCAGATCAAATGATTTGGCCCGACGCAGTAGGTATGGGCATAAAAGCTGTTGAATCAGCCGGGTTTCTTTCTGAAAATCAGAAACGAGATATATTTTACAACAACGCCGTTAAGTTTTTAAGGCTGGCAAACGAACTTAACAATAAGTGACAAGCCCATAACCACTAATTTTAACAATAACATTAACAAGTTGTGTTAACACCTAATTGGGGGAACAATTATAATGATAATGAAAAAAACTGTCTTTCTTTTCTTGCTGGTTTTTTGTCCTTTCAACGCTGAGGCATTCACTAATGAATTTGATACGGAGATAAAAGGAACTATACAGGGAAAGGTTGCTGATAAAGTTACAAAATCACCGCTCGCAGGAGTAAATATTATATTGTTAAATACCGAACCTGTAAGGGGTGCCGCTAGCGATATTAACGGTGATTTTATTATTGAAAATATACCCGTAGGAAGATATGATATAAAAGTGATGTATATAGGATATGAAACATTAATATTTCCTGAAATATTAATAGGTTCAGGTAAAGAGGCTGTACTAAATATAGAATTAATTGAAAGCCCGGTAGAATCTGAAGAGGTAGTAATTTCGTCAACAATAGTAAAAGAAAAACCTTTAAACGATATGGTTCTGGTGAGCGGCAGAAGTTTTTCTGTTGAGGAGTCAAGGCGTTACGCAGGCGGAATGGATGACCCGGCAAGATTAGCATCCAGTTTTGCAGGTGTAACTACAGGTTTAACGGAGGATAATGGGATTGTCGTAAGAGGCAATGCACCCAAAGGCATATTGTGGATGCTTGAAGGTATAGAAATCCCGAATCCAAATCATTTTTTCGGTATGGAGTCTTTTGGCGGTGGAGGCATATCAGCATTAAGCAGTATGATGCTTGATAACTCTGATTTTTTAACCGGTGCATTTCCGGCAGAATATAGCAATGCGTTATCCGGTGTGTTTGATTTGAAACTAAAGACAGGTAATACCAAACAGCATGAACACACCTTTCAAGTAGGAGTAATGGGGATCGATCTCGCATCTGAGGGACCTCTCTCTAGCGATAACAATTCATCATATGCTTTTAACTACCGTTATTCTACACTTGGTCTGGTTCGTCATATCATGTCAGAGGATATTAATTTACCGGTTTATCAAGATTTATCTTTCAAACTAAACTACCTAACCCAAAACGCAGGTACATTTTCGTTTTGGGGAATCGGGTTTATTGATAATATTACTGAAGAAGCCGATGACGATACAACGACCTGGAAATATTACGACGACCGTGAGGAATCTGAAAAGAAATTAAATATGGGAGTAATTGGTTTAAACCACAAAATAGTATTAGGCAAAAACTCATATCTAAACACTACCATAGCCGCAACCACAAGTATGGTAGATTTGAATGAATGGGAAATAGACTCGTATAAAAATAAAGGCAAGTTTCAAATTGTTGAATGTAAGCGCGGTCGTTTAATAGTATCAACAAATTTCTATCACAAATTTAGCTGTGAATTTATTGGGCGGTAAAGAATGGATTTTAGGTGAGGACAAAAATAAAGTGCTTGGAATTAACCTTAGATTACAGATACTTGGCGGAGAAAGAAGCAGCCCTATAAATTACCCGGCTTCAATTGATAAAAAAGACGTAGTCTATGATGAAACAAACGCTTTTCAATTAAAGGAAAAGGTTTCATTTCATACCCACATAACATTAACATACAGGATAAACAAACCCAGGTATTCAATGATTTGGGCGTTTCAATTATTCAATTTTCCGAGTTCACCTGACTTTGAAGGATATGAGTATAACCTGCAAACAGGAAGTTTTGATAAAAGGGAGACTAGTGTTTTTTTCCCGTCGCTTAGTTTTAAAATTGAGTTTTAATTATAATAAGAATGATAATGATTACAATTACACATGAAACTTTTTGCGTTCTTTTTTAGCTGCCGCCGACCTACGCTAAAGCAGGGTGTTGCGAAAAAGTGTTTTGTCGGGTAAATTAAGAAAAGGTCTCGCTTTCTAAAAGTGTTATTATCCATAAATTAGGATAAAACAATGAACATCAAAAAGAAAGGAGACCCGCAATGAAAGTAATTAAAAAGGATAGTAATAACAATGTTAGGGAAAAAGTCTATGATAATTAATTAGGATTGGAATTCTCACAAGAGAATTGTGTTTTAGCCAGAATGAGAAGCAATTCGATTAATGTAAAGATAGTTGAATACACCAATGACCCGGTAGAAAATCTAAAAAAAATAAAAAAGCAATTAAAAGAAATAAGAGGGAAGAAAATACTAACAATAGAAGAAACGACAACCACCCATTGGTTATATGTAGAGTTAAAAGAGTATGTAGAAAAAATATTAATATGTGATCCCTATAGGAACAGTTTACTATCAGAAGTCCCGAAGAATGATAAAATAGATGCAAGGAAGTTATGCCAGTTATTACGCAGCGGAATGTTAAAGGAAGTATATCACAGTTTGGATGAAGATTATAAAATAAGAAAGCTCGAGAGTGCCTACGAAGATATAGTCAACGAGTGTAAAATCAAAGGAATGCATTATATAGAGCGGTAGGCTTAAAAGTAAAGAAAGATAAATTACCGAAAGATGATATCTATAATCTGGTAGAGGAGAATCAAAAAAAATCAGTAGAATTATACATGCAGCAAAAGGAAGAATATGAAAAGAAATTCAGGCAGTTACGAAGAAACAACGAGACAATAAAGAACTTATGCAGTATATCCGGGATAGCCGAAATAGGAGCAGTTAAGATATATTCAAAAGTAATAGATGGAAGAAGATTTGCAAGTAAATATAAGTACTGGGGGTATTGCGGGTTAGTAAAGCACGAGAAAGAAAGCGGGGGTAGGAGCTATGGAAAGAAAAAAGCGAGGTATAGCAGAACATTAAAGAGCGTATATAAAACTGCAGCCTGGGCAGCAATAGGAGGTAAAAACGATATCAGAGAGTATTATGAATATCTATTAAGTCATGAGCATTTAGAGGAGAAAAAAGCAATAAATCAAATAGCGAGATATATAGCAAAATCAACATTGGCAATAATTAAAAACAAGGAAGGATATAAACCATATAGTTGGAGAAAAACCAAAGAAGGATAAAAAGAAAAATAATAAATACAACTTAAGACTCTGTTAAGCTCAAAAACCGGTTTAAGGAAAAATAAGTCAAAAGGAAAAGCTTTTTAATAAAGAAATAATTCAAAGAGCAACAGAGAGGTTCATCCGGAATGATGCTCCAAAGAGAGCCAGTTTGTCGGTTAACCCTCTGTGTTAAAAAACTCAAAATTTAGCATAGCCTTCTAGGCTCAAATAGACGCGTGTTAAAAATAAAAACTAAAGAAGAATTATTAAATTGTAGAATAAAAAGTTTTGAAAATACCGCCGGTAAAAATAAGAATACTAGGTGAGTGCCAATGACCGAAAGCGAGCCCAAAGTCAGAAAAACGAATTTTTACAAAAGAATTTGCAGGGGAGATATCTTTTTTCTTGACTTTTTCTTAATAGACATTCCGAGCTTACGAAGGAATCTCAATTTTGTATTAAAAACAAGAGATTGCCTGACGTGTCGGCAGACGGGTCTGCGCTACATTTGAGATATCCTCAATAGTCAGTGACAGCAGTAAATTTGCTGAGTTTATAGAAAAGGTGCATAACAGTTTATGGTTATAATTTTATAAATAGATTCCTTACCTTTGGAAAGTTAGAAATTCTTATAATGTTTAATAAAGAAAAATTTTTTGTGATACAAGAGGTCAGTGATGATGAAAGAGAAAAATAATATTCTGGTAATCGGAATGTTATCGTTAGTCATAGGTATCCTTTTGGGAAGATATGTAACTCCTACTCCCATCATTGATTTTTTAGAAGGACTTTTTTATGGTTTATCGGTGGTGATGAATATCTTGTATTTTATACTTATCCGGAAGAGTCCTAACAAAAAGTAAGTAAACGGTTCATCTAAGGTCTAAAATTCACTGGGTTGTCAAGAACTATTTGACAACAAACCTTATGTTTTATAAGCTAAGATTTATTTACTTCTATTGCCGCACTTCGTGTCGAGGAGTGGTCCTCGACAGCCTTGGAATTATTATTACCTAAAAAACGAAAAGAAAAAGCAGGAAAAGTGGCATAAGTTGTTTAATTTTGAGTTGATAAAGACAAAAAAAGAACAAACAAACACCACAATCCTGATGAATAAAAATACAGAAAAAATCAGCTATAAAACAAAAAAAATAAAACATAGCTTCACTGGCAGAATGCTAACAAACTACGCCGGACTCTCACCAATAATGCAGTATATTGATAAAGAAGAAATAGGGAAACAATTAAACTCAATATTTCCGACAGAGAAAAAAAATGCAACAAAATTCAGTAACGTGCAAGTAATATTAGGAATATTATTAGCATCCTTATCGGGAGTAAATCGTGTGGTGCGTATATCAAATTTCACGGCAGATTCATTGGTAAAGAACTTATTAAATCTAAAGAAACATCTAAACAAAGATGTGATAGGACAGAGATTGAAGAAGTTGGGTCAAAAAGGCTCGGTTAAATTTCAAGAATATACGTTTAGAAAAGTAAAACAATGGGTAGAAGGAACTAAATTAAAAGCAATCACGATAGACTGTGATTCAACAGTTCAGAGAGTATATGGCAATCAAGAGGGAGCAGCCAAAGGGTATAATTCAGTCAAAAAAGGAGCAAAGAGTTATCATCCGTTATTGGCATTTATAACTGAGATGAAAATAGTAGTAAACAATAGATTCCGCACTGGCTCGGCATATACATCAAATGGAATCTTATCGTTCATAAGACAGACATCGGAGATATTGCCCGAAGAAATAAAGGAAATATTTTTCAGAGCGGACAGTGGGTTTTTCAATGGGAAATTATTTGATCTAGTTGAAGAACTACAATGGGATTATTTGATAAAGGCAAAGCTAAAAAATATGAATAAGCTATTAGAGCAGCAGAAATGGGAGGAGGTCGGTACAAGCGTATCTATATGTGAGTTTGAATATCAAGCAAAAAACTGGGAGAAGGCAAGAAAACTAAAAGCGATAAGGACAGTCAGTGGCTATACTGAAGTTGAATATTTTGGTCAAAAACAACAAGTTCCAGTATATCAATATGCTTGTTATTGTTCAAGCCTAGAAGTTGACGCAAAACAATTACATGAAAAATATAAAGAGCGCTCGACGAGCGAAAACTGGATAGAACAGGTAAAGAATCAAGTTTTAGCCGGAAAAACATTAACCAATAATTTTCATGCAAATGATTTATTATGGCAGATCGCAGTATTTGCCTATAACATATCGGTAATGATGAGATATAAGACGAAGAAACACTTCTCGCAGGAGCATAATACATTTAGGGAATGGTTTATCGAGTTGCCGGGGAAAATACTAACCGGCCGAAGACAACTGACATTAAAGATATACGAGAATTATTATTTTCGAGATAATTGGGAAAACTTTACAACAGAAGTATTGTCATAAAACTAAAGGTTAGATAAAAGACAAAGTAATGAAATCCTAGATGGTGTGCACTACACCCAATTTATAAGAAAAACTTTTATAATGGCAAACTCATGCCTCTGGCAAGGGAAAAAACGAACAAACAAATGAAATACAGCGTTGGTTTTTATAATTACATTATGATGAATCTTCAAAAATGTAGTTCCAATAGTTAAAAAAATTTTTTGTAGCTCCATTTTAGAAATTTAGGTACTATTTTACTACAACTGCTTTAATAAAACAAAATGATGATAATATACTTCCAGCTATTGTCCCATCTTGAAGGGTCAAATATCTTTTTGTCATATCAGTTGAATCAATATGCTCATCTATTTTTATCCCATAATTGGAAAGCATTTCTTCGATTTTTTCCTTTGTAATCCAAAATTGAAATGGCTCGGAAGGATGAATCGATGCACGCTTTTCTACCATATAATCAAAACATAGAATACTGCCTTCTGGTGAGTATTTTTGAATAAAATTCATAGTTCTTTCAATTTCTTCCTTAGTGAGATAATATGTTACTCCTTCCCAAATAAATAAGGTTTTCTTGTTACTATTGTAGCCTGCCTTAAATAAAACATCATGCATATTATCAGTTGTAAAATTAATTGGAATGAATAACAATGAATTGGGAATATTTATCTTATTCTTTTGTAATATTTCTATTTTTCTTTGTTGAGTTGTCTTAATATCCAATTCAAATATTTTAGTGGTTTCCAATTTATTGATTAAACGGTATGATCTGGTATCGTAACCTGCGCCGATAAATACAATTTGAGGAATATCATCATCACAGGCATTATTAAATATTGAATCTATAAATGCAGTTCTTGCAATAAAATAACCATACAAAGGAGATGTTACTAAATTTTCTATTGCCCATTTTCTGGAATCATCATCATAAAGTATTTTTTTCGCTTCGTCAGTTAGAAATAATTCAGCTAAATAATCAAGCCCTTTTAGTTCTTTTCGACTTTCTTTTGAAGCGAGGGCTCTGCAAAAAGCAACTGACAGAGCTGTTTCAGATGGTTGTTTCTCAACTGTTCGATCTTCTTGATTTAATGATTCACCGGTTAAGCCAATTATATTGCCGAATGGATCGATCACTTGTGCGATTCTAGTATTTAATACTTGTTTTATGGGGGTTTGAATTCGTGCTCCATGGTGAACAAATTTTTCAAATGCAGAATCTATATCATCCACTTCCCAATAAACATCCATTTTATTATTAGCTTCATTCATTGGAGTCTTTGATTTTACAAGTGATAAAGAACAGTTGCCAATATTATATATTTTTGCAAATGGTGTATCAAATGTTGGCTGAATATCCAAAACAGTATTATACCAATGTTTTGCTTTTTCGATGTCGTCAACATAATAGGTGATCCTTTTCAATGTTTTTAACATTACTCATCTCCATTTTATTAATATGTGTAATTTCAAATTATTGTCCAACGACGTTGTTTTTAAGCCGCCGTCTATAACTGCTTCGGCGAAGGCGGGTCACAACTGCAGAGTCCGCCGCGGCAATATTAATTATCTATTTTGTTCAATGTTAAAAGCTTGCTTTCTTTTATAATTTCCCTTCAGTAAATCAATCTACCTACGCCAAGGTTTCGGCAGACAGGTTCGGCTGCATCAGAGATGTGGTCGGGTTATTGCTGGGTATACAGATTAATACGTTGCAACGACTACATCAGCTTTTGACGCACGAAACATCTATTAGTTTATCGACTAATTGACTTGCTTGGATTATTTTCTCAGCAAGCATTTTTCTTCCATCTTTTATTTTCAAGAAAAGATTACGACGTTTTATGTTATATTAAATTAAGTTAGGAAATAGTTTTTTATATTCAGTGTTAAGTTTGATAAATAGATGATTCTCACTATCGATAGATAAGGCTTCACTTCTAAGAGAAAGAGCAATAATTTCAGTATCGGAGAACTTAGGAGTTCTACCAACTTTAGGGAAATTCCTATTTTTATCAACGGAATCTTTTAATAAATTAGAAATAATCATAAAAAATTTGTTAAATGTTTTTTTATTTTGTGCGCTGTAAGTTCCTATAAGTTGTAAGTGATTTTGCAACCACCTTTAAACAACTTTTAGACCAACTTCTTTGCTCAACCTTTTTTATTTAGAGCAACGGGTTAAAGCGAATAAAATAAAGCAATCCGGCAGTGTATTATCACTGGCAAATGGGTTACTGTTGAAAATTAACAAGAATAACACGAGCTGTATAACAGGAGACTGTAACGTACGGGTCTGTGAGAGGCTTATGGCCTACTCGGCGGACATGTAGTAAGCGGGAATCTGTTTTTGTGAAACTAGCCACGGAGGTTACGAAAAAAGACATGACCGAATTCAAAATTATAGAAAACTACAGGGATAATGATTTTTACCGTGAAAGCTTTTTTGATCTGACAAGAAAAGTTTTTAACGGATTGGATTTTAAAACATGGTACCAAAAAGGATTTTGGGCAGATGCTTATGTGCCGTATGCAATTGTCAAAGATAACCAAATAATTTCCAATGTCTCCATCTCCACAATGCAGGTTTACGTTAACGGCGAAATAAAAAAGGGTCTGCAGTTTGCAACGGTCGGTACACTGCCTGAGTACCGTAAGCAAGGGCTTTCAAGGGAATTGATGAATTATGTTTTGGACAAATATAAAGATTGGGCCGATATACATTTTCTCTTTGCAAATGAAACTGTTACGGGATTTTACCCGCTGTTCGGTTTTAAATTAAATGACGAAGTGGTTTTCAGAAGTTTATCGGATTTGCCTTCGCCTAAATTCTTTTCCACAAGACTGGATTTGAATAACCCGGATGACGTTAAATTAATTAAACAAAAAGTTGAAAACAGGAAACCAATAACAAAACTTTTCGGAGCTGAGAATTACGGTTTCATAACTTTCTGGCATTTAGTAAATATTTACCCGGATGACATTTATTATTTGAAAGACGAAGACATAATAATTATTGCAACAGAAGAAGCAAAAGAACTGCACATCCGGGATATAATTTTTGAAAATGAATTTGATTTAAATAAGGCATTACAGAAAATAACAAAGAACAAGATAGAAGCGGTTAACTATTATTTTTCGCCGGATGTGTTAAGATATAATTTTGATGAAACAGCCCCGACAAAAGACTCCCCGCTTTTTATAATAGAAGATATGCCCTTCAAAAAGAAGCTGTTTAAATTTCCTGCTACTGCTCAGACGTAAAATATATCTTATAACAAAAATCCTAAAATCTTTTTGTATTATATTCTCACACACCTTTTTTAAGGTGGTTTTACTTGTAAAATTCTTTCTTGACACACCTATTCTCTTTCTATATATTTTGCCTTCTTTTTTAACTTGTTTATAAATTTGATTTGAAAAATATAAATATTACAAAACTACCAAGCGGCATTACGATAGTTTCCGAATATCTTCCTTATGTAAAATCTTTTTCTTTGGGATTCTGGTTTAACGTCGGTTCCGTTGACGAAAATAAGAAAAACAACGGCATAAGCCATTTTCTTGAACATATGTTCTTTAAAGGAACAAAAAAGAGATCGGCAAAAAGGATAGCGGACGATATTGAATCTCTCGGCGGTTATTTAAACGCATTTACTTCAAAAGAACATACTTGTTTTTACGGCAGGGGACTTACGAAAAATCTGCCGAAGACTTTTGACGTATTAGCCGATATGATACAAAATCCGTTATTCAGACAGAAGGACATTGACAAAGAAGCCAATGTTGTTATTGATGAACTGTACGATATAGAGGACACACCAGAAGAACTAATATTTGATAAGTTTGAAACAGTAATTTACGATAAATCATCATTGGCATTACCTATAATAGGCACGGAGAACAATCTGAAAAATTTTAAGCCCGGGGATTTATTTGGATATATTGAAAAAAAATATGCAAATAATAAATTATATATTGTCGCTTCCGGAGACGTTAATCACGATTTGCTTCTGGAATTAACTTCAAAATATGTTACAAAGGATTTTGGAAAATCTCCCAAAAGAAAAAATTATAAATTATACGGGAGTGTTAAAGACAGTTTTGTTAGTAAGAATATTCAGCAGGTACACACTATAATAGGTACAAGGACGGTTGGTTTTAATAATAAACAGAGAAATGCAGTCAATATTCTTTCGCATATTCTTGGCGAAGGAAGCAGCGCAAGATTATTCCAATCGTTACGGGAAAGAAACGGAATAGCATACCAGGTAAATACTTTTTTAAATTCATTTTACGACGTGTCTACATTCGGAGTGTATTTGTCAACAAATGAAAAAATGATTAAAAAATCATACGGCATTATCGAAAAAGAATTTGAGAGAATAAAAACAAAAAAAGTGCCGCTAAAAGAATTGAACAGGGCAAAAGAATATTTGAAAGGAAGCATTTTAATGGGATTGGAAAGTACAACAAATAGGATGACACGCATGGGGCAGTCGATGTTATACTTTAATAAGGTTAAGTCTGTTGAGGAATCGATAAATGAAATAAACCTTGTAGATCAAAATGTAGTACTTGAGCTGGCAAACCGGATACTTCAACAAGATAACTTTACGAGAGTAGTTATCGGGTCTGGGGACAAAAATATAAATTAAATGTTAAATAACACGTTGAGTCGTATTTAATGAAATTATTTAAATTTCTCAATAGCATTTTAGGATTCCATTATTTATTTTTATAACCGCCTAATGATTCACGAGCCGAACTTGATATGATTAAAAAAGCTCTCTTTTTTATAGCGGTGTTATTTTCTATTTTTCACGCAAGAACAGTAAGGCAGCCGTTCTTCTTTAAATCTTATTACCCTGAATATATTCCGGTTAATTGCGAGTTTGATGTATCTTTAAAAGGAAGATTTTTCGGCAGTGACGCTGATGAAATTCATTTTTATATTTTAGTTGACCGGCAAATTGAACTCAATGAAATTAGATTTGTAAATACCGGTATCAATTCAGTTTTGGAATTTACTCCCGCCGAGTACCTGGATTACCCGGGAAATATTTATAAAGTAGAATTTGACCTGAATGATTCCCGGTTTGATTATAATTCTATATTTCAGCTTTACCTTTCTTTAGACTCTTATAACATTGAAAATGCAGAGGTGAAATTTGCCGTTGATCTTCTGCAGAATAATGAAATTATTGATTCATATTTCCCTGTTGAAGCTCACAGCGATTTTTTGCCGGAAATAAATTTAGAATTTTATTATCCGCAAGAAATTGCATCTAAATCATTAAAGTTGAAATCCGGCGAAGAGTTAAAAATTCCCATTCAGCAGGAAATCTCAAATATGCTGATGACTGAATTCTGGGTGAAGATAAACAAAGGCAATGGCAAATTTTTCGCTTTGTTTAATGAAGAATCAAACGATACACTCCTCACGTTACACTTAAATGAATTTAATTTTATATCGGCAAAAAACAGTTTAGAGATAAAATCACAAATAGATTTTTTTATAGGGAGCAATGTGTGGAACCATATAAATATTTTTTACGATTCCCAAAAATTACTAACCGAAATTTTTGTAAACGACTCTTTAGTTTTTTTCTTTGACCACTTTGAAAGCATTAAAAGCAACAATCTGCAGGCAGTGTTCTTCAATGAAAATTCCGACAATGTTTTACTGGATAATATTAATCTCTGGGATTTTAATAATTCGGTTGAAACAGCTTTATTAAACAAAAATTTTGTTTCTTACACTGCCGATAGTTCCAATCTTTTCTTTAGTTATAACTGTGACCGGTTATTAAACAGCAGCGAAACATTGCCGGTTGAATATACTAAAAGTATTGAATTTGTAGAATCCGATGCGCCTATATTTTCGAAAGCTCCAGACTTAAATGTAATTCTTTATGATAATTTTTATTCTATTGAATGGCAGAATAATGCAATGTTGACTGCGGAAAAATTTATTCTGGAAAAATCTACGGAAGGCACAACTTTCAGCGAGATATTTGAAACACAGGCTGAGGATGATAACGAAAAAACATATTACTATTCGGACCCGAAAGATTTTAGCAATGAACTGATCTACTACAGAATTAGACAGGTAAATAAAGACGGTTCAATCGTATATTCATCTTCTGTTAAAATAGGCCAGGGTGAATTAAAGGTTTTTGTTCTCGGGCAAAATTATCCCAACCCTTTCAACCCGGAAACAACCATAAGTGTTGAAATGCTTGAGACTATTGAAACGGAGATAGCAGTTTTTGATTTGGTTGGAAGAAAGATTACAAAACTATATGATGGAATTTTAACGCAGGGTGTTCATACCTTTACTTTTAATGCTTCCGATCTTCCTTCTGGAATATATTTTTATGAAATAAAAACTCCCGTATCATCCGAAGTAAGAAAAATGATTCTGGCTAAATGAATAATTTTTTCTTAAGTTTTCAATTATCTAAATACAGTTCAATCCAATAATTTATATGTTTTCAAAAATTTATTCATCAGCCACGTACGGCATTGACGGATACTTAATTGAAGTTGAAACTCATTGTGAAAAACAGCTTCCGTCTTTTACGGTAGTGGGACTGCCGGATAATGCAGTTAAAGAAAGCCGCGAAAGGGTAACTGCAGCCATAAAAAACAGCAATTATGAATTTCCCCGGAAAAAGATAACAGTAAATCTTGCTCCCGCTGATATTAAAAAAGAGGGAAGCGGTTTTGATCTGCCCATAGCGCTTGGGGTATTAATGGCAACCGACAAGATTCAAAATGAATCTATAGAAGATTTTTTTTTCGCGGGAGAACTTTCACTGGAAGGTACATTAAGGAAAATAAAAGGTGCTCTTCCAATTGCAATTGAAGCAAAAAACAAGAAAAAGAAAAAGTTGTTCCTTCCCTATGAATCTGCAAAAGAAGCATCCATTGTTGACGGTATTGAAGTCTATGGTATCAAAACCTTACATGAAGTGGTTGAATATCTTAACGGCAACATTAATCTTAACCCGCTCTTTACAAGCAAGGAAGAATTATTTTCTCAGGTAAATAAATACCATCTTGATTTTTCTGATGTAAAGGGACAGGAAAATGTAAAACGCTCTTTGGAAGTAGCTGCTGCAGGCGGACACAATATTTTGATGATTGGTCCTCCCGGTTCCGGGAAAACAATGCTTGCAAAAAGGCTGCCGACTATATTGCCTTCCCTTTCTTTTGATGAAGCAATTGAAACAACTAAGATACATTCAATAGCGGGAATACTTCCAAATGAAAAAGCAATAATAACCGAAAGACCGTTCCGTAGCCCGCATCACACTGTTTCGGACGCGGCATTGATCGGCGGCGGTTCGTTTCCCCGTCCGGGTGAAGTTTCATTTGCTCATCACGGGGTTTTGTTTTTGGATGAATTCCCCGAATTCAAAAAAAATGTTCTGGAAGTAATGCGTCAGCCAATGGAGGATTATAAAGTAACAATAAGCCGTTCTAAAATGACTTTGGACTTCCCAGCTAATTTCATGCTGGCAGCCGCTATGAATCCCTGCCCTTGCGGTTATTTTACAGATCCTAAAAAAGAATGCACATGCTCTTCGGTTAATATTCAGAAATATATGGCAAAGATTTCGGGCCCGTTACTTGACAGAATTGATATTCATATAGAAGTACCTGCCGTTAACTACAAAGAACTTTCCTCGGATGTAAAGGGCGAACCTTCAAGTTCGATAAGAGAAAGGGTAGTTAAAGCCAGGCAGAAACAATATGAGAGATTCAGAACCTATAAACACCTTTACACTAACTCGGATATGGGATCAAAAGAAATTAGGGAATTCTGCAAACTAGATTCTGCATGCTCCGAGTTGTTGAAAATGGCAATGACAAAATTGAATCTATCCGCAAGAGCATACGACAGAATCCTAAAAGTAAGCCGAACAATAGCAGATTTGGAGAATCAAGATAACATTTTACCTCAACACATAAGCGAGGCAATTCAATACCGGAGTTTGGATAGGCAGTTGTGGAATCATTGATTCAACAAACCAAGTTCCTCGGAGGAACTTGGTTTGTGGGTATAGTCCCGGCATCTGGACAGGGAATTGTGGAAGTGCTAATTCTAATTGTTGATGCCAAAAATAATAATTGTTTTCTATTTGACTGTAACAAATAGAATAGTAAAATGGAACATCCCCGGGAAGATTTATACAACTTTAATCCCTGGTGGGAAGGTGATTTCGAGCCAAACCTTTTTTCCCGTGAAAAGTATCTATCCCTCTTTAGAAAAACTGAAAAGTTAAAAGGGATTGTAATAATTACCGGTTTACGCCGCGTTGGGAAATCATCACTTATGAAATTGTTCATAAAAGAACTTACTACGCGGGTTGACCCAAAGAAGATTTTGTATGACTCGTTAGATTCAATAGCAATTGAGAACGTAAATGTTAACGAACTAGTTCGTGAGTTTAGAAAAATTCATCAATTGAAAAGAAGTGAAAAAATATTTTTGTTATTTGATGAGGTGGCATATCGTATAAATAATAATCAAGAACTAAAAAGCTTGTATTATAATCTTAAATCAATAATCGTTAATGGGCGTTCTTAATAATCTTTACACAAAAAGCGAATGTATTACTTCATTCAACAAGAGTTATTCAAGAATGTTGTGAACCCTCTGTATAAATTTTATGTAGTACCAAGGGGGAAAGAGTTAGAAAGACAAATTTAAATAAGTATCCCAAACTGCATCGCACCTAATAATATTTGATTAGTTATCATATAAATTATAATTTTGATTTTTAGAAGATAGGTTTATGAATTAATTTAATAACAAATAGAGATAACAACAGTTATGAAATTCAATTTTTCTGCACCTGACTTTTATGAAATCAAAGAAAGATTTATAAAATCTGAAACTGTTTACCAACGGGGAAAGCGTTTGGTTGATAACGATATGTGTACGCTTCTCAGTGAGTCGGACAATAAATTTAATTTTATTGTAGAAGATCGTTTTGACGATTTTAAGGTAACAATTTCGCAAACCGAAACTAAACTTTCTGTTCAATGTAATTGTAATTCAAACATGTTTGCAGGCAGAAAAGATATTATTTACTGCCCGCATTCGGCAGCAGCACTTATTATGTTAAGAATTAAATATGAAGAGGAAGCGGCTAAAGATTATGCCCGAAGCAGCAAGTACACCAAAAAGGAAATGATAAAACGGGTATTGAAAGAAAGACAGGAAAAAGCAGCTAAAGAAAAATTTGAAATTACCTTAGGAGAGAATGTTCACGGCTTTCATAAAATAAAAACAGAAAGAGGAAAAATTTATGAAATAACTATAAGGGATTTTGTAACTGGCAACGGTTACTGTTCCTGTCTGGATTTTAAGACCAACAAACTCGGAACCTGTAAACATTTAATATTTGCTTCAAACTATCTGAACAAAAAACATAAAAAGGCGTTAAAGAATAGTGGCTACCCCATAATCGAAATTTATTGTGATCCCAATTATGATTACAACATAACCTATTATTATGACCGTAAACTTCCACCGGAAATAGATAAACTTATTAAGAAATACTTTTCCCGGGGGAACGGATCTCCAAACAGCAGTCAATACATCACGCAGGAAAAATATTCGGATTTTTTAAAATTTATGGATGAAGCAAGTCAATACAAATCGATCCTAATCCGTCCGGAGGTAAATGAAAAAATTGATAAATATTTTGAGATACAGTCTTTCAAGCAGCTAAGTAAAAAAATAACGCCGGATTTTTCTAAAATAAAAGCCAATCTTTTCAATTATCAAAAAAAGAGCGTTTTATTTTCCTTATTTAAGAAGGGAAACATAATTGCCGATGAAATGGGATTGGGAAAAACACTTCAGGCAATTACCATTGCGATGTTGAAAAAAGATATTTACGATTTGAAAAGAACCTTAATCATTTGCCCGGCATCATTAAAATACCAGTGGAAAAAAGAGATCGAACGTTTTACAAGCGAAAAAGCTATTATTGTTGAAGGAATACGAAGCGACCGGCAAATGATTTACAGGAACACTAAAAATTTCTTCCTTATTGCAAACTACGAAGCCGTGATGAGAGATATTACCGTTATTCATAAAAATCCGCCGGATATGATAATCCTTGATGAAGCACAGAAAATAAAAAACTACGATACCAAAACTTCTCATGCAGTAAAGTCTATACCCAAGAAACATTCTTTAGTTATTACCGGGACTCCTCTCGAAAACAACCTGCTTGATTTATATTCTATAATGAATTTTATTGATCCCGAAGTGCTGGCTCCGCAATGGGAGTTTTCGATGTACCATTGTTATTTCGATAAAGAAAAGAAAAACCGCGTAACCGGTTATTACAATTTACAGGAATTAAAAAATAAATTAACCGATTTTGTCATCAGGCGTGAAAAAGCAGACGTTTTGAAAGAACTACCGGCAGTACAGGAAGTAGACGTACCTATTGAACTTCACGAAGCACAGGCGGAAATTCATTCAGGCTTGGCTAGGTCACTCGCCCCTATTCTTCATAAGAAACATAAAACAGTTTATGATATGCAGCGCATACAGCAAATTCTTACAAGCATGAGGATGGTTTGTGATTCAACTTATCTTATTGACAAAGAGACAAACTATTCTCCCAAACTGGATGAATTAAAAACCATACTCCTGGAAAAGCTGAATATTAAAGGCCGGAAAAGAAAAGTAATTATTTTTTCCGAATGGAAAACAATGCTTCATTTAATAGGCAAGATGTTGAAAGTGAACGGCATTCAATACGTAACACTTTCGGGGGATGTTCCGGTAAAGAAAAGAGGATTGCTTATTGAAGAATTTGCAAACAATCCCGATACGCTTGTGTTCCTTTCAACTGAAGCAGGCGGCACAGGATTAAACCTGCAGTTTGCAGATACGGTGATCAATTTTGATTTACCGTGGAACCCGGCAAAGAAAAATCAAAGGATCGGACGCATAAACCGCATAGGGCAGGTAAGCCCTAAATTGACTGCTATTAACATGTTTGCTCAAAATAGTATAGAGCATAATATTGCAAACGGAATAGTTGTTAAAGAAGCATTGTTTAATGCCGTATTGAATAATGCCGACTTAACAGAAGAAGTTGATTTTGCCGCCAAAGGTAGATCTACATTTATTGAACAAGTTCAAAAGATGATTAAACCTGTTGAGACTTCTTTGCTTGAATACGAGGAACCCGATGAAGAAGCAAAGGAAGAAATTGTAAATGCTATCCGGGATTCGGGAGAATTAATAGATGAACAGTTAGAGATAGAAAATGAAGCAGCTTTAGAAGCAGTTGATACAAACAAATTAGAATCTAAAGATACTGCTTCCCGTAGGCAGCAGTCCCATGAACCCGAAGAAATAGAAGCAACGTTAAACCAGGGTATGCAATTCTTAAACGGCATATTTAAAATGGCAACTGGAAAAGACTTAATAACAGAAGGAAAAGGGATAACGGTTAACCGCGAAACCGGTGAAGTAACAATGAAATTTAAGCTGCCGGGTTTTGAAAGCAGTAATTAGATTTGTAATTGAAAAAGGAATCTGCTTGTTAAATTATTTTTCAAACAATAAATTGGAATATAAGATGGGTAGATCAATTCGGTGTTATATACTGAGAAAATATAGCAATGAACTAAGAGATAATTTATGAAACAATTGCCAAAGCATTTGTATTCGCTTTTTTGGGATATAAATATTAAAACATTCAAACCTATTGAGCATCCCGACTACACCATTAGCCGGGTGCTTGAATTAGGTAATGAAAAAGCAGTTACATGGATCAAAGCAACGTTTTCTGAGGAGCAGATTAAGAATGTAATAAAATCTAATCATCGACTTTCTCAAAAATCGGCTAATTTCTGGGCAATCTTATATGATATTCCTGTGAATAAGGTCAGGGCATTAACAAAAATTATATAAAGGATTTTATGAGTACAGAGAAAATATCGTGGCACACCGAAATTTTCCACTTAGCCGCCGGTGAAGTTTTAAGTGATCTTAGCAGGCTCTCTCTTCTTCAACAATTCTATTTGGCGGGGGGGACAGGTTTGGCGCTTATGCGCGGTCATCGTCTTTCACGTGATTTCGATTTTTTCAGTACCGATTTATTCAATGAAGAAATATTGATTGGGAAAATGCAAGAATTAAAGGACCTTACCATTCTCGCAAAGGATCAACATACACTTCACATTGTTTTTAAAAATATAAAAGTAAGTTTCCTGGGGTATAACTATCCATTGCTTTTTCAGACTAAAAAGTTCCAGTCTCCTAAATTTCCAGGAATATCGTTACATGTTGCAGATATTCGTGATATTGCATGCATGAAATTAACTGCAATAGCAGGTCGAGGGACAAAGCGGGATTTTGTTGATCTTTATATAGCCGCTCAACGACATGGACTTCCTGAGTTATTAAAGTTTTTTTATCAAAAATACTCTCAGACTCCTTATAATAAGATTCATATTCTCAAATCAATGACTTATTTTGCAGATGCCGAATTAGACCCAATGCCAGATATGTCGATCACGCTTTCATGGGCTACAGTTAAGCAGTTCTTTATGGTTGAAGTTCCTAAGTTGTTATGAACACGATGACTAACGATAAATCAAACAAATTATCACTCCTGAATAAATATCAATCCCTCCTTATTGAAAACGATAGATTAAAAAACGAAAACAAAAAATTAAAAGCACAGTTGGAGGCTCTCAAACATCCGGCAAACAACATAAATGAAATAAAACAGAATATTATTATTGAAAATGATAAGGAGAAAGTTAGTTCAGATATTTCCTATCAGACAAAATATGTTGCTGCGGTTAATCAAAACAGCAGTCCGGGTGAAAAAATTAAACTATTCATGTCCCTCTTTAAAGGAAGAGAAAATATTTATGCAAAGAGATGGCAAAATAAAAACGGTAAATCCGGATATACACCGGCATGTTTTAATGAATGGAAGCCCGGTATATGCAACAAACCCAAAATAAAATGTTCCGAATGCAACAACAAAGCTTTTGAGCCTTTAAATGAAAAAGTTATTGAGGAACATCTCAGGGGAAATATAATTGCAGGGATATATCCCATGTGCGTTGATGAAACTTGTTATTTTCTAGCCATTGACTTTGATGATGAAGATTTACCTGCCGAAGCGGCTGTACATGCAGTATGGGAAAAAGATGTTTCCGTTTTGAGAACTATATGTACAGAGTTTGATATTCCTTTTACAGTAGAACGTTCACGCTCGGGGAACGGTGCCCATGTTTGGTTTTTCTTTGAAGAAAAAATTCCTGCTGTGTTGGCTCGAAAATTTGGGTCATCTTTACTAACGTTTTCAATGAGTAAACGACACGAAATTAAATTCAAATCATACGATAGATTTTTTCCTAATCAAGACACGATGCCTAAAGGAGGTTTTGGGAATTTGATCGCGCTTCCTATACAGAAGGAAGCAAGAAAAAAAAGGAACAGTATTTTTATTGATGAACATTTTAAACCGTATTCAGACCAGTGGAAGTTTTTAAGTTCAATAAAAAAACTATCTAAAAATAAAGTTGAAAGGCTAACAGCAAAACTATCCGCAGGTACTAATGGAAATGAACTCGGTATTTTAAGGAAAGATGATGATGAAAACTCTGCGAACGCATCCCTGTGGGATCAATGCTGTCAACTTAAGGATTGACATTCCGTGATGGGTTTACACGGAATCCATTTTTTTAGAAGATTCCCGATTAAAGCATTCGGGAATGACTCATATTATTATAAATGTAGTCTTAAGTTGACAGCATTGCCTGTGGGATAAACCATGGGAAAGAGTTCCAACAATCCGGTTAACAAAAAAAGATTTTCCCGATAAAATAAATCTCGTAAAAGCAAATATGATTTACGTGTTGAAAGAAGGCATTTCTCAAAAAGCATTAAATGTTCTAAAACGGTTTGTAGCTTTTAAGAACCCTGAGTTTTACAAAGCTCAAGCCATGCGTATGCCTACTTACAACAAGCCGAGAATTATATCATGTTCCGCGATGAGACCAAAGAATATCTTTGTTTACCAAGAGGTTGCGAAGAAGAAATAAAGATTTTATTAAACAGAGTCGACGTTGATATAGAAATTGTAGATAAGACTAATCATGGGAGAAAGATAAACGTTGAATTTAAAGGCTTACTGAGAGAAGAACAACGCAACGCAGCTACAGAAATGTTAAAACATAACAACGGCGTATTGGCTGCAGCAACTATCGTTTTCCCGAATTACAGTAGCTGTAACTAATACACCGTTATGATATTTTAATAATTCAGTAAATTTTTTTGTTGTATTTCCCTTGCTTCAATTACACGTCCTTTTTTTGATGATTCTCCTTTCACACCTGAAAATAATGATTGGTAGTTAACGGTAGGGACTTCTATATGGATATTAATTCTGTTAAAAAGAGGGCCGGAAATCTAGGGGTAGTACAAGTGCATAGTTTGCTAGGAGCAGTATAGAACTCACACAAACAGCGGTTCATTGTGATCAAATAAAATAATATCCGTAAACTTAATTTCTTTTGTTAAAAGAATAAATTATATTGACGTAGGATTTTGTGAGCTTAATACAATTGCATAGTTTCTTTTTCACGTCTGGATAGAAAAATTTTAAAATAATCGGGAATACCTGTGTTCTTTGGGGAATGTATATTACCCCTATGGAATTATTCATCTCGAAGCGGAACGAGTAATAACTTAACGGGAATTATTGATCCCATTCCGGAACGACTGATAACCCTACGGGGATAATTCCTCCCATTCCGGAACGACTGATAACCCCACGGGGATGATTCCTCCCATTCCGGAACGACTGATAACCCCACGGGGATGATTCCTCCCATTCCGGAATGGCTGATAACCGCGCCGGAGTTATTCCTCCCGAACCGGGAACACATAGAGCTGTTTATCATGAATTCCGGTAAACAAGCTCCATAAAATCATATACTAACAATAAAATTATTGGAGGTTTTATGTCTTACAAAGAAACCATTGACGAGCTTCTTACAAACTCCGCCACAGCACTTACAAATGCTGCAGAAAATGCGGATGTGGCATCTGCGCTTGAATCATTCGGGTATAACGCGGAAAAAATCAACGAAGGAAAAACGTTGCTGGAAACAGCTGCCGATCTTCATGCAAAACAGAAAAAAGAGTATAGTGAACAATATAAAGCGACGGATGAGTTTTACAATCAAAGAACAATTGCCAATAAAGAGTATATGAAACTTGTAAAACTAAGCCGTTTATGTTTCAAGGAGAAACCGGGTATTTATAGTGAGCTTGGTTTGGGAGGTCGCAGAAAAGTGTCCATATCAGGCTGGATAACCCAGGTAGACCAATTTTACCGTAATCTTTTGTCAAATACCGAAGCAAAAGAAGTATTAGCACTTTTCGGAATAACCGAAGAAAAAATTCAAGCTGCATACGATCTACTCAAAGAGACACAAACTTTATTGTCGATAAAAAATAATGAAATGGGAGAAGCCCAGGAAGCTACCAAAGAACGGGACAAAGCGATAGATGAATTAGATAAATGGATGGATGATTTTTACACGGTAGCTCATATTGCACTTGAAGAAAATCCCCAGTTAATAGAGGTTCTAGGAGTAGTTGAACCGAGTTGATTGATTCCATAACTTTTGGCAAACTTGAGAGATTCCATCTATTAAAAAGATGGAATCTCTAGAGGTGACAAGAACCTTAGAGGTTGCGTTCTTAGCAAAATTATTAAATAGCAAGAATTCGAAATATTTAAAATCTCGGATTTTTAGTGTAACCCGGAAACCCACCTTCCAGGAAGATGGTAATGTACTTACGGCTATGCCAGAAAAGTGATAACAAATATTTATAAAAAACAAAAAATAGGTAAAGCAATATGTATCGTTAAGGGGAATAGATAAAGAAAATTAGAAAAGAGATATAAACGAAACAAAGGCAGGAAAATATAGCCAAATTGAATAAAAGGTAGGGATGTGAAAGAAAGGAAAAAGATAAAGGCATTTTGATTTATAGCTACTTATAGGGGCAAACCAAATCCACCTTCGCCTTCGCTACGGCGGACGAGAAGACGGGGTTTAATTCCCCGTCGCTTGCGGCGGAACAGGGTTCGGTTCGCGGCGAATTGCCCCAAGGTCATACCATTGATTTCTCTTGATTTTTCCATTTTTTCTCCTTAGGACTGTAAAGCTATTTCAAGACTTGACCCTTCTGCAACACACTCTTCATGTCTGTGCTATCAAACAGTGCTTTCATTGTTAAGTTGACGCCTATGCGCTTTGCGGGATGGAATCTATAGAAATTCTCACATCTCTTATCTCAATTTTCAAATCTTAGCAAGCAGTCACGCATTAAACTCTTTTATAATCTTCTGAATCTCTCCTTCGCTTATTCCCGATCCGTATACTATTCCTTTTTTGACCTCAGTAGTAGATTTGTCCCCGGTATTTGAGGATAAAACCGGGTTACCTGCCCGTGCTCTTAATCTTTCTTCAATTTGATTAATAAAACTGCCGTTGGAGGGCTGATTTTTTTTGAACGAGGAACTGTCGAACGAATTGATTGCATTGCCGGGATTTACCGGGTTCGATTCAAAGGCAAGAGTCTTGATATTAATTAAATGTTTTGCAGTAACGTTTTCGGAAATAATTGAGCCGCCCCACGTACCGGGACCGAGCGTCATTGACGGGTCAAGTAGTGTTGTAAATCCCACAGCGCCGACAGCACTTGTTGAGTTAACAATAATTCTGAATGCAGGTTTTTCAAGCGCGAACTTTAATATAATCTCTCTATCGTTTGAATGAATTGCCATTGAATGCCCTATCCCGCCGAACTCCAGTAGATCAATACATTTGTGGCAGCCTTCAAGCCAGCCGTCAACAACATAAAAAGCCAGCATCGGCGAAAGCTTTTCCATTGAAAGCGGTTCTTCTTTTCCTACTTTAGAACATTCTGCAACCAGGACGGTTGTGTTTTCCGGGACACTGAATCCGGCGTATTGTGCAATGTAGGTCGCAGGTTTGCCTACTATATCAGCGTTAAGTTTGCCGCCTTTTGTAACTGTATTCTCCAGCATTCTTTTTTCTTCTTCGCTTATGAAATAGCAGCCGTTCTTTTTTGCTTCTTCAATTACTTTGTCTTTTAACGGAATATCAACGATCATAGCCTGCTCGGATGAACACAAAACCCCGTTGTCGAAAGTGGTGCCGTAAACAATATCCGCAACCGCTTTTTTATAATCGGCTGTTCTTTCAATGAACGAGGGGACATTGCCTGCACCGACACCGTAAGCAGGCTTACCGGCGCTGTATGCCGCCTTAACCATTGCAGTACTGCCCGTAGCAAGTATAACCGCAACATTTTTTTCTTTCATTAAAGCATTTGTTCCTTCAATTGTAGGAATAGTTATGCATTGAATTAATCCTTTGGGAGCGCCTGCTTTCACGGCTGCATCTGCCAGCAGCTTCATTGCTTCATTAGTGCTTTTTACGGCTTTGGGGTGAGGACTTGCAACTATGGCGTTCCTTCCTTTTAAAGATATAATTACTTTGAACATTGCTGTAGAAGTAGGATTGGTCGAGGGAATTAAAGCTGCTACAACTCCCATTGGTTCGGCTATTTTTACAAGCTTGCCGTTTTTTAAAACTTCTATAACACCGACAGTCTTTAAATCTTTTATGTTTTCCCAGACATTTTTTGTCCCGAATCGGTTTTTTACAATCTTATCTTTAACTTTCCCGAATCCTGTTTCTTCGTGGGCTAATTCGGCAAGTCTTTCCGCCTCGGCATAACCGGCGTCCACCATAGCTTTAACAATTTTATCAACCTGTTCCTGGTTATAATGTTTGAATTCCAGTTGCGCTTCTTTTGCTTTTGCGGTTAGTTCTCTTACTTCCTGGATTGATTGTAAATCTTTGTCAACGTTCATTATATTTCCCCGGCTTTAACAGTACAAAATATAAATATAGGGCTAATAAACTGCAATTTTATTAGACTGAAAAGCAGGTTCCCGCAATAGCAGATTGCAAATCTGCTTTACGTTAGAAATTCTTTTAACCTGGTGTAACCTGTTTTACTTACCGGAAGAGTTTGCCTGTTTTTAAGGCTGATAGTGTTGGATTCACTTTGGGAAGATTCAATTTTTTCTATCCGGTCTATTTTTACAATGTATGACCTGTGAATTCTTACAAACTCATCCGGATTAAGATTTTCTTCAAAAAATTTCATTGTCTTTTTCTTCAAATATTTCCCTTTTGAAGAATAAATCATAACATAGTCGTCCTGTGCTTCCAGGTATTCAATTTCTTCGGATGGAATTATAGTAACTTTATTGTTCTGTTTAACTGCAACCCGTTCAAGAAATTCTTTAGAATAATTGGTATCCCTTATTAAATCATTCAGTTTGTTTTTAGCCGAATCGATATTCTTAAAATTCTTCAATGCCTTATTTACCGCGTCATTAAATCTTTCTTTTGAGAAAGGTTTCAACAAATAATCTGTTGCATTTACTTCGAAAGCTTTAATTGCATACTGGTCAAAAGCTGTTGTGAAAATAATAAGGGGCGGGTCGTCAATTAACTCGAGCATCTCAAAACCGGAGAGTTTCGGCATTTGAATATCGAGAAAAACTATGTCGGGTTTTAATTCGTTAATCTTTTCTATTCCGTCAAAACCGTTTCCGCTTTCTGCTATTAATTCAATATTCTCATGTGCTTTTAGAAAATTCTTTATAATGTCTCTTGCAAGCTTTTCATCGTCGATTATTATTGCCCGGATATTATTCATTAGATAACCTCCTTTTGCAATGGAATATAAATATTTACTCTGAAAATATTTTTTTCTTTTGAATAAGTAATTAAATTTTCATGGTTATAAATTAATTTTAGCCTGTTTTTAATATTCTGTAGACCTATGCCTTCGCCTTTTCGCGGGACAGCATCAATATCAAAATTATTTTCAACAGTAATTTTTAAGTAATTATTTTCTTCTTTGCATGTCAAAGTGATAATTACTTTTTCAATGCTTTCGTAAACGCCGTGTTTAATAGCGTTTTCAAAAATGGGTTGAAGAATCATTGAAGGCACTTTTATTTTTTCGCAGGCTTCGGAAATATTTTCAATATACTCAAATTTATCTTCAAACCTTACTTTTTCAATCTCAAGGTAGAGTCTTGCATTTTTAATTTCTTCGGTTAACGGTGTTTTCTGCATTTCATTTTTTGAAACCGTGCTCCTCATAAATTCGGATAATTTTATAGTCATCTCCTGCGCTCTTTCCGGATTCGACATCGTAAGCGAGCTTATTGAATTCAGGCTGTTAAAAATAAAATGCGGGTTGATCTGGTACTTTAGCGATTTTAGTTCGGCTTCTTTTACCAGGACTTTCAAATTGGATTCATTTAGTTCCTTCTCTTTGTAGCCCGAGTAAATTACATAAACGTATATGATCGAAACAATAACGGCGTAGAACAGAATGCCTATTGCATATCTCCATATAAGCGATGATACTAAGAATTTATAATATGATTCGGAAAATTCAAACAGGTTCGTCAAAATAAAATAGCAAGCAGTAAGCCATAGTGCAGTTGTAATAAGGGCAGCAGCAAGGTGATTTAGAATTAGTCTAGGGGTTGAATATATATCAATTGACATATATTTTACCGGGTACCAAAAGCTTGCCCCAATAATTATATACATTATGTTAAATACCAGGCTATCGGCGAGCGCCGCTTCCAAACTCAATTCTATTTCAAAATAAATAATAGTGAAATGGATAAACAGCAAAGCAGACCAAACCAAAAGGTAAACCTGCAAATTACTTTTTATAACGGAATTTTTATTAAGCATAACCTTTTATATCTCCACCGCCGAAAAGAATTACACCTCTAACTTCTAGAATGCTATTATGATTTTGAACCTGGTTCGGGTCTATAACCCTTTTATCTGAAATGCCTCCGAAAATTACCGGAGCATTTACGTCAACTTTCATGTCGTTTTTTACTATGATATTTAATCCGCCGAATATAATAACAACATCCAAAATGTTTTTACCTTCTGCCAATTTAGCTTCCCTCAAATCTAAATTTGTTCCGCCAAATAAAGCAGTTATTTTACCGCCTTTAAAGTTTTGGGAAACTATTTTTCTTTTAACAGTATTCAAAATTGCAGTTATATCAACTGCCTCTCCTACATCTTCACTTTCCGGACCGGTCCATGGAGTATTAGGATGATTATTGGCATTTGTTAAACTGCCCTTTCTTACCAGGAAATAAATACCTAAAGCTATTAGTGCTAGCGGCCAGTACTCTCGCCATATATATCTAAAAGATACATCAAATACATCACTGGCAATTAGCGCCCCGCCGATTAATAAAAGGACATAGCCCAAAAAACTGTTCCTCGAATGAAGAATAATTATAATTCCAACTGCCGTCATAATAGCAGGCCAGAATCTTATATCGTAAAGAAAATAGTACGGCAGTATATCTGTATTTCTAAGCAGGAAGAATGCTCCGATGATTAAAAGCAGTGCCCCGATCCATGCTCTTGAATTTGACTTTTCCATTTTTTCTCCTGTTGTTTTTAATAACTTTTTATTTCGCCGCCGCCAAAAATTACAATACCTTTAATTACCAGCTTTTTACTTTCGTCGTATGAAATATTCGGGTCTTTTACACGTTTGTCGGAAAAACCCCCGAATAATGGCAGCGCTTCGTTAACTATCAGCCAATCGCGGGGAACTATAAATGTATTTCCGCCGAAAATTGTAACCATATCAATTGTGTTGGTTCCTTCAGCGAGTTTACAGTTGTTCAAGTTAATTTCAGAGCCGCCGAAAATTGAAATTACGCTGCCGCCCTTAAAGTTGGATGTATAGTATGTTTTCTCCCCGCCGCCGAAAATTGACATGTCGTTTATTTTATCCTGATCTTTTGCCTCTTTATCATCATCCTCCATATGAATTTTAGTTGCGAATCTAAATGGCCTATCTTTGCTGAAAAGAAAATAAGCACCGATTACCATTAAAACAATCGGCCAAAATTCACCTCCCATAAAGAAGATGCCGATTAGAAAAAGCACGATACCGCCGAGTTTGTTGTTGGTTGAGAAAAAGACTGCCGCCCCGGCAACCAAAAAGAATAACGGCAAAATTCCTATATCTCTTATAAAATATGGAATTTCTATTATGTGAAAATTATCTAATAGAAAAAGCCCGCCGATTATTATTAAAAATAATCCAATCCAGATTTTCGGGCTTGTTGTTTTATCTTCCGGCATTTCTACCTCCGTTTTTTTATTTTTCTGACGCTAATTTAACCGGAGAGTTTTACTTATTAAAACAATTATCGGTAAACGAAGTTAAATTGTCGGTAAATAGAAATAATTTGTTTTAAGATAACTTTTTGATAATACAGATTTTTTTTATTATTGATAACACTAAAAAATTATTTAAATGAAATCAAACGTTTTCAATCAACTTAGATTAGGCCTGGTTACACTTTTAATTATTATTGTATTAGGTACAATAGGTTACGAAATAATCGAAAGCGATTGGGATCTCCTCGACTCTTTTTATATGACGGTAATTACAATATCGACTACGGGGTTTAAAGAAGTAAAGGACCTTTCTAATCATGGAAGAATATTAACTATTTTTTTAATTATTTCGGGAGTGCTCACTATAGGGTATACCGGGGGTAAGGCAGCACAAATGTTGATTGAAACCCAGGTATTCAGGAGGAGGAGAATGAGTAAAGAACTTGAAACTATTTCCGATCATTATATCGTTTGCGGTTACGGGAGAATGGGCAGACATATATGTGAAGGATTAAAATATAACAAAGTTCCTTTCGTAGTGATTGAAACCGAGCAAAAGAAAATTGAAGCAATTATTGAAAATGGTTATTTATACATAAACGGCGATGCAACGAATGATGAAATACTTACGAAAGCAGGGGTAAAACGGGCAAAGGGCTTAGTGGCTGTTATCAGAACTGACGCTGAAAATGTTTTTGCTACATTATCTGCAAAACAATTGAATCCCGAAATTTATGTTGTGAGCAGGGCGGTTGAAGAAGGAACCGAGTCAAAACTTATTACAGCCGGGGCAAGCAAAGTAGTAAAGCCTTATGACTCGGTTCCTTCTTCAACC
>JASFMY010000062.1:0-35723 GCA_050117315.1 Ignavibacteria bacterium
ATGACAACGTTGTGTGTTTGTCATATCGACGAACGTTTTTTGTGAGGAGATATCTTAAATAGTTCCGAAAAAAGGATTTCTCACACTCGCACGAAAAAACACTCTTGCTCGGTTCGGAATGTCAATTTTTTTATTTTGCAGAAACTCTATTTAGTTTTACTTCCGGCATAGTAACCATATAATATTATGAAAAAATTTATAGTACCGGAAATCCCCAAAAGGTATTAAAAAACCTGTTGTCTCAAAACGGAATTGAAGCTATAGATTGTATTAACGCATTTGATGGTAAGGGAGATGATTCCCAAAAATATTATTTATTTGCCGACGGGATACATTTTTCCGAAGAAGGCCATAGGTTAACGGCGGAATTCATTAAGAAGAAATTGCAATTTCTGCCTTAAAAAGGTTTTATAATCTTCGAGTTTGTCATTGCGAGTGAACGAAGCAATCTCCAAACCAACTTTTCAATTACTTATGAGATTGCTTCATCCCGACAAGTCCATAGGCGTCAACTTAACTATGATGTAATGTTTTATAGCTCCGGGATTAAGAGTTTGTTGTATAACTAAAATAAATAATCATAGCCACGACCCCCGCCGTTGCGGGCAGGCTTCAGGTCGTGGACAATAAGTCTCAACAAAAACTTAGGGCTTTTCCCACGTGGGGATCACTTTCGTGAAGCCCAATTTTCTCTAATATCTGGGCTATCCGAAGGATCCCTTTCCGGGAAAGCCCTGGTCCTATTCGGTTTCTTATTTCCAACGTGCTGAAAGCACGTGGCTATTAGAAAACCTAATTGAGTTACGCAACACACTCTTTAATTCCATTTTGACTCTGATACTGTCATTCCAAATCCCAATTTAGTCAACGTGAGAAATGACTCATTATGAAAGATTAAACTTATACACAAGCCAAATTGGTTTTGGGATTTTGTTTTTATTTAGAAATCACATCAATTGAGGGTTTTAATGGACGCAATTTCTTCTGCAGCAGCAGGGGGTTTTCTTGCCGGGGTTGCAATTGAATTTATGAAAAGCATTGTTTCCGGTGTTGCCCCTTTACTAACAAAAAATACCGATGTTAAAATACTTGATTCGGTTTTCAAGGAATTCAAAGAAAGTTTTTTGAATGAAGAGATTGATGAAAAAATACTCCGCAAAATCTTTAAAGAATATTTTAAAGAGCAAAATGTAATTGACGAATTCAAAAAAATATTCCGCGGGAAGTCTGATGAAATTGATTTTGATATTTTGGAAAAATGTTTTTTTGAAAAGTGCGCTTCAAACGGGAAAGAAAAAATACCGGACTTTAATGTAATTGCCGGGATTGAAGAAATTATTTTCAACATTGAAAATCTTGCAGACGAAAATGAAGAATTTTACAAGCACTTTAATAAAGAAAATTTAGCAGCCGTAAAAGAAAGCCTTGAAAAAAGAGGCACAATAAAAAACCACTCCCTTGCAAAAAAAAGATACCTTGAACATTTAATAGAATACCACAACAACCTGCGCTTTACGGGCATACCGGATTTAAAAGAAAAGCACGAAATTTCTCTCCCCTCCGTTTTCGTGATGCAGAGGGTTACCGAAGAAATTGAAGAATTTGATGTTGTAACGGGGAAAAAATATATCAATGATGATGTTGGTTTTGGCGCAAGAGAAGACTACAAATTAGATGATCCCTCAAAGTATAGTTACACCGAGGAAAAAATTTACAAAGGCAAAAAAAGATCGGAGCCGGTAAAATTTGAAAAGACTTTTAACGACTCCGCCCAAAACAATCTTGTTGTCTTGGGCGATCCCGGAACCGGGAAGTCTTCCCTGCTAAAATTTCTGCTGCTTAAAAACGCTTCCGAAATTTTACACGGAAATAATTCAAAAGAGAAAAACCTATTCCCTATTTTTATTGAGATAAGGAAATTTGAAAACGCATATAAAAGGAAAGAACCCGGGTACAAAATTTTAGATTACCTTTATGACTGCGTAAATGATACCTACCAGATTTCCCTTCCGCGCGGATTTTTTGAAAAATACCTCCAGGGCGGCGATGCTTTAATTTTATTTGACGGGCTTGATGAAGTCGCGGCTGAAAACAGGCGCGCCGAGATCCGGGATAAAATTGTTATGTTCAGCAAGTCGGTGAGCCGGAAAAATTCCGTGATAATTACTTCGCGTATTCCCGGTTACAACAAAACAAGCTTTTCAACGGAGAATTACCGGCATTTTTACCTTGAGTACTTTAATGAAGATGAAATAAAAGAGTTTGTAAGCAAGTGGTACAAAACAAGAGAAAAATTAGAAACAGAAGCAGAGCGCAAAACAGAAGATTTACTGAAAACAATAAAAGACAGGCCGCAAATAAAAGAGCTTGCCAAGAACCCGCTGCTGCTTACAATTATTGGAATTATACACAGGTACGAGGCACAATTACCGCAGGACAGGCTTACTCTTTACGATAAAGCAACCGAAGCCTTATTGCAGACATGGGACAATATAAAAGAAATAATCGACCAAAAATTCCGGCTTGATGAAAAGCGAAGGTTTCTTGAAAAGCTTGCTATACATTTACAGTCACTTGAAAAAGGTGACGAGTCGACAGTTGTAATTGACAAACACGATTTGTACAAAATACTTTTACCGGAATTTGAAAAATTATTTAACTGTGATAAACGCAAAGCACGGGCAGAAGTTGACAACTTTTTAAATGTAATTAGAACAAGAGCCGGACTGCTGAATGAGATAGGGCAGTACCAGTGGGGATTTGTGCACAAAACTTTCCAGGAATACTTTGCTGCAAAATACATTGCTAATGAAGCTATACTAAATTTTGATCCCGATATTGTTACAAAATATATTGATGAATATTTATCCAATCCCTTTTGGCAGGAAACTTTATTACTTACCTTACGTGCAATACCAAGTAAACAATCATTAAAAATCTTAGAAATGATTTGTAATAAAGATAAAACGGATGAGTACAAATATTTGTACCATAACCATTACTTTGTAATAAAATTTATAGCAGAACAAGGGACATGGTTGAATAATAGAAATTTTACAAAAAGTATAATTAAAGATTTTCTTAGGTGGTCTATAAAAAATAGGGATTTATGCTTCGATTGGAATGTAGTTGTCTGGGAGAGATTTTTAGGTGTAGTGAAATTATTCACAGACAAAACTTCAATAAACACTCTAAATACCGAATTACTTACAATAGCAGAAGATAAGAATCAAGAAACTGATCTGCGCCGTGACTGTGCCTTAGCTATTGGGAACTTAGGTTATAAAGATGAGGCTGTAATCAATAGGTTACTTACAATAGCAGAAGATAAGAATCAAGAAACTGATCTGCGCCGTTACTGTGCCTTAGCTATTGGGAACTTAGGTTATAAAGATGAGGCTGTAAATATTTTACTTACAATAGCAGAAGATAAGAATCAAGAAACTGATCTGCGCCGTTACTGTGCCGAAGCTATTGGGAAGTTAGGTTATAAAGATGAGGCTGTTAATATCTTACTTACAATTGCTGAAGATAAGAATCAAGTTGCTTATCTGCGCCGTTACTGTGCCGAAGCTATTGGGAAGTTAGGTTATAAAGATGAGGCTGTTAATATCTTACTTACAATTGCTGAAGATAAGAATCAAGAAACTTATCTGCGCCGTTACTGTGCCGAAGCTATTGGGAACTTAGGTTGTAAAGATAAGGCTGTTGAAATATTATTCGAATTGTATTTAAGCTTTGGTGACAAGACAGTTTATGAAGCTAAATGGATTTATGACTCTCTCTGGGAATTAACTGCGGTTGGGTGAGCTGGTTTGCATGTTGAAAGTTGCAGGTTACACGTTATAAAGTTAAAATCTCCTCTCCGCCCTTAATGTTCTATAATGTCATATCGAACGAACCGTTTTTTGGTGAGGAGATATCTTTCTTAAACATTGCTGGCCACTATTAATTTTAAGATTTCTCACACTCACTTTTGTTCGGTTCGAAATGTCTATTATTAATTTACAGCAAAATCACAATTTTAAAATCTCTTCCTTCCTCGAAGCAAGCCGGTTTATTTTTAGCTGTTCAAATTCTTCTAAGTTTTTGGGGAGGGATAAAATATTTTTACCAAAGCCGATGTTTTCTTTTTTTATAACTTTTTCTTCGTTTTTATTCATGCCTATCAATTCAATTTCTTCGGCAATGTTTGAAAAAATTAAAAGGCTTAGCTTCCCGGTTTTTTCTTTTAATAAAACAGGGTTTGCTGAGGGATAAATTTCTGCGGTAATATTTTTTATCTGCGGTACTTCGTATTCAACATAGTTTGAAGGCTCATTGCTTTCGTTCCATAGACGGTCAACTGCGGTTAATGCAAAATAGTATTTTAAATGCCGCGGTTTTTCTATTACCAAAATTACGGAAGTTTTATCCGCTTCAATTATTTCAAAAAAGCTGTCCGAAGAAGGGAATTCGTCTTCTGCTAACAACCTGTAAAGTGCGTAATAACCAACCCCGTTCTGCTTTGCAGCCGGCGGTTTTTCCCAGCTTAATTTTAATTTAGGGACTTCGTCTTTAATTATTTCCAAAGCCAAATTTCTCGGTGAGTTTGGTTTTATTGTGTCAATCCACGGCATTGCGGAAGGAAGCGCTCTTTCCGCAAATGAAGCAAAATAATAATCGTCGATATTGCTATATCTAAAAATTGCAATCCCGGATGCATTTATTTCCCTTGAGTAATTAATCATTTTTTCAATTTCAATTTTTACTTCAGGCTTGTAAGCTCCTATTCCCAGGATTATATTTTTGTTAAACGAGTTTTCACTCCACTCTTTAGCCAAAACATCAAACTTCGGGTTGTTGTTAAAGGGCCAATAAATTTGGGGCACGGCGTAATCAATCCATTCCTGCTCAAGCCAGTAACGGGTATCCTGGTAAATGTCGTTATAACCTTCCAATCCGTAAGCTCCTTTCCGGTTTTTGTAGATCCCAATGGGAGCAGCCCCAACTTTAATTAACGGATTAATTTCTTTAACCGAATTCGAAATTTGTTCAACGAGATAACTGATATTTTCCCTTCGCCATTCATCTTTCCTTTTCTGAGAACCATATATTTCATAAGAATCATTATCATTAAAATTTTTTCCCGGATAACGGATGTAATCCAGATGAATACCGTCAACTTTGTAAGACAATGCAATTTCTTTTACAATTGCTAATAAATAATTTCTTGCTTCCGGGTAACCCGGATCAAGCCAATAAGAAAGCGAGCCATTTTCGTTATAAGTTTTTACTAAGTCCGGAATTACTTTGCAGGCATGATCATTATGATTTAAAATATGTGTTTCTTTCCCGGAAAAACATCTAACGACATTTATCCATGCGTGTAATTCAAGGCCTCTTTTGTGTGCTTCTTTTATTGCAAATTTCAGCGGATCGTAAGCAGGCTTTTTGCCTACTTCCCCAGTAAAGTAAGGCGAGAACGGTTCTATTGCAGAATTATACATAACCGTGCCGTTACTGCGTACCTGGAAGTAAACCGTGTTTAGTTTTTTCTTTTTAATGTTGTCAAGTATACGGATTAATGAAGTCTTTTGTTCTTCTTCGTTTAGGGTTCGGGGGGGCCAATCGAGCCTGAAATTTGTTGCAACCCAAACCGCCCTTGTCTCCCTTTTTGTTTGTGAGAACACTAATTGAGAAATAATGATTAAAACGACAGTTGCAGTTCTTAAAGCCGTCATATCAGCAGAAAGTTTTTAACCCGTTATGAATTGCATTAATAATTTCTTTTTTGTCTGCTTCAATATCTATTAAAATTTCTCCTACTCTTTTCATCAGCACAAATTTAATTTTGCCGTCCCTGTTCTTTTTATCCTTCAGCATAATTTTATACATGTTTGCTGCATCATATTTTTTGATTTTAATTTTACCGGCAAATTTGTTTATCAGCAAGGAATATCTGTTAAATCTTTCCCGCGTTAATAAGGATAATTGCAGCGACAAATTCAGCATGCAGTTTAACCCGGCTATTACTGCCTGCCCGTGTTTTATTTTATGCTTTTGATCTACTTCAATTGTGTGGGCAAATGTATGCCCCAAGTTTAAAAGCTTTCTTAACCCGCTTTCTTTTTCATCCTTGGAAACAACATCGCTTTTATACTGCACGGATTCTGTAATAAATCTTAATAGGTTTGTTTCTTTTAATGAAAAATCTTCTTTAATGTTTTTCAAAACATAGGTGTAAAATTTTTCTTCGGTAAGAAAAGCATATTTTACAATTTCGCCCAACCCGCAAATAATTTCATCCTGCGGAAGGGTGTACAAAAATTTTGTATCAATAAGAACCAGCTTTGGCTGATGGAATGCGCCGATAATATTTTTTGTGCCTAAAAAGTTAATGCCGGTTTTTCCTCCGACGGAACTGTCAACTGCAGCGAGAAGGGTTGTAGGAATATTTATATATTGAATTCCCCTTGTAAAAGTTGCGGCGGCAAATCCTGCTACGTCTCCTATTATTCCGCCCCCTATTGAAACCAGTAGCGTGTCGCGCCCGTAACCGTTTTTTAGAAGCGCCGAATGAATTTTTTCAATTGACGGGTAAGCCTTGGTAGACTCGTTAAGCCGCAATATCATTTCCCGGGACTTAATATTTTTTCTTCCCAATAATTTGTTTATGACGCCGGGATGGTTTTTGTTTACATTGGCATCAATTACAAAAAAAACGTTTTTGTAAAAATTCTTGTTTTCTATTTCTTTAAATAAATTTTTTGCGGCATTTTTCCCCACAACAACGTCGTAGGAATTTTGATCAAGGTTTACGCTAATTCTGTTCATCAATAAATTCAACTATTTTTTTGGAAATTTTTTCAACAACTACTGCAACGGGGACTTCGTCGGCATGTATAGTAAGGTCTGCCCGGTTATAATACTTTTCTCTTACGTTTATCATGCCCTGAATTTTATTTATAAATTCTTCTTTAGGTGAATTGTTCATCACAAATTCTTTAACCAGAGGCCTGTCTGTTTTATTTTTCAGCCTGTTATATAATTCTTCAGCAGAGTATTTCAAATATATTAATTTGCCTTGAGATTTCACAAACTCAAGATTTTTTTTATTAGCTATCGTGCCTCCGCCCAGGGCAATTATCAACTTTTCTCCTTTTGAACATTCAACAAGGAATTTCGATTCAATGCGCCGGAATTCCGCTTCACCGTATTCGGAGAATATTTGATTGATTTTTTTTTCCGTTTTTATTTCAATTACTCGATCGAGATCGATAAAATTCCATCCCAGAACATTGGCAAGAATAGGCCCAACGGTACTTTTACCGCTTGCCATGAAACCTGTTAAATAAATTCTTGATGTCATAATTCAATATAGAAATTATTTTGTTAATTACATTCTATGATATGATTTTAAAAATGAAATGCCGCACCGATGGTAAATGATACTCCGTCTATGTTTACTTTAGTATCAAAGCTGTTGCCGGAAAGCAGGTAAGTCCGGTTTTGATATTCGAATACCGATTTATTGTATTTGCTCGTAAGATCAACTTCGGGGTCGCGGAAGTTCATTTCTCCCCTGATCGAGAGGAAGTCTTCCACCATATAATCAAGCCCTGTTTTTATATGAATACCGAGTTCGGTTGAGCTGCCGGCATCCGTTACGGAAACGTCGCTGAAATTCCTGATGTGTTCGCCGAAATAAATTCCCACACCTCCGCCCATGTAAAATTTAAACAGCTCTGTTGAAAAAGGAAGTATGTAATAAGCGGTTAGTTGAACAGGGTAAATCTTAAACCCGTCTTCAACATTCATCAAATAACCGGTTACACTGTAATCCTGCCTGATGTGTTTTATCTTGTATTTTTCGACAGATAAACCTAGTGTTAGGCTCTCGTTAATCCTGTACCTAATTTCTGCCGAAACACTTTTTACATCATCATAATCCAAGGATTGATTGCTGGTGAATTCATCCTCTGATTTAGGATTAAGAAATAACTTTGACGTTGTAGTGTAGTTGTAATTAATTGATATTGAAAAATCGTTATCATCATATTGTGCGGAAATTTTAGCTGCCGCAGCTAACGATAAAATTAATATTGTAAGACTAATTTTTTTCATTATTCAAAAAAAAGGAATTAGCAGGAATTAGAAAAGTGAAAAAGAAGTGCCTAAAAAGATTACCGGACATATAAAATCCCCGAAATCTTCTCGCTAACTGGACAAACAGAGATTTCGGGGTTTAACATTTATCTATAAAACAAATACCTTTCGTCAACTATCTCTGCTTCTTCTTTAAGATTCTGAACCCATTGATTAAAGAATGTATTTCTTTTTTGATCCAGTAAGTTATTCAAGAAACCGCCTCTTTGTAGAGTATAAGCATTATCGTCCAATTTAGTTCTATAAGTTACTTTAATTAAATAAGAAGCGTTTTTGCCTTCAATAGGTTCGGAAATTTTATTCAATTCGGCATCGAATGCATATTCCGAGAAAGCATATTCTTCGTTGCCTACGCCCTCAATTCTGCTTCCTCTTGTAAAATTACTTGCATAACCGAATTTAGCATTCCCGTAAAGTTTTTCACCGGCTTTAAGGTCCTCAGTATCGCCGAGTTCTTTCTTAATCTGTGATGCAATTTCAAATGTTTTTTCAATTTTCTTTTGTTTTTTAACGGCATTTTTAATACGGTTTTCAACCTCTTCAAAAGGGTTAAATCCTTCTTCAATATTTTCGGTAATCATCGGGACAAGGTATCCTTTGCGTACTTTAAAGACCGTGCCTATATTTCCCACGCTATTATCAAACGCAAATCTTACAAGCGCTTTGTTTGCACCAAGTCCGGGAATCACATTATTTTCGTCTGTAAAAGAAACTGTTTCAAATGTTTTAAGACCCAACTGCTCGGCTACCTTGTCAAACCCTTCATCTTCGGCAAGATAAGCAAAGTCGCCTGCATCGTTGTATGCCTTGTCTATTGTAACAGCCGAAGCTTTTATATTATTTACTATATTTTCTACAACAAATAAATCCGAAGTTCTGCTCATTACTTGAATTATGTGGTAACCGAATTGAGATTCGATTGGTTTCTGTACTTTGCCGACCGGTCCTTTAAAGCTTGCTTCTTCAAATGGTTTAACCATTTGTCCTTTGCCAAACCATCCCAATTCGCCGCCTTTAATTTTGCTGCCGGGATCATCGGATTCTTTTGCCGCTACGGCTGCAAAATCTTCACCGCCGCTTGTAACTCTTCTGTAAATATCCATTGCCTTGGCATAAGCAGAATCTTTGGTTGTTTCTTTGAAACTTACAAGGATATGTCTTGCTTTCACAGACATTTTATTGGAGTTAACTCTATCATAAACTTTGTATAGATAGTAAGCATTATTGGATAATAAAGGCCCTACAAGTTTACCCGGCTCAGCTTCATAAATAGCATCGGCCACATTTGAACTTAACCTTGTTAAGGCTATTGAATCCCTGCTGTATGGCTCATCGGAATAGATCTCAACATAGGTTTTAAAGTTGCTTGTATCGTCTGCTAATTTTTCAACTATTGCTTTTAAATTTTTCTCTATTCCCAATGAATCATTTTTTGAAGGGATATTTTCAAACAGAACATACTTTAGTTTTCTCTGCTGTTTTTGAGCAAAATCTTCTTTATTCTTCTCATAATATTTCTTTAAATCTTCTTCCGTATAAGAAATCATTGAGTCCTTTATGGAACTGGAACTTATTTCCAGGTATTCTGCATTCATCTTAACTGCCTGGTCATAGAAAGCTCTTTCAATTTCTCCCTCGGAAACCGTAATAGACGCCGATAGATACGATTGTAGTTTTTCCTGTATTTTCTGTTGGCTGACCTGTTCTTCAAGTTGTACAAGTATTTCTTTGTTGCTCGGATTAAATAGAGCAGCTTCGTATGCCTGCCTGTTAAAAGCACCGGTTGAATCAATAAAATTATTTATCAAAAATTGAGGAGGATTATCACCCAGTAAGACATCTCTTATTTCATCCGGAGTAACAGAAATTCCCAATTCTTCAATTTTTTCTTCAACCAGCCTTTGATTAACTATTATATCCCAAACCTGATCTCTGAAAAGGTCCATTTGGGATTCGTCAATTTCCTGCCCTGTTTGAGCGACCTGATTTTGGCGAGCAGTTTCCACATAGCGGGAATACTCCTGGTAGGATACTTCGTAGCCGTTTATTGTCCCAACGTAATTGGATCTCCTCCCTATAACGTCGCTAATTCTTGCATCGGACAGAACCATAAACAACACAAACAATCCACCGACCGTAATTATAAACCAGGGAGCAAGGCTCCTCATCTTGGCCATCATGCCCATAAAACAATTACCTCCGTTTGAGCTTAAAAAAAAATTCAGATTACAAAATTAGATATGAAAATAGTTAAAAGCAATCACTTTCCGATGCAAAAAAAGCGGGTATTACGTATCATTATTTTCGGAATTTTCCGAAAAATCTTCATTGGAATGCTTTATTAACTGGGCTTTCATTATAAAATATACTTCTTCACCAATATTGGTAGCATGGTCTCCCAGTCTTTCGAGTTCCCGGAAAACCGAGTAAAATATTAATCCGGAATCGATATTCTCTGTTTTTTCTTTCATTATTTCTTTAATCAGCTTGGAGTCCTCTATCACCAGATCATCAAGCTTATCATCCGAAGATATTACTTTTTTTGCAAGATCAATGTCATTGCTTATAAATGAATCAATAGCCATTTTTATCATAGAGCGTGCAATTCCGGCAATTTCGTTAAAATGCAGTCTCGGGAAAAATTCCGGTATTGCCTGCAGCTCTTTTGAATCGAGCGCAATGTTAACCGCTATATCACCAATTCTTTCGAGGTTTGCATTAATTTTTAAAGCAGACATTATCAAACGCAGGTCCATTGCCACAGGCTGGTTTAGTGCAAACATTTTTTGGCATATCTTTTCAATTTTAATATCGTATTTATCCACCCTATTGTCGCGGTCCTCAACAATATCGGCCAGTGTATGGTTATTCTTTTCAATGGAACGGATTGCAAATTCTACCTGCTCATCAACCAGGCTACACATTTTTATAAGTTTAGTTTTAAGTTTGTCGATTTGTATGTCAAATAATCTTTCCATATCAACCAAACCTACCTGTTAAATAATCTTCTGTTTGTTTATTAGAAGGATTTGTAAATAATTTTGTTGTTTTATCATATTCCACCAACTGTCCCAAATAAAAAAAAGCTGTGAAGTCGCTTATTCTTGCTGCCTGCTGCATATTATGCGTTACTACTATTATGGTATATTTTTTCTTTAAATCAAATATTAATTCTTCAATTTTAGCAGTCGAAATAGGATCGAGCATACTAGCAGGTTCATCCATTAACAAAATATCGGGCTCCACAGTAAGGGCACGAGCAATGCATAATCTCTGCTGTTGGCCTGCCGATAAACTCAGAGCGTTGTCGTCAAGCCTGTCCTTTATTTCATCCCAAATGGCCGCTTTAGTACATGTTTCCTCAATTATGTTTTCAATCTTTTTTTTGCTTTTAATACCGTGAATTTTTGGGGCAAATGCAAGGTTTTCATAAACGGATTTCGGAAATAAATTGGAACTTTGAAACACCATTCCAACCAATCTTCTTAAATTGACAACATCAATATTATCATTGTAAATATTGATGTTGTCGATTAATACCTCGCCTTTTTTCCTAAATCCCACCATCAATTCGTTCATTCTATTTATAGTCCTTAAAAAACTGGTTTTACCGCAGCCTGACGGACCAATTATCGATGTAACCCTTTTATCAAAAATCTCAATTGAAACCCTATTTAGCGCCTGCAAATAATTAAAAAAAACGCTGAGTTCATTTACCTTTATTTTAATCTTACGCATATACTCTAAACCCTCTTAATCTCACTCATTGTCTGTCTGAATTTATACCTAAAAACTATAGCGGTAAGATTTAACAAAATTACTATACTAATTAAAACCATAGTTGTTCCATATTGAATAGGCATTGTTAAGGTCGGATTAGTTGACTGGGTTGCCAAAATAAAGATATGGTATGATAAATACATAAATTGTTCTGCAGGATTTATCATCGGAATAGAGAAAAACCCCATATCAAAATAGGCTACCGGGAGCTGGGGTAAAAAGAATGCACAGCCCAGGAATAACAGGGGAGCAGTCTCGCCTGCGCCACGACTTATTGACAGTATTATACCCGTTAAGATGCCGGACCTCGCTTGCGGGAATACTACGGTTTTTATAGTCTGCCACTTTGAAGCGCCTAACCCTAGCGAAGCCACTCTTTGACTTTTGGGTACGGCTTTTAAGGCCTCAATTGACGAAACTATTATTGTCGGCAGCACAAGTATTGCCAGGGTTGCAGATGCCCAAAGCATGGCGGGTTTTCCAAGAAACAATCCCGTATTAAATAATGTATCATATCCCCTTCCTACAAAAAGAACAAAAAAGCCCAGACCGAATAATCCAAAGACAATAGAAGGAACACCTGCAAGGTTATTAACCGTGATCCTCAAAATCCTATTAAACAAATTATCTTTTGCATATTCGCTCATATAAATTGCAGCAAACACCCCTACGGGGACAGCAAATAAAACCATTAAGAAGACAACTACAATAGTCCCGAATATTGCCGGTCCAATACCGCCTTCGGTCATATTGTTTTTAGGGGCGGATGTAATAAATTCCCAGTTGATCACAGAGCTTCCTTCATACACAATTTTACCGAGAATCAAAAACAAAACTGCTATTATCGAATACGTGAAAAGTCTAATTAAAGACATCACTATCAAATCTTTGAAGTCTTTATTGTTTTTATCTTTGATTAAGCTTTTTATGTCCCTGCTGCTCATCTTCATTAATAGTCAATCTTTTTTCTCATTTTATTTAATATTAATTCTGCAATTAAGTTCAATATAAATGTAATAACAAAAAGAACAAGCCCTATAAAAAACAGGGCGGAATAATGTGCCGAATCCTGTGATACTTCGCCTAACTCAGCGGCTATAGTTGCTGTCATTGTTCTTACGCTTCTGAATAAATCAATTGAAACTGCGGCAGCATTACCCGACGCCATTAAAACAATCATTGTTTCGCCTATTGCTCTTCCGAAACCCAATATTATTGAAGCCGACAAACCGCTTACGGCGGTCGGAATTAGAACTTTAAATATTGTTTGAAATTTATTCGCTCCAAGTGCATATGAAGCCATTCTTATTTCTTTCGGGACCGAATTAAGCGCATCTTCGGTTAATGATGTAATTATGGGAATAATTATAAAAGAGAGCCCGAGAGATGCAATAAATGCATTCAACCTGTTGATCGGATTAAATATATCCTGAAATATACTTGCAACTACAACAAGCATAAAAAAACCAAGCACAACCGTTGGTATGCCGGCGAATATTTCTATTACCGGTTTGAGTAATTCTCTGGTTCTGTTTGTTGCTATTTCCGAAAGATAAATTCCTACCGAAATACCGAATACAGTGGAAATAAGTGTTGCCGGAATTGAAATTAACAAGCTTCCCAAAATTAACGGGATTAAAGAATACCTCGGCTGGTCCGAAGTTGGATACCATTGGTATATTTGCGTTTCTTTCCCGTTTTCAAAAACCGTCTTGTATATGAAATCCTTAATTGCAATTACATCCAGGGCTTTTAATCCTTCTTTCAATAAGAAAGCAAGAATCAATGTGAAAAGTACAATTACAACCAGGCTATTCAGCGTAAAAAAGTATTTAATTACCCTTTCCTTCAATAAAGTTTTTTTAGATTTGCTTTTAGCATAAGGAGAGCTATTTGGGGTGTCAATTCTTATCATAACGGAACTATTTCTCAGAACTAAGGGGAATATATTGCATATTTTTTACAATTTCCTGCCCTTTGTCGGAAATTATAAAGTCAATAAACTTTTTAATTTCATTTGTAGGAGCCCCGTTGGTATAACAATACAAATATCTTGATAAAGGGTAATTGCCGTTCCAGATAATCTCGTAGTTTACTTCACCTTTGAGTACAGGAGAAAATTTTAACCCGGGATTTTCATCAGATTCAATATAGACTACTTTTAAATCTTCCCTATTGGCAAAATACCCTACTCCGCCGTAGCCAATTCCTCTTATATCTTTCGATACCGCTTCGCCTAAAGCTGCTGTTCCCTGTAGCACTTGTGTCCGCACAGAAAAGTCAACCGAAAAACCTTTGTCATTTTTGCCCAGCACAGATTGCTTAAAATATTCATATGTACCGCTGCTGTTCTCTCTTCCGTATAAAATTATTTCGTGGTTTAAACCGCCTACTTCACTCCAGTTTTTTATTACTCCGCTATAAATATCTTTTATTTCTTTTAGCGATAATGAGTTTACATGATTTTCGGGATTTACTATAATTGCAATCCCGTCAAGCGCCACTTCAAATTTTTTCGGGAATATGTTTAACGATTTGGCTTTTTCTATTTCCTTGTCTTTCAATTCCCTGCTAATATTTGCGATGTTGGCCGTACCGTTCAAAAGAGAAGCTATACCTGTTCCAGAACCGCCGCCCGTAACTTGTACAGAAATTTCAGGATACTTAGTCATAAATAATTCAGCCCACCGCTGGGTTAAATTAACCATCGTATCCGACCCTTTGATTAGGATAGTGTTTTTATTATTTCTATCCGAAATTTTGCAGGAAATTAGAATAGAAGATAGAAACAAAAAACACACGATATTTAATAAGAGTCTATGCATTAGCTAATACCAAATTTATAAAGTTGCAAGTTAAAAAGATTTTTTAGAAATGATTAGACTCAATATATTATTATTACATTAAAATTTATCCGGATTAAAGCAGCAGATAGCAGTCGGCTAAAAAAACAATACAAAGGTTTTACTTTATTTCCGATTTCTCTTTTAGCTTTCTTTTTACAATATCCGGTACAAAACTGCTGACATCGCCTTCGAACTGGGCTAGGTTTCTCACAATTGTTGAATTCAAATAAGTATATTTCTCATGCGGCATCAAGAAAATAGTTTTAATTCCGTTCGAAAGCTTTCTATTCATTAATGCCATTTGAAACTCATATTCAAAATCGCTTATCGCTCTCAATCCTCTGATTATTCCAACTGCACCCAGTTGTTTTGCATGGTCAACTACCAGCCCGTCGTAAGAATCTACCAGTACATTTGGAATATCTTCCAAACTTATCCTTAACATTTCCAATCTTTCTTCAACTGTGAACATATTTGTTTTGGCGGGATTTTTTGCAACCGTTACAACTACTTCATCAAATAAATCCGTAGCTCTTTGGATAATATCAATGTGTCCATACGTTACCGGGTCAAAAGTCCCGGGATATATAACTCGTTTCATAACAACGTTTGTTTATAGGTTTAATACAAATGTTAAAAATAAGTGAAAAATTACTTATTGCCAAACTTATGGACATAAATCAAGCTATCACCCATTCTTTTTGCCGGGTTTATTTTAAATGCTTCTATATCTTTCTTTTCCGTTTGGATTGATCTTTCTATGATGAATAAAGAATGCCGGGATAAAAATTCATTTTCAATTATGTTGTTGAAAACAAAATGAATATCATCATTAAAAAAAGGCGGGTCCGCTATAATCAAATCATATTGAATATGACTCTCGAATTTCGAAAATTTCACCGCATCGGTTTTAAAAACTTTCGCGGAATCTTCTATGCCTAGAGTTTTCAAATTTTCCTTTAAAACATTTAGCACGTTATAATTTTTTTCTATGAAATGAACTTCTTTTGCTCCCCTGCTTATAATTTCTATACCAAGCGACCCGGAGCCTGCATAAATATCACAAGCGGTTATGCCATCAAAATCTACGAAATTGTTAAGGTAATTAAAAATAGCTTCTTTATTTTTATCCGTTGTAGGTCTTACCAACTTAGACTTGGGCATTTTTATTGTTCTGCCTTTGAGCTTGCCCGTAATAACTCTCATTAGACTTTTCTCAGAGTTATACCTGTAGAAGAGGTAAAGGAATTATACTTTTCCCGGTAGGTTTCATTTTCTTTGAGGCTTTCGCTTATATTCAAAACATTAAACGGGTTTAGTTTTATCAAAGAGATTCCCATATTTTCTTTTACCGCGTGTAACAAATACTCTGATACCGATTCGCCTGAAATATAAAAATTTGCAATCTGGCTGCGGTCAATCCCGTGGTCAGATACTTTCTGAATCTCGTTCGCAATTGAGGTTACAAGCTCCGATGCACTTTTTATAGCCGATATTTTAAAGTAAACCGGATTACCGTTTTGAACAACAATTACCGAAACTGTTTTTTCACTTACCAGAACACTCAGGTATTTTGACTCCATCTGGTCCTGGTTCTCAAGGGTTATTATAGAAGTGGCCGCAATATGTGCATTATCAACAAATCTCAGTTTTAAATTATTGCGGACAGCAAATTTGTGAAATATCTTCAAATACTTTTTAGGAATTATGATTAATAAGATATTCTTTCTTTCTTTATAAAGTATGCTATCTTTTAGAATAAACTGGCATGAAAACTCATCCGGGCTGTTATCTGGAAATAATACCGAAAGTTCCCAGTCAATATGTTTCTTTAAATCCGTATTGGAAAGTGCCGACTCAAAAGGCAGTTCAACTATTTTAAAAATATCATCCGGTAATGAAAAAGAAATGTGATTGGATTTTAGAGGTTTTCTTAAAATAATTTCATTATAAGCTTTTTGGAGAATGGTGATGATTTTGGCTTCGCTGTCGGATAATTTCCAGAACTCCGAAAAATATTCCTCATCAACATTCTCCAAAATAAATTTATCTTCTTTATAGTCTATTTCAACTATTTGCAATTTGCTGCCGGATATGTTAAATCCGGCATGTCCTTTAAAGAACGACATTTAAGTTTTAATTTGTTATTCCCAAGAGGCAGCATTTATTAATGCATCATTATACAAATCACCGATTTTACCGTAGCCATCGGGGCATTCAACAAAGTATTTTGTACCTATTGTAATGACAGAATCAATTTTTATAACCCTTCCTCTTCTATCAATAACCGTATCAACACTTACGGACGTATCAACAGCCAAGTTGTAGCTTGAATGTGATTTTGGTGATAATAGAAGCGAATCTGCAGTAAACGTACCGTTTGTTAAATCCTTAAAGGGATTTTTGGATCTGCCCGTAATAGTATCGATTTCGGTTAATAATTTAGCTACGTTAGTGTCATTTTCTATATAATAGACCAAACTGTCTAAGTTATCGGTAAACTTGCCAAACTCTTCCATCCATAATTTTTGAGCTTCTCGAATATTAGACATTCTTAAACGGGACTCTGATTGATAATAATTTTCCATTTTCACAACTTCCCGGGGCTGAATAATCGCTACTTGAATCAATACAACAGCCAATACTATTATAATTACCCAAAGAACCGCATGAATAAACCATGGTTCAGTCTTTTTTGTCATTTTTCCTCCGGAGTTAAAAATATTCTTATTCTATAGTTATAAAATTTTTTAGCTTCTCAAACTTTTTAGTACCGATTCCTTTAACGTCAAGTAAATCCTCAATTTTAGAAAACCTACCTTTTTTATCCCGTAATTGAATAATCTTTTCGGCAGTTTTTATTCCAATTCCGGGTAAGCTTGTTAAAATCTTTAAATCAGCTTTATTTATATTGACCTTATCAAGAAGAGGTATTTCCGTTTTGGGGGATTCTACCTTTTCATTACCACTAAAATCCAAAAGTTCTGTTTTAGAATCAACTTTTTTTTCTATTATTTTTCCCTTAATACCGACTAATTCAGAAAGATAAAAGAGACTGTCTTGTTCTGAATAATCATATATCTTGCTTTCGGGAGTTTTTTCTGTAATAAAAATATATTTGACAGAAATACCGATAACAAAAACAAGTACAATAAAGAGAATTACTTTAAATTCAGTTTCCGTAAAGCCGATTTTAACTCTTATTTTTTCAATAAAGCTAATTTATTTCTCTTGATTAGTTTTCCGGTACCTTAATATTCGGCTGATTCTGCAATTCATTCAATAAATCTTTTTCTTTGCTGCTAATTTTTCTTGGAATATAAATATTTATTCTAACTAATTGGTCTCCCGCCCCGTGACTATTCAAATGTTGAATCCCTTTTTCACGCATCTTTAGAAATTTACCTACCTGAATACCGGCATCAATTTTAAGTTTTGCCCTACCGTTAAGTGTCGGCACTTCTACTTCAGTACCCAGAACCGCTTCGGGATAACTTAAATACAGGTCATATATAACATTGTCATTATCTCTTAAAAAATGTTTATGAGATTCTTCGTGGAAAACAACAATAATATCCCCGGCCGGGCCGCCGTTTTTCCCTGCATTGCCTTCGCCTCTCAGCGTCATGTAACTATTATTTGTAACGCCTGCAGGTACATTTATTTTAATTGTTGATTCGTCGTAGATTCTTCCGTCGCCGCTACAGCTTCTGCAAGGATTTGAAATTATTTTTCCGCTTCCATTACAATTTTGGCACGGGGAAATATTCACAAACTGCCCGAATAAGCTTCTTGAAACCTGTCTTACTTCGCCTGTTCCGTTACAGACTGTACATGTAGCAAAGTCTGAAGCACTTTTGGCACCTGTTCCGCCGCAGGTTGCACACTCTTTATATTTTTTCAATTTTATTTTCTTTGTAGTACCCCCGGCAATTTCTTCCAGCGAGAGTTTTAAATCCACTTTCAGATCCGAACCCGGGGTTCCTTTGGTTCTCTGTCTTGACCTTTGCGAAGTTCCGCCTCCACCAAAAAAATCATCAAAAATAGATGACCCGCCGAATGCGCCTCCGAATATATCCGAGAAATGACTGAATATGTCGTTAACATCATTAAACCCGTGAAAATCCTGCCCGCCGCGCAAACCGCTGTGTCCAAACCTATCGTACTTTACTTTTTTCTGGTCATCGCTTAAAACTTCGTATGCTTCCGCCGCTTCTTTAAATTTTTCTTCTGCCTCCTTATTGCCCGGATTTCTATCCGGGTGATGCTGCATCGCAAGTTTTCTATATGCTTTTTTTATTTCATCTTTTGAAGCATTTTTTCCAACACCCAACACTTCATAATAATCTCTTTTAGCCATTTATAAAACTTTCCTTAGTATAATTTTTCTTTTTTAGTTGTCTTTCTCTTCTTCATCGTTATTATTCTTTGTTTCCTCAGCCGTATTATCATTACTTACAACTTCCTGGCTTACAATCACTTTTGCATGTTTTATTACTTTATCTTTGTACATATATCCGGGTTCAATTTCTTCAAGTACTGTATGAGCAGGTACATCTTCAGCTTCCCTTTGCATTAAAGCTTCATGATAGTTAAAATCAAATTCTTTTCCAACTGTTTCTATTTTTTTTATTCCCAGATCTTCAAAAACTTTGGAAAATTTTCCATGCACCAGCTCAAGGCCTTTCTTTAATGATTCTATACTTGTTTCTTTGTTCAAATGATTAAAAGATCTTTCCAGGTCGTCAAAAACCGGGATAATCTTCATTATTACAGGTTCAGACGCATATTTCAGTAAATTCTGCACATCATTTTCATTTCTTCTTTTGTAATTTTCAAACTCTGCAGCCTTACGTAACAGTGTATTATTTAGTCCCTCGTTTTGTTTTTCGAGTTCGGATATCCTATTTAACAGATCATCTTTTTCCCCGGATTCAGTTGTTTCTTCGTTAACATCGTTTTCATTTTCAGATTCTTCGTTTATTTTTATCTCTTCATTTTTCAAATCTTTTTGATCCATTTTTTCTGATTTCTCCTTTCCCATATTTTTACCTTTATGATTTATTTATTTTCAATTCTCTGGATAATGACTCCGCAATATATACAATAGCCGCAATCATTTTGGAATAATGCATACGTTTTGGGCCTATTATTCCAAGGGTACCTGAAGCCCCTCCAATTTCGTAATCCTTTGAGATCAAGCTGTAATTAGAAAACTTATCGTCGTTAAGTTCGTCTCCTATTGAAATAGTAACATTTTTCTTTAGTTTATTTCTTCCTTTATCCATAATATGAACAACAACTTCTTTGTTCTCAATTAACTCTATAATGGTTTCAAAATTATCATGATGATCAAACTCGGGATGTTTAAGAATATTTTTGGCACCGGTAATAATTGATTTTTCATCTATCTTAAAGTCGCTGAAAATTTTATCGGCGGAATCGATAAACAACCTGATTATAGGTTTAAAATCTTCCTTTACCTGGTCTTTAATCCGTTCGTGGAAAGTCCTTTTGATTTCTTCAAATTTTAACCCGGCCAGCCTTTCGTTTAATATCGATTGAATTTCGTCAAGCTTCGATAAATTTACTTCAACGTCAATTTCAAGCGTTATTGTTTTTACAAGCCCGGCTTTTATAGAAACAACAACAAGCAAGCGGTTGGTTGCTATAGATATTAATTGTATCCTGCTCAGTACAGCCTGTTCAAATTTAGGATATGTTACACAGGCAATTTGCTGGGTTATCCGGCTTAAAATAATAGATGTCAACTTCAGTAATTCATCCGTTTCAATAAAATTAGAATCCAATTTTTTATTAATATATTTTATTTCGTCCGGTTTTAACTTTTCCGGTTCCATTAAAGAATCAACGTAAAATCTATATCCTTTATCGGTTGGTACCCTTCCGGCAGAAGTATGAGGATGCCCCAAAAAACCGGAATCCTCAAGATCGGACATAATATTGCGGATGCTTGCCGGAGATAATCCAATGTCATATTTTTTCGAAATATTCCTCGAACCTACGGGATTAGCAGTTAAAATAAACTGATGAACCACGTATCTTAAAATTGACTTTTCACGGTCTGTTAATTCTTGCTTATCCATTTATAAAAGCTATTACATCCGCTATTTTAAAAATAGAAAGTTTTAAAAATATCAAAAAAAAGTTAATTTTCATAAATGGGTTAATTTTTGTTAATACAAAAAAACTCCCGTGAAATTCAACAAAAATTTGAAGTGAAAGTTTCTTTTTGAATTAATTTTGAAATAATTAGATAAGAGAGGTTAATTTTGGGTTCTACTTACAAAGATTCCGGTGTTGACATTAAAGCCGGCGAAGAAACAGTTGAAAATATAAAGTCGCTTGTGAAATCAACTTTTAACAAGAATGTACTCACAGGAATAGGCCACTTCGGGGCTTTTTACGAATTGGATTTATCGGGGTACAAAAAGCCGGTACTTGTTTCGAGCGTTGACGGCGTAGGCACGAAGTTGAAAGTGGCAATAGAAATGGGAGTTCACAACACTGTTGGTCAGGATCTTGTAAATCACTGCATTAATGACATTGCCGTATGCGGAGCAAAGCCTCTCTATTTTCTTGATTATATGGCATTTGGAAAACTCGACCCGCACGTTGCATCAAAAATTATTGAAGGTTTTGCAATCGCTTGCAAAGAAAACGGTGTTTCTTTAATAGGCGGCGAAACTGCAGAAATGCCCGGGCTTTACGATGTTGAGGATTACGATATGTCCGGCACAATTGTAGGGATAGTTGACAAAGATAGAATTATAGACGGAAGCACTGTAAAAAAAGGTGATTTGGTTTACGGATTTAAATCGAACGGGCTGCATACAAACGGATATTCATTAGCAAGAAAAGTGCTGCAGTCAAAATTCAAACTGACCGATGAAATAAATACCCTGCAGACTAAACTTGGTTTGGAGTTATTAAAGGTTCATAAATCATATTTAGATTTGATTACCGGGCTTAAAAGCAAATCAAACATAAAAGCGTTTTCACACATTACAGGCGGAGGAATTATAGGCAATACCAGCCGGGTTATCCCTGATGGCACTCAGTTAGATATTAATTGGGATTCATGGCAATGGCCGGAAATTTTTAAATTGATTCAAGAAACGGGAAATATTGAAACCGAAGAAATGAGACACGTTTTTAATCTTGGGATCGGATTAATTGCGATTATAAATAAAGATGAGTCTGGTAAGCTGCTGGAAATTTCAAAACAAAATAATGAAGAAACAATTTTAATTGGAACAGTAAAATAGGTTTATTAATGCTGATCGATACACACGCACATTTATTTTTTCCAAATTTTGATAATGACTTAGACCAGGTGATTGAAAATGCCAAGGCATCAGGCGTAAAAGCGATTTTGGTGCCCGGTACGGATTTGGAAACATCAAAAAAAGCGATTGAACTTTCAGATAAGTATGAAATGGTTTATGCAGCAGTTGGTGTTCATCCCCACGATACAAAAGATTGGGAGAGCAAATGGGTAAATGATTTACGGAAACTTGCAGAGCATAAAAAAGTTGTTGCAATCGGTGAAATAGGGTTGGATTATTTTTATGATTATTCACCGAAAGAAAAACAGATTGAAGCCTTTAAGCAACAGATTGCTCTTGCTCTTAAATTAAATTTTCCTATCATAGTCCACAACAGGGATTCAAACGAAGATTTAATGGAAATCATAAGAGAATATAAAGACACAAACTTAAAGGCGCAGTTTCATTGTTTTGCAGGCTCGGCTGAAGACGCAAAAGAACTAGTCGAAATGGGCCACTTCATTTCTTTTACAGGTAATATTACTTTTAAAAGCAGGCAGGAACTGAGAGATATTTTATTAAACATAAAACCTGAAAATTTGCTACTTGAAACCGATTCACCTTTTATGACCCCGGTTCCTTTCCGCGGCAAAAGAAACGAACCCGCCCATGTAAATTATGTTGCCGAAAAAATTGCGGAGATACATGATTTAACAAAAGAAGAAGTTGGAAAAATAACTTCGCAAAATGTTTTTGAGTTATTCGGGATCGGTGAATAATTATGTCGGTGTTTACTTATCAAATTGGAAATTCGCTTTATGTTAATGTTACTAACCGCTGTAATGCTAATTGTATTTTTTGTAGAAGAAAAGACGATGCTTTTATAAGAGGTTATAATTTGAAAATGAAAAAATCTGAAGAACCTGATGCAGATATTTACATTGGCGAAATTGGAGACCCGAAAAAGTATGATGAAATAGTTTTCTGCGGTTACGGTGAACCTACCATAAGGTGGAATGTTGTTAAAGAGATTTCAGCTTATGTAAAAAAGAACGGTGGTAAAACAAGGCTGAATACCAACGGGCACGGTAATTTTATTAATAAGAAAAACATTACCCCGGAAATGAAAGGATTACTAGACACTATATCAATCAGTTTGAATTCTGTTGATCCTTTGCAATATGCCAAACTTATGAGGGTCGATAGTCGTTTACATTCAGAGATGATTGACTTTGCGGTTAAAGCAAAAAGTTATTCAAACGTAGTTATGTCCATTGTAGGATTAAATGGAATTGATAAAGAAAAAGCTAAAAAGTTTGTAACCGAAGAAATGCGCGTTAATTACAGAGAACGAGAATATTTTGAACAAGCCTAAATGAAGAAATCATTTTTTTTCGCTTTAATAGTTTTCCAATTCATAACCGCTCAAACGGCGGGCAGCCTAAAATCCAAAATTGATTATTTAATAGCTGAAAAATTATCAGCCTCATCGCAAGTGGCTATTGATATTTATGATCTTACAGACAAAGAAATACTATACAGGAAAAACCACGAACTATTATTTAGGCCTGCTTCCAACATGAAATTATTTACAACTGCAACAGCTTTAGTATTTCTGGGAACAGAATATAAAGTTGCTACAAATGTTTATCACAATGGCTTTATCCGGGATTCAGTCTGTTATGGTGATATTATTATTGTAGGCGCTTGCGATCCTTTATTTACCGACAAACATTTGGACACACTGGTTTCTCAAATAAAATCTTCCGGTATTAAAAAAATTACCGGCAACTTAATCGGAGATATAAGTTGCCTGGATTCGCTTTACTGGGGAAGCGGCTGGATGTGGGATGATAACCCTTATCCCTTCTCGCCGTATCTAACTCCCCTTGTTGTTAACGAATCTTCTATCAAGATAGAGTTTAAACCCGGTCCGGTGGGTTATCCTGTTGAAATAAAATTCAATCCTGAGATAAAAAATTATTTTAACATTGCTAACAGTTCTTTGACAGTTAAAGAAGACAGCAACACAATTGAAATCTCTCGTGATTGGATAAACAATAATAACAATATAATCATAAACGGAAAGCTGAAAGCTAACAGTACTGCGGATACTGTTCAGCTTAACTTAATTCACCCAGAAAATTTTTTCCTCAACTTATTTAAGCAAAAACTTCAAGAGCAAGAAGTTGAGCTAGCAGGTAAAATTGAAGTAGGAAAACTTCAGAAAGAGATCAGTAAAATAGCTTTCATTGAAACCGGGTTGAATGACATAATCCTAAAGACCAATAAAGACAGTCACAATCTTTCTGCTGAAATGATATTGCGCATTATGGGTGCCGAATGTTTTGAAAAGCCTGCATCGGCAAAAAAAGGTATCAAGTTAATCGACAGTCTGGTTGCTTCAATCCCGATGGACCCCAAAAATTACAAACTTGTTGACGGTTCAGGATTATCGTTTTACAATTTAGTAAGTGCTGAATTAATAACCGAGCTTCTAAAATATATTTATTCGGAAAAACAGGAAATCTTTAAACTGTTTTACGAATCACTCCCTGTCGCGGGCATAGACGGCACACTGGAAAAAAGGATGACAAATTCCGCGGTGTTTAATAATGTAAGAGCTAAGACCGGTACTCTAAGCGGTGTTAGTTGTTTATCAGGTTACCTGACAACTAGCAACAATCATTTAATTGCATTTTCAATTATGAATCAGAATTATGTAGGTTCGTCCAAAAAGACGAGGACATTTCAAGACAAATTATGTAAAATTTTAGTTAAGGAAAAGTAAATGAAAGATTATATTCAATACACAATTAAAGCTGTCCCTTTTAACGCGGAAATATTATCAAGCTATTTATGGCAGCTTGAAATTGAAGGACTAATTGAAAACAATACGGATATTATTGTCTATAGTTCAAAAAAATTAAAATATGAAATAGAAAACGAATTTAAAAAAATAATTTGTGAAGGTTTTATAGAACACTTTGATGTTACTGAAAAAGCTGTTGAGAATAAGAACTGGAATGAAGAATGGGAAAAGAAAATTAATGTTGTTGAAGTAACCGACAAAATAATTGTTAAGCCTTCATTTAAAGATTATGAATCGAACCCTAACCAGATAATAATTACAATCGATCCTAAAATGTCGTTTGGTACCGGCGATCATCCAACAACAAGAATGGCTTTGAAGTTACTGGAGAAATATATTTCAAATGAAAAGAGAATAATTGATGTTGGAACCGGCACGGGCATTTTATCCATTGCTTCTGCAAAGTTGGGGGCTGAAAACATTTTAGGAATTGATAACGATGAATGGTGCTTGATAAACGCAACAGAAAATGTTAGAAAAAACTACGTGGAAGATAAAGTTGAAATTAGAAAGGCTGAATTGCATGAGGTTAATGAATCAGATTTTGATTTCGTAATAGCAAACATAAATAAAAACGTTCTTCAGGAAATTTGCGACACTATAAATGATAAAATTTTTTGTAACGGAAAATTAATTCTTACCGGTTTACTAATTGAGGATGAAAAAGATATATTAAAGAGCTATTCATTCCCGGGATTAAATTTAAAAACAAAGCTCAACGAAGACGAATGGATAGCTCTTTATTTTGAAAAAGAAATTATGCGTTAAGTTTTTCCAGTAGATCAGACAAACTATTTTGTTCATCTTCAGATAGAACTCTTGCAATATTTTTCATATTATCAACATACTGAGGAAATAGAGAATCCATCTTTGCTCTACCTTTTTCTGTCAACTCGGCGTTAATAATTCTTCTGTCTTCTTTTGAAGGAACTCTTTTTACAAGTTCTTCTTTTTCCAGATTATCAACAACACAGGTTATGTTAGCACCGGTTACCAAAAGTTCTTCACTTATTCTTTTCAACGGCATCGGACCTGAATTCATAAGAACCTCGAGAACATGAAACTGAGGAGCAGTCAAATTATGAGCTGCCATCTGTTTAATGTGTGCCTTCCTAATAAAGTCGTGCGCCTTTGATAACTTGTTCCATAAATCTAACGCCAATTTTGATTTTACATCTTGCATGTGTACCTCACATTAGTTTGTTATGTTAGTTAGTTAACTGTTTTTTGTAAATCTGATAATCAGGCATAAACGAAAAAACCAGATCCCAAAACTTTCTTGAATGATTCATTTCCTTTAAGTGGCAGAGCTCGTGAATTATAACATAGTCGATAACTTTTTTATGAAAACGCATCAACTTATAATTCAAAGCTATGTTCCCCGAAGAGGAACAACTGCCCCATCGTGTCTTTTGCTCTTTGACCTTAATCCTGTTCGGCTTTACTCCTATTTTGTTAGCCAAATAGTTTACTCGGGCTGGGATATATTTTTCCGCTTTTTGTTTTAACCACTTACTATATACTTCCTTTCTATTACAATCAGTATTTTCAGAAACAGAAATTATAAATTTATTACCGTTAACAAACGCATTACGTCCACCGAATAATGTGAACTGTTCCTCCACTATTAATTGCTTACCTAGGTATAAGTACTGATATTGATATTTTTTTAACTCGTCAACTTTTTTTAATATCCAGTTTTTCTTTTCCGAAATTATTTTTTCGTAATCAATATTTTTTGTATTCTTAGGAACAACAACTTTTATTTTATCGTGCGAGTCAATTTTTATTCTAATATATTTTGCTTTTTTACTTTCTTGAACTTCATATCTTATATTTAGGTCTTCATGTTGTTTAATAACTTTACCCTACTTGTGATTTTTAACTAATTTAATATGAAATAAGTTCACTAAAAAATAAAAAATTACAATAAAATTTGATACTGTACCAATAAAAATTATATTTACATTAATTCTAAAAAAATTTTACAAAAAAATTTTGGAAAAATCCACTAAAAAGCTACTAAGTATACTTGAAAAATTAAATTCAAAATTAGGCCTTGAATCTCCTAAAAAACCACTTGTAAGTCTCGGAGTTGAAATAAAAGATATCAGTTTTAATTGTTTACTAGGTTATCTTCAATCTTCTAGACACGATTTTTTTTATTGGAATATAAACGAAATAAATTTCACTTCACTTGGTTCAAAAAAATTAATGAATTTTTATGCAGACGGTAAATTAAGAACAACGTTAACCGATGAATCTGTTTCTAAATTAAAAGAAAATTTTATTTCTAATTGGGACGAGATTGGACTTAAAAATGTACCTTTAATAATGGGTGGAATGAAGTTTGCACCCGGTTCATATAACGGCATCTGGAAACAATTTCATGACTCAGATTGGGTTTTATATCAGTACTTATACCTACGTTTTGAAGAGAAATTCTTTTTCATTTATAACTATCATTATAACCCTAACAAGCTAGATGATATAAAAAAAAATTTATTAAAAGGTATTGAGTTAATTGAAAAAAACAATACTAAAACTCAAATTGAATCCCTTAACAGTGATAAAACATTTGCAAAAATAATTGATATACCCGATGAAAAAAAAATATGGAACAACAAAGTAAACTATGCGCTAAAGTTTATAAGAATCAAAGTCATTCAAAAAATTGTACTTTCACGAAAAAAAATACTTGAGTTCAATACAAAACCAAAATTGAATTTTTTATTGACCAGGCTGTCTAAGGTTTATCCGAGATGTTATGTTTTTGCATTTAGAAAATGTGACTCTATTTTTTTTGGTGCTTCTCCTGAAAAGCTTGCCAAAATTAAAGACGGCTGGATAGAAGCCGATGCCCTTGCGGGATCGTTTCCAAGGGGTAAATCCGAGCTCGAAGATAAAATTCTTGAAAACGAATTATTAACCAGCACAAAAAATCTAAACGAACAAAAAGCAGTTGTAAATTTTTTAATAGACTCATTCAACAAATTTTCAGGAAACATTATTTTCGATGAGAAACCCATAATACGAAAGTTGCCTAATATTCAGCACCTTTGGACATTAATAAAAGCAAAACTTGAAAAAGATTATAAATTATTTTCTATATTAAAGGAGATACATCCTACTCCGGCAATATGCGGTACTCCGTGGGATAAAGCATTAATAAAAATCAAAGAAATAGAAAATTTTGAAAGGGGGTTTTTTGCAGGAATAATAGGCTGGTTTAATTTTGATAACGAAGGTGAGTTTGCTGTTGCAATAAGGTCGGCATTGTTAAAAGAAAAGACCTTGCACGCTTTTGCCGGTTGCGGAATTGTTGACGGCTCTAACCCTGAAGCAGAATATAATGAAACAGAGCTTAAACTAAGACCAATTATATCCTTGTTTAATTATGGAAAGTCTGAATAGAAATATTTTTTGGTGTCGGCATTTTGTAAAATTGCTCTCCCGGCTCGGTGTAAAATACGCATGTATTTCACCGGGATATAGGAACACCTCTTTAACAGCAGCGTTTGCTGAGAACTCGACAATTAAAAAATTTGTTCATGTTGATGAAAGATCAAACGGATTCTTTTCTTTGGGATTAGCTAAGCAGAGTATGTCACCCGTTGCAATTGTAGCTACCTCGGGGACTGCTGTTGCAGAACTATATCCTGCAATAATTGAAGCATACTTACAACGAATACCTTTGATTATTTGTACTGCAGACAGACCTGCTTATTTAAGAAATACAGGAGCTAATCAAACAATAAACCAAGAGAATATTTTTGCGAATCATATAAGATATTTTTTTGATTTCGGACTGCCGGAGATAGATACTCTAAAAATAAAAAAGTATAGCTTGGAATTAGTCAAGGCTTTCAACATAGCGCTAAATGAAAACCCCGGACCTATTCATTTAAATTTTCCTTTCAACAAACCTTTTGAACCAAGCAAAATAACAGACGAAATAGATGAAGAAATAATTGACGAGATAAATAGCATTGATATTCCCAAAAGTATTGAGCAAACTGATTTTGAAATTGAAAAAAACATTTTCGAAAAAATAAAATCAGTAAATAAAGGAATAATATTCTGCGGTATAAGTTCTTATTCAAGAGAGATTATTGATTCCATTACTACATTATCTCAGTCAACCGGATTTCCAATTTTTGCAGACGGGCTTTCACAGTTAAGATACGGCAAACATAACAAGTCAAATGTAATTTCAAATTATATCACATTGCTAAAGTCAGATAACTTCAAAGATAAGTTTCACCCGGAGTTGATAATTCATTTTGGGAGCACCCCGACTTCTCAAACTTATTTAGACTTTTATGAAAATTCGAATGCTTATAAAATTGCTGTAAACGAGTTTGGTGATTTAAAGGACCCTTCAAGAACCGTCGATAAAATTATTAAGTCATCTGAAATTGGATTTTGCAAAGCCTTTACTGAAAAATTTGGCGAAGCTACGGATAAAAACAAAGACTGGGTAAATCAACTTTTTCATCTTGATAAACAAGTTTATAGAACAAAAGTAAAAATAATTGATAACGGGCATTTCTCATTTGAGCCAAGGATTATCTCGGAAACAATTAAGAATATTCCCAATAATTCTAATCTATTTATCTCAAACAGTACACCGGTTAGGGATATTGATAATTTTGCGTCGCTTAATAATAAATATATTAAGATTTTTTCAAGCAGAGGAGCCAGCGGGATAGACGGAATAATCTCGACAACAGCCGGAATTGCTGCTGGATCTAAGAAACAAACTTTTTTAATTATCGGCGATTTAGCTTTTTTCCATGATATGAACGGAATGCTGGCCTTGAAAAATTTTAAGATTCCTTTAAAGATTATTTTAATAAATAATTTCGGCGGGGGCATATTTGAAGGTCTGCCTATAGAAAAAGAAACAGACATCTTTAGCCAGTACTTTAAAACTCCTCTTTACATTGACTTCAGGAACTTTGTGAAAGGGTACGGCGGTAATTTTGTTGATGTTACCGACTGGCATACGTTTAACCAAAGTATAAAATACTCGCAGGGAAATTCTTTTTCCGTTTTTCACTTTAAAACCAATTCAAAAAAATCTCATCAAATTAGAAATCGATTTTGGAACCAGACGGCAAATAAAATAAATGAACAATTAAATGAAAGTTCAGATTGATTGCGTTAGTTATAATATCCAATTTGATAGATCATCAACCGGTTTAATTCCAATTGTTTTTTTGCATGGATTTATGGGTTCTTCAAAAGACTGGCAATTTTTAACAGGTAAGTTGAACGAAGAATTTAATCCAATCTTTATAGATTTAGTTGGACACGGATCAACAGATTCACCGGGTGATAAGAAACATTATACCGAAGATTCAATTATCACTTCATTAAAAAGTATTTTTGATAAACTCAATCTACATGAATTTATTATGGCCGGTTATTCGATGGGCGGCAGAGCAGCTTTATGTTATTCACTGAAGTATCCCGCTCAAACTAAGGGATTGATTTTAGAAGGGGCAAATCCTGGCATAAAAGAAAAGAACGAAAGAAAGAAAAGAGCAAAGAATGATTATCAAATGTCACTCATGCTAGAGAACGAACAACTGGAAAATTTTTTGCAATACTGGTACAGTCAAGCAATTTTTAAATCACTTAAGAAATCGGAAATTAAAAAATTAATCTTATTGAGAAAAACAAATAATAAATTCGGTCTTGCTAAAGTCCTAAGAAATTTTTCTACAGGCAAAATGAAAAACCATTGGAATGAACTGGATAATATAAAATGTAAAACTCTTTTAATAGCCGGTGAATTTGATAAAAAGTATTGTGAAATAAATAAAAAGATATCAGGCAAAATAAAGTCTTGTCAACTTGAAATGATAAAAAAAGCTGGGCACAATACTCATTTAGAGAACCATTTTGAATATATTTCTGTTGTTAATAATTTCTTAACAAACTATTTTTAATTTTTTAATGATATCTGATTAAGGAACATAATGACATATAATTGGCAAAATGCAAAGGATTATAAAGATATCGTTTACGAAAAAATGAACGGTATAGCACGGATAAAAATTAATAGGCCTGAAAAAAGAAATGCTTTTCGTCCTGAAACAGTTATTGAAATGCACGATGCTTTTAACGACGCAAAAGAAGATACAAATGTTGGTGTGATTTTATTAACCGGGGAAGGCCCGGCAAACGACGGCAAATATGCTTTCTGTTCCGGCGGCGATCAGTCAATTAGGGAAGATAAAGGTTATGTTGGCGGAGATGGTGTACCAAGGCTAAACATACTGGACGTTCAAAAACAAATAAGAAGTATTCCTAAGCCTGTTATAGCTTTAGTTGCGGGCTATGCAATCGGCGGCGGGCATGTTCTGCACGTTATGTGTGATCTAACCATTGCAGCAGACAATGCAGTATTCGGGCAGACCGGGCCTAAGGTTGGCAGTTTTGACGGGGGCTTTGGGGCAAGTATGCTTGCACGTAATATCGGGCAAAAGAGAGCACGGGAAATTTGGTACCTTTGCAGACAATACAACGCGCAGAAAGCTTATGAAATGGGATTGGTAAACAAAGTAGTTCCGGTGGATAAATTAGAAGAAGAAGGAATTCAATGGGCAAAAGAAATTCTTGAAAAAAGCCCGCTTGCAATAAGACTGTTAAAATCAGCTTTTAACGCTGAGCTTGACGGGCAGGCAGGAATTCAAGAACTGGCTGGTAACGCAACATTACTTTATTACATGAGTGATGAAGCGCAGGAAGGCAAAAACGCATATAACGAAAAAAGAAAACCTGATTTTTCAAAATTCCCGAGAGTGCCGTAACAATGCTAAATACATCTGTCAAATCAATAAATAAAATTGAAAGCTGGCTGCTTGCAAGCAGACCAAAAACTCTTTTAGCCGCATTTGTCCCTGTAATTATAGGATCATCAATTGCAGCTCACCATGCTGTATATAAACCTTTTGCTTCTTTAATAGCCTTAATTTGTGCTGTGCTTATTCAGGTCGGGACCAACTTTGTTAATGATTTATATGATTATTATTCGGGTGCCGATACTGAAGAGCGAAAAGGCCCGCAGCGGGTATTGGCAAGCGGATTAGGTTCAGTTAAAGAAATGAAAATTGCTATTACACTTACTTTCGGATTGGCATTTTTTCTTGGTCTATATTTAGTGGCAATCAGTGACTGGGTAGTATTATTAATCGGGGTGCTGTCAATAATAACGGGAATAGCATACACTGCGGGACCTTATCCCCTCGCATACAACGGACTTGGCGATATTTTTGTGTTTCTGTTTTTCGGTATCGTCGGAACAGTCGGTACTTATTACGTATTAACTTTGTCGGTAAAACCTGTTGCTTTCTGGGCGTCAATACCTGTTGGAGCATTAATAACAAACATACTTGTAGTAAATAACTATAGGGATGTAAATGAAGATAAAATTTCGGGAAAGAATACACTTGCCGTTAAATTCGGAAAGAAGTTTACGCGTATTCAGTATGTGATTTTCACTTTTATCTCTTATGCAATTTTGTTTGTTGTTTACTTTACTTTCAAGCAAAGTATTATAATTTTTCTACCCCTGTTAAGTTTGCCGTTATCAATTAAACTCGTTAAAATGATTTATAATCTTAAAGGAAAGCAGTTGAATAAAACTCTTGAGCTTACTGCAAAATTATCATTTATCTACGGAGTTTTATTTGCGTTTGGTATTCTATTATGAACCTAATAGAATTACAATACGCAAAGTATTCCCTTCATTTTAATTCATCTTTTCAATCTTCAAAAAATGCATTTACTAAAAAGAAAATAATATTATTAAAACTCAAGACCGGCAACGGCAAGGAATGTTTTGGTGAGGTCTCATTGTTACCCGAAATAGGAACGGAAACATTTGAAGAAGCATTGGAAAATATCAGGCAGATAAAAAAGAGTATTGTAAACGGCACAATAAGTTCAACTGGGGATATAGAAAAATATCTTCAAAAACTACCCAACCGGCCTGCATTAACATTCGGTTTTGAGCAAGCATTGTTTTATTTGAACGAAAATAAATTTGAAAGGAAATTAATTGAGATAAATGCAATAATCGGTATCAGTTCAATTGAAAAAATGCTTCGGCAAATTAGCGAGAATTATAAAGCAGGTTATAGAATCTTTAAGTTAAAGATTGGAGAAAAAAGTTTTGAAGAAGACTTGCAGTTGTTGGATTATCTGAAGCAAAAATATGATAGATCAATAAAATTTAGATTAGATGTAAACGGCGCATGGGACTATGAAAAAACAAAAAAGAATATCGAGAAACTTGGAGTCTATAATATTGAGTTTATTGAACAGCCAGTGCTTAATGAAACCGAACTGGAAAAATTAGCTGTTGAGAGCAAAATAAAAATTGTAGCAGACGAATCTGTAAATAACTTTGAAACTGCAAAGAAAATAATACTTAACTCGGGAATTAAAATTCTTGTTTTAAAGCCCGTATTGATCGGTAGTGTAAAAAAAACTTTAGAGCTTATTGAACTTGCAAAAGGACATAATAAGTCAATTATAATTTCTTCAACATTTGAAAGCGCAGTTGGATTAAATATGCTAATACATTTAGCATGCAGTACCGAAAGTAAATTCGCTCACGGATTAGGCACGTTTAAGTATCTAAAAAACAATTTTGAAGATCGTAGTATAACATTTAATCCACCGGGACTAAATTTAAATGAACCCGGCAAAAATGCATTTGTTTTTTCAAACCTTAACTGGAAATGATTAATACACAATTAAAATCAGATTGGCTCAAAACTCAAAGTGAGTTATACCCTGATAATAAGTTTATTTATTATGATGGGAAATCATACTCCTACCGGGAAATAGAATCACTTGTTTCCGTGGCTGCAAGTAAGTTTTTTAATGACGGGATTAAAAAAAACGAGTATGTTTTTTTAACTGTAAAAAACAATTTTAATTTTATAATCTCACTCTTTGCCCTTTGGAAATTGAATGCGATACCTGTTATAGTTAGTGCAGGCTTTAAAGCTGACGAATTAACAAAAAAGATTGCTCTATTAAAAAAAAGTAGAACCGTAAATGATAATGATTTAATAATAAAAAATAACCGCAGTTACTCCGGGGACTCAGAATATTCCGGTACAGCAATAATCATTTTCACATCAGGGTCAACCGGTATTCCCAAAGCAGTAGAATTAACATTTGAAAACTTATACTACAGCGCGGTTAATTCCGATTCAATACTAAAGCAAACACTCGGTGATAAATGGTTGGCCAGCTTACCTTTTCATCATATCGGCGGTTTTTCCGTTATTATAAGAGCAGTACTAAGCGGAAGCAGCATTATAATCCCGGGAGAGTTTACTACAAGCAAAATTGTTGAAAATATAAAGTACAAGCCTACATTGTTTTCGGTTGTTCCAACAATGCTGAAAAGAATAGTAGATTTTAATGTTAACTGCTACCTGGAATTAAAATATATTTTATTAGGGGGTGCAAAGTGTGACCTGCAACTAATTAACAAAGCAATGGCTCAAAATTACCCGTTGTTGAAAGTATACGGCTCTACCGAAACATCATCCTTTGTTGCTGCAAATGATTTAACCGATTTTAACAGCAATATTGAATCGGCAGGAAAGCCAACCGGAGATAATATTATAGAAATTGATTGCCGGGAAAATGAAAGCACCGGGGAAGTCATTGTTTCCGGCAAATCCGTTGCAAAACGGTATTTGAATAACGACCCGGCATTAAAAAATAAACTTATCAACGGAATATTCCGTACCGGCGACATTGGCTACCATGGTGAAAATAACAATTTATATATTCTCTCAAGAAAAGACGATATGATTATAACAGGAGGTATAAATGTATATCCTGCTGAAATTGAAAAGGAGTTATTAAAAATTAATTATGTTAGTGAAGCAGCAGTATTTTCAACTGAAAGCACAGAATGGGGAGAACAGGTAAATGCTGCTGTTGTATTGAAAAAGAGAATTCCCGGGGAAGAGATAAAAACTATTTTGAAAGAAAAAATTGTCGGCTACAAAGTACCAAAAAAAATCTACGTGGTTAATGAATTCCCTAAAACGTCGCTCGGCAAGATAGATAAAAATAAACTAAAAGATATTACGAAGAAAGGTGATAACCTAGACTCTTATAGATAATTTCATCAATACTTTTTTTCTCGAATGTAGATTTATCAACAAAGACATGTATGGTTACCGCTTTTGCTTTCAATTCATTTTGATCATCAAAAAAACGGTGTGTTAATTCAAAAGATGCATCTTTCAATATTGTCACGGTAGTCTGTACTTTTATTTTCCTGACTTTTGGCGTGAGACCCAAAAGAAGGGAATGCTGTGTGTAACCTATTGAATTATAAGGAGATAAATTTTGACCTAATTGATTTTACCGCACTAATGGCTATTTTTGTACTTGCTATCAATAAGAGAAGTTAAAACAAAATCCGGGGCTATTGCAATACAAGTAGTCCTATATCAAGAGCTTAACTCGAAAATCATTAAACACATAGGTAGCAGCAAAAAGGTAGAAAAAGTTTCATTGCTTTATCAAAAGGTAAAAGAATTTATCAAAGAATGCACCGGACAGATTTCACTTTTCCCGGAAACAGAGAAAAAAATTTTATTTGTAGAACATGGAGAGTGTATAGATGTTAGCCATCAATTTGCAAGAAGATTTTTTTTGTGCTGTGATAATTCTCAGATATTGATGCACTGCTATTAGATTTATCTATAATGCGTTTGATCGAACTTGCATCAAAACTTA
>JASFMY010000063.1:0-35574 GCA_050117315.1 Ignavibacteria bacterium
GCTGAATCCTTCGTCAAGCTTTTCTCTTTTTTGTGATCAAGTCCCATGGCTCTGTATAAGGCCGATTTCTGATTCTTTACTCGTACTCCCATTTTTATTAAATCTTCATAGGCACTTATTAGTTTGCCTATGTGGTAACTATCTTCCATACTATGGTAGACTTCCTTTAAGAATCCCCCTCGCAATAATATAGATAACTTTCCCGCATCTATATCATCATTTTTTGCCCCTTCACTTAATAGCTTATTCCTATAGGGATCACATACTACTATCTTATCTACATAGTCTTTCAACTCTACGTATAGCCAGTGTGTACTGGTTGTCTCTTCTATGGTTAATATCTTTTTCCCTTTTAGCCTTTCTATTTGTTCTTTCAATTCTTCGATTTTCGATTCTCCTTGCCAATACTTTGGTTTTTGTGACTTTGCTGTTATTCTTGCCAACGAGTAACCTTCTTGCGACCAGTCTAAACCAAGGTAATAATCATAGCCCTCTATTGATATAAATGTGTTTAGTTTGTTTTCCTTTTTTCTTTTTCTAATTTTCATCTTTAGGTCTCCTTTCTTTTTTGATGCTCTTTTTGCACCGGCTTTTTCGGTGATAGCTCTTTGAAGCTCTTTTTTTCCGTTTATGATAACGGACTTAGCTCTATTAAGTAAGTGAGTCCTCTTCTTAATTTACCGACTGACTTTTATTTTGCAGAAACTCTATTGATGGCCTTCAAATACTGTAAGAATTTCTACAGTTTTTTTCTTAACCAAATAGATTATCCTATAATTACGATGCAGCAATTCTCTGATATTTTCAATAGATAATTCAGGAACTATTTCGGGATGATCAAAAATTGTTACTGCCGTCGCAGATACTCGCATTGCTTATGGGAAGAATCGGGATGTCCACTTTGTTCCTATTTTTTTACAATATAGGTAAATTAATGTTGATTAAAAATGAAAAGCATTATTGTTTCATATTATACTTTTTCCTTTCATTCGTGTCCAAATAAAGTTTTCTCATCCTAATTGATTGCGGAGTTACTTCTACAAGTTCGTCGTCTTTAATATATTCCAGGGTTTCTTCAAGAGTGAATTTAACTGCGGGTGCAATTTTTGCAGCTTTATCGGCGCCGGCTGCACGCATGTTGGTTAGTTTTTTCTCACGGGAAATATGAACTTCGAGATCGTTATCCTTATTGTTTTCGCCGACTACCTGTCCGCAGTAGCAATTCTCACCGGGATCAACAAAAAATATCCCCCTGTCCTGTAACGAGTTTATCGCATAAGTTGTTGAAGTACCGTCATGCATGCAGATTAAAACACCGTTCTGTCTTTGCACCACGGAACCCTTGAAGAACTCGTACTGGTAAAACCGGTGGTGCATTATAGCTTCGCCTTTGGTAAGAGTTAGAACTTTATTTCTAAATCCCATCAACCCGCGGGAGGGAATATGAAATTCAAGTGAAGTCAAATTTCCTTTCTGTTCCATCTTAACCATTTCACCTTTTTTTATTCCTACGATTTCAATTACCTTGCCCGAATATTCCTGGGGTACGTCAACCGTAAGTATTTCAATCGGCTCGGCTTTTTTACCGTCAATTTCTTTGTAAATTACTTTCGGCGGACCAACCGCAAATTCATAACCTTCGCGTCTCATGTTTTCAATTAATACCGAAAGATGCAATACGCCTCTGCCGGAAACTTTATAAGTGTCAGGTGATCCGGTTTCCTCAACGCGCAGCGCAACATTATGCTGAAGCTCTTTGAAGAGCCTGTCCCTTAAATGCCGTGAGGTAACGTACTTTCCTTCTTTCCCGTAAAATGGAGAAGTGTTCACCGTAAAGTTCATGCTTATTGTAGGTTCGTCAATTGCTATGATAGGCAAAGGGTCGGGATTGTCCGTATCTGCAATTGTATCACCAATATCTATATCTTCAATACCGACTATTGCACAAATATCGCCGGTTGTAACTTCGTCTACTTCTTTACGTTCAAGGCCTTCAAAAATAAAAAGCTGTTTTAAGGCAACCTCGTGAACATCGCCGTTGCGTTTAATAATTGAAAGAGGATTATTTTTATTTAGCTTTCCTCGGAATACCCTGCCTATTCCTATTCTTCCTACATAGTCATTATAGTCGAGAGTAGTTACCTGCATTTGGACCGAACCCTCTTTTAATTCCGGTTTGGGAATTGAGTCAACAATTGTTTGAAGTAGAGGAACCAAATCTTTGCGTTCGTCATTTAAATCTTTTACAGCCCAGCCGCTTCTGCCGCTTGCATATATTACGGGGAAATCAAGCTGCTCTTCGTCTGCATTTAAATCAATAAAAAGATCGTAGCACTCATCAAGAACTTCTTCAGGTCTGTTATCCGGGCGGTCAACTTTATTTATTACAACTATAGGCTTTAAATGAAGATGGAGTGCTTTTTCAAGAACAAATCTTGTTTGCGGCATAGGTCCTTCAAATGAGTCAACGAGCAAAAGTACGCCGTCTGCCAATTTTAGAACGCGTTCAACTTCACCGCCAAAGTCCGCGTGACCCGGTGTATCAATTAAATTAATTTTTATGTCGTTATAAGGGATGCTTATATTTTTTGAAAGTATAGTAATCCCGCGTTCACGTTCGAGATCGTTCGAATCAAGAAATCTTTCCTGCACTACCTGGTTTGATCTAAATATTTTACTTTGTTTCAATAGTTCGTCAACAAGCGTAGTTTTACCGTGGTCAACGTGAGCTATTATTGCTATGTTTCTAATTTCTTTCATTTCTACCTAAATTAAATAAAAAAGACACGGCAATTTGGAGAAAAAAAATTAATAATCAAGTTTTATAGTCGTTACCAAATTATTATCGAATAAAAGTTTTATTCATTTTTCATGATTATATGCTCTTTTATTATATTTGAAGTCATCTTAAAAAGTATAAACATAAAGCGGGAATAGTTATGAATTATAAATCATTTTTAGTTTTAATAGCAATATTGTTTTTAACCGTCAATTGCAGCAAAAAAGAAGAGGAAAAAACTGCTCAAGAAAATAATGATCCTCATGCCGGGGTGCATAAAGTTGTAGTTGCGGAAGTTGTTCAGGCAAACCAGTATACTTACTTAAAGGTAAATGAAAAGGATGAAGAATACTGGATTGCCGTTACAAAAAGAAATGTTGAAGAAGGTGAAAAATTCTTTTTTACCCGGGCACTGGAAATGAAGGATTTTGAAAGCAAGGATTTACAAAGAACCTTTGATAGGGTTTTATTTGTTGACAACCTTAATAACAATCCTATGGCCGGCATGATGGGAGCTTCACCCGGTTCGTCTGTAGAAGGAAAGAAGCCTGTTTTAACAAAGCAGGATGTTTCCATCGATGCCGTTGAAGGCGGAATTACAATTGCCGAGCTTTATAACAACAAAGAAAAGTACGGTAACAAAAAAGTTAAAATCAAAGGTAAAGTTACCAAGGTTAACAAACAGATTATGGGAAGAAACTGGGTGCACATTCAGGACGGAACCGGAGATGAGAACACTTTTGATTTGACCGTAACTACAGACGAAAATGTCGGTAACGGTGATGTTGTAACTTTTGAAGGAGTAATTGCACTTAACAAGGATTTCGGCGCCGGGTACTCTTACAAAATAATAATGGAACAGGCGAAGAAACTTTAATTTGTTGTTTCCAAGCCGAATGATAGGCGGCAAACTTTGAATATTTTTGTACAGTTAAACAAATACAAATTACTGTTAGTCATTTAGAGAGTCCTACTTAATGTGAAAATTTTTAGCAGGGGTGAAAAATTTTCACGTCAAATCTTTTAAAAACGGCTAATAAAGAAAGAATTCAAACTAAACTTTTGGTTTAGATTTTGTTTTAAAATTCCTAATATTTGTAAATATAATAGGTGCTGCTATGAAAAAAATTAAATTAGTTTTTATTTTGTTCTTTTCATGCTTCTCTTTCACTCTTTCAAATCCTATCGATGCCACACCCATCACTAGATTTTCAGAATTAGTTTTTGACAGTGAAGATAATTGGACAATGGAAATACTGTTTTCTTTTGGATATAGCTCGTATATAGACAGCATTATATTTAAGGTGTCAAATACAGAGTTTAAACTTAATCTTAGTTATCCGGATGGAACAGCAGTAGGTATTATTACTTCCGACAGTCTAATTACACCTATTAATATTAATAGGTCCGGCGATAAGATTAATATTTACACTTACTCGAGTGAATTTACAAACGAGATAAGAGAAGATTTTTTAATTTTTGGAAATTTACCTGGTGCTAGTGTAGGAGAGCCTGTAAATGATTATTCGATAATGAGAAATTCATGGAGATATTCTTCCAATACCATAGCTATTGATTGCCTTACCGAAAATCCTTCTCTCGGAACTCCAAATGATACTACGGGACTTTCGGCTACCTTAAAGGGAGTTATTTACGACACAGAAAATAATCCGGTAAAGGGAAATAAAGTATTTCCTGCTTCTCCAAGTTATTTTGTTCTACAAGCACCTATTGAATTAGATTCAACAGGAAATTATACAACAAGAATTTTTAATACTGTCTATCATCCGGGAAGTTTAACTGTAAGACTTATTGACTTTATGGGGTGGGAAAGAACACAAGAAATTAATTCATTTGAATTGCAAGATATTCAACCCGGAACGGTAATTTACCAAGATATATATTTAAAGAGTAATGATTATGTTGTTACTTCAGTTGAGGATTATGAATTACCGTTAGATGAAGATATTACCTTAATAAACTATCCGAACCCGTTCAATCTTTCTACCACTTTTTTCGTCAAAATACCCGGTAACTTAAGTCATAAATCGAAGGCCATTTATATTTACAATGTTACCGGAGAGCTTATAAAAATAATTCCTATAAAAGGAGATACCACTAATGTACGCTGGGACGGCACAGATTCCGGCGGCAGGATAATGGCTTCCGGGATTTATTATTACCGGCTTAATGTAGATAATATTGCTATAAAAAGCGGTTCAATGATATTGTTGAAATAAGATGAAACCAATTCTACTTTTCTTTCTTTTTAACATAGCTCTTTTCGGGCAGAGAGCGGATTTTTTCAAAGAAGATATTACGTTCCGGCTTGATGGTGTTCACCTAAACGTAGAAGGATATTATTGGTTTGCAAACAATTCGAATAAAGAAGTTGGCAGTAATATCTTTTACCCGTTTCCCGATTCAGTTGATGAAAAAATAGATTCTATTCATATATTTAATTTATCCAAGGGATACCGGCCTGAATACACTTCCGATAGAAATAACGGAATAACATTTAATCTGTTTATTGAACCGGGAGATACCGTGTTATTTCAGATTGGCTATAGGCAGAAATTAAATAGCGATAGTGCCTTATATATTTTAAAAACTACTCAAACCTGGGGTAAGCCGCTAAAGCATGCAGAATATAAACTTATTGTGCCGGATTCTTTGGAAATAAAAAATTTTAGTTACTTGCCCGATAAAACGTATACGATTAATGATCTCAAAATTTATTACTGGGAGAAGATAAATTTTATGCCTAAAAAAGATATGATATTTCACTTTCCGAATAATGCTGAAATACGTCAGAAAAACTTTACAGGTTATTAATATTGCGGCAAGAAACAATCTTTTAATCCGCCTTTGCATTCGCTACGGCGAATTGCCTCGAGGTTCATACCATTGATTACATAAAGCCGGCGGCCGTGAGACAAACCGCCGCCTTAATAATATCAAATGATTTACAGGGGCCGGTTACTGTGACCACACCGTTGCGTTTATAGACCCGCTACCCGATGCCTCTAATACTAATTTCTGGTAATTATAACTACTACCAAAACCTTGCCCACCGTAATTACTCCAATTGTTAACATGATTGCTCATGGTGACGGCGCAGTTAGAGCCGGTCGATGATCCGCCCCATGTATCTTTGTACTGCCAAAAAGTTGCAGTACCTATAATTGAAGGTGCGTTGACTCGCAGCTGCTTATAAAAGCTGTATGAATGTCCATCACTGTATACGGAATTCACAAACGTTCCGCCAGTCACAGAGCCCATCTCAGCTATGTAATATTCTATAAGCGGGTTTGTAACCCATCCATGGATACCGACAAAATTATAGCTGCCGCTAAGGTAGCCTACATGATAGCCTATAGTTCTAGCTGCGCCAGTGCTCCAGCCTTTACCGCCGAACACGTAGGAAACATTGCTATAGGTAATAGCGAAATTACCGGGGTATGTACCCGCATTGGGGAAGGATATGCTTGCTGATCCACCGTCGTAACATAATGACCAGAAATAGCCGTGATCAGTGCCTGAACTGCATATCATCATAGGTTTATCAAGCCCGGCTTTTTCTAATGTAGTACCATCTTGCTGTATAGGTGATGTCGGCTGATCATCCGAACATGCGTTAAAGAAAACGGTCAATAGTAAAGCTAATACGAATGTTGATATAATATTAAGTTTCATAAATACACTCCTTCTAATTTGAGTGAATATTTTAATCCGCCTTCGCAAGTGGAAAATATCCGACATTGTAAATATTACTTTTAGTAAGGATATCTTTCATAACTGTGACCTTTCGTTAAGACAGACAACAAAGCAAGGCAAAAAACATATTATTGTTCACGCAAGTAGAATTGTTCTCGAAGAAATTGAAATATTAGAACTCGACAATTCGATCAATCCATATTGGTTATTAAATATAATTTATAAAAATATAAAGATTAAATGAATTAAATAGTAGCCATTTGAAGCTAGAAAATAACCAATAATGGTAAGGAATAGTTTTAGAAAGGTTTACGGAATTCACGCATCCGGCTACGTCCACAAACGGACTTCGATGGACAGGTTGTTTAACTGCTGTAAAAGCTTGTTCGAACAATATTTTTAGCAATAACCCCAACTTTTAGGGTATGTTGTAGAACTCAAAGACTGGGCAGTCGAGGTCCATACCTCGACTGAGCCACCTCATTTTGAGAACAATATCAAGGTTTTTCGTCACGGAATGGTGAGGCTGTCTCAAAAGCCTAAAATTGCGAGGCGTTTTTTGCCGAAGCAATCTTTCGTTTTTAGCTCAAAATAGAGATCACTTCGCTTCGCTCGTGATGACAACCGTACTTTTGAGACACCTTCAATGGTCCGTGACGACCCTGTTCTAAAGTTATGCAACACACCCTTTAAGTTGGGGAAAGGATGCTTGGCACACATCCCGGTAAGGGATCCTTCGGACAGCCCAAATATTAGAGAAAATTGGGCTAAAGCCCAGAGTTTTTGTTGAGACTCATTGTCCACGACCTGAAAGGTTGTGGCTATGATTATTTATTTTAGTTATGCAACAGACCCTGAATGCCGGAGCTATAAAGACAATATATTTAATAATTCAATAGGTTACACACAGCATTCCCTTCTTTTGGGTCTCGCGTCAAAAGTCAGGAAAAGTATTGATTCTACAAGACTTGGAAAATAAAAGCGGTATAAGAATTACATAGTAAAACTTGTAAGTTGCACTAATCAGATAGTGAATTACATTCCGGCTTTGGGAAACTAAAACAGTTTAAGCTTGTGCCTCAGCAAGGAAGCATATCTCCTGCTGATTTCAATTGGTTTATCAATTTCATTAAAATAGACACAATAAGTTCCATTGTTTCTTTTTTTAATTTCTTTGATACAATTTATGTTCAATAAGTAAGAGCGGTGTACTCTAATAAATTCATTTTGGGGCAGAATCTCTTCCCATTTTTTTAATGTCCTGGAAATCACGATTTGATTTCCGTTTGCTAAAAATATTTTTGAATAGCAACTTTCTGCTTCAATACAGCATATATCTTTAATTTTTACAAAATGTGCTTTGTTATTTCCTGATAAAAAAATTTTGTCTTCTATAGTGAATTTATTATCGGCCATATCAGAACGGTTTCCATCTAATAAACGTTTTACGGTTTTTGCGATTCTACTTTTACTGAGCGGTTTAACCAAATAATCAAGAGCGTTTACTTCAAATGCTCTTAGGGCATATTCATCATACGCTGTTACAAAAACGAGTTTAAAATTTATTTCAATTTTATCGAGCAGATCAAAACCGTTTTCCCCGGATAAGTTAATATCTAAAAAAACAATATCCGGTTTTTCTTTTCTAATTAATTTTACTGCTTCCTTAATCCTGTATGCCGAACCGGCAATAGTTATTGGATAATCTTTGAGATAGTATTTCAAATTTTCTATTGCAAGAGGTTCATCTTCAATAATAACAGCTTTCATCTTTCTATATTCCAGATTATTATTTTTGCTGTTACGTAATCATCTTCTTCAAACAATTCGAATTTATGATTATTAGGATAAAGTAAAGATAAACGTTTCTTTATATTTTCAATGCCGGTTTTTGTACTCGAAATTTTATTTTCCTTTGACCGATCCGTAGTAACAAGTTTACCTGCATTTTTCACGGTAATTGATAGTTTATTTGAAATTAGTTTTGTTTTAATAACTAATTCCAAAATATTGTTGGTTGATGAGAATCCATACTTAATCGAGTTTTCTACCAATGGATGAATGAGAAAAGCAGGAATGTTTTTCCCGAGAGATTGTTTATCAATATCGAATGATACTTGGAGCCTATCTTTAAACCTTTCTTTCTGAATCGATAGGTATTTATTCAATGCATCAAGTTCTTCTTTTAAAGAAATAAATACCTGGTTTTTACCGGAAAGCGTATGCCTGAAAAAAACTGATAAATCCGCAATCATTTCCTTTGCACGGTCTTTATCAATTTCTACCATTGATTGAATTGTATTTAACGAGTTAAAAAGGAAATGAGGATTTATCTGGTACTGCAGCATTTGTAATTGTGCTTCATTAGCAAGTGCATTTGCTTTTAATGTCTTTTCCCTTTGTTCTTTATATTCAAGCCCATAGTGGGTGAAAAAGTATATTGCTATATATAAGGAATATCCTGCCATATAGCTGGGAGTAATTTTCTGTATTATATCAAATCCAAGAATTTTAAAATCCAATCCCATAAATAACCATTTAAAGGCAATGGAAGCTTGCTGGAAAATTGAAGGTGAAACAAGAATAAGTATTAAAGAGATCATCACCAGGATTCTTGTAGGAGCCTTTTTTCTTAACAGAAAACCATACAAGTGTACATAGAATATATTGATTAAAATATTAGTGAAAAAATCAAGAAATTGTGAGGAAAGTATGTAAACATACTTATTTGGTTGTCCCAAAAGCCAATTAATTGTAAATGGAAGCTGAATCAGTATTACACCCGATAACTGGGCGATGTAATGTTGTAAAGTGTATTTTTTCATGATTATAGAAAATAACAATATTTCTGAATGTTATTATAATAAAGATAAATCAATAGATATTGTATTAAAAAAAATCATAATTTTTTCTAAAGTATTCAATATATCCTGATAGAAATATGAAGCGTTGAATAAGAACATGGCACAATCAGTTATTGTTGAAAAGTATAAGTGTACTTAACCATAAATACTTGACTATTGAACCCTGGTAAAACCGGATTATATTTATATCTGTCAGTATTTAGATTTTCATTGTAAACTAACCATAGATCATTTCCTTCACTAAAATTATACCGGAGACGCACATTCAAAACAACTAAATCAGCTATACTGTTGTATTGTGCGAAACTGCGAATTGAAAAATTTTTATTCATCATAAGATCTAATCTTAAGCGGGTAATATGGGAATTAAATCCTTGGTTCCAATCGGACAATCTGATAAAGTTAACTTCGTAATAAGCCTCGATATTTAGATGTTTCGAGATATTCCACACATTATTAATGTTAAGTTCATATCGCCACCCGTCATAAAAACGACCCAGACTAATTCCGGGATATAGTTGAAAACGATTTCTATTAGACATATTATACCCGGTTTCCAATTTGGGATATCTGTACTCTCCTGCAGGTATGAAACTGTTGCCGGAGAAAAAAAGTGTATCCTCTAAATTCTCATAATAGTATTCAATATCCATCCAGATACTTGAGCCTGACTTCCAGTATAAATCGGTATCATATTCCAATTGAGCAGACTCGACTTTACCGCTTTTGTTACGTATGTTCATAAAACCAAAAATTTGAATAGGACTTACCTGCCGGAACCGTGAACTTTCTCCCATGAACCAGTCGTAACCGACATTCCAAAAATATTCCGTGAAATTATACCGTGAGGCATATCCCATTTCAGGATTATAATTTTCGCCTGCTCTGCTTACTGCAAAGTTGTAGTGTAATCCTTCCTGATTCCTGCGCCGGTATTGAACCTGGAAAGCCGTTTTGCTTAAGAAGTTGTTTCTGCTATCAGCTATAAGTTCGTCATCAAAACTTTGTGCCCATTTAAAAATGAAATAATCATTTCCGAAAAGCCGCAAGTTTGCATCCAGACCATATACAACATTATATGAACCGTCACTTCCCAAACGACTTGTAATCATTGATCCGGCGTAAGAATTTTCATTCAATACCTGGCGACGGAATCTAAAAATTCCAAAATTCTCAGACGGCAGCTCATCGGATTTTTCAGTCTGCATATTAATAATACCTATATCCCATTTATTTATCCGACCTATTAAACGTCCACCGCCTAAAATACGAATCAACTTATCATCTTGAATCCCGATCTGTCTGCTGTGAAATAGCCGATTATTTGTCCATACGGAAGTATTAAACGAAAAAATTCCGGAACGCTCTTGAAAGAACTGTCGTTTTTCGGGAAAGAAGAGAGAAAAACGAGTTAGATTGATTTGTTGGTTATCAGCTTCAAGTTGAGCAAAATCGGTATTGAAAGTTGCATCCAGTGTGAGGTTATTGGTAATATTATATTTTATATCAAGACCTATATCCTTAATGTAGTGATCTTCATAAGTATATTTACTTTTTCCTTCATCAAGATTGGCTGACTTTCCCAATCCGCCTACTACGTAAGGTGTAATATAAATAGGTTTTGCAGTATTGATATTTTCTAAAACAGATTCTTGAGCCCGGGAAGGCATTGTTATCAGGTAATTATTGGAAATAGCCGGGTAAACCGCTATCTCATTTTTTCGTGCAATATAACGGTAAATAATAATTCCGACCTTTGTCTTTCTGCTTTCTTTGTTAAAGCCGAGACTGGAAAAGGGGATACGCATCTCGGCAAACCATCCTTTTTCATTTATGGTAGTAGCTGCAGTCCAATAAGTATTCCAATTCCAATTAACGGAATTACCGTCACCGGAGATGGCAGCTTCACTTCTGATGCCTGCAGGATTAGTTCGAAACCATAATGCATTTTCTTTATCATTAAATGTATCTATAATTAATCCGAATGTATCATCGTCGCTGTGATCATCGCGGTAAAGAGAATTGGTTCTGATCCCATCAGGTTTAGAATCATAAAAGTAGCCTACTACATATAAGTAATTCTCATCGTAGGCAATTTTAATCTCAGTCTTTTCTGTTATCTTACCTCTAAAGGTTGGTTGATGCATAGTAAGATTAGCCGGCTTTATATAACCCCATTCGTTTTCAGAAATTATTCCATCGGGTAAAATAGGTATATTAACCCGTTGTAAATAAACAGAATCCTGCGCCTTAGTAATCATAGAAGGGTTTAATAAAACAATTACCAATAAATAATTAACATAATCCTTCAGAGTATATTTGTGTGGATAGGTATTCATATAAATCATCTGTCTTTTAACATGAACGAGAAACTAATTTAGTAGAACTGCTTTACGGGTAATCATTTGGTTTTCTGCATACATTTGAACTATGTAAACTCCGCTACTTACAGAATTGCCGCACATATCAATCATCTCCATCCCAGGTAACAGTATATGTGCCGGCGTTATGAATTCCGTTTTCCAGGGTTCGTACGTATCTACCCAAAACATCGTAAATTCTTAATTCAACTTTGGTGGATTGGATTAGGTCGTAAGTTATTCGTGTCGACGAATTAAAAGGATTGGGATAATTCTGATTCAGGTTAAATTCCAGCGGATTATTGCCTTCATAATCTTCTATTGAAGTCGGTAAGGAATAATCAAGCCTTAACAAGAATGCATCGCGTTGATTATTATAAGTGTTGTCGTAACAGTTTGGTGTGATTGGGAAATCATCTGAAGTTGTAAGTCCCCCGATATATACTGAACCATCTATATTAACTTTCAGTTTGAAAATATTATCATCACCGGTTCCGCCTAAAAATGTTGAATATATAAGTTCGGTCCCTGCAGAATTTAATACAAAGAAAAAAGCGTCTCTATAAACAAACTGTTCATCACCGTTATTAAATGTTGAATCAATGCTTTCTGAAGTAATCGGAAAGTCGGATGAAGAAGTGCCGCCGCCGACCAGAATATTACCGTCATTGCCAACGGCTAAATCACACCAGCCTTCATCTGCAGTTCCCCCAACATAGGTGCTGAATATTAATTTTTTGCCTGAGGTATCTAACTTGCAGACGAAGATATCACCACCACTAAAATTTTTACTAAATGCATTTTGTGTTACCGGGAAATTTTCAGATGCAGTATTTCCCGCGATGAAAATATTTCCTTTTTGATCAACAAAAATTTCATCGGCCTGTTCATCACCGCTACCGCCCAAGATGGTTGAGAACTTAATTGATGGACTACTACAATCCATTGCAATTAAGTATACGTTATTTGAAGTAGAGAGGTCTCCATTATAATCTTCTCCAAATAATTGATGTGTGTTAGGGAAATCTTCGGAAATAGTAAAGCCTGTTAAATAAACCGTTCCATTCTTATCCACATCAATTCCAAAAACTGTTTCTTCATTTGAACCGCCTACAAAAGAAGAGTATAAAAGGCTATCATAGTTCTGATCAAATTTGCAAATAAATATATCACCGTAATAACCGTCATCTATAGTATTATTGTACGACTTGTCGTAAGCATTATCTGTTGTTGGGAAGTTTGGTGAACGTGTTGGTCCGGAAATGTAGATGCAGCCTGTTTCATCAAGGGCAATAACCGGGTGAATATCCTGGTTATTACCGCCAAGATATGTAGAATAGAGGATTGAGTCGCACGCTGAATTTATTTTTGTAATAAATATATCCGTATCACCGTTATAAGTTTTGTCATAAGCATTTTCGGTTGCCGGGAAATCAGTAGAAGCTGTTACTCCTACTACAATAATATTTCCATCTTTGTCCAAAGCAATTTGCTCGCCGCCGTCATAATCGCTGCCTCCCAACAGTGTAGAAAATATTAATTCTCCGTTACTATTAAACTTTGCTACGAATACATCGCTTGCGCCCCCTGAGTGCTGTGTTGTTAATGTGCCTTGCGTTATTGGGAAATAGGTTGAGTAAGCGGGACCTGTTACATAAACATTCCCTTCTTGATCAACGCACATATCTTTTATCCATTCGTGACTTGTTCCGCCAAAGTAAGTTGAAAAAGCTACTTGTCCTTTAGCATCGCTGCAAATACAACCCAATACTATTATAAATAGAAATAAAGAAATAAATTCGATTCTTCTTACGGTTTTCATATATTGTCCTCGGTTATGTTTTTGATATATGATAGATGCAAAATTTTTTGCATCTCACTTTAAATAAATCCTCCGGTTACCATATTACTTCATCTACTTATAATTTTTAGAGATTATTAGTGACCCCTGATCTCATCAAGAGTCCAAACGGTCATGGCTCGTATTTCAGGGGGTGCAGAATGTATCAAAATCAGGAGAGGTTCTACGGCACTCGGATCCTTAATTTTCCCGAGTACTCTAACAACTTCAAGAATAACCCGGTCATTCTTATCATCTAAAGAATTGACGAGATGTTTTACTGATTCTTTGTTGCCCAAGCGACCGATTGTTGATGCGGCGGCGCACCTGATTCTCGGGCTTTTGTCTTTTAAGAGCGGTACAAGGTATTGAGTATTTTCTTTGGAGCCAGTCTGACCGAGTATATTGATTGCAGTTTCTTTTACATAAAGTGATGTGTCTTTAAGTGCTTTAACAACTGCAGCAAAAGATTCTTCATTACGTATTTCGCCAAGTGCCCATACTGTTGCGTAGCGTATATCAGGATTGTTATTCGACAAACACATTACAAGATCGTTAACTGAACTTTTGTTCTCCAGTTCACCAATCGCTCTTATTATCATTTCTTTTGTATAGTCATTCTTATCCAGTAAGTGTTCTATTAGTGCATCCAGGGAAGATTGCTCCTTAATCTCACCAAGTGCCCAGGCTGCCATGGCGCGAACCATTGGATCATCGTCATCCAGTGTTTTAATAAGCTGATCTACCGCCCTTTTATCTTCCAGGTCTCCAAGCGCCCAAGCTGCCTTTTCCTGGACAGAATTTACACTGCTATTTAATTCTTGGATAGCCTTATTATACTTTAGTTCACGATCGCTCGGTGTCCGACCCTGGAGTTTTATAATTGATAAAGGGACTATTATTACAAGTAGTAGTATCGAGGAAATTGTTATGAACCTGGAACGGCAAAGACTTCGCGGAATAGTAGTAGAAAGAATATGTTTAATACGAAGTTTTAACCCCGATTTACGCGCCATTGATAAAGCAAAATTTCTTAAACTAATTTTTCTTGAGATTGCTCCTGCAACTTCCAGTAATAACTCAGCGTAATCGCAATGTTCTATTCCTTTACTAATTACAATATCATCACAGCATTGTTCTTGTTCGAGATAAAATTTCCGGGCAGCAAACCATACTAACGGATTCATCCAATATATTATACACGTTAACTGAACGAGAATATTAGAAATAAAGTCGAATCGCTTTAAATGGGCTAATTCATGGAGAATAACAATATTTATTTTATTGTACGACCAATCGACAGATTTTTCAGGAACGAAAAGCACAGGTTTTCTAAAACCAAAAACCGCAGGTACGGAAACAGCAGGATGGATTATAAGTTTAATTCGTTTATTGATTTTCAACTGCTTGCATTTTTTATATAAGCATTCGTCCCATTTAATATTGTTAATACATTTTCCATTTTTTAAAAGTAACTTAATTTTTAGGAAGTTAAATGTTAGAAGGGCTATTCCTACCATTACGCCTAACAACCATAAAACATATAATATTAATTCCCAAGCTATATTAGTAGTACGTTGTATTCCGTATGTTGCGTTTGATACATTTTTAGTCAATGTAACTTTAGGGGAACGATCGTAATTTTCTTTAAACTCATTTCCGACAATAATCTTATCTTTTTTTGCTAAAGCACTACTCGGTGATTTATCCACAGGATTTACTTTTACCGCTTCTCCTAAATAAATCTTTTTGTTTTGATATATAGAAGCATCAGTTAAAACCGGCAGTGTTTTAGCCGGAAGTAAGCAGATTATTACCGGCAGTATCAGTAAACTGAATAAGGAGATACTCCATATCCAATGCCTGAGAGATGCCGAATTACGTTTCATGAGGGTAACTGTTACCTCTGCAATTGTCAATACAATTGCACTTTTAAAAAGAAGATTCAACAAATCATTTGTTTGAATCAACTTCAGGGCATCAATTAAAATGTTATTCATTTTTTTTACTCTTCCGTGTTTCTTCTATTAATTTTGACAGTTCGTCAAGTTCTGTTTCGCTTAGTTTACCTGCGGACATATCTAGGAGCGTTGTTACTACTTTTGATGTTGAACCGTCAAAGAAAGTTTTGACAAGATGAGTTAATGCAGACTTCTTTATCTTATCAGGAGAACGTTTGGGAAAATAAATATATCTTTGTCCTTCCTTTCGATGCAGGAGATGTCCTTTATCTTCGAGGATAGTTAAGATTACTCTTATAGAATTATATGCAGGGGGATCGGGAAGATATTTTAATATATCCGATACGCTTGCTTCTTTTAGTCTATAGATAATATCCATAATCTGTCGTTCACGCCTGCTTAAAGTTTCCGGTAATGCTTTAGACATTTCATATCCTTTTGTTATCAAGTATAATTAAAAATCGATGCAAAATTTTTTGCATTTTAAAATAGACAAATTCATCTCTACTTGTCAACCATTTTATGCAAATTTTTTTGCATTAAAATTTAAGATGCTTTACGCATCCAAACTACGGTGATACTAAATAACTACCGTTATTTTTTATTCCGGAATAGAATTTTTTATACTGTCTATAATTGAGGTACTTATCCAGTATATTAACCCCGTGTTTGTATTAAAATTTAGTTTTGTAAAAAACATATACTTTCCATCGGGACTAACCGTAGGACACAAAATTACATCGGCTCCTGAATTAATTTTTCTACCCAAGTTTTTCGGATCACTCCAATCACCATTCTCGTTTTTAAAAGTAATCCAGATATCATTTTGTGTATAGCTTCCTTCCCTCGGTGAATTAAATAATATGTAACTTTCATCCGGTGCAACCCAGGCATGTAATGCACCTCCCTTATTTACCGGTAAACCAATATCTACAGCTTCCTTAAATATTCTGTTCTCATACTCTGAATACATAATTTTTCCAGTTGACCAGTTACCATCACGTGAGAAATAAAGATCTCCGTTTTTTACAATACTTGGATAATACTCAATTAGACTGTCGGAATTTACATTTGTACTTAATTTAACCGGATCATTCCACCCGGTTGAATTCTTTTCAACGTAATAAATATCGCCATCAGTGTAGTAATAAATTTTCTTTCCATCAGGTGATAATGAAATTTCCTTTCCATAAAAGAAAGATTCCTTGGGCCCTATCCATTTACCGTTTTCTTTTGTAAGAATATAAGAAGTGCGATCGGGATATCTTGAAAATATGATCATATTTCCGTCCGGCGAAAAAACCAGTGCATGACTATTTTTGTTTTCTACCGATACAATACCGGGAGCAAAAACCACAGGGTTATCTCCCGGTGGTGTTTCTCCCAAATAATCGTATACTGTTTGAGAATAAATAAGTACTGAGAAAATATACCCGATTAAAATAAAAATTGTTAGCCGTAAAATGCACCTCATCTCAAATCCTCATTACTTACAAATTGTATGTTATCTAAGCAGAATCATTTTTTTATTCATCGTCTTTGAGCCGGTTGTTAAATTATAAAAGTAAATACCGGTACTTACAGGCTCATTTTCACTATCCGTTGCATTCCAAACAACTGAGTACTCACCTGCATTCTGAAAAGAATTAACAAGTGTTTTAATTTTCTGTCCAAGTATATTATAGATGGATACTTGTACTGGTGATGGTTTGTCGATAGAATATTCAATATTAGTTGAAGGATTAAACGGGTTGGGATAATTTTGATTTAGTTGAAAAGTTTCTCTTTCTATTTTGCCTGTTTTAATTCCGGTTGTTGAATTGGTTGTATTAGTATAAAACCCAGTGTGTTCTTCGCCTGTATTTATATTTACATTTGCGCAAATCGCATCTACATCACCGTCGTTGTCGAGATCACCCAATGCTAATGCAACGGAGTTGCTGTTGCCAAGTTTTAAACCTGAATCGGAAAAATTGCCGGAACCGTCATTTAACCAGACAGTATTCGGCTGACCGTTATCAGTGGGCATTCCGTTTGCAACAAAAATATCTAGGTCACCATCGTTGTCTAAGTCCTTAATGTTAGCGTCGGATGAATTATAACCGTAGTTTAATTGTTGTCCGCTGTCGGTAAAATTACCTTTACCGTCATTAAATAGAATCTTACATCCGTTATTTCCACCAGTAATTGAATATCCTTTTCCCATAAACAAATCAAGATCGCCATCACTGTCAAAATCTGCGGGAATTAATGTCCTTGTTTGGAAGTTTACACTCTGCAATTCAGTCTTGGTATAATTCCCGTTACCGTCCCCGAGCCAAATTATATCATTTATATTGTCGTTCATTGAAGGAGGCGGTGTATGAGGGAATGCCATAACTATATCGGTAAAGCCGTCGTTGTTTATATCACAGCTTTCGTATTTACATTGCGACCATCCTCCGAAACTTCTTCCGTTATTTGTAAAATTTCCGTCCCCGTCGTTAAACCAAATCTCATCTGAATCTGAGGTACATGTAATTGCATCTAAATCATCATCATTATCGAGGTCTAATAGCCGGGTGCTATAAACATTTTCGCCAAATGTTTGATCTTGTCTTACGAAGTTACCGTTTCTATCATTAAAAAATATTTCCTTACCGCAAACAGCATCAACATAATTGTCGCTATTGAAATCACTAAATGATGTTGGATTTGATCCGAATGATAATTCGCTAGCGGTAAATATTCCATTTCCGTTGTTTGTCCAAATTTGTCCGTCAATACAAACATCAAGATCATTATCCCCGTCAATATCCTGCAAAGAAACTGACCACGCAGAAGTTTCGCCTAACTGTTGTCCGCTATCGATAAATAATGATTGAGTATAAATACTTGTATAGGAAATAGTTAGTAAAAATAGACTAATAGGTAATTTTAAATTTTTCATATTAACTCCTATGAAAATCATTAATGAACAGTTTTTTTATAAAGGTTACATAACTAAAACCATTTTTTTTGTAATATTTACTTTGTCTGTAGATAGTAAGCAAAAATATACACCTGAACTAACTGCATTATTTGATTCATCAGTGGCATCCCAAACAATTGAATATTCACCCGCATTTTGAAATGAATTAACAAGTGTTTTTACTTTTTGCCCAAGTATGTTGTAGATTCTTAATTTTACGCTGCTGCTTGTAGGTATACGATAGCTAATTATTGTTGATGGATTAAAAGGATTAGGATAGTTTTGATTTAACTTAATGCCTTTATCCAAACTTTTTTGGTCTTTATCTTGAATACCTGTAACAACAGATTTTAATGAATCGATTATTACTGTGGATACCCAGTAAATGTCTATTGGATTTCCGGAATGCGCATGATTACAATAGAATAAATATTTCCCATCTGGAGAGAGTGAAGGAGAGGTCTGATTATAACCGGCAATATTAATCCCGGCACCGGTCACTTCCATATTTACAGGTTCAGTCCATCCGTTATCTCCATTATCAAAACTTATGTAAAGATCCTGACCACTAACTCCACCGAGACGAGCAGAACTAAAAATAATATACGATCCATCCGGTGATATACATGGGGATACATCCATTTGAGAAGAATTTACTGTTGGACCAAGATTCTCAACCTGATATGATTGATCGGACAAACGATTAATTTGCCAGACGTCCCAGTCGCCATTATTTCTGTTTGATTGAATATACCCCACACCTTCTGTAGTTTCAGAGTAGCTCCAGTCTTTTGAATCCGAATTGACCGGAGAGGGGAGTTGTTTGGGTTGACTCCATCCATCATCAGTACGCTCAACATAACATATGTTCCCATCGGACCAATCGCTGCTGATTCTTGTAAAATATAACTTTTTACCGTCCGATGAGAAAAAGGGGAGAATGTTTATACTATCTTTTGAGAACGGGGCGATTTGCTGCTTGCTCCATACATTATTTTCGAGTTTAGTATAATAAATGCCGATACCATCATGTCCATCGGAATATAGATAACATTCATCTCCGGTTGGAGAAAAAGTAATTTGAAGTTCAGAGCGATCATCTCGAGAAATAATTCCCGGTGCAAAAATGATTGCCGAATCACACGGGGGAGTCTGCCCAAAGTAATCACCGGTAATTTCGTTTTTATTCGATATCTTAATAAGAAAAATATCGCTTTTCCCGTTGAATGTATTGTCATAACAATTATCGGTGACCGGAAAATCAGATGAATAAGTTGTGCCGGTTATAATAATATCGCTTTTACCGTATGTTAAAAGTGAAGGGAGTTTATCGTCTCTTTTACCACCGATGTATGTTGAGTATTTAATAGTGTTTAACGTGCTATCGAGAATAGTAAAAATAATATCCGTCTTACCGTTGTTGGATTTTGAAAACGCATTTTCAGTAACAGGAAAGTCTGTGCCGTCTGTACATCCAGCTAGATATATATCACCGTTTTTATTTATATCGATTTCAGCATTGCTTTCCATTTCATTTTCGTTAGACCCAAACAAAGATGAATAAAGAATATTTTTACCATCGGAACTAAGCTTTGTTATTACAAAATCTTTTGTTCCTTTACGCAACGATTGAAAAGCATCTTGTGTTAATGGATAATTGTCTGATTCGGTGCTGCCGAACAGGATAACATTTTTGTTTTTATCAATTACGATTCTTGGGTACGATTCATCTCCACTCCCGCCTAAATAAGTAGAATAAACTATATTATCCAAATCAGGTGATATTTTAGTAATGAAAAAGTCACCTTTGTATGTTTTTACTCCGCCATTGTATCCGGTATCATAAGCATTATTCGTAACGGGAAAAGTTGTATCGGAAGTGGAACCGGCAACGTAGATATACCCGTCGGTATCTGTTACCGATGAGAGTGTGGAGGCAAATCCCAATTGAATTGATGAAAGAAGAGAATCTCCGGTTGAATTAAAAAGCAGAACACACGCGTAAGAAGCATCGGAATCGTTTACGCTGTTTGAGTCCTGAACAATTCCAAGGTCATCGGGTTTAACTAACTGTGTTACAATTATAATGTTGTTATCATTATTAACGAAAATGTTGAAGGCGCCCTCATTTCCACTCGTCCCAAGATATGAAGAGGTTGTTAGTTTGTTTTCGTTAAAAACTGTTAAGTAAGCATCCGCATGTCTGAAATCAGGACCGTTAAAAGTTTTATCGTAGGCATTTTCAGTAACAGGAAAATCTGTTGAGCCAAGATTACCGGTCAGATACATGTCATTTCCATCTACAAAAACTTGAGTTACAAATTCTGGTCCGCTGCCGCCAAAGTAAGATACGTATTCAGGACGATTGTTTTTGATACTGAACTTTACGATAGCTATATCTTCCATGCCCCATTTATTGCCGCCGTTAAAAGTTTTATCGTAGGCATTTTCGGTAACAGGGAAGTCTTCTGAATCTGTATCAATAGCAAGACAGAGATTGCTGCTATCATCAATCGCCATATTATCAAGCCACCATGTTGCATCGTTTCCACTACCGCCAAGAAAAGTTGAGTAAGCAAGTTCGATTTTAGTTAGTTGTTCATCAGTTTGGGAATATAGGAAAGGACTAATTACCATTATAATGGAAGTGTAAAGAGTAAGTAACTTTTTCATTATTATTCCTTAATCTTTGTGAATAAATATTTTATCGGAGAAGAATCATTTTTTTGTGGAGAGTTTTATTATTTGTAAAAAGAGAATAAAAGTATACGCCGGAACAAAGTGAATTGTTGGAATTATCGGTTCCGTTCCAAATAACAGAGTATTTACCTGTTGTTTGATAGTTGTTTACAAGTGTTTTAACATGTTGACCAAGCGAATCGAAGATTTCTAATTTTACCTCGCCGGGTTCTTTTATTGAGTAACATATTTTTGTAGATGGATTAAAGGGATTTGGATAGTTTTGTTCTAATCTTATATTATTTGGCAATTTAACTCTATTTCCGGTTTCAATGCCGGTTATTGTTTGTATAAAATTCGTACTTACCCAATAAGGAACATTGTTATTCCCAAGAAAGAAAAGATATTTTCCGTCAGGAGAAATTTTAGCAAAACTTTTTGATCTCATTGAATTTATTTTCGAATCGAGTTTTATCGGAGTTGGATTATCCTTCTTGGGATTGAAAATAATATAAAGATCGTCGGTATATTCGTCTGAAGAATTCTGAGTATAATCAGATTGAATTATAAAATAACTTTCGTCAGGAGCTATGCATCCGAGTACGCCCATATTCGAAGGATATTCAGGTAATGCTTGTTCAGCTAGAAAATTATCTTCGTCCCATTCAGCAAAGTAAAGTTTATTGTCTCTTCCGAAATAAATGTTATTGTTTGCTGTAACTGATATCCATCCCTCGTTTTGTGACGTGTTAATGGGATTATCAAGATAAATAGGTTGACTCCACCCTGTGTCGGTTTTTTCTATATACCAGATATTATCATCAATTGGATTCTCATTTCCGGTACGAGGACGATTGGAAGTAAAATAAACTCTTTTGCCGTCACCGCTGAAGCTTGGTAATTTATCGCTATATCTTCCGTCAGAGAATGAAACTTTTATTGGATCAAACCATTGTCCGTTTTTTCTTTTTCTACAGTAGATAGATTGTGTTGTAGAACTAAAATCAGGAATAGTAGCCCAGAAAGCCTCATTTCCTGAAGGGGAGAAAGATGGACTGCTATGAAGTATTGGCCAGTTACCATCTGATGGGTAAGCCATGAATTGAACTGGTAAATCTTGGGGAGGTATTTGTCCGAAATAGTCACCTTCTATTTCATATATATTGGATAGTTTAAATAGAACAATATCACTTTCACCGTTTTTATTTTCGGCGAACGCTCCTTGAGTTGTAGGGAAGTCTGAAGAATTAGTTGCACCAACGCAGATAATGTTTCCATCCTCATCTAAAGCAATTGCTGGATTCATTTCATTGGTACTTCCACCTATATAAGTTGAATATTGAATATCTGCTAAAGTACTGTCGAATACAGTAATAAATATATCTGTACCACCGTTATTTGTTGCACTAATTGCGTTTTGTGTTATAGGGTGATCATCAGCATCGGTTTTCCCGCAAATATAAATATCACCTTTTGTGGAACTGATAATATTCCCTACAAACTCACCGTTGGCGGTTTTCTGATTACCCCCGATAAATGAAGAATAGAAAAGATGTTTACCATCCTTACTTAATTTTGCAATAATTAATTCTGATGTTCCATCGAATGATTTATCAACAGCATTTTCAGAAATTAAAAAATCATTGGACTCTGTAGCACCGTAGATTATTATGTTTTTATTTTGATCCAAACAAATTTTAGGATAATACTCATCGTCGCTCCCACCCAAATACGTTGAAAAAATAATTTCATCAAGTTGCGAAGATAATTTCATAACAAAAAAATCGCCTTTAGAAGATTTGTTACCTCCATTATAGTCTATATCATATGCATCGTTTGTTACGGGGAATTCAGCGCTTGATGTTGAGCCGGCAATGTAGATATATCCTTCATCATCAATTACCGCAGTTATAGAGTAACAAGGTCCAAAGAGACTTGATATAAGAAGTGAATCTCCTTTAGGATTAAATTTGAATACGCAAAGATTCGGTAGATCATTTAACTTTTCATTAGAGAATTGATTTGTAAATTCAAATTCGTCCCATTCTTTAAGTTGTCCGACTATAATTATTTCATCATTATTGTTAATTAAAATATTACTGAAAAACTCGTTACCGCTTGTACCAATGTACGTAGAATAAGTTAACTCATCAGAATCGAACCGTGAAAAGAAAATATCTGCATGTCTGAAGACAGGACCGTTAAAGTCAGGATCATAAGCATCGACTGATATGGGAAAATCAGATGAACCGGTATTGCCTGCTAAAAATAAGCTGTTATTATGTAGTACTACCTGCGAAATAAATTCCGGTCCAGAACTGCCGCCGAAGTATGATGCATATACCAATTCATTTTGTTCTATATTAAATTTAACCAGCATATTATCTTCTTCGCCCCATTCAGTATGTCCTCCGTTATATGATTTATCATAAGCATTATCCGTCACGGGAAAATCGGAGGAATATGTATCAACAGCAAAACAGACTATTCCGTAATCATCGAAAGAAAAATCGGTTAACCAATTATTTTCACCGTCATTTCCGGAGCCTCCTAAATAGGTCGAATAGATTAATTGCGGTCTAATTAATATAGTTTTGTTAGTTTGGGAAAAGAGAATAGTGCCCATTACAAGTATTATTAAAGGGATGAATAACTTTTTCATAATTATTCCTTAATCTTTATGAATAAATTTTTATCGAAGAAGAATCATTTTTTTTTGAAGCATTTTATCATTTACAAAAAGAGAACAAAAGTATATGCCTGAACAAAGTGGATTAGCTGAATTATCTTTCCCCTCCCAAACAACAGAATACTCACCCGTTGCCTGATAGTTGTTTGCAAGAGTCTTAACAAGTTGGCCAAGCGAATCAAATATTTCCAACTTTACTTTACCGGGTTCATTTATTGAGTAACTTATATTTGTAGACGGATTAAAGGGATTGAGGTAATTTTGATTTAATTTTATCTCTTTATCTAAAATTTTTTCATTTTTATCTTGAATAGCTGTAACAACAGATTTTAGTGAGTCGATTATTTCAGTGCTTACCCAGTAGATATCCATAGTCATTGATTGCCCCGGAGTTGAATGCCTTGCAAAGAAAAGATATTTACCGTCCGGTGAAATAGACGGACTTACCTGGTGATGCTGAGCAACGTTTATTCCGGCTTCGCTGATTTCCATATTGACAGGTTCCGGCCATTCATTTTCTTCATTAATAAAACTTATGTACAAATCCTGGCTGCCATATCCTCCCGGTCGGTTAGAACTAAAGATGAGATATGATCCGTCCGGAGCTATGCATGGATCAGTCTCCCAGGCCGAGGTATTAATTGTTGAACCTAAATTCTCAGCCTGAAATGATTGGCCGGATAAAGCTTTTAGATACCATATATCATAATCTCCGAATCCATCCGGACGTGTAGAGAATACATAAGCATTTCCGTCTGCTGTTGGAGAGTAAGATTGATTGATCGAACTTGTATTAGCCGGTGAAGGTAATTGATAAGCTTCGCCCCATCCATTTTCAGTCCTGTCAACTGCCCAGATGTTGCAATCCGAGTAATCACTTGTCCAAACATCAAAGTAAAGTCTGTTCCCATCATAAGAAAATGACGGGGCTCCGGGTGCAGTTATATTAGTTGTTAAAGGTGCTATTATTTGTTCACTCCATACATCGTTTTCACATTTCATATTGTAAAGTCCGGCTGGTGTATAAAAAAAGACTTCCTTTCCATCCGGTGAAAACGTTATTTTACCTTCCTGCCGGTTTGATAGTGAAATAATCTCCGGAGCAAAAACAATTGCAGAATTACCCGGTGGTGTTTGACCGAAATAATCACATTTTATTTCATTTATATCCCCAACAATAATGAATTTTGCAGAAAAAGCATCTCCGCCCCATTGATTTGTTCCGCCGTTAAAAGAAGCGTCAAATGCATCGGTTGAAATAGGGAAATCGGTTGAAGCTGTATTCCCGCATAAATAAAGTGAGTTGTTATATAAAACCATAGCCGAGATAACGTCGTAATTATTTCCGCCGAAATAAGTGCTATAAATAATATTGTTATTAACCGGATTTATAACTGAAATAAAAATATCTCTGCTTCCGTGTATACTTGTATCAAATGCGTCCGTTGTAACCGGGAAGTCATCAGCTTCTGTTACTCCGGCAACTATGATATTCCCCGATTTATGAACGGCAATTGTTTGAATACCGGGATCAAATTGATATGAAAAAAATAATTGGCTTAACTGAGGATTAAATTTTGTTATGTAACCTATGGTTGTGTTCTTATCACTTATTAAATTAGTTGTAATAGGGAGGTTCGTAGTATCGGCTGATCCGCAGACATAAATATTTCCTTCATTATCCCGAAAGAGCCATTTAGCAAAATCATCGCCGTTGCCTCCAATAAAGGTAGAATATTCTATATTAGTTCCATCCGCATTTAATTTAACAACAACTCCGTCTCCAGCACCAAATTGTCCTGATCCACCGTTATATGTATTATCATAAGCATTAGTTGTTGTGGGAAAATCTGAGGAGGCAGTGGTAGCTGCAAAATAAACGGAACCGGTTTCATCGAAAAGAATGTTATTGCCGTTTATATCGGTAGATGAACCGCCAATGTAGGTGCAGTATATTAATTCGTTCCCGGTTGAATTTAACTTGGCAACAAAAATGTCATCTCTGCCGTCACCACTTCTGCCGTTAAATGTTGTATCAAACGCACCTTCGGTTACGGGAAAATCAGTTGATGAAGTTGTTCCGATAACGTATGCGTTGCCTACGTCATCTACAGCAATTTTCCCGCATAAATCCATCCCGCTTCCACCGATAAACGTGGAATAAATAATTTTTGTTCCGTCAGGATTTAATTTCATTACAAATGCATCACCGTGAGAAGCGTTTGCAGGGCCGTTAAAAGTATTATCAAAAGCATTTTCAGTTGCCGGGAAATTGGAGTTTGTTGTGTTCCCGGCGATATAGATGCATCCCTCATTGTCAATTGCTACACCATGTATATAGTTAGCGCCGCCTGTTGCACCTATAAATGTTGAATAAAGTAATGAGTCGCCATTTTGACTAATCTTTGCCAAATAAATACCGGTCGCATTTTGTTGTAAAGCATTTTGGGTAATTGGGAAATCGATCGATTGAATAGGGGCGGTTAAGTAGACATTACCTTGCGGGTCAATAGACATACCATGTGCACGGTCTTCGGAACTCCCTCCAAGGAATGTTGAATATTCCATATTCAATTCCTGGGCAAATAAATGAGTCGTATTTATAATGATGATAATTGAGAACAATACAGTAATGTACTTTGAATATCGCTTCATTTTCACATATACGTTTATTTATAATACTGTTTTCAGCCGGGTACTTTTTCCATTTGAAAATAGATTGTTGTATGTATGAGATACATTAATTTTCACGATATATTTTCAGTAACTTGAATTAACTCACCGCTTTAGTATTGTGAATTATATTGGGCACCGTATTATTTGTTGTGATATTTTTTTCCTTGGTCTTTTTAGAAGTAGTTAAAGTATCGGATTGTTAGAGGAAACTCAAAGCCTTATTAGTAAACGGTTATATTAGTTAGTAAGCGGTAGAACAAATAAACAGGAGATTAAAGGGAAGTAACGGTAGTTTCTGAATTAATCGCCGTAGAATATATACGCTTGAAGTAAGAACATAAAACCACATGAAATTAGAACAGGTAAATTAGGGCCATTAAAAGTCGCTTAGCTGCATACCTATTCATTCGAAGTACTTTGGGCGGATCATTCTATAAAGGCCGGACTAAACGTTCTTGCATGCAGGAATAGAGCATTTCTTATACTAATAACAGAGCATCGGGGGTACCCTGAACGTTCCGCTCCTCGTACCAGGAATACTTAAGAGTTTCTGCAAAATTAGATATCTAAACGTTTTGTCATTTCGACCGGAGGGAGAAATCTTTGAAATCGTACTCTAATTGAAAGATTTCTCACCCAAAAACGGGTTCGAAATGACTGACTTTTTATTTTGCAGAAACTTTTTAATATAGTCTTGTAATTTTTTTAACCTATTAGGTTTTCAGTTGGGTAACGCAGATTGTTAACAATCTGCGTTACATTATAGCTTCTGGGTCTTTGAACCCCCGAAATCTTTATTTATCCCGTTTGCGGGAAGATTTCGGGGATTTAGTGAATTACAATCTGTGTAGATTCCGGCTTAAAAGATTGTCCCGAGGGATCCTTGGGGCCGGAATACAGAATTGACATGACACTAGGGAAAAGATTCCATGGATTTTTTTAACAATCCTGAAAAATATAAATCTGTTTATTCTCTAAAATTAAAAAAATAGATTCTAAGTTAAGAATAATGAAATTTATCCGATTATATATGCATAATTAAAAAGAAGCATTAAGATAAATTGAACGATAAAATTTTATTTTCACCCCGTGAATTATCGGAATTAGTTAACAAAAAAGAAGTAATAGTAATTGACGTCCGTGACCCCGTTCTTTACAACGACGAGCATATCCCCGGTGCGTTTAACATTCATGAGGTTTTTACATATCTCTCAAAAAGTTCGCTTGAAGAATTGGAAAAGCTCAAAAACTTTTTTTATGACAAGTTTTGTGAAATTGGTGTTACGGAAAATAAAACCGTAATTTTTTATGCCCGCAACCTTGCGCAGAATTTAGGTGCTGCATGCAGGGGCTACTGGCTGCTTTCTTATCTTGGACATAAAAATGCCGGTGTACTTGACGGCGGGCTTTCCAACTGGACCGCGAACAAGTTGCCCATTACAAGAAACATTCCGGACAAACCGGAACGATCAAGTTTTAAAATCGACTTACAGAATGAAATTATTGCGGATAAAGAGTTGATGCTTTCCGCCATTAATAATCCCGATTATAAAATTATTGATAACCGTGATAAACCCGAATGGATAGGGCAGGAGATTTCCCCGTACGGGGAAAGGTTTATTTTACCGATTGGCAGAATTCCCGGGGCTAGCTGGATTGAATGGTACAACTTTTTGGAATTTAAGAGTAGTGTTGCATTCTTTAAATCCCCGGAAAAGATAAGAAAGATTTGCAATAAAAACGGAATTGATGTAAACGATGAAATTATAATTTACTGCTTTAAAGGAGCGAGAGCTTCAAACACTTATGTAGCGCTGAAATTAGCGGGTTTCAAAAAAGTGAGAAACTATTTTGCTTCATGGTATGAGTGGGCAGAACTCGACGGCTACCCGAAGGAAGAGATTAGGTAGTTTTACTTCGCGGCCTTTGCGTATTCTTAGAGAGCTTTGCGGTTAAGCTTTGTTTCCTTTTAACCGCAAAGAGCAAAAAGTTTTACACGAAGGACGCGGAGGGTAAATCTAATACGCAACCCATTTCGATTACTTCACTACTTAGGCAAAATCAAAACAAAGTCATCAAAGGCATATCAAATGAAAAATGCACAAACACGTGATATTCTTTTTGCCCGGCTCCGATTAAACTTTTGCCGTAGTAGCCGCCAAGCCCGACAGCAAGGGGAATTTCCGGCAAACCGTAATTAATACTTAAACCCGGGGCTAATAAATCCTGCCATGAGTAATCAACGTCTTCATCATGAATTTGTGAATTGACAACCTGCCCGAAATCAACAACGGAGACAAAAACTGAAACAGAGGACTGGTTGCTGTTGCCGTGCGAAAGCTCCAAACCGATAGGGGCTGTAATCCCGTAATAGCCTCTCGATTTTGAGGTGAACTCCTGCTCTAAAGATTCAAGTCCGCCTGTAATTCCCCAATACGATTGCACAAAAAGATGCATTTTACCGTGCTCACGTTTAAGTCCGAAACTGACGGAAGGCAATGTAAACGATTTTAATATTGCTTTTACTTCGCTTGAAGATTTGGCATCTGAAAGCTGTGCAAAGAAAAGCGCAATTTTTTTGAAAGAGTTAAAATAATCGCTGAAGTCGTCCCTTGTGCTGAAATTTTGGAAAGTGCCCTGCGGCAGGCGGTTAACAATATACTTAATTAAATCAAATGCATAAATAACTTTGGATGTTGTACTTGCAGATGTGTCTCTCAACATTTCTACGGATTTAAAAACTGTTTTTATATCACTAAACACAACCTCTGCCTTTGCAATATATTTGAACAGGTTATCGGAATCAACAAAATGGGCGTCGTCTGTCTGCTGCAGAGTTTTAATTTCCGAGATTGTACCTAAAACAAGATGAATAGAAGAGTCCATTCCGGCCTTAAGCGTGTCAAAGTTGTCATGAATGTTTTCAAAATTCAGTTTCTCTAAACCGGTGACTATATTTGTTATTAAATTGTTCAATTGTTCCGATAAGTTGTTAATAATTGTTTTTACAATTTCCGGGTCATCTTTGGCTGAACTGTTTAAAGGGTATGTTTTACCTTTATAAACAAGCTTTGCATTTTGCAGTAAATTCAAAAAATCATTTCTCAATTTCATTTCAATCATGGGAAATATTTTTGTTTCGGTTTTAATTTGCTCGTAAATTCTATCCGGCAGCCCTTCAAGATCGCTTTTGATGCTTTTTTCCCATAGATATTTACTTGTTAAAATTAGTTTTAAATTTACCGTGCTGACAATGTTATAAATATTCGGGAAAAAGTATTTGAACAGCTCATTGTTTTTGATATCGTTTTCAAAAATGTAAAAGAAATTATCTTCTGCGCGTTCTGTCAAAAATTCTCCAACCCCGTCAATGATTGCGTTGGACTGCGTTTGTGATGATATATTATTCGTGAAAACAGCAAGAGATATGATTAGTAAAATTTTTTTCATCGGATACCCCGGCATTTGTTGATTTTATATTATATTCCCTCATTCAAGAAAAGTAAAAACTTTTGTGTTTTAATAAAAATTATGGAAGAAAGGATCAACTTTATTGAAAGTTAATATATTGAATTAATATAAGAAAGCTGAATTTTTATTGATGGGGAATAAATGGATAATAAAATATATTCCTGGTTTTGCGAACTTGCTTGCAAATTAAAAGGTTAGCTTTCAATTTGCAAGCATGATTTGGCTATTTTATTTCTCTTCCACCTAATTCTTTAATTATTGCCTGAATTAAAGGCGGTTCATCTTCAATGTTTTTGGGCCTGGTGGTAGTTTCTTTAATAGGGATTATTTCAGATTTGTCTTTACCGTTAGTGCCGGAGAATTCAAACTCAAGCTTTTTGCCGAATATTTCCTTTGTCTTTTTCGCGAAGTATTCTTTTTCGCTTTCAATTATATTTTTGTCTTCGGGATGATCGAGTACAATTTTTAAACAATCTTTTTCAATATTAATTAATTTTATATGTTGAAATATTGAACCGAGTTTAAGGGGTTTGTCTACCTGTACTTGTTCAACAAAATTTTTCCACTTTGAATCAAGATTACTGAAAGATACAATAGGGATTGTTGACTTTTCTTCTTTAGTATCTTTTATCAAGTTGTGAGTATCAAGACTTTCAGATTTGGATTTCTCAAACTGTGGTTGGGATTTGAGATTTGTAGAATTCTTGTAATCTGTAATTTGTGATCTGCCGTTTCTAACTATTTCGGGCTTTTTTTTTTCTGCGTCGCTTTGTGAATAAACATTTATTTTGCTTCCGCCCGAAGAGCCGAGTTTATTTACAAGCTCCGTAATTGTTGATGATTTTTCCAACCCGATTAAATGTGTCAGGGCAATTTCAATATATAATTTTTGGTTGCGGGAAGATTTTAATTCGTACTGTGATTTATTTAAGAAGGTCAGTATTCGTAAAAGATCGCCTTCGGAAAACTCGTCTTTGTAACTTAGATATCTTTCTTTAAATACTTCGGCTGATTCCACAAGCTCAACGTCTTTCCTGATTACTGCCGTCATTATATTTCTAAAATGTTCAACAAGTCCGTCGATGAAGTCGATAAAGTTCCAGCCGTTGTCATAGATGCGGGCTGTAACGTTAAATGCTTCTTCAAACTTTTTATTCAGTATCGAATCGGAAATTGTGAAGTAGATTTCTTCGTCGATCAGGTTGAGCATTTTTGTTAGAACTTCAGCTTCGATGTTTTCGCCGCAGAAAGAGATTACCTGGTCAAATAAACTTTGTGCGTCTCGCAATGCGCCGTCGGCTTTCTTTGAGACAATAGTCAAAGATTGATCGTCAATTTTAATATTTTCCGCATCTGCAATTTTTTTTAACAGCGCTTTAATTTCTTTTATCTCGATTCTTCTAAAATCAAATCTCTGGCATCGTGAAATAATCGTTAGCGGCACTTTATGAATATCGGTTGTAGCAAAAATAAAAATCGTATGCTCAGGCGGCTCTTCAAGAGTTTTCAGCAAAGCGTTAAAAGATTCCGGCGTGAGCATGTGAACTTCATCGATAATGTAAACTTTGAACTGTCCCTTTGTCGGCGCGTATTTTACAGATTCGCGAAGCGTTCTAATTTCTTCAATTCTCCTGTTTGATGCTCCGTCTATTTCAATAATATCGAGCGACTGCGATGAGTTGAATGCCGTGCACATCTCGCATTCGTTGCAGGGTTCGCCGTTTTGCTGGTTCAAGCAGTTTAGGCTTTTGGCAAGAATACGGGCCGTAGTAGTTTTTCCCACACCGCGCGGGCCGGCAAAAATAAATGCGTGTGCAATCCTGTTTTTATTGATTGCGTTTACAAGGGTTTTTGTAATGTGTTGTTGTCCTACGACTTCATTGAATTTTTGCGGGCGCCATTTTCTGGCGGTAACTACATAGCTCATATATTTGATTCCAAGATTTCAAATTCATTCGCTTTCGGCGAATTCAAAATTTATTCGCCTATTGCGGGTTTAAAGTTTAGCTTATAATAAATTTTTCTAAATCTAATTTATTTATTAATGCTTCACAAAATCTTTCTAAATAAAGTTTATCTATTTCATTAAATGCCGAAAATTCATAGCTGTCTAAATCGAGTACTCCCCAAACTTTATCTTTTACAATGATAGGCAAAACTATTTCTGAATTTGAGCCTTCATCGCACGCAATGTGCCCGGGAAATTTATGAACATCTTCAACAATTACGGTTGCTTTATTTCTGGCGGATGTGCCGCAAACTCCTTTCCCGAATTCTATTTTTGTACAGGCAACTTTACCCTGGAAAGGTCCCAAAATTAATTTATCACCTTTAGTAATGTAAAAACCAACCCAGCTTATCTTTTCAAAACTCTGACTTAACAGTGCCGTAAAGTTTGAAAGATTTGTCAACACAGAATCATTACTATCAAGCAGCGATTCAACCTGCGGCTCAATTGATTTATAAATTTCTACATCCGTCATTATTTTTTCTTTCGTGTCTTTGCATTTGTTTTTGTTGGGGTCCTTTTTATAGTTGTTTTAAACAAATGCGGAATAACATCTTTAATATTTTCAATGCAGATAATTTTTAATCCGGTCTTAACTTCATCTTTTATTTCGGCTAAATCTTTTTCGTTTTCTTTAGGGATAAGTACGGTTTTAATTCCGCTTCTTTGTGCCGCCAGCAGTTTTTCATTTAAACCGCCGATAGCCAGAACATTACCGCGTAAAGTAATTTCACCTGTCATTGCAACGTCGCTTCGTGCAGGTTTGCCGCTTAACGCCGAATACATTGCCATTGTTAATGTAATTCCCGCAGAGGGTCCGTCTTTTGGAATTGCACCTTCCGGCAGGTGGATATGAATTTCTTTTCCTTTCTGGAAATTAGGCTTAAGTTTGAGTTCCTTTGCATTTGTGCGAAGGTAACTTAAAGCCGCCTGTGCTGATTCTTTCATCACGTTTCCGATTTGCCCGGTGATGGTTAACTTTTCCGAGCCGTCCATGATTGTTGAATCAACATGAAGAATATCACCGCCAACGCTTGTCCATGCCAAACCTGTTACACTTCCGATTCGCGAATCTTTCTCTGCTTTTTGCAGCCTGAATTTCTGAACCCCGAGATATTCCCTGGTTTTGTCAACATCTATCCGGAATTCAATATTCTTTTTATTTTTTTTGCCGTTTTGGGCCTGTTCCAAAATTATGTCGCGTGCAGTTTTACGGAACACTGTTGAAATTTCTCTTTCGAGATTTCTAACACCGGCTTCGCGTGTGTATTCTTGGATAATTGCCTGGATCGATTCGTCGTCAAAATCAATTTTGAATTTATCCAGCCCGTGTCCTTTTAACTGTTTTGGAATTATGTGTCTTTTGGCGATCTGCATTTTTTCGTGTTCGAGATATCCCGGCAGCTCAATTATTTCCATCCTGTCTTGCAGCGGAAGAGGAATATTGTAGCGCACATTTGCCGTCGTGATAAACATTACTTTTGATAAATCGTAATCAATGTCAAGATAATGATCGTTGAATGTATGGTTTTGTTCGGGATCCAAAACTTCGAGCATTGCAGATGACGGGTCACCCCTGAAGTCCATACTCATTTTGTCGATTTCGTCAAGCAGCATTACCGGGTTAACTGTTTTGGCCTTTTTCATTGACTGAATAATTTTACCGGGAAGTGAACCGATGTAAGTTCTCCTGTGTCCGCGTATTTCCGCTTCATCGCGAACGCCGCCCAAACTGATACGAACGAATTTTCTATTTATTGCACGCGCAATCGATTTGCCGAGCGAAGTTTTACCGACCCCGGGAGGTCCCACAAAACAGAGGATTTGACCTCGTATTTGTTTGACTAAATTAAGCACCGCAATATGTTCAACAATTCTTTCTTTTGGTTTTTCAAGTCCGAAGTGGTCTTCGTCTAAAATTTTTCTAACGTTTCTTAAATCGAGATTATCTTTTGTTTTTTTGTACCACGGAACTTCAATGAGCCATTCAAGGTAGTTTCTTAAAACTGTTGCTTCGGGTGAACTGCTCGGAGTTTTCTTCAGCTTATTCAATTCTTCATTAGCCTTGTCGTGCACCTCTTTCGGCATTTTAGCTTTTGCAATTCCTTCCTTCAGCTTTGTTATTTCAGGCGATACTTCTTCCTCCTCGCCAAGTTCGTCCTGCAAAATTCTTATTTGTTCCTGTATAATAAATTTTCTTTGGGTCTTTGTTATATTTTCCTGAACCTTTGTTTCAATTTCTTTTTCAACTTTCAGAATGTCTATTTCCGAATTAAGGATTTTTATGATTTCGTAAATCTGTTCCTTTGTTGAAAATTTTTTTAATATCGATTGTTTTACTTCGATTGACTGAACGATATTTGCCGCAACATAAAAAAGCTTTCTGTCCGGTTCGTCAATGTTATCGTATGCCCCTATAGCTTCGGCAGGAATTGATTTATTGATTTTTACATAGTCTTTGAAAAGGTTTGACATCTGTCTTATCAATGCATTTAATTCACGCCGGTCTTCTGCTTTTGGGAAAACCACTTCAACTTCGGCTTCAAAGAATTCCCGGTTATCGGTAAATTTTGTAATTCTTCCCTGTATCATTCCGTCAACTAAAATTTTCATCAATCCGTTCGGAAGCCGTAAAATTTGTATAATTTTTGCAATCGTTCCTTCTTCGTAAATATCATCTGTGTTGGGTTCTTCTATGTTTGCTTTTTTCTGTGCCGACAGGAAAATGTATTTTGAGCTCTCAAGGGCATAGTTTGCCGCTTTTATTGAGTGCTCTCTTCCCACAAGTACGGGAAAAATCATATATGGAAAAATTACGTTGTCTCTTAAAGGTAATACAGCCAGTATTTTCGGGATATCTTCTACAATTGATAAATCAACCGATGCACTTTTCGTTTCTTTTGCCATTGAATTTTTATCTTTGTTATTAAAATTAAACTTTGAAAAATAATAAAATCGGTTCGGTGTTACAACTAATTCACGGATTTATCAGGGCAAACGCATCAAAAATTTAGAATATTTTTAAGGTACTCATTATTAAGCGAAGCTCTGTAACGTCTTTTCTTTTTACTTAAATTGTCAGACATTTGTGTAATACGTTGTAAAGCTACTTCTCTTAATATATTTAAGTTCAATTGCGAATAACCTGTTCTTGCTCTAGAAGCATCTTCATTAAAAGTAACATCAAGGTGCCACTACATTTGCGAATTTCTTGGCGGCCATGATTTGTTTCGATTTTCTCGTCATAGTTAATGGGGGGATGATACCTAAATGCTTCTTCTACCTGTTGGTAGCTCTCTTTTTGGTTGTTCTTTAATGATAGAAAATATTCTCCTTTTTTCTTTTTTTAGCTATGCCCTTTTGGCAGCCTAGTGCATCTATGCTTATTACTGCGCCAATTCGTCTAATAATTCCGGTATTGCAGTTATTTCATTACTCTTATCATTTACTTTTTTCTCTCCTATAGAGAAACTATTTTCACTTACCCACGCACTTAATATATATAAGCCTTTATTCTCTTTTTCCCTCGGCGATACTCCCTTAACCTTTTTCCCATCTATACAGACTAACTTTTCTTTTA
>JASFMY010000064.1:0-35524 GCA_050117315.1 Ignavibacteria bacterium
CAGCATTTTTTCTCTTAATTCTCCCATTTTTACTCCTTTTTCTTTGTTGGTGATGAGAGAATATAAAAAAATACTCTTTCATTTTGTCAAAGAACATCTGCTGCCGCTTTGGCGGTTTCGTTCAACTATTCCGTTAAATAGATAACATCTTCCTTCGGTAATAAAAGATTTGAATATCCCGGAAAGAGTTATCGGACTCCAATCAATCAACCAATCATGCAAACACAGATTTCAATCCCACTCCGTAACTGGGAGCCTGAGAAGGTGATAGAGTGATTGAATGATTGACGTTTCAGTGCCCCGAAGCCTTGGCGAAGGAGGAATTAATGGTTGAGTATAAAAAGCAGTTTTCATATTTTAAAATTAATACTTATCCGAATTTTATCTTGACAGTAAAAACCTACAAAGAGGACAAGGTTAAAAAACCACTTTAGGTAAATAAATGATATGTTAATAATTTATCTCACGGGGTGAAGACAACTATGATTATATATCCCATGTTTTAAGAAATATTTCGGGAGTAAAAAGTCTTCTGGACTAACACACATATAATTATTTGTGAATTCCGTATAAACGCAGTTGAAAAACGTAAATATTTGTAAATAAACTAATTAACAAAATAAGGATGTTGTTTACCCCGGCGGAAAATTGAAAACTTGGATAACAGCAAGTGTAATTATCCAAGTTAAGCGTTCCGTATAAGTAAATGTAGGCATATAAAAAAAATGGCACTAAGCAATAAAGATTATTTAAAGGTTGCTAAAGCTTTCATTGAGGTATGGGTAAAGGCTACTCTCAAAGAATTAAATGAAGATATTGAGAATTGTGAAAAATTAGAAATTTTAGAGCAAGCTTTTAATAGAGCTTATTGGTCTAAACATATTGATGAATTATTTACTCTATCAAAGAAACCTGAATCATTTGAAGAAAAATATGAATTATTTTATGAAGTTTTTGACGAACAGTTTGATTTCCCTGCCAATCTATTAAAGCCCGATATTAAAGATAGATTTGAAAAACTAAAAAATAATTTAGTTGCGGATTTTGAGAAAGAAATAAAAAAATTAATTAATACAAAAAAAATAATTTCACCAATAGAGCAGATATTCTTAATGGAATGGAAATTCTATAGAATTGAAGAAAAGAATAAAATAAAACTCATTCCTCAAGAATCAGTAAAAACTGATAAAGGTATTTTTCGTATTGATTTCTTAATTGTACCAGAAGATAGAAGTAAAAACAACTTTAAAGTTGCGATTGAGTTAGATGGACATGAATTCCACGAGAAAAGCAAAAAACAAGTTGAGTATGACAAAAAAAGAGAAAGAGCAATTGTAAAAAGTGGTTTTACAGTACTTCGTTTCTCTGGTTCAGAAATATTTAGAAATTGTAAAAGCTGTATTGATGAGATAGAGAATTATGTAATTACTCTATAAAAAGTTAATTGTCGGACCTTCCATAAGGGATCGATTCCGGCATGTACGGTTCTTAGGGGGCTTGGAGATGGTGACATCTCCCGGCTATCCGGTAGGTGTATTTAAGTATTGCTAAATGAAAAGATAAATCAATGGATAAAGAAGAAATATTGAAAAATATACTATCTAATTCTAATGATACTATTGTGAAATCATCAATATTACCATTAGATAAAATTGAATCCATTGAAAAACACAGTTTGATAGAAATACTTGGACTTGATAAAGCCAAATTCTCAGAAGAAGCAAAAGTGATACTTGATGTTTTAGAGAATGATGATACATTCCCTTTTCGTAAGAATTATCAAAACTTTAAATGGAAACTACTTAGTATGGTGAACATACAAGATATTTTTCCCGGAACTATTCACCGTAATTATAATGATAATATTTTTTTATCTCGGTTTTACTTCTATTATGAGTCACTTCATTTACTAAAAGAATATTTCTATTGTGGATTCAACAATTATTTGTCAGCTGCACAACATCTACTCCGTACAATTATTGAATTCAATATTAAGCAATGCTATTACTTTATAAAATGTAAAAATGAAAACTCATTTCTATCCTTGGAAAAATATCTAAAGGACGGTGTTTCACCATCAAATCTCAAAATGATAAACTATTATTTGCCTGAAGATAAATTTGTAAGACCAATAAAAAAAATTATTCAAGTTGTTTTAAAAAATTTATCTAACACATCATCTCATGCATATAAACCTGTCGATTCATATAGAGGTAATGGTAAATTGCAACATGAATATTCAATTGATACATTATTATTTTGGCTAAGCTTAAACAATACTATTGCAATTATTCTATGGTCATATTATATAATATTCCCTATGCTTTTCAGACCCAAAAACATTATTAAGAAATTTGGTTTTAATATACCAATGGGAATATTTATTAGTGATTTTCAATATAATTCTATCAAGTATTCCTTAGACGGAAATGAGTTAAAATTATTTGAAGAATATACTAAGCATTCTGAAGATGTTCAGAATTATGAGAGTTTTTACAATTCTCAAAAAACATTATCTGAAGAAGAAATAAGAGCTACTTGGGACGAAGAAGAAGAGTTGCGAACACTTGAGAATGGATACATAATGATAATAGCTAAGGCTCGTGCAATTCATGAAATTACAGCGAGCAAATGTTCATTTGATGCGCAAAAAAATGAAAAAGCAATTCACGAATCAATGATTGATAAGATAGATAAATTTGATTGGTGGAGAAATAATTATTCTAATATTTAAATTTAATAATTGTCGGATATTTCCTAATGGGAAAGGCTTGAAAAGTGCATGAGTCCCACTACAGCGTGATTCTTAGTGGGCTTGGAGATGGCGACATCTCCCGACTAACCCGATAGGCGGTTGAAACAGAAAGGCAAAAATAGTAATTTGATATAAAAATTCTAAAAGAGATTACTAAAATATGATTGAGAAAGTTGTCAAAATATTAAGAAATACTTCAGAAAAAAGTGACTTCAAATATTGGCAAAGTCAACCATATCAAAAAAGATTACTTACACTTGAAGAAATAAGGGAAGAATATAATAGTTGGCGATATGATCATCAACAAGGATTTCAAAGAGTTTTTAGAAATATTAAACATTACATTCATTGTTAAGTTGATGCTTATGTACGGGGGAAAGAATAAATAATTACACAGTGAACTCTTTCTTGACAATGAACCTTATTTTTTCGTGTTGAGGAGTGCTTGCCAGTCTTTTAATTGCTATCATGAAGTCGTCAGCAATAGCCTTGAATATCCTAAGTTTTAGTTTTTTGGTTATATTACCTACTATACACAAGCCAAATTGGTTTTGGAATTTTGTTTTTTTAAAACTCACCTAAATCCTCTCTTAAAAAGAGAGGACTTTATGGCAAAATCCCAAAACCAATTGGCAACAAGTATATAAACTGCCTGCTTTAATTCCGCTATCCCCACTTGTCAACTACTTCCTTCAATAGCAGCAGGTTTTCTTTTTTTACTTCGGGTGCAATTGAACATGCAGTGCTCAATATAAAACCGTGTGATTGTTTTCCTATTTCGATTCTTCTTTTGGCATCTTCAATAATCTGTTCCTTTGTACCGTTCAGCAGAGAGTTGACCGAATCTATATTTCCTTTAATAAAAAGCCTTTACCTTTTATTCTATTCATTGCATCATCAAGTTCAACATTACCAAGCGGCGGAGGATCAAGACATTCAAGCCCGCTGATGCCGGTATTAAGCATAATTTCAAGCCTGTCGTTTATTGACCCGCAAGTGTGGGTATAAAAATATGCACATCTTTATTTCTTACAGCCTTTGCTATCTCGGATTCATAAGGGGCCACAAACATCTCGTAGTAATCGGGAGAAATAAACCCCGCACCTGCAAAAGGAGATGATATTTTAATTGCATCCACTCCGGTATCACACATTTCAACTGCCAGGTCTTTTATCATCGAAGTGTAATGAGCTAATATCATTTTGCATTTATCGGGGTCAACGATTAATCCCATCAATGCGTCCTGGTGTCCGAGCAAGTCCAACAAATAATCAAACGGTGAAGTTATCTCACCGTGAATAGAATATTGTTTTCCTGCTTTATCAACTATATCATGGATTGCATCAAACTTATTTGTTAATGATATCTTAAAATGCAAATCCTGTGAGACAGGTATATAATCAAGTTTATCCGGCAGATCATCAGCAGTTATGTTATCAAGTACCGGCGGAGTTTCTTTATTTGCAAAAACATAACGCGGAAGTTCGTTATTCGTAAAATACATTTTATCTTTGTTTTTGAGTTCAACTATCTCGTTATTGCCATCCTTCTCATAAGCCTCAATTGCATTTTTCCAATCCCGGTCATGCCCGTGAATACTAATCAGTATTCCGTCGAAATCGTACATCTCACGGAGTTTAATTAACCCGTTTGCAAAAACGTTTTTGTCAAACCAAAATTCAACCGGTGATACATCTAATTGCATCAACATATGTCCGAAACTAAACTGACACATCAACGGAATTTTATCCGGCCTCTTTAAATCCATTGCTGCTCTTACTCTTTCTTTCGAGGTCATTTATTATCACCTAAGTCTTATTAATTTTTATACAATAATAATAATAATAATAATATCTATAAAATTCATGATATATATGTGCATCAAGCCCTTATTTTATCGGTACTTTCCCATGATTTTAGTAAATTAGTAAATAGAAATAAATGGAGTTCTTATGTTAATTTATAATGCACAAATAGTACTTACAAATCAAATCATTAAAGGTTTTTTAGAAATAGAAAATGATAAAATAAAAACTATAGCTTCCGGTTCTCCTGAAAAAATAAGTCCTACCGATATTAACGCAAACAATAGTTATTTATTACCCGGTTTTATTGATGTTCACACCAACGGAATATCGGGCTATGATGTAACAAACGGCTTTTATGATATCCAGAAAAAGGAATTTGATAATTCCTATGATGCATATTGTGAAAAGTTTGAGTCGGTAATAAAAGCTTATATACAATCAGGCAGCACTACTTTTTTTCTTTCATCCGTGGCTGCTCCGGTCGAATTGTTGTGCGATTCATTTAAACATGTTGGCGAATATATAAAGAACAGTTCTTCAATATTATCAACCGAAGCGTTGGGCGGGTTGTATATTGAAGGCTGCTATATGAATCACCCTGATTTCAGGGGAGCTCATAACCCCGAATATTTTATCAATCCTTCAATCGAATCATTCAAAAAATTTCAAGATTTGGCCAACGGCTTAATAAAAATTGTAAACGTTGTTCCCGAATGGGGCGACGAGGCTTATTCATTAATTGAATATTTGAATACCAACGATATAGTTTGTGCACTGGGCCATAGCGGTGCGGAGGGAATTCAATACCAAAAGGCGGTTGATAAAGGGACTAAACTTGCAATCCATTTTTTCAACGGACCGGTGAGATCTTCCTACAAGCCTTTCAACAATATGGGAGCGTTTGAATATGTATTGAGGGACGATAGAGTGTATGCCGAAATAATCCCGGACGGTTATCATGTGGATAAATCATATCTTCTCGATTTAATAAAAAGAAAAGGATACGATAAAATATTAATTACAACCGACTCAATGTTTACAACAAAATTTGACGGAATTAAAAATTTCACTTTCGGCGGCGTTGACGGGATGGTATCTGACAATAATGAATATATGTATATCAAGGAAAGACCCCATGCACTTTTAGGCAGTATACTTACAATGGATAAGGCATTCGCAAATATATTAAATTGGTTAACGAAAGATATTGAAGGCGTCTGGAATAAAATTCACAAAGGACTGAAGCTTGAAGATGCAATTATAGAAACATCAAAGATGTGCAGCTTTGTTCCGGCAGAATTACTTAAAAAACATTTACCCGGCAAAGGTCAAATTGCCAAAGGTTATGATGCGGATTTATTAATCTGTGATATAGACAATAACGGTAATAACTATGATTTCAACATCAATAAGATTTTATTAAAAGGTAAGCCGGTATTATAACCGGCTTACTCCTTCTCTATCTTAATCTATTCTATAATTTAATATTCTTAATTATACCCTTGTGCTAAAATCATCTTTTTAGAAAGAGTTTTTTCTTTCGTGATCATTTTATAAGAATAAACTCCTTTTGAAAGTTTGCTTGAATCAAGAAAAACAGAATGAGTACCCGCCTCAACATGTTTATCAAAAATTGTTTCAACCCGGTTATCTAAAGAATCATAAAGAACAATCTTAACATGCTGTGATGACGGAATTCTATACGTAATTTTTGTTGACCGGTTGGCCGGATATGGATAAGTGTTTGATAAATAATAGTCATCATTAGCTGTTTCCCTTCTCTCATACTTTATGTTGGAGATTATCTCATATCTATGATTACCTTCTCCAAGTTTAACATCAACCCATTCGTTTGAATCATTAGATAAATACCTATTTCCGTCAACAATTATTTGGTTAACTTCCGGATAATATATTCTAATACTTGAACCACTAGTAACTATTTCTCCTCTTTGTCCGTTCAGCAAGAAAGTTATATCCGAATCAGATTCAAAGCCGATAATACTTTTTTGCTTATTTAAAAACTTATTACCCTTGTAACACCAAATATTCATATCATTTGTGTCAAACTTTCTTACATAAAGGGCGGTAGTATTTATTAAGAAACTTCCAATTTCGATATCTTCCTTTAATTTCGGATTTATAAAATAATCCTCTACATGACTATCAAATTTCAACTTTGCTAATGAATAATATTTATTTTCGTCAGTTTCCATAACAGGGACTTTATCGTCATTACGATGCGGGAAAAGTATCGTTGCTACATCAACATATTTTGCCGTTGTTATAAATCCGGCATCTATATATTTGCCAAAAAATCGGCTGCATTCATCATACGATGCAAGGTAACCTTCTTTTATTTCTAAGTGATTAGGTTTATCAATAAATTTAATCGTGACAAAAAGGCTATCGATAAAATTTGTGCAGGGTTTTATTCTGAACTTGTATTGATTATTTTTTTTAATTTTAGGATTACTGTTTGAGTTTGGATGAAAATATATATTTACTTCTTTATCATCATATAATGTGGAAGCTTCGTCAAAAACATAGAAGTACCCCGGAAGATTATCAATAGGTTTTACAAACAGCAGGCTTCTGTTATGTATGCTGTTTATCAGCGATCGACCTGAATTGCCGGACGCATATACAATATCGTAACCGATAACACTTTCCTTAATTCCACCGCCCATTAAAGATTGATGATTATAATTACCTACGGTGAGTGTATTGGAAGATCTTGCATCTTTGCTGACCCACTCCCACAATTCTGCGTTAGGTTCACCCCAACCGTCATAACCTGAATTCCTGATTATATTATCACCAAATGCAGTTATATGAATGGAATTTACTTCCAAATGATTGTGACTTTGTTCATTAGGATAGATGTTCCATAAAACACCTGTAATATTATCTTGAGTTGGGTCATCTCCCAATAGCCAGGCCCCGCCATTTTTGAATATCCTGCTTTTTGGTTGTCGGGCTTTAACAGGAATACTGTCGGTTAAAAGATAGTTTAGCAAGGTATTTTCTTTGTCAAAATCTCCCATAGGACCAATGAACCATGCCGCATAAGCTTGTGCCACCTTTGAAAATCGGTTGACCCTCAAGGCTGATGTGGTCCATTCGTGAAAAGGTTTAACAGGCGGCGAATCACCAAAGGTATAAGTTAAATTAAACGGAGTCATTGAATACCCGAACAACCACTCGTATAAATTAATAAAAACAGGTTCCGAATAAAATTCATGATAGCCTTGATATTCACAAATATCCATAAACATTTTTTTCTGCACTCTTCTTTTCATATAAAGACGGCTATGAGCGTAACCGGGACCTGTTGTATAAACACCATCCTCCGATGCTGCATCAAGAAAATACTCTTTATAACTATTCTTCCTTTCTATAAACTCTTTTGATTTTCCTCCATAATTATATAAAGCATACATTCCTTCAATAGCATATTTACTTTCAAACCAACTCCGATGATGGTTAAGCGATATGTACTCAAGATCATCTTCTATTTCTTTTCTTTTTAGCGGGTCCAAATCATAGTACATAATATCTAAAGCAATATAGGTCAAAAAAGCAGCTTGCGCAGGTCCAACATTATAACCGTGTTCCGTAGGGATGTCTGTTGTTTCCTTATCTTTGCGGATATCGTCAATTAATTTAAGGACGTCATTTTCAAGTTTGCTAATATAAAGAGGTTTGCTCTCGGGAAAAAGTATATAACAAAGCGACAAGGCTCCCGCCAAATCGGTTGCTAAAGAAGTTTTTCTTATATGCCTGGTATTTTCTCGGTATTCTAATTCTTCAACGGCTTTAACAGCGTTTTCTTTAAAAGCAGACCACGGATATGTATCGGCTTTCATTCTTAAAGAATCATATTCCGATTCTTTAACAATAATATAAGGCCGGGATTGAGATTTAATAATTACAACAAACAATGAGCTTAGACAAATAAGGAATAAAACTTTCTTCATGAGCTTCCTGATAACTGAATAATTTGAATAACCGGATTTAATACGTATTATTTTTTTTAATCATTTTTATAATTTCGGTTCCCGCCAAAAGAAATGAGCCCGCACCGTAAGTAGCATTCCAATCTTTATGTACCTCCCCAGGTTCCGAGCCCGGAAGCTGCACATAACCCATTTTACCGTATTCGTTAATACATCCCTGGAGTGCTTCCCACGACTTCAATATAAACGGCAGATATTTTTCTTTTTCCAAGTAACCGTTGTTAATACCCCATGCCATGGCATAAGTAAAGAAAGCTGTACTGCTTGATTCCGGTACCGGGTAATTTACAGGGTCTAATAAACTTGAACGGAATAAGCCGTCTGCGGGTTGAAGTTCCAAAATTCTTTCAGCCATTTCTTTGAAAAGTTTTTCGTACTTACCTCTGCCGGGATAATCATCCAGATACTCATTTAAAATCATTGCTAATCCCGAAATAACCCAACCGTTGCCGCGGCTCCAAAAAATTTTTTTTCCGTTGGGTTCTTTTAACCCGTAATATCTGTCATCCCTGTAAAATAACTTTTCTTCTTTGTCGTAGAGATGATCATAAGTCTGGCTGTATTGTTCATTCATATAGTCTATATATTTTTTATCACCGGTTATTGAGGAAAGTTTTACCCATACCGGCGGCGACATAAACAAAGCGTCGCACCAACTCCACCTGTTTTTGCCATCAGAGTACCTTAAAGTTTGCGGGTGTGGATTTTTAATTATCCAATCGAACTGCATTTGAACATTTGCAAGCATTTCAATTTCATTATATTTTTTATATAACTCAAGATACATCTGCCCTACGCAATGATCATCTGCATGATAAATCCTGTCACCTAATTTCCATTTGCTCGCTTCACCGACCATCTTTAATGCATCAAAGTATTTTGAGTTTTTTGAAACTTTTGATAACTCAAGTAAGCCGGCATAAAAAGCCCCTATTTCCCAGCTTTTCGATGTACCGTCACCCATCGTTATAAGAACAATATCTTCTTCAGCGACATCTAATTTATTTGTTAAAGTGTTTTTAATTTGCTGTGGTATTTCCAGGTACGTAGCGTCATCCCCAACAAGCGAACAAAAATACTTCCAGTCGGCCGGTATGTTTTTAAAAACTTCTTTATCGTTAAAGCCTTCCCTCGTTTTCGTCAGCAACCCTTCCCATAAAATACGCGCCTGTTCCAGTTCACCGTTCTTTTTATATGTAACGTCAAACCTTACCGGGTTATTCAATTGCCAGTCAGCAACCTTTTCCATTTTTGCAAGAATTGCTTCTTCTTTTAGAGCAGTTAACTCTTGGGCATTAATAAAAATCGAATTTAGAATTAAAAAGAGTACGCATAGCCATGCGGCCAAAGAGTTTTTTACATACATGATTTATCTCGCATATTATAAGTATTTATTCCCCTCATCATTTCTCTGTCGAGAAATCTATCTCTAACAAAAAGACAGTAATTTTCTTTCTATGTAATCAAAGAAATTTTCGTGGTTTATCTATTTTATATTCCCACCCATTTTAACTTCTTCCAAGTCTACGCCGTTTAACTTAGTAACCGATTCTATGTTATGTAAATTGTTGTTTAATAAAATCACTTCTTTTGTATCAGCACCGTTTAACGAAACAAACGTTCCTGCTTTTGAGAGTGATCTAAAATTTGAAATGGTTATACGCTGCGATTCAATAAACTTAAATATTGCTTCCGCATCAAAATCAGACTCTGCCCTGATTCCGTTTAATTGAATATCGTTTACGTCTTCGACAACAATTGCCGGACGGACATCTTCAGCAGCCAATCTTAGCTCAATATTATTGAGTGTAATATTATCAACGTGTCTAATATAAAAGCCGTACGAAGTAAGCGTTCCCCAGCGTGTACCTTCCGGGTAGCCATCTTCCTGTTCGGGGATTTCTCTTACTGCATCTTCTTTAGTTCCTCCGCCGGGATACTCAATTGTAATATTGTTTAATGTGACATTTTGAATTTTATGACTCGGAATCCCCATAATTGATGCGCCGATATTTGATTCAACATTTGTTGCAATTACATCGCTTATGTTTACATCCTTAAAAATACCAATGCCCGGCTGGTCTGCATCAGGATGGTGTTTTCTTCCCCTATTGCCGAGACGCATATAAAGAGGTACTTCTGTGCCTTCAATCCTGATATTCGAAATTGTTACACCTTCCAATATTCCGCCGTCAACCATGCCAAGTGTTATACCGCTTATCCCTTTGTGTTCACCATAAATTTTTGTGGGAGAATCCGATGGCTTTACAACAATGTTTGATATCGTGACATTTCTGAATCCGCCTGTTGATTCTGTTCCCATTTTAATTGCATTACAATGACTGCTCAGCACACAATTAGTAATTGTTACATTTTCAGTTATTCTTTCGGATGTACTTTTAAGTGTCAGCGCATCATCATCCGTATCGCCGATACAATCCGACATTACTACATTTTTACAACCGTCGATGTCTATCATATCGTTGTTTTTATTGGCGTGGTTATAAACTTTTATACCGTGAATAAAAAGGTTTTCGCAGGCAAGGTATTGCTGCATCCACATTGCCGAATTTCGCAAGGTAATTCCTTCGATTTTGACATTGTTGCATTCAACAAATCTAATTATAAATGGCCTGTTGAAATAACGATCAGGTTTTTTATTGGTAGTAATTATATACGATGCCCCCTGTCCGTCTATCGTACCCTCTCCACGAATAGAAATGTTTTCCGCTTTCTCGGCATAAAACATTGAATGCTTCAAAAAATAATCGTTATATGATTTTAATTCGGGGACTCTTTCTTCGTAATCTTTTATATTCGTGCTACCTAAAAGTGTTGCACCCCGTTGAATGTAAAGATCAACATTACTTACAAGATCAACGGAACCGGTTAAATATTTTCCCGGAGGAAATAGTACCGTACCGCCTTTAACAGCACAATCGGCAACGGCTTTTCGTATTGCTTCGGTATCGAGAGTTACTCCGTCACCTTTGGCTCCGTAATCTTTTACATTAAAAAAAATACCGGTTTGAGCATTCGACAAATTGGTTAGTATTATAATTACAAAAATAAATTTGATATTCACGAGTTTATTTGTACGATTTTTTTCCATTCTATTTTAGTTCTCATTTATGTTCTTAAAAATATTTTTTATAAACGGAATCAATAAAATCAAGATCATCCTGCACCAGATCAATTTTCCCGGCTTTGGCATTTTCAATTGCCTGTTCTTTATTCCTGGCACCGCAAAGAAGGTGGGTTATTCCTTTTTGTTTGAATGTCCATGCCAACGATAATTGTCCCAGATTGGCATTATATTTTTCTGCGAGAGGCTTAAATTCACCAAGCATCCGGTTTACTTTTTCAATAAATTCTTTCTGGAACATTGGTTTATTGTTCCGCACATCTCCTTCACCGAATTTCCTGTCGGCTGTAATTTTACCCGTTAATAAACCTTGAGCAATAGGTGAATAAGCTAGTAGAGCTATATTATTTTTTGCACAATAACTTGTATTCCCTTCTGCTTCAATCTTCCTTGCCAGCATGTTGTATTTTTCCTGGTCGGAATCAATATCGCCGTACTGTTTCATCTGTTCAACCGTTGCATTTGATACTCCTATAGCCCTTATCTTTCCTTCCTCTTTTAATTTTGTTAAAGCCGACATTGTTTCTTCAATAGGAGTAGTCGGCACCTGCCAGTGTGTTTGATAAAGGTCAATATAATCTGTCTGCAATCTTTTAAGGCTTTTTTCTACCTCTTCACGTATGGATTCCGCACCCAGATATTTATACACTTTGCGTTTGCTTTCACCTTCGGTAACGGATAGATCATCACTGTTAAAATAGAATTGGCCTTTCTCTTTGTCCCAGACAAGACCGCATTTGGTAGCAATAATTACTTTATCTCTACGGTCTTTAACTGCTTTTCCTACAACTTCCTCGGAATAACCGAAACCATATATCGGTGCAGTGTCAATAAAGTTTATCCCGGCGTCCAGTCCTGCATGAATGGCATCGATGCTTTCTTTTTCATCCGCACCGCCCCACATCCATCCGCCGGTAACCCATGTACCGAGAGCAATTACCGAAGCATTCATTCCTGTTTTTCTTATTTCTCTTTTCAGCATTTATTTCATTCCTTGTTTTATGATTGATGTTAAAAATGCACAAAGATAAACAACATCATCATTAAAAACCCGTTGAAGAAATAATATGCCTATTGCAGACTTTCATATATGCATTTCATTTTTTTATCACAAGTTCAATTAGTTTTTTTGCAGGGAGATTCAATTTAAATCTTTGGCCTGATTTTAAATACTCTATTTGAGATTCCTTGAATATATTACCGTCCGCATCTTTTATAATGAAATTATACTCACCCTTATCAAGCTGCCAAAGTCTTAAGGTGATACCATAATCATTTTCAGAATGAGAATAGATATCGACATTCAAATTTTCCATGCCGTGATCTTTTACAAAAGCGGTGAAATCATTATCCGTATCTTCCCATGTAATTGTATAATAAGGAGAACTGCCTTCCCTAGTTCCGTCTCCCGTTAACATTGCTTTCAAATGATTTGCGCCAGGTGTTCTCACCCTGTCCGTATGAACCACAAGTGTTGTTCTCAAAGGAGTATTATAACGGATTATATTTAATATATTCCTAAGTCCGGCGGTTATATAACTTTCATCTTGAGTCAGCCTGTATTTAAAGTAATCCGTGCCTGCAAGCTTTATAATTTCATCGTACTTGTTATTACATGTTATATTTCTCCATGTACCGACCACACTCCAAAAATTTTCGTTTATATATAAAATTTTTGCTGCCCATTCCGGCGAGCCTTTGGGATAGTCCTTTTTATAAAAATCCGGATCAGCTTTGATGTTGTCGTAGACTAAATCCATTGTTAATTCTATCGGCAGCAACAAACTGTCGTCCTTGGTTAAAGTATATGTAAATAAAAACTGGTCAAGCATCATTATACCCGGATGGATCTCCCATTCGAAATAATTCCATAACATGTTTGCTTCGTACCAGTTTGGTTCGTCGCCGTTTAACGCATCATCATACCATCTCATTGAAGCAGGGATAATACCTTTCGGTTTTCCTTTGTCTGTTCTTAATGCAGCATGCAGCCACGATTTTGACCATTCGCTTAAAAGCTGAATATACTTTTCATTTCTTGTTGCCCATGCTAAGTAACGCAACGGTTTTACGGCACGTGCATTATACTCAAGGTCCCGGTTACGCGGAGGGCGTTCGTCCACTTCAGTCGAGCTGAACCATGCTGATTTAAAGAACCTCCTGCCGAATCTATTTTTTTCTGTCCAGAGATTTTCAAAATACTTCGCCGTGTATTCCAGTCTTTTAAGATATGTTGAATCATTATCTACCATAATAAGTTCAGGTGTTGAATCGGAAATGAATTCGGAAGCATGTTCAACATCAATCGGTTTTTTAGAATAGCCTTTATAAACTTTGGGATCATTCCAAACCGCATCGGCTATTTTTTCCCAGCCTTTGATTGCCGGTTCATCCCCTTTGAAAATAAATGCATTCCACCATCTTAAGATTTCCACGTCGTCACCAATCTTACCGCCCAGTTCACCGTTTGGCGCTTGTTTTTCGTTTACCCACCACTCTATTTCACTGCTCAAGCGACAGATTACTTCTCTTTGAAGATTGGACCATTCGGGTGCGCCTTCCGAAGAGGGAAGGTTACCGCATGCATTCGGGATATCAATTTTTGTACCGTTTAACATTGCTAAGGATGGGTCATCCGGGTAAACTTCAAACAACCTTGAGAGGTCCTGCTTTGATATTTCCAGTTCGTGCTTACCTCCCCTTTCCAGTTCTAAATCATAGCAGATTTTTCCTCTCATCCATTGCGCTCTTTCCTTCAACGGGTAATCCGTAAAATCAAAATTTTCAAGAAAAGTATCCAGCAGCAGTATTGCCTGGTGCATTCTCTGAAAAATAGAAAGACCTGTTTGAAATCTTTCCCATTCCCAGCCCAGCATTTCCCAGAACCTTTCAGCTTCGTCAATAAGCGATATTTGCTGGTACCAGTAAAACAGGAACGGGTCTTCCTGATTTTTCTTCAGCCTGGTCTTAAGTGTATTAGCCAGGTTACGCAAAGAAACTTTGGATTTATACTTGCCGGCTTCTTTAATTATCTTCATGTAACTTTTCTGTATCGAATCAGCCGGTTCAACTTTTGGAATAAACGTGAATCCAAGTAAACGAATCGAGTCTTGGACTCCTTGTAATCTAAAGTCAACTCCCTGCTTATTTACTTTTATCAAGGTATGATATACACGGTAAATATCCATCAGGTTATTTGCATCTTCAGCACCGGGCTTGATTCTATGCCAGCTTATTTCTCTCTCGGTATCATTAACAAAAAGCTTTGCGGTATTTACTACTTCCCTCCCGCTTTCCATCCAAAATGTAAACCACCAATCGCCTTCGGGCAAATCGATCTTGAATTCCAGTTCTTTGCCTGTTATACCGTCAATCGTAAAATTATTTCTAAATCCGCTTGTTTCCAGATCACTTCTTACAAATAAGCCGGAAGGTTTTGTTATCCAGCCAAAACCTTGTTTCTTATCATAGACATCTTTTTCATTAATCTTTTCAACGGAAGGAAAAAACCTGGAGTCAAGGCTTCCTGTATCAAAAGCATAAGGTTTATAAGCCAACCGGTTTTGTGATAAGACGAAACTTACGTTTCCAAATAAAAGTAATATAAGAAATATCTTTTTCATTATTCTATAATTATCATTTAGTCCAAAATCATTTTTTGTGTCGGCAATACATCATGAACATAAATATTTCTTACACCATACCGTAAGCCATGCTATAGGAATCTTTGTCAATATAAAGTTTTGCAGCATTATTATGTGTTCTTAGAATAGTCGCCGGGCAACTTGTACTAACGTCGCTATTCAACGTATCTTTAATAGCTGCTGCTTTTGTTTTTCCCGGGGCTACAATAGATAAATATTTTGCCGACATTAAAACCGGGATGGTAAGTGTAATTGCTTTTTTGGGTACATCTTCAATTGTTTCAAAGCAGCCGTCGTTTACTTGCTGGATTCTGCATTTTTCATCTAGCTCAACAATCTTCACAACCTTTTTGTCGTCAAAATCCGCAACCGGGGGATCGTTAAAAGCAAGGTGTCCATTCTCGCCTATACCCATAAAACAAATATCAATCGGCTTGTCCGTTAACAAATCCGCATACCTAAAGCATTCTTCTTCTACAGATTCTTCTTGAGAATTTATATAATGAATTTCTTTGAAGTTAACTTTACTAAAGATGTGATTATCAAGATATTTACCGAATAAATGAGGGGCTGATGCTTCCAGACCAATATACTCGTCCATATGAAAGGCAACAACCTTCTGCCAATCTATATCTTTTTTAGCAAGCTCTTCTAAAAATTCATTCTGTGACGGAGCAGCAGCAAATACTATTCTTATTTCGTCCTGGCTTTGAGCAAGATTATTAATTACATCAGCAACATCCTCAGCAACAGTTATACCTAGTTCTTCCCGGTTGTTAAATACTTTTACAAGTAATTTTTCTTTATTAAATTCTTTTATTGCTTTCATTTTCAGTTCCATGATTTATTTTAGTTTAACTTTCATAAACATGTCAAAATCTACAGGCTTTTTTTTCTCTGCTGATTCGTAAACGGCATTTACTATACCCAATGATTTTAAACTTTCTTCACCGGAAACAACCGGCTCTTCCCCGTTAAGTATTGCGTTGACAATTTGCTCAAACTGCTTTTTGTGAGGCTCGATTGAAAAACCTGCTAAAGGATCGGCAGCACCGGAATGGGTTTTGTCTTCTTCGCCGGGACTTTTACCGGGGATACTTTCATCAATTAAAGATACTTCCAGGTTATCGTCGTTTAACACTGCAGTCCCGTTCTCACCGTGAATTTCAATACGCCTGGGCATAGCAGGCTGTACAGAAGTTGAAGCCACTATAACACCCATTGCACCGTTTTTATATTTGACAAGCGTAACGGCATTATCTTCACCTTCAATACCTTCATGGGTTATTGTTCCTTTCACAGCATATATTGACTCAACATCACCGATAAACCAGTATAAAAGGTCAACAGTGTGTATAGCCTGGTTTATCAATACTCCGCCGCCGTCTAATTTTAAAGTAGCTCTCCATTCGGCGCTTTTATAATATTCATCGCTCCTGTACCATTTTACATAAGCATCCGCCATAAATATTTTACCGAGTTTATTTTCTGTGATCATTTGTTTTAATTTTTCAACTGCAGGCAGAAAACGGTTTTGATAAATAACGGCAAGCTTTACATCATTATCTTTACATGATTTTATCAGTTTGTTAGCTCTTTCAAGATTAACTTCGATAGGTTTTTCAATTACTACATGTTTACCCGCTGTGGCTGTTTTTTTACCGAAATCCAGGTGTGTCCCGTTTGGGGTGCATATAGATACTATATCCAGTTCGTCGTCATTAATAAACTTATTCCACTCGGTAAAACTTTTTATCCCGTACTTTTCCGAGAAACTTTTGGCTTTTTCTTCACGAGAACTGTAACAGGAAATGAGTTCAGCATTATAAGCTTGTTGAATTGCCTGAGCATGCACCGGGGCAATGTTGCCCAGTCCTACTATACCTATTCCGAGTTTTTCTTTCATAATTGGTTTCTAATTATTCTCAAAAGTATGCATTTCCGCAACTGCCGTTAGTACTGCTCCCAAACCTCGCGGATCGTTATCAAATCTCTTCCTATTATAATAAAATTCCAAGTCGTAACCTATTCCGGTACCGCGGCAAATATCTATAACTGTCCCGTCGTCTTTTATTTTTGTTTTTAATCCCTTCCATGCTTTCTCAATATTATCCTTGAAACTTCCATCGAGCCACCCGTTTTGAACACCTCTTATCATACCAAGAAGATACATCGATGTGCATGATGTTTCTTCAAATGATTCAGGGTGATCCAGTACCTGGTGCCATAAACCGCTTTCAGCCTGGTATTTAGCCACTCCTTCGATATGAGCTTCAAACAATTCTAGTATTTTTGAGTACGATGGATGATTGTGCGGCAAATTTAACAAAGCTTCGGATGTTGCCCATATCATCCACCCGTTGGCTCTTCCCCAAAAGGCAATTGATCTTTCTTTCTTATTATCAAACCAGCCGTGTTTGTTTAATCCTGCTTCTTCATCAAATAAAAGGTCATAAAATTTAACTACCTGCAAAGCCGCATCATCGTAGTACTTTTCATCGCCGGTAATCTTTGCCATTCTTATTAAGAAAGGGACGCTCATAAATAAGTCATCTGCCCATACGGTCATTTCAACAGGTTCGGGTCTACACAATGTTCCATCATCTAATCTTACCTGACCGTTTACTACATAATTAAACATCTCATCAATAATTTTCTTATACGATTCATTTTCCTTTTCCATGTATAATTGCACAAACGGTAAAGCCGGGGAACCAGTATCGTCAAGCATTGATTTCCTGTAAATCCTGTGGTTAGTTCCGCGCAGTGCGTTCAGGGTCTTGTACTGCCATTCAAAGTAATCATAATTTTCAATGGTGAAGTCACAAAATTTATTTACAAATTTTTTATACTCATTACCTCCCACCTTATCTGCAACTGCAAGCATCCCCGACATAACGGTCCCGTTGGCATAATGCCATTCAAGGTATGATTCCCTTTGATAGCTGTTATCCGGTTTGATGACTAGTTCACAAAGTATATTTTTTCTTCCGCCGTTCCATGCATATATTTCACCGTCGAACTCATAATAATCTTTGAACTTCTCCTCAGGCGGGTATTTGAAAGCAGCACTTTCTTCAACGTTAGTAAGCTGAGGGAACGTTCCTATGGACATCCATTTTAACTCAAACTCTTCGGAAGAATTCTCAAGCACAAATTCAGCCGAATGAGGCGCTTCCTGTTCTTCAGTAATTTCTCTCAGGTATACTTTGGGATATTCGTTAAGTGACACAAGCTTAATAAGAATTTCATTTAATCCTTTTTTTACATTTACATCAAATGTATCCGGGAATTCAAATAATCCGTATGCTATTTCTTTTACTTCTACAGGTTCATCATTGGAACCTTCAAATACCGGGGAACCGTTGACCCAAATCTTAACCACCCCGGAATAACCGGTACCAAAAGTTAGGGTTGTATCACCGGCACATTTGAGGTTACTTAGTGAATAATAAACACCATTGCCAGCAAAGCCGTAGCCGTTTTTGTAATCAAGCATCTGCATATTCAATCGGGGTTTATGAATAACCTGCTTGAATTCAAAAACAGTTTCTCTCAATATTTTATCAGCAACTGCTTTTACAATATCTGAGGGTGTTCTGCTATCTTCTTTTTGAACGCATGAAACTATTAATAAAGATGATGTAACTATAACTAAAATATAACTAAGGAATTTGTCTTTCATTTTTACTCCACAATCCTGTACCTGTTCTTACTGTTTCGCACTTCACTTTCCGGCAGCCTAAAAGTAAATCCCCATTCGCCAGTGGTTTGAATAAGTTTTATCAACATATTGTTTTTTCCTTTGGGAAGGTCAAAAGAAAAAGAATATTCATCGGGTTCAAATTTATCGTCACCTGTTTTTTTGAATACACTTTTACCGTTTATAAAAACTTCCATGCCTTCGTCAAAACCGGCAAATGCTTTTATTGTTGTATCCTTCTCAAGGCTTATGTTTGCAAATGCATACATTACTGCATTTGCATTATGATCCGGGAATATTTCTCCGAGGTTTACAATATCGGGATATTCTGTAACGACCCTTCGCCATCTGTATTTTTTATTATCGTAATAAAATTCTTGAGTAACCTTTGGAACTGCGTTTTCTTCGCCACCCATATCCTGCAGATAGTCGGTTTCCAAAAGGTTATCTTCGCCTTTTATTGCAACGGGATTTATCATCATCCATTCTCTAAAATACTTGCCGGGCAGTTTTGAAATTGCCAACCTTACGTCTTGGCTTGAAAGAATAGGCAACGAACTATCCAGCCTTTTTAGCGATGCAAAAAGTCTTTTTTTAACGTCAATGAACTCGTTAGTTTTGCTTTCATACCGATCGGTAGTCCAATCAAGCGCATAAGTATGATTTTCTTTAAGCCACAGTAATTCAAAATCATTTTTTAAATTGTACTGTCCTTGAATTATTCCATCAATAATTTCAATCGAGCTTAAGATCAGTTCTCTTGACTTAAACGGTTGTATCTTAAAAGTTGATTCCGCCTCGGCATAATATTCGGCAGCTTTTATTAAGCCCATTCTTTCAAGCGCCAGGGTTCTGTACATGTTTATAACAAATTGAAGGTATGTTTTATCACTGGCGTGCTTTTTTAATTCTGCAGAATTAAGCAATACTTCTGCTTCGTTTACTATATTTAAAACTTTATCCCAATCATCAAGGGAAATTCTAAGAGTCTTCCCCGACTCAGGCAGCAGTTTAGCGAAAAGGACCTTATCGTTATTAGCGTCTGTTGGTTCCAGTGCCGATAGTTCATTCAGCTTTTGTATTGTTTTTGTCAAGAACATATCATAGCTGCAGTAAATAGACCTGTTGAAGCGGCTATCGAATTTCTCATAGTCCGGTGCTTTTGTATTCCAGCTTTTATCTGCACCAAACGAAACTCCGTACCATATATTAGTAAATAATGTTGATCCGCCGTCGTCCCATACACAATTCAAAACACCCGAGGCGCCGTATTTGAAACCGTCCCTTGTAAAATTTCTAATGTTAATGGGAGCCGCATAATAATTAGGGAAAAGCTTGTTTGAATTCAAAACTCCGGGGACAACCCAAAATTCAAAACCTTTTTCTTTAAACGGTTTTATGAATTTATCAAAATTATCGAGCGAATCATAATTCCATGTTCCGATGATTATATCTTTCGGGAGTTTATCTAATAAAACCGGGTATTCGAGAAGAATGTCTCCCCACATCAATATTTGTTTATCGTACCTTTTAACAATGTTATACAGCTTCATTATATGCTGGTAATAAACACCGTCGTAACCTATACTGTCAACAAGTGCTTTTGATCTGCCCTTTCCAAGATCGAATGTTTCGTCGCAGTTAATGTTAAATATCGGCGAGTTAAAAGCCGGGATCATTTCGGAATATATATCTTCCAAAAATTCATAGCTTTCTTCAAGAACCGGTGAAATTAGCGAACCTTCTTCGCCAAGGTGAGCATACTCGGGTGTTTCCAGAATTCTCTGGAAATGTCCGAATGATTGGAATCCGCCTATCACTGTAATATTATACTTCTCTGCATACTCAGATATTTCTTTCCACTCTTCAATTGTAAGGGAACCATCGTCAGGTGCAAACTCAGTGTGACTCTTAGTTTTTACAACGTGCTCAACATAATGGACGACCGTGTTGATCTTCATCTCGGCAAAACGTCTTACCTGGTATTTCATAAAGTCTAATGTAGGTATGGGACCGCGGCTTATATCGTCTGAAACAGCACGGTACTTAAAGTCAGGCCAATCTTCAATTTCAACTCCGGCTAGATGATCCTGTTTTGCATTGCTTCGCACAATCTGCTTCAATGTTTGAATTCCGTAAAACAAACCTTTGTTTGAAACCGAAGCTATAATAATCGAATCATCTTTGATTAATAATTTATAACCTTCTTCATTTTTGTTTAAGGGTAATAAATTATTATCCGTACAAATCTTGTCAAAACCGGAATCGTTTCCTTTTACGCCGAGGATAATTTTCCCTGCCGATTTCCCATTTTCATTTAAAGTAATATTATGACTCTTTGCAATAGTACTTCCTAGTTCCCTGATCGCCAGCAAAATATAGTTCGTATCATTACTGAATAGCTGATAAGAAAGCTCGTTATCAAGTTTGAATTGTGAATAATTATATTCAACTTTTTGCGGATAAGGAATAACGTTCAATAACTTATCATCAGCTTTGCGTATGCCGCAAAGTAAAAGCGGTAAAACTAAAATCCCTATTAATCTTTTTTTGCCAAGAATCATTTTATGCCAACCATTTGTTTTCTAAAATTTTGGCGGCACCTAAATAAGCTTTGTCCATATCATCAATTGCTGATTCCGCTCCCCCGACGTCAATGCCTATATGACCGTTAAAATTAATTCTATCCAGCGTCTCAAAAAAAACATTCCAGTTTATTTTTCCTTTTCCAATATCAAGATGTTCAACCTTTGTACCATTGTTATCACTTATGTGGATATAATTAACGTGATCTTTTAATCTTATAAGCGACAGGGCTATATTATCCTTCATCACAAATTGATTAGCCGTATCTAGGTTAAATCTCAGGTTATCTTTTTTAACTTTATCAAAAAGGTAAAGAAATGAATCTGTAGTTGATGCAAGCAGCCCGAGCGCCGGATGAATGTTATAAGTTAAATTATAATGGGCTGCAATTTCACAAAGAGTTTGATAGGAGTTTACAATTATGTCCCAGAATCTTTCCCATTGCAAATCATGCGGAAAGTAGGCTGAAGAAATTGAATCATCTTCGTAATGGCGAACCACCGGGATATCATCCGGAAATACATACGGCGGCAGAGGCCCGTTATCGAGTATTGCTTTTGAGCCTAAATTAACTGCTATCTCACAACCTTTTTCAAATAACTCATAGCTTTTGTTTCTCTCTTTTTCATCAAGTGACGAACAACCTGGCAGCACGGCACAAAACATTGCCAGGTTGATATCATTTTCTTTCAAATGGCCGGCTATTTCTTCCTTCATATCATAAACAGTTGATAAGTGCTCGTCTCTTATTCCCTCCAGTTCAATACTCTTAAATCCTAACGATTTCATTTCATTGATAAACTGAATTGTTTTTTTTGCATCCGGCGGATAACCGTATTTGGTGATTGAATATAAATATGTACAGACAATTTTGGGATTAAACATAATACCTCTCGTGTTAATTAAATTAAATCAACAATTCCTATAAAACCAATTACAGCAGTTACTATCGTAAACAATGTAATAACTACCAATAGAATATTAAGCGGCAGACTTGCTTTATATTTCCCAAGGACATCTTCTTTATTTTGGAGTATCAGCATTAAAATCAAAATAAGCGGGGTTACGATTAACGCCAGCGCTTGCGATATAATCATAATCAGTACGGGTCTTCCGCCGAATATAGGCACAACCAAACCCAGCGTAGCGTAGAAAATTACTATTCCCCTGTTACGCCATTTCCCGAGATCGAACTTCTCATTGTTGTAATCTGCCAAGAGCAAAGGCACAAGCATGTAATGAGGAAATAAAGAAGATATACCGGCACAAACTATACCGGCAACAAAAACGGATATTGCGAATCTTCCGGCTAAAGGTTCAAGAAGTTTAATCATATCAATTGCATTTTCAACGTGAAGTCCTTGAGGATATAAAGTTCCGGCAGCAGCAGCCATAATAGCTACACTAAGAATAAACATTAAGGAAGATGAAAAAAGTGCATCACGCCTTTCAAGATGAAGATCGGATACTGTCCAGTTTTTTTGTTTGACCGTTATAGACCTTGTTACGTATAAGATACCTCCCATAGTTGTACCGATCATACCGGCAACCACAAGACCGGCATTGGCTTCATCCGGGATATTCGGAACAAGTCCGGCTATTACTTCCGACGGGTTAGGAATAACCATAAAAGAAGTAACAATAAAACAGAGTCCCATGAGAGTTACGAAAAGGGTTAACACTTTTTCGACCGAATTGTATTTACCGTTAAAGAGAAGCGCAACAATTAAACCACCCAGTATAATGGTAAGTATTATTGTGTTAAATCCTTCACCGCTTTCGGTAATAGGTCTTGACCATTCTTTAATAACATCGGTTACAATTGCCATTACACCAATACTGGAAACCATCTCGGTGAAAATGAGAGTAATCAAAACAAATACAGCAATGTCTCTACCGAAGTATTCTTTAAAACTTTGCAGTGCGCTTTTTCCGGTTACTACGGTAAATTTTCCAAAAGCAACAATTAAAAAATATGTAAAGATACAGGACAACAACACAGCCCACGTAAGCATCATACCGTGTGCAGCACCGCCGGATGCCATAGCGGTTACACTGCCTGTCCCTATATTATAGCCTACCAGAAATAATCCGGGGCCAATTGAGGCAAAAAATAAACCGATCTTTTTTAGTTTATCATTCATATAATGTCTTTAATTAAGTAATAGAATTTTTGAATTAATATTCATAATGATTAATCATCTTTTTTGATCCGGATAGTTGATGCCCAGTAAGTTGCATTTTCCCCGTTCATCCCCAAAGGCATTTTATTAAACAATATTGAAACATCATGTTTATCAAGTTTCGAATCAGTAATAAGATCAAGCCGATAGGTATTTTGATATTCTGCTGAAATAACTTCCACTTCTTTACCTTTGGCAAAAACCTTAATCTTACAATCTCTAGAACGTACTGTATCTATTTGATCTGAAAAGTAAATGGTGAGTGCATTACCTTTTATTTTATGTCTTACAATTCTCGGTTTCTCCTTATGTTCAATTTTACTGTTCGGCGGAATCATAAATCTAAACGGCGGACCTTCAACAAGTTCACCGTTTTCATAAGCACCTACGTCGGGAGCATTGCCTGAATATGTCTGTGTCCAGTCCAGTTCGGGAAGTGTCATTTCATTCCCGGCATCTATTCCCGGACTTGATCTGCTAAGTCTAAAATCATTTTGCGCAGGCTCGGCATATTTTATATCCGCAATTTTCCCATGCTTTTCCTGGTTATTTACAATTAAATTTTCAGCCCAATCTTTATTCGATATGTCATAATCAAACTCATTGCTTTGATGCCAATTGTCAACTTTCCATCCTCTGTCCAGGAGAAAATAATAAGCGTTGTTAAAATGTTTTATTAAAGTACCGTTGCCAACGTCAAATTCAAAAGCGTTAGCACACCCGTAAAAACTGTTGTTAAATAAATACAGGGGATAATCAAGATTTCTGTTACCGTAAATTTTCCAAAACAGTAAGCAAACTTCCTGTGTCCACGGATCGTCATCTGTTATGATAAGATTGCCGTAATAATAAATATAGCCGCCGCCTACATCGTCAATGGACAAATTTCTATGTACATTAAAACTTTTGTTATGATATATATGAAGATTGTATGTGTATACTTCAGGTTCAAAATCGTTGTCACGCACGTACGAAATATCATTGTTATAAATTTCTATATTAGCGTCGCAACCTTCGGCGCCCCGCCAGCGTACGGAATTAAAGTTATTAATAAATTTATTATTTCTAATAACTATAGAACCGCCTGTTTTCCTAAAATCAATTATTGACCCGTTAAAGTAATGCATATTTTCATGATGCATAGAAGTCCATGCGTCAACGCCTTGATCGTCCTCTTTTAATGTCCAGAGATATTCTCCGCCCTGATCCCAGTAACAATTCTCAATTAATATATGATGCGTTTTGATCTCCTTAGCATAAATTACTCTTCTGCCTCCAGATATATCGCATTGTTTGAAAGAAAGGTAAGATGAGTTTGTTACTTGAATCGGGTTAGTCCAGCCGTTTTCAAATTTTAAATTTATTATTTCAATCCAGCTTGAATTTTCAAAAACTAGCCAGAAGTTGGAGGCATCGGAAGAAGGTTTTTCTGCACCGCCGTCAATTACAGCAGGTTCACCTTCTCCCGATATGTTACCAATTATATAAATAGGTTCGTCCGGCAAACCGTTTTTATTTGTAAAATAGATTATTTCGCGATACCGCCCAGACATTATTAATACTGTGTCACCGGCTTCAGCTTTTACGACCGCGTTGTTTATTGACTGGAGAGAAGATGCCGGACTCGTACCGTCATTGGAGTCACTCCCGTCCGGCGCAACAAAAATTGTTTTTGTTTGAGCAAAGAGGAAAGCATTAATCAGTAACAAAAATAAAAATGATTTATTTAATATTTTCAGAATCTTTCTCACAACTTACCTTAGTTGCCAAATTTATAATCATAATAGGTTGCAAGGAATCTCATACCGAATGAAGTTCCAACATCTCTTTGCGTCATCCATATTTTACCATGCTTTCTTCTCGTTCTTGAATTTAAAACCGCACCTCTTAAATTCGGATCCGGGTGGTCTTGTCCAAATCTGTTTTTGATTACCCAATCTGCAGACCTTTCAACGTTTTCTTTAAATTCATCGCCAACGCCGTATCCTATCAATCTTATCCACAATATTCCGGCAAAAGAAACTGCCGAACCACAAATGGAATTTTGGTTTGAACTGCCGTCTAGATAATTTTTGTAATAAATTGTACCGCTTTTCTTTTGATACTTAGCATATAATGAAAGAGTCTTTTGGGCAGCTTCAAGGTATCTTTTATCGCCGGTTAAATCATAACCTTCAAGTAAAGATTCTGCATACCACAAATTAAAACGGGGATGAAAGGTTCCTTCAGCTTTATGGTTCGGCCCAAAATCCATCCATAATCCCTCAGTACCTTGATACATGAGCAAACTTTCACATAATTCAATAAACATTTCTTTGTACCTTTCATCCCCTGAAAATTCGTACATATCTTTGAATAATGAGCCTTCGTTATTAGGTCTGGCTACATTATACAAAGCGCTTTTATCTTCTTTGTCGACAAAGGGACTATCACTTTTGTATACATCTCCGGTAACAGGATCAACCGCATCGTAAAAGAGTTTATATTCGGGGATATACATGTTATTCATCATCCATTCACCTGCACTGGTAGGAACTTCAGCATATTTCTTGTCCCTTGTTGCATCGTAAAGTTTAAACAAGCCGGGGGTACCATCGGATATTGTCGCAAACACTATTGTTTCGCCTGCAACATCACCGTGAGCAGCATTCAGCATTCCTTTTAACTTTGGATGATCGGTTATTAATAAACTGCACCACCAGTCCCCCGCTTCTTTTGCCCGCGTTAAATATTTTTCATTCTTTGTAACTTTATAAGCATCAACCAACCCGGAGATAACTTGACCTGTATGCCATGGGGGTTCGTATTCGTACCACTTACCTTCTATTATATTGTAATCACATCTTGATTTTCCTGTTTCGTCAAGCAAAGTATTTGCCGCATAGTTTGCTGTCTCTTCTAATGCTTGTAAAACTTGTTCCTTAGTTAATGTTTTTTCCTGTGTATAAACATTACTTGCAACTATGAACGGTAATAATAGCAATATCAAATATCTTTTTAACACTTTATTCCTCCATCTATTTTCATTGAACTTTATTAAAATCAGGCAATTCCAATAATAATTTTTTTAGTTTTAAAGTCACCTTGGGCATTTTGGCTTCAAGTTTTTTTAATACTTCTTTTCTTCTTTTATCAATTGCCAAACATTTGTTCACAAACTCATTTTTATCAATAGGTCCCGACACAGAACCTTTTAATTGTAAACGTAATGCCTTCATACGTGTGTAGTTAAAGTGATAATAAAACGGATTCTTTGTATGGATAAACCTGATCTTGCGAATTATTTTCCACAATGTATCGCTTTCAAACCAGAGTTCTCTTTCACCAATTGTTTTTCTCAACTCAAGTTCTGTTTCTTTGAGTTTAAGTAACAGCTCTGAATTCCCTTTTCCGTATAGTCTTTTCATTGCTTGATCTAATGATTGCATAGGCGAATATGTTTTAGAATTCCACATATAATCATTAACGGTAATAACACTTGCTTTGGAATCCTCTGAATTAGCAGCGCCGTTTATAAACATTCCGTTACCCGCTGTCCTCTCATTAAAGTCTGCGGGAAAGTCGTTATCCCAGGCTGAAAAGAACGGCGTGGAAATAAAAGGATTGTGACTGTAAATTGTATTATCCCAAAGAAAAGGAACTCTCCCTTTTAGGTTATACGTCCAATCGTTAATATCATCGCTTGTAATCGTACGGCTTCTCACCACGGGACCTGTCCACAATATAAAAACATCTTCCGGCATGTTTATACCGATGTAATTTAAATCACGGTGTAGGGGTTTATATGCATCGTCTTCCCAAGGAGTATCTTTATATAATTCCATGTCGCCGTAATGCATATCTTCATATGTATAAAAAGGAGGAACGTAATAAAGCTCACTCTCCAATGAGTTCCGAGAAAGCCAATCTTTTATTTCATTCATAAGATAGCAATGCGCTTCCGCCATATGTTTAAATTTTTTCTTATCATTTTCGGAAGTTAGAATATAACCTTCGCTGAATTTGAAGGGAGGGGTATCGTCTGCAAGAATCATTAACTTGTCGGCACCATTTTCAATACCTGTTTTTATAACATTCTTCAATGCCGCCAAATCTTCTTCGCTGGAAATTTCAATCTCTTTATCTTCGTAAATATTATGCATCTGCATAATAGAAGGACCGCCGTATTTATCTTTCCACTCTTTTATTTTTTCAAATAGCTTTTTATAATCGTCGTCAACTTTAAACCAGGAATATCTTCTGCTGGCAATTGCTATTGTTTCAATCTTACTTTTTAACGCGAAGTCCAATAATTCGTCAACTTCATCGGGCTGCGGCAGCGAGGAAATAATGCGTCTTAAGAAGTCCGGATAATCTTTAACGTCAAATAAGTTCAGCAACATTCCGTCGTTGGTCTTTTGAAAACACTCCGATAAAGTCACTGCTGCAAACAATAATCCCAATTGACCTGAATACTTGATAGTTATTTCAGGACTATCAACATTAGTTTTTATTTCGTAGTATTGATCATTACAAACTTTTGCGTCTTCACTAATTCTATCAAAAATTATTTTTATTAAACCGCTTTCGTTTGAGTTATTGTTTATTTCTATACTCAATTGATCGCCGTACTTCTCGTTTAAAAGATGCACTAAATAGTTTGCACCTTTTTCTTCTTCTTTATTATCAGTATTAATTGTAACAACAGTTTTGTCAGCTATCTTAATGGACTTATTAAAATTTACAACTTCTTTGGGTTCAGGCTGTACTGAAAGCTTTGCATTGCTGTCAATAACTGTCTGCGTATAACTGTTATTTACAATAAATAAAAAGAGTAAAACCAGAAAAAATATTTTTAGTTTTGTTTTCATATTATTTTGTTTCATCAAATGACGGTAATTTTATCATCTCCGATTGAAGTGTAATGTTTAATTTCTTAAATGATTTGTTTTCAATTTCAGCTAACAACTTCTCTCTTTTATTATTTAATTCAATACACTTATTTTTAAAGGCATTAAAGTCACCCGGTTCGGGTACTGAATTTTTTAATTGCAGCCTTAAGGCTTTGAAGCGCCCGTAATTTTGATGATAATGAAACGGATTTTTTTCAGTTATAAATCTTGTATTCCTAATCGATTCCCATAGCTCATCTGCTGCAAACCATAATTCTCTTTGTTTTATAACTTTACAAAGCTCTAATTCTACGTCTTTATATTTGAAAAGCATATTAAGGTTTGAACTGCCGTATAAATTACGCATCGCATTTATTAAGGAAACTTCGGGATTATATCTTTCTTCTTCCCACATGTATGCATTTGCAGTCATTGTTGCGGCACGGCTTGTTTCGCCAACAGCATCGCCGTTTATAAAAATCCCGTTACCACCGGTCTTTTGAGAAAAATTCACCGGGAAGTCGTTACCGTATGCAATAAACATTGTTCTTGCAGTGTATTCAAACTGAGAAAAAATAGAATTGTCAAAAAGAAACGGCGCTCTTCCCTGTAAATTATCTGTCCACTCAGCAATATCTTCATCGGTTAACGTACGTGTACAGACATAAGGTCCCGTCCATATTATTTCAATATCCTTATTCATTTTTTCGCCGAGTGTTTTCAAATCATTTTTAAGCGGACCGTAAGCGTCATCTTCCCACGGCGTATCTTTGAACAAATCCATATCGCCGTAATGCATTTCTTCATAAGTATAAAAGGACGGACAGTAAATAAACTCAATCTCGTATTGATTGGACTTAGCCCAATCGTAAATATCATTCATAAGCCAGCAATGAGCTTCCGCCATTGTTGAAAACATCTTTTTGTCGTTTTCGGAAGTAAGTATGTATCCTTCCCCATATTTAAAAGGAGGGGTGTCATCGGCATTTATCATAAACCTGGTGACACCGTTCAAGTATGAGAACTCTATAAACTCCTTTACCTTTTTTTGATGTTCTTTGTTTGTAATTTCAATATCGTAATCACCGGCATAAAGATTAAAGATCAACAACGCGTTAACCCCGCCATACTTATCTTTCCAATCTTTATATATTTTCAAATTTTGTTCAAGCTCTTCATCAGCCCCGTACCATGAATAATCTTTATTGTGAAAAGAAAGGGATTCAATTTTATAACGCAGCATCCAATCCAAGTCTTCGGTTAAATGATAAGGCATCGGCTTGCTGTTAAATATTCTTCTTGTGAAAGCCGGGTAATCAAGTATTTGAGCTTTTCTAATTTTTATTTTGTTATCTATTCTACAAATTAGTTGGGCAAGGGAAGCCACGGCATATAGTTCTCCCCTTTCGCTCCCGCCGCTTAGCTCTATTACAATTTTTTCTTTGCCCGTAAATTTAATTTGATAAGCTTGTTCCCCGTATTGCTTTAATTCTTTAGAATTATCCGGAATTTTTATAATGATTTTATAATTGTTTTCATCACCAGGAATAGAAGCGTATACGGGCAGCGCCGGGTAATTAAACTTAGAAAGCTGGTTATTCAATACCGCCGCTGCTTTTTTCGAATTTTTATCATTGACTAAAATTGCTGCAACGGGATTAGCGTTGTCATCATACAAATTACAATATTCACCGGTATAGTTTGCTTTTACCGGAATCGGGTAAATCTCAGCAACTTCATTTTCAACCCAGATGGATTTTATTTTTTCCGCACTTAATCTTTCATTAACAGGCGCCGGTTGTGCCGGATCATTTTGGGCATGGAGATTTATTATACCCAAGAGCAAAAGAAAAATTATTTTTTCCGAAAACTTCATTTTATTTAATTCTTATCCTGTAACTGACTTCTTCAATGAAGGAATCCTCACCCGGTTGTACATTGATTATTACCGGGTATCCTTTTAACGCAGGGAACGGCTGTGCATATCTTTCTTCATCCGTGCCGAGTTCCAAGTCATACTTACCTAATAATTCAAAAGTAAATTGCCGTTCCCCGCCGTTAATATTTACTGTTTTGTCGTTAACTCTTACAAACTTTGTGTCTTTGTTCTGTATAAAAGGTTCAATAATCTTAACCAAAGGTTTTTGCCCGTGAAACCTCAGCTTAATATTTTTCTCAATGTAATCATCGTAGATTTTGTGGGTTAAAGTATAAGCCACTCCGCCTTCCCAGCGGTTTCTGTCTTTTAATTCGCCGAACGCGGTTACTTCATAACAGTCGTCTTTCTTAGCCGCTTCCATGTGGGCATCAAATTCGTAAAGGTTTGTGTACAAAGCATTGGTATCCTGAAATTCTATTCGCGGTGTTATTGATAAAGAATTTTCAGCATCGGGGTAATGCATTTCCCAGATGTGATATTCAGTTTGGCTTGACGCTTGAAGGTAACCGTAATCTTTTACCCAAAGGTTTGTAATTGATCCGCCGGACGGACGGTGCATATATTTGAAGTCTGCGCCTCGCCTTATATCTTTATACCTGTAGCCTGTTACCGTAGCCATAAAATTTTTCGTACGCACCAAAGCAAGGTCCATAGTTTTAAAATATTTCATCCAGCCGATTTCCTGTGTCGGAATATCTTTTAATTCACCTTCTGTTTGATCGCCGTAAATAATTGCCATCCCTAAATTTTTTGCTCTGCAGAATGTTGGATAGTTACACGGCGATGTATCATACATTTCAGGATAATTCGGACCGTAAGTTATTAACCCGTTTTCATCGCGCATTGTCATTAAGTAATTCAAATTTTCCAGTGCGGCTTTCCTATAAACGGGATTATCTTGTGAATAAAGTGAGAATAAAATCTGGCATCCGTCTGCAGTTACGCTTCCGTAAGTTGTCCACTTACTTGCACGAACTCCCCATGAGCCGTCTGTTGAGCCGTCGGGATAGATGAAATATACATATCGTTTCAAAGATTCTTTCACCATATCTTCAAGCAACTTACTGCCTCTTAACTTTGCGTATAAACCCAATCCCCAAAGCGACATGTCCATGCTGTAGCCTAAATCAACACCGTACTTTGTTCCTCTTATCCTGTTGCCTTCGCCCGTGAAAAAATAATCGTTGTCAAATTTTGAAGCACAAAGCATAGCCAATTCATCGGCTTTCCTCACATAAGCCGAATCGGGAACAACCTGAAAAGCAACCATCAATGTTGCAGTTGAAGTAGCACAATAATTAATACTTGCGAACTTGTGATTCATATTTTCAACAATCCAGTCCGAGGCTCTCTTAATCGAAGTTTTCCATCTTTCCTGCTGCTCTTCTGAAAGTTTATCTTTAAGTATCGGATAAGCGGCGGACATCATTAATAGTTGATCAGTAGTTGTGCCTGTCCAGGTTGAAGGTGTTTCATACCAAGAGCCGTTCGGCTGCTGCTGGTCTACTAACCATTCACCCGTTGAAATTGCTGAAGTTAAATACTTTTCCTCTCCGCTTTCTTTATAAGCAACTGCAAAAGGTAAAACTGCCTCGGAAGCACGGGTATGGTAATCGGAGCACGCCTCACAATAAAGCGCTCCGTAATTCTCAGATTCCGGATTCAATTCCTGCAAACGAATGAGATCATTAGTCAAAACATATAGATTTTTCAGGCATTCATCTTTAAATGAAATAACTTCGCTTTCTTCCCTGCACGCTGCAAGGAGTATAAAAAAAAACAATACGCTGATAATATTTTTTTTCACTTTATCTCTATAATTTTAGGTATACGTTAACTGCTACCAGGTGTTACCCAATACCTACCGTTATTAAACCGATAGCAAAAATGGCAATGACAAATACTATTGCCCAGACAAATCCTTTAATATCAATTCTATACCTTTTGAAAGAGAATTTTTTGTGAAGCGAAAGAAGGTCAACAACCAATAAACTATGTCCTCTTTCTTCTAAAGGCACATCCGATTTAATCTTTTCACCGTCGTCGGATTCTCCTTCGAGCATAATTTCTATACCTTTTTCTTTTAGCTTATGTTCTTCGCCGGCAGGAGTATGCAGCAAGGCGTAAAATTTGTCGAGTATTTCGTTTGATTCGGGCTTAGTCAATAAAGCGGTTATTATGAAGGTTAGTATACCCGCAGGTAAATAAGCTGCAATCTGGTATTCAATTGCCCACCCAAGGCCAAATGAAAAATAAGGGCCTGTGATAAAAGTAATGATTATAGTAACTATGAGGCTCGCCCATACAGCTTGGCGATTAGCCCTTTTCCACATTACAGCAGCCCAAAAACCAATTCCAAAATAAGCGGTTATCTGCCACAAATATTTTACGCCTTGAACTACGGAAGGAATAGTTAATGCTATTAAAACTCCGCCGAGCACAATAACCACAGATGTAATTCTGGCTATACTTAATTCTTTGTCCTGCGATAATTTAGTTTTAATAATTTTCGAATAAATGTTTCTTGTAAATAAAGCCGATCCGCCTACCATATAATTATGACATGCAGCTAATACTGCCGCAGCCATCGCCGCTACCATTAAACCAATAAAGCCAGAAGGAAGAAGATTTGCTACTGCAGTTCCAAAAGCCAGTTCTCTGTTTTCATTTTCAAGGCCGGGAAACAAAGCCGCTGCAAAAACACCGACAAAAGCCCAGCCCAGGGTAGCGAACCTTTTCGTAAAATTCCCATAGGTCCAGCCTGTTCTGCAGTTGACTTCCGTTTTCCCGGCACCGCCTACTGCCATGTGGTGAGGTTGTACTACAATACCCACAAGGCCGTTGATTATGACCATAACTATAAAAAACAATGTAACTTCTTCTGGAGCTACAAAACTAAACATATGTTCAGGCAAAGACGCTTTGATTTCACTTATTCCTCCCGCTGCATTTAAAGCAAAAGGAATTAGTAGAAACGATAAAACGAGAATAAATAACCCCTGGATTAAATTTACAATGAGAGCTGAAACAAGACCACCCAAAACGCTATAACCTAAAAAGAATAACGTAAGAGTAATAACGATTATTTCTGTAGTTAAAGCTCCCTTTGTTACAGCTTCAATTGCGGTACCTGTTCCTTTTAATATCAATCCAAGGTTAATCATAAAAAAAAGAATACCCATTATGGTATATGCAACGCCTAATTTAACGCCGTATCGTTCTTCAAAGAAATCACCGAGAGTAACATATCTAACCCTTCTGAAAATAGGTGCAACTATCCAGTAAAAGGGGGTTGCCAAAAGCCATATCCATTGATACCAAATCCCGGCCATACCAATTTGATAAGTAGCACCGGAAACTGCAATTGCCTGGTCTGTATGGGTGCCCGCACCGAAAGCATTGGCAATCATCATGAGCTTACTACCTTTTCTTCCGCCCATAAAGTAATCACCGGAAGAAGCCACTTTGCGTTTTGTGTACCAACCCATGTAAACTATTACCAGCACATAGATCAGGATTATGACTAAGTCAAGATATGTTAACCCGAATACCATATTTTAATTTCCTATTACCTATTTTGATTTTGCAAATTATGAAAAAGGTATAATAAAAAAGTGAATTAATCTTTCCAAATTTGTTTTAATGCAAATGCAACAGACTTGGGTAAGCGTTCTCGCGTAAAAACACCTTTTAGGTTAAGTACAACTCTTCTAAAATGCATAGGGGTTCTGAAATCTGCGAAATTCCAGATATGTTCACCAACCATGTAATCTTTCTTTCTAAAGAGTTCTATGTACATTGTAATAATCTTAGTTTGATATTCCTCGCTGAACATTTGATCTGAGGTAGAATGCATGCCTTGCAGAGTATCTGCGCCGAATTCGGTAACCATCAACGGTTTGTTGTATTTTCCCACCAGGGTATCCATTTCTCTTTCCATGTATTGAATTGCTTTTTCCAGTTGTCCCGGGTGTTCATACCAGCCGTAATATCTGTTTATAGTCATAACATCGCTGAATTCAAATACAGGATCATCAACCCCGGCACGCTGGCAATTGGGAACGGTAACGGGTCTTGTAGAATCTAAAGTTTTTGTATAATCAAATACTTCTTTCCAGTATGCTTTTGCCCTGCCGTCATAGTAACTTTCAGCCCCAACAAGGTTAGGTTCATTTCCTGCCGCCCACATTATTACGCAAGGATGATTATAATCTCTTTCAATTAATTTTCGCATGAACTCCTTATGGTTCTGCAGAGTATTATAATTTGAAACTCTTAAGTCAAGACTAACCGCCGGCACTTCATCAATTACAAGAAATCCTTTCCTGTCTGCGTAATCCATTATTTCATCGGAGTAAGGATAGTGTGATGTTCTGAAAGAGTTACAGTTAATCCATTTCATCATTGCAAAATCTTTTACCAGCAAAGGTACAAACAATCCTTTTCCAACAACCCAAAAATCTTCATGTTTGCCAAACCCGGTTAAATAAATTTCTTCACCGTTAAGTAAAAGTTTATTACCATCAACTTTAATTTCTCTTACACCTACATTTAAATGATACTCGTCAATTACTATATCATCGATGGATAATTGTATTACAAGTTCATACAAAAAGGGATCCTTATTAGACCAGTAGCGGCATTTTTCCATCTCAATCGAAATGCTACACTTATTGCCGGTAATAGCAACACTCGTCGTATAAATTTCATTATCACCTTGTAAACGGATATTAATTTGTCCCGTTTTTACATTTTGTGTTTGTATTTCTAAGTCTACTTTCCCTTTTTGGTCTTTTAATACTTTTGTATCGACCTTCACTTTATTTATAAACTGGTTAGGAGTAGTATAAATAAATACGGGTCTATGTATT
>JASFMY010000065.1:0-35491 GCA_050117315.1 Ignavibacteria bacterium
TAGGACACTGGGTAACAATCAAAAATCATAAGATAGCAAACTACCAGGCTGTAGTTCCAACCACATGGAACGGAAGCCCGAGAGACGATAAAAATCAACCCGGACCTTTTGAACAAGCACTGCACGGTACAAGAGTAAGAGATGTAAATAATCCTTTTGAACTTGTGAGAATTATTCGTGCTTTTGATCCTTGCCTTGCATGTGCTATTCACGTGATTTCACCAAAAGGGAAAGAATTATCAAAATTTATTGTTGAGGCATAAGTTTTTATGAAAAACCCAATAATGGTAATCGGAGTCGGTAATTTAATTCAGATGGATGACGGATTTGGTATTCATGTTTTAAATGAATTATCAAAATATGAAATGCCTGCTGAAGTTGAATTATTTGACGGCGGAACACTTGGAATAGATTTGATGCCGTGGATTGAAGGGAGGGAAAAACTAATATTCATTGACTGCGTAAAAGGCGGCAACAAGCCCGGTATAATATACAAATTCAGGCCGGAAGATTTGACATATGAAGAGGAAATAAAAATATCAGTCCATCAAATCGGTTTAATAGAATCGCTTCAGATGATTGCCATGACAGGCAATGCTCCCGATAAGATTACAATTTTCGGTGTTGAACCAAATGTAATTGATTGGGGCGAAGAGCTTACCGACGAATTAAAAAGGGTAATTCCCAAAGTTGTGAAATTGGTTATAAGAGAAATTGAAGAATCAATAAATGAAATAAAAAATTCAAAATTGGAGGAAACAAATGGGTGAAGAACGAGAATGGAGTCGGAGGGATTTTATAAGCTTAATGGCTAAAGGGACGGGATTAGTAATGGGAGCCAGCTTATTTAATATCCCCGGGTTCAGTAAAGTTTTTGCACAGACGGTTGCTGAAATACCTGTGCTATGGCTACAGGCCGGTGGCTGCTCAGGGTGTTCCGTTTCGGTACTAAATTCAAAAAGTCCTGAAATCCAGGATGTACTTCTAGGTGAGATAATCCCGGGAAAACATATAAGCATGTTGTGGCATCCGAATGTTTCTGCAGCCTCAGGTCATGACGCAATGAAAGTAATTGAAGATGTAAAGAAAAAACCGGCAGGAAGTTTTGTGCTTGTTATGGAAGGATCAATATCAACAAAAGACGACGGCGTTTATTGTGAGATTGGTGAAATTAACGGACACGGAATTACGGCATTAAAACACTTAAAAGAGCTTGCGCCTAAAGCAATGGCTATAGTTGCAATAGGAGCGTGTGCGGCTTTTGGAGGTATTCCTGCTGCCGATCCAAATCCTACAGGCTGCAAACCTGTGAGTGTAATACTGAAAGAAAACGGCATCAAGACTCCCGTTGTTAATATACCGGGCTGTCCGCCTCACCCGGATTGGTTCATAGGTACTCTTGCTGCAGTTCTGCTTGGTGGACTTGAAGCAATTAAAGTTGATGAACACGGAAGACCGAAGGCATTTTACGGTATGCTGATTCACGATAATTGCCCGAGAAGAGGGCAATTTGATCTGGGCAATTTTGCAAAAGATTTCGGTGAAGACGGCTGTCTTTATCATCTTGGCTGTAAAGGTCCGATAACTCACAGCGACTGTCCTATCAGGAAATGGAACAGCGGTGTTAACTGGCCTATAGGCAGTGGTCATCCATGCATCGGCTGCGTTGAACCGGGTTTCCCGTGGAAAGATGATATGTATCATCAAGTTGATATACATTATGCAACTGCACCGGTAACTTATCCGGGAATTGAAAATCCAAAAGATACAACTGTAAATCCATGGATAACGGGATTGGTTGGCGTTGCAGCGGGAGCTGCTGCGGGAGCTGCAATTGCATCAAAGAAGAAAAAAAAAGCTGAAGAAGTAAAGGAGGTTTAATATGTCTGTAAACAGAAGAGACTTTCTAAAACTTGGCGCTGCAGCTTTTGGAACAAGTCTTCTCGGGCTCTCCAAAATTAATGCTGAGGAAAACGATAAGTATGCGAATAATCTTGCAATGCTTAATGACTGTACAAGGTGCATAGGCTGCAGGGGTTGCCAAGCAGCTTGCAAGAAAGCCCACGGGCTGGAAAACTTTGGGGATGATTCGCGGTATGATATGCCATTAGATCTGAATGCAAAGAACCACACAGTAATTCAACTTTATAAAAAATCCGAGAAAGAATTCACGTTTGTTAAACGTAACTGCCTGCATTGTAATGAACCTTCGTGTGTCTCTGTATGTCCTGTATCGGCTTTCCAAAAAGGAAGCGACGGTATCGTATCTTACGACGAAGATAAATGTATAGGCTGCCGTTACTGCGAGGTTGCTTGTCCTTTTGATGCACCTACTTTTGAATTTGATAAAGCATTCCCGGTAATTCAAAAATGTGATTTCTGCAAAGACCTCCGGATTAAATACGGCAAACCGCCGGTGTGCGCTTCGGTTTGCCCCAAAGGTGCAATCACATTCGGCAAAAGAGGCGAGTTAATAAAAGAAGCAAAGAAGAGAATAAAAGAAAATCCGGGCAGATATAACGGTCATGTTTACGGTGAAAAAGAAATAGCCGGAACGTCTGTTTTGTATCTTGCACCGAAAGGTATCCGGTTTACAGACCTCGGCTTTAGATTGTGGGATGAAACCCCGCCGGGTGAACTCCAGGAGAATATCCAGCATGGTATTTTTAAATACTGGATTCCGCCTGTTGCTCTTTACGGGGCACTTGGTTTAGCAGCTTATACAATGGGCAAAAAGAAAAACGGTGAAACAGGTATGCCTGCCGGCAAGGCAGGAGAATCCGGGGAGGTGAGCCATGAAAGTTAATGCTGTTCCAATGAATAAACCGTTATGGACACGAGGTTTTACAATCGGGGTTGTTATTATTGTAATCGGGTTCCTTTTTATGATCTATAGATTTATTTACGGAATAGGCGCCGTAACTAATTTAAGCGACGGTGTTCCCTGGGGTATCTGGATTGCGTTCGACGTTGTCACGGGTATAGCACTTGCCGCCGGAGGTTTTACTACCGCTGCATTAGTTTACATTTTTAACAAAGGAAAATATTCGCCGCTGGTAAGGCCTGCGTTGCTTACTGCATTATTGGGATATGCCCTTGCGGGATTTTCTATTGTAATCGATGTGGGCAGATGGTGGCAGATTTATAATCCGGTTCTTCCATGGAACTGGCAGGGCAATTCTCCTATGTTTGAAGTAGCGATATGTGTTATGTCGTATCTTACTGTTCTTATAATTGAATTCCTGCCGATAATTTCGGAAAGATTCCAGGGTGGGGCAAATTCAGGGCTTAAAAAATTTCTTGCCAACCTTGGGCCAAAGATTAATAAAGTACTTATATTTTTTATAATTTTAGGAGTTGTAATTTCAACTTTACATCAATCATCGTTAGGGTCATTAATGATAATTTCCGTTGCAAGAATTCATCCGTTGTGGTGGTCGGCATGGCTGCCTTTCTACTTTTTGCTTTCTGCAATTGCCGTCGGGTTTCCTGTTGTAGCTATTGAATCATATTATTCGGCGAAATCATTTAACAGATCTTATGAAGGCAGTATATTAAGACAACTCTTAAAGATAACCCCGTGGCTGCTTTTAGTTTATACTGTTTTTAGATTTGCGGATATTATAATTGCCGGAAAATTTGGTTTGATATTTACGAGTCTCTGGGGTTTATGGTTTGTTGTTGAAATGTGTATGTTTGCTTTTATCCCGATGATAATGATGTTTAATTCAAAAACTATGAGTAAAGTAAGCAATATTGTAACAGCCTCATGGATAATGATTATCGGATTAGCGCTTAATAGGTTAAACACATATTTAATAACTTATTCGCCGAGAATTGGGTGGGATTACTTCCCTTCAATCGGTGAGTTTGCGATTTCTGCAATGCTTGTTTCAGTTTTATTTGTTGGTTATAAACTGCTGGCTAATTATTTTCCTGTTCTGAGTAAGGAATAAAAGCATTATTTAATGAAATATACTTTCTGATCTTTGTGCATTCTTTGTGTTCTTTGCGGTTAAGAAGAAAATCTTGTTTCACGCAAAGGACACGAAGAATTCATCGCAAAGTTCGCAAAGATTCTAATTAAGGAGCTCCTAACATGTCAAATGAACTTTTAGTTTTATCTATTACGGCTTTATCGGTAGGGTTTCTTCATACTATTCTTGGCCCTGATCATTACATTCCTTTTATAGCAATGTCCAAAGCGGGTAAATGGTCAATGAAGAAAACAGTTTTGGTTACGATACTATCCGGGCTTGGTCACGTAGGCGGATCGATAATACTCGGCATTGTGGGCATTGGTATAGGTTTGGCATTAAATATTGTTGAAGAGATAGAAGCTTATAGAGGCGATATTGCAAGCTGGCTGCTTATGAGCTTTGGTTTTATTTATATGATCTGGGGAATAAGAAGTATTTTCAAAAATAAAAAACACAGCCACTGGCATCATCACGCAGACGGAATAGTTCACAACCACCCGCATTCACACAAAGAAGATCATGCACATGTTCACGAACAAGAAAATGCGGTTAATTTAACACCATGGGTTTTGTTTACTATTTTTGTTTTTGGGCCGTGTGAAGCTTTAATTCCTATTTTAATGTATCCTGCGGCAAATATAGGTTTTACGGGGATAATAATTGTAACAACAATTTTTACACTTGCTACTGTTTTAACTATGCTCACTGTAGTTGTAGTTTCAGTCCATGGAATTAATTTATTGCCGGTTAACAAATACGAAAAATATTCTCATGCATTGGCAGGAGTTATAGTATTATTTAGCGGTGTTGCAATTCAATTTATGGGACTGTAAATGTTAAAAAAATTATTTGCAGACAAAATATTATTAACGAAAGTTTTTTTATACCTTGTAGCAATCCATTCATTTTTTGTCGGGATGGCGCTAATATTTTTCCCATCGAACTTGATGGTGCTCTTTTACTTTTCCGCAATTACCGAACCTTTCTTTAAAGCCCAGGGCGGCGTGTTTCATTTAGTAATGGTAGTTGCATATATCATTGCTGCAATTGATCCTGTAGGCAACCTAAAATTTATAATTTTTGCGATAATCACAAAATTAATTGCAACAGTTTTTTTGATAACTTATTTCCTTTTGCATACTTCTATGGTAACAGTTTTTTTATCGGGAGTGGGTGATTTTATTATGGCTGTAATTTTATATCTACTATTTGATAATATGAAAAAGCAAATTACTTAAAAATGACTAAAATTTATTCGTCTATAATTGTGACCGGTGCTACCGGTTTTATAGGCTCGTATTTGCTGGACGCTTTAAAAGATGATTATAAAATTTATGCAATTTCGAGAAGAAGACCGTCACAGCCGCTATTTGAGCATGAAAACGTTGAATGGATACAGTGTGATATTGCAATTCTAAAATCAGTTGAACTTGCTTTTGAACAAATTAGGAAAGAAACACAAATTGATTTTGTCTTCCACTTAGCAGGTTATTATGATTTTAATTACGATAATAATCCTGAATATTACAGGACAAATGTTGTCGGTACCCAAAACATACTTGAATTAACAAAAACACTTAATGTAAAAAGGTTTATTTTTGCAAGCTCCGTTGCAGCATGCGAATTCCCGCGAGAAAACGATGAACCTATAAACGAACAAACTCCCGCAGATGCGCAATTTGAATACGCCAAAACAAAATGCAAAGGCGAAGAATTAACGAAATTATATTCAAAATATTTTCACTGCTCTATTATTAGGTTTGCGGCTGTGTTCTCCGATTGGTGCGAGTACGGTCCCTTTTATATTTTTATAAGTACCTGGTTTTCGAATAGCTGGAAATCAAGAATTCTCGGGGGTAAAGGTGAATCCGCAATTACTTATATTCATGTTAGCTGCCTGATTAATATGTTCAAATCAATTATGGTAAATTCCAATTACCTTCCCAAATTCGATACTTATATTGCAAGCGCCGAAGACTATGTTACTCATAACCGGTTATTTAAAATCTCTACGAATTACTACTATGGTATTGAAAAAAAACCTTTCCATATGCCCAAACCTGTTTCTTACTTTGGTGTAGTTATGTTGAATATTTTGGGTAACATAACAGGCAGTAAACCGTTTGAAAAACCATGGATGATGAGATATGTAGACAAGCAATTGAAAATAGATAATTCATATTCAAAAAGTGTGCTCAATTGGGAACCGGCAAAAAGGTATAAAATTCAAAGAAGACTGCTGTTTATGATTGAACACATGAAAAGTTATCCTTATGAATGGCAGAAAAGAAATACAAAAGCCTTAAAATCAATATCGGTAAGTCCCAACTTTAAAATCTATGAAACCCTTGATAACATTAGAGATAATGTTATTGAAAAAATAATGGAGAATCTTCTCAAGCTTGAAAACATGAATAAATTCGGAACCTATCATTCAATTGAAACAGAAGTACTTCGTAAGGATATAATTACAATTTACCAATTCCTTTCAGTGTCGGTTAGATCGAAGGATAGAATGTCGATGCTGACTTACGCAAGAGAACTTGCCAGAATGAGAATGAAACAAGAGTTCAACCGTAATGAACTCTTGAGTGCTGTAGAATTAATCGGCGTGGTAATTAAAGAAGAACTGGTTAATCACCCCAGACTAAAAGGCATGGAAAAGCAAATTTATGATGAAGTAACATTATCCTTTCAACTAATGATGGATGAAATGGAAGGCACTTTTGAAGCTTATACCAACGTATAAGAACAATGACATGTTTATGCAGTTTAATAATAATATTATTTCCTTTTTTATTAAAAGAAATTATATTATATCTTTATTAAGGGTGCGTTACATATCAAATTAAATATTTTATTTTAGCGGGTGTCTATGAGTCTTCCTTCTTTAACAACAAAAGAAATAGATGAAATAAAAATAGAAAGGCCTGGTTTTACTTATTACGAAAACGGAAAAGTAAAAGTTGAAAAGATAGTTCTAGATAAAGATATATACCTAAAAGAAATTCACTATAACGAAAAAGGCCAGATCTCGGAGATAATAAATTACCGCAAAGATGGAAGTATTTATTGCAAAAATGATTTAACGCATGAAGTAATGAAGACCGGCTTAGCTTTTACTTATTATGACAACGGTAAAGTTCAAAGCCTTAAATATTTTGTCGGCGGAAGAATTAACTGGGAAGAAAAAATCTTTGACGATGAAGGTCAGTTAATGGAAGTTGTAACGTACAGACAGGGGGTTAAAAGCGGGCCGCATGTAATTTATAATAGAAAAAATAATCTCAAGGTAAGCGAAATTAATTACAAAGATAACATACCCAACGGGAAAGCGTTGTTTTTCTATGAGAACGGGGAAATAAAAGCAGAAGTAAACTTCAAAGACGGGAAGAGGAATGGTGTCTCTAAAATATTTTTTAAGAACGGTACTTTGAAAATACAGGAAGATATTGTAGACGATAAAAGAAACGGGATGACGGAAGCATATTATGAAAGCGGGGGATTGAAAGAGCGGTGGAACTTTATGCAGGGATTCCCTGAAAGTAATTGTACTTTTTATTATAGTTCCGGGTCACTTTATGCCACGAGGAATTTCTACAAAGGAAAGGAAGAAGGCCCTCAGAAAAAATTTTATGAAAGCGGTAAAATTATGGAAGAGGCCAACTTTAAAAATGGGGAACTAACCGGTACTTTTAAGCAGTATGCTGAAAACGGTGAAGTAATTAAAGAAATTATTTACGACAGTGGTGAAACTATTGTTGTTCCGCTTAAGGGAAGAATTAAAGAACCAGCAAAACAGGAAGAACCGATTGCACTAACAAGAAAACAAAAAGTTAAAAAGATTATCAATTATTCGCTGTTATTTCTTACAGCTATGTTGATCGTGTATATAATATTTAACTTAATTATCTACTTCCTTTAAAATATCTTAATCAGCCTCTTTTGTTTTTAAAAGTGTTAAGTTGCTATTTGATTATTCGGAAGTAGTCCAAATCTCTTTGCATATTTTCTTTTTGATGATATTGTAGAACAAAAAAAGAATTATTAAATTAAATTGACATAGAGCTTATTACTGTCAACTCTCCACATCATTTAAAGTTTGGATGCAGACATGAATTCAAAAACTTCTGTAATAAAATCACGGATATTCGTTATTTTATTTGTGTTTTTATTTTTGGCAGTCTCTTATCTGCTTTTTGCATATCACTACAATAAACAAGTTAATGACAAAGAAATAAAAGCGGTAAATAAACAGCTTTTGTTACTTGATTCAACCTATACTTTTATTGAAGAGATCACCGGCAAAACCATATCGTCCGGTCAGCTTAATAATACAGCCGAGAATGTAGAAAGACTTCTAAGTACACTGGATATAAATGAACCGGCTGATGAGATATTAAACAGCAAAGCAAAAGATAAAATAAAGACTATTGATTCATTAAACAGCGAATTAAAATTACATGTAGGTAATGTTCATTCAACCGGATCAATATCAAAAAAAAGAGCTGAAATTTCATTGATCAACTCTAAAACCGTCGCGATTCAGAAGCACATAAAAGATATAAAAACATCACTTGCTGAAGACGGTCAAGTTCTATTCGAATCGGTTGATTATAATAATAACTACTTGTATGGTTATTTTATACTCTCTGTATTATTATCAATTGTACTGGTTTTCACATTTATTACTTCAACCCGAAGAAAAGTTCGGCTGGAAGAAAAAGATGTTAATATTGATGATTTGCAGAACCACATTAAATATTTTTATGAAAAAGATCCTCTGCTTGAATTTAACGTTAATTTCGATGGAATTATTGTAGAGGCCAATAGAGCCTTTATTGAACACTTCGGATACAACAGGAAAGCAATAATAGGAAAACATATAAAAACTATAACCGATGAATCTGAAATAGAGACGCTGGAAAGAAATGCTCGCCGGTGTTTCTTACGGCCCGGGAAAGTGATAACATGGGAAATTTGCCGGGTAAGAAAAAACGGAAATAAAGTTTGGCTCAAAGAAAGTGGCCGGGCTGTAAAGGATGCTGACGGAAATAAAGTGCTTCTTATTGATGCAAAAGATATAACTGTTACGAAAGTAAAAGACGAAAAAATTCATCTGTCCGACTTAATTCTTCAAAACGTTGCGGCCTTAATTTTAGTTGTTGATTCGGGTAGTAAAGTTAAGTATGTAAGCCCCTCGGTTGAAAAAATACTTGGTTACAAACCTGAAGAATTGTTAGAGGAAGGCTGGTGGGAAAAAACATGGTACACTCCAAATGAAAGAAACGAAGAATTTGAAAACGCAAAGAAAAGAGCACGAGGTGATTTACCGGTTGCGGAAACAACTTATGAAAGGTTTATTAAAAGAAAAGATGCAAAGCCGTGCAGGATCCTGTGGCAGGAGACAAAAGGGCCTAACGACCTGCTTATCGGCGTAGGTTATGATATTACGGAAAATATGCAGGTGCAAAAGGAACTGAAAGAATCAAAGGAGCGCTACAAAGAGTTATTTAACAGTATTGGAGATTCAATATTTATAACGGATATGGAACATAAAATAATTGAAGCAAACCAAACTGCTTTCAGAAAATTAAGTGTTACGAAAGACGAGCTTCTTAATAAAAAGATGAAGAACATAATTTCAAGCGAATTTCATTATGATGAAGATGAGTTGCTGAGAGGATTGAAAAAAAACAAAAACAAATTAATTGAAACGGAGTTTGTTGTAAATGATAAAAAATCTATCGCAGTGGAATTAAGTAATAATTTAATTGATTATGAAGGCGCGCCTGCGGTTTTAAGTATTGCAAGGGATATAACGGATAGGAAAAAAATTGAGGAACGTATTAAAATATTATCTCTTGCTATTGAACAAAGCCCCGTATCCGTAGTTATTACCGATGTTAAAGGAAATATAAATTACATTAATAAACAATTTGTGGAAGTAACGGGGTATACAAGGGAAGAAGTACTTGGAAAAAATATAAACATACAAAAGTCGGGGAAAACACCGCGGGAAGTTTACAAAGAGCTATGGGAAACAATATTAAAAGGGAAAAGCTGGTACGGGGAATTGTATAACAAAAAGAAAAACGGCGAACTATTCTGGGAAAGCACATCAATTTCGCCCATTAAAGATGATAGGGGTAAAGTAGTTCATTTTGTAGCGATTAAAAAAGATATAACTGAAAATAAGGAGTATCAACAAAAATTAAAATCTGCTAAAGAAAAAGCCGAAGAAATGACAAGACTAAAATCAGTTTTCCTAAATAATATGAGTCACGAATTAAGAACCCCGTTAATCGGTATCATTGGATACGCAGAAATTTTATACGAAGAAATTAACGAAAAAGAATTGAGTGAAATTGCCGGGCACATTTACAAAGGCGGAAAAAGGTTAACCACTACGTTGAATTCTATCTTGGACTTATCAAAAATTGAATCAAATGAATTGCCGCTGAATATTGTAACGAATAATATTAATGATTTGCTTAAAGAGACAATTAATAATTTCCATGAAGAAATTTCTAAAAAAGGATTGTCGTTTAACAATAATTTTGTGGATAACCCGGTGGTTTATGCAAAGGTTGATGAAAGATTATTCAAGGACGTTATATCAAACCTTCTCGATAATGCTGTAAAATATACTGAAACCGGGAGCATTACAATTGAAGCAAACTACGATGCAAAAGAACCTGAGAATTATACAATTGTAAAAATAAGCGATACAGGAATAGGTATTCCGGAAAAATATCACCGGCAAATTTTTGAACCGTTCAGGCAGATTAGCGAAGGTGATAACCGGAGTTTTGAAGGAATAGGGTTAGGGCTGGCCGTAGCCAAAAAATTTCTTGAAGTAATGAACGGTAAAATCTGCTTGAGCAGCAGGGTAGGCATGGGCTCTGCTTTTATGCTGAAACTTCCGAGATAATCAAAGTCACATATTGTCATAAAAAAATAATCATATTACATTTTTTATTTAATGGCAAAATTTCTAATCTTAATCATACTCGTAATCTTAATCTTACTCATAATCTTCTTACTCTTTTTGGGGGAGAGATTAAGAGTATGATTATGATTAAGAATAAAATGCACTGCACAGTAAGAGATTATGATGTCGTATACGATGAGACTCGTAATCATAATTTTAATCAAAATATCGGAAAACATTTTTATCCATTGTAGTTAGAAACAAAATAATTATTTTTACTATCGTTGTTAACATAATTTCTCTTAGAAAAAGTGAGGATAAACGATGGCTGTAAAAATAACCGACGAATGTATTGCCTGTAACGCATGCGAAGCCGAATGCCCTAATACCGCTATTTATTCTGCAGGCGAACCTTGGAACTTAGACGGTGAAGAGCACGATGCTTTATCTGATGACTTTACATATGTTGTGCCTGAAAAGTGTACCGAATGTGTAGGATTTTACGATGAACCGCAATGCATACCTGCTTGCCCTACTGAAGCGATTGTAATGGATGAAGACCACCGGGAAACACAGGACGAATTACTAAAAAAGAAAGAACACTTAGACGAAGTAGGCAGATGATATTATGTAGTGCAAATTTTTAATCTGCGTTCTAAACAATAGAATAGAGGAAACTTCTGAAAAATCAATATTGAGGTGATATTTAGATACAAAAAAAGCCGGAACATTTTGTCCGGCTTTTTATCAATAATTCTAATTTTTTCAGAACATTTATTTCATCATTTCTTTCATAGCTTTGTAAGCAATATCGCCGTAAGCAACTGAGGGACCGCCGCCCATTAAAACGGCAACTCCGATGGTTTCAACTATTTCTTCATGAGTAGCGCCTGCCTTTAATGAATCCTGCACATGGCATGCAATACAACCTTCACAACGGACAGCAATTCCAATGCCTAATGCAATAAGTTCTTTTTGTTTTACGGTAAGTGCACCGTCGTCCCCGGTAGCTTTATGCATGGTTGCAAAACCTTGCGCAATCCCCGGGTATTCTTTTGATAAAGTTCCTACAAAATTAAAAACTGCTTGTGCTTTTTCTGGATAAGTCGACATATCAGTATCTCCTATTGATAAATTAGCTATTAGTTTAATTCAGCAAAACATTAAATCTCCTAAAGAAATGAAAGCTATAGCCGTCGTTGCATTAAGGAGTAATACTTTTGCATTTTTCCATATTTATTCAAAAAATATATGAACAAATATAAGGTTTTGTACTAGATAAATAACTATATTGTTTCTCAATGTAAATAAAAACAAAACGTGTTATGTCAACAATGAAGTGCCGTGTCATTCCCAAATTCCGCCGCGGCGGATTATCGGGAATCCACTTTTATAAATTAGATTCCCGCTTAATACGTGCGGGAATGACAATACAGAATTGACATGACACTAGAAGTTGAATATTATATTAACTCGTTGTTCATTAAATATTAAACAAGTATCAACCTTTTCAAAAAGTTGAATTTCTTTTGATACTATTCGCAGCTTCTTCACGTCAAAATAAGCGGGAAGCCGTGGTGAGTTTGTATCAACTGAACATATACAGAGTTTGAATATGCTAAACAATACCAAATATTTACTTTTGATAATATTATTCTTTACAGTTGCAAACCTTGCGCAGGAAAATAAAATAACAGGTGAACAAGATTCCGTTTCCGTCTCTCATGAATTGAATTTCGCCTCGTTTAATGAAACGGAATTATACTATTTATATAGGTACTCAATCAGAGAATTAACCGACTTTAATAATTTTACAATTGAACCCGGCTTAAGCTCAGGCACAAATCCATACATACATATCCTTTCTGCAAATACCTCGAAAGATTTTCTGCAAAGCAAGCATGATTTACAAAGGGTGCTGGACAACCAGTATAAATTAATTCAAAGCCGGAGCCTCGGAACCTTTGGGCGGATTATTGCAACTGCCGTAACTGCAACTGCTGCCGGGATAGCAACCTACCATGTTATAAAATACAAAGAAGCCTACGGAATAAAGTAAAACAGATTGCTTGCAATCTGGTTTTGTAGTAAAACGGCAATCAAATCAGGAACTACACAAAAGCTCAACTTTTGTTTTGGGAAAAATTAATCTTTTAAAAAATAATTATATCAAATAATTACCTATTAAATACACTATTATTATTTGATGCCAATCAATTATTTATCCAATCAATTTTTATAAATTACTGCTGTTGATAAATAGCACAAGTACTAATTTAACATCCGTTTGTCTAGATTATAAAAAATTTAAAAATAAATTTTCTTGCATAAAATATGATTATAACATATATTGGAAAATAGACTTAATATCCCATCTTCATATGCTGAAATTAAATATATTTTGTTAATACTTGTTGAAAGAATTGAAATAAGATTTACAAAATTGTTTATAAAATGTAATCCGTTATTTACAAGCTATTTTGCAGTAGTCTAATTTATTCAATTTTTGCAGTCTTAAAGGTGGAAGTTTTCTGAGTTTGTTTAGTGGTGCTCTATTAAAAGCATTAAAATAAATTCTTACGAGGGTATGCAATTTCTAATTGTAAATTATTCGGAAATTAAATTAAGACATTTAATGTAACATCAATCAAGTGATAAAGTTATATGTATTATGCTAATATTTAAATATATAAGTAAAATTATATGTGTAAGAATATTCAAAATAGGACACGAATTGTTTACTTTTTTTTATACTCAAAATTTCAGTAGTCATAAAAATTTATAATACATTCAAGGAGATTATTAAATGGAAAAAAAATCTACAAATTTAGAAAATAAGTTGCTTTTTTATTCGGTAGCAGCTGGTTCGCTTTTTGTGACTTCTAGTAATATATTTGGCCAATTAGCTACATTAAATAACGGAGAAACTTATGATGTTGATTTTGACGGTAGCGGAGCTGAATTGCAGATATTGTTTAATAATAAGGATTCTTTTTGGCTAAGAAGTTTTGCATCTAATGTTTCGGTTTATGGAAACAAACCTGCAGCATTTGCTTTGCCTTATAATTTAACTTCTGGCAATACTATTAATACTACACAAAATTGGCAATCAGTACCTGCTACAGCTTCTGGATATGCCATTCTTGATCATACTGCTTATGGGGGACATTTTGATTCTACAACTTTTGGATCAAATCATTATTTTGGTGTTAGGTTCAACAATGGAGCCGGCTTAAAATATGGCTGGGTTAGGATTGAGCTTAACTCTTCCGGACAGCTAGTTATACATGATCAACAATATGGTGATACCCCACCAGCACCTCTACCTGTAGAATTGACCTTTTTTTCAGCAAGTATTTTTAATAATTCGGTACAATTACTTTGGGATACAGCAACTGAAATAAATAATTATGGATTTGAGATTGAACGCAAAGAGTTAGATCAGATTGCCGGCAGTCTGGCTAGCGAATGGGAAAAGATAGGTTTTGTTAACGGTCATGGAAACAGCAATTCTCCGAAAAGTTATTCGTTTATAGATGGAAGTCCTTTATCAACAAAAGCAGCATACCGTTTAAAACAAATTGATTTTGACGGTACATTTGATTATTCAAATGTGATTGAAGTAACCGCCGAATTGCCGGCTGAATACGAACTTAAACAGAATTACCCGAATCCTTTTAACCCGGAAACAACAATTAACTTTGCTTTGCCGGAAACCCAGTTGGTTAATCTTTCTATCTATAACATCCTGGGTGAAAAAATTAAAGAATTAGTTAACGAAGAACTTGAGCCGGGGTTTCATTCAGTCTTTTTTGACGGCAGCGGACTTGCCAGCGGAACTTATATATATAGGCTTGAAACTAATAACTTTTCCCAGGTTAAAAAAATGTTATTGGTTAAATAAAAAAGATGAGAATTATTTTTAATATCACCCGACAATATTGTTGACATAGTAGTAGTCTTGTACAAGATAATATTCTATAACTATATAGTAGAATATGTTTAATCACAGTAAAAGCTAAAATATCACTAATAACTCACATTGGAGGGGACATGAACAAAAATGGTCCAAAAATACTTTCAGATTCATCATCACCTGAAGAAAGAAGGGGTTTTTTGAAAAAGCTTGCAGCATTCGCAGCAGGTGTAGCAACACTGGGAGGATTCACAAATTTAAGAGCAAAGAATACTTTTTCAGGCAGAGAGCTTTCTACAGTTGCAAGTCCCGATGCTTATATCGGGTCTATTACAATGTTCGGCGGAAATTTCGCCATCCGCGACTGGGGGTTTTGTGCCGGGCAGACACTTGCCGTTTCGGATAATTCAGCTTTATTTTCTATCCTGGGATGTACTTTCGGGGGTGACTGCAGATCTACGTTTGGTTACCCTGATTTAAGAGGAAGGGTTCCCATCAGTTCAGGCCAGGGACCCGGTCTGCCTTATTTTACATTGGGTACAAGGTTCGGCGCTACAACACATACGTTATCTCTTCTTGAAATGCCTGTACATAATCATACTGCTGAAATTACTGTTCCGCCAAGTTATACAGGAAGTGTAAAACCGAATGCAAAGACAGGACTTGGAGGTGTAACGGACAATCCAACAGACGCAGTTCCGAGGCAATTGAATAACACAAATATTTATTCCACAGCTACTCCTAATGCTACTATGGCAGAATCACCAGTTACAATAACACCGACCACAGATATGGGAACAGTAACAGTTGGGAATGCGGGCGGTTCACAGGCATTCAGTCTTATGCAGCCTACAACAGTAGTTAATTTTATTATTTGTGAATACGGTGTATATCCTCCAAGAAATTAAGAACTAAGTAACCCGGGTTTTGAACAATCCGGGTTACGATTTATATAAAATGAGGTATAAATGCCTCAGCGCTGCATTCGCAGCGAAATATTAGTAGAATTAGAAAAAAGTAAAAGAATTAAGCTCCGGCGGAGCGACAGAGATTCTTAAATATACACAAGCCAAATTGGTTTTGGTATTTTGTTTTTATTTCGAACTCACCTAAATCCTCTCTTAAAAAGAGAGGACTTTATGGCAAAATCCCAAAACCAATTTGTAACAAGTATATATGTTTAATTATAGCAAAGGCTATAATATCAATAATAACTCACAAAAGGAGGGCACATGCATAAAAACGGTCCAAAAATACTTTCAGATTCATCATCACCCGAAGAAAGAAGGGGATTTTTGAAAAAACTTGCAGCATTCGCAGCAGGCGTAGCAGCGCTGGGAGGATTCACAAACTTAAGAGCAAAAAATACTTTTTCAGGCAGGGAACTGTCTGCAATTGCGGGAACAGATGCTTATCTCGGTTCAATTTCAATGTTCGGCGGAAATTTTTCCATCCGCAACTGGGCATTTTGTGCCGGGCAAATAGAGACCATTGCATCTAATACTGCTTTATTTTCACTTTTGGGATGTGCTTTCGGGGGTGACTGCAGCACTTCGTTTGGTTATCCTGATTTAAGGGGGAGGGTTCCCATCAGTTCAGGCCAGGGACCCGGGCTGCCTAATTATCCGTTGGGCACAAAGTTTGGCGCGACAACCCATACCTTATCTATTCTTGAAATGCCTGTACATAACCATACTGCCGCAATTACTGTTTCGCCAAGTTATACGGGAAGTGTAACACCGAATGCAAAGACAGGACTTGGAGGTGTAACGGACAATCCAACAGACGCAGTTCCGAGGCAATTGAATAACACAAATATTTATTCTACAGCTGCTCCTAATGCTACTATGGCTGAATCTCCGGTAACAATAACACCAACCACATCTACGGGCAAAGTTGTAGTTGGTGATGAGGGCGGTTCACAGGCATTCAGTATTATGCAGCCTACAACAGTAGTTAATTTTCTTATTTGTACGACCGGTATATACCCGCCAAGAAATTAATATCACGTAACCCGGATTGTTAACAATCCGGGTCTAATTGAAAGATTTCCCGCCAAAAAAATACGCCAAAGGCGCACAGGCGGCGGACAGGCTCACCCCCAAAACGGGATCGACAGACTTTTTATTTTGCAAAAACTCTAATACGTACAAAGTTTGTCTCAATTTTCTATTTACCCCGGATAATACATTAAAAAATATTGATGTAACCTATTCAATGCAAAAAAATAGTTCAAGATTAGTGAAGTAACAATAATTTGGTTTCGGATTTTTCCATGAACTTCTCTCTTTGTAAGAGAGATAAGAGAGAGTTCATAAAAAAAACAAAATCCGAAAACAAATTTACACCGCAACAATGCAACCTATATTATTGCCGGGTATACACAAGCCAAATTGGTTTTGGGATTTAGTTTTTATTTAGAACTCACCTAAATCCTCTCTTAAAAAGAGAGGACTTTATAGCAAAATCCCAAAACCAATTTGCAACAAGTATATATTATTTCTCATTGAAACTAAATCTATCACTAATTTCTTTCTTTTCTATGGCATAATCTGGGGTAAATGAACTAAAAACTATTTTTAACAAATTGAAATTGATATTTTGTCACCTCAAATCGGCTTCAAACCAACTCAAATTCGTTTTTAACGACTCCAAATTGGCTTCAAACCAACTGAAATTCATTTTAACGATCCCAAATCAGCTTCAAACCAACTCAAGTGCGTTTTTAACGACCTCAAATTGTCTTCAAATCAATTGTAATTCATTTTAACGACTCCAAATCAGCTTCAAACCAACTCAAGTGCGTTTTTAACAACCTCAAATTGTCTTCAAACCAACTCAAATTCGTTTTTAACAACCTCAAATTGTCTTCAAATCAACTGAAATTCATTTTAATGACTCCAAATCGGCTTCAAACCAACTCAAGTGCGTTTTTAACAACCTCAAATTGTCTTCAAATCAATTGAAATTCATTTTTAACGACCTCAAATTGGTTTCAAATCAACTGAAATTCATTTTAACGACTCCAAATTGGCTTCAAACCAACTCAAGTACGTTTTTAACGACCTCAAATCGGCTTCAAACCAACTTAAGTGAGTTTTTAACAACCTTAAATCGGCTTCAAACCAACTGAAATTCATTTTTAACGATCTCAAATCGGCTTCAAACCAACTCAAATTCGTTTTTAACGACCTTAAATCGACTTTAAATCAACTGAAATTGACTTCAAAATGATTCTAATATGTAATGACAAAACGTTTAGATATCTAATTTTGCAGAAACTCTATTAACTATTTCGAAGGATTTTAAACAGTATTTTATTTCGTAGAATGTCTATTATAATGAGCAATAATAAAAAGGGAAAGTATCCAAAGCTTTTACTCCTAAAGTATAAAGTTGAGATGTAAGATTTGTGCATCCGCAGTTTAAGATTTCCGGAATCAATCGTTAATATATTTTCATATCTTGCAACTATGAATTTCAACACTGAGTTAAAATCATTAAAAGAAAAAATATGTACGCTTGACAAAAGAGTAATTTTTATTTTTATCTCGGTTGCAATACTTCAAACCGTCTCATGGTATTTTGCTTCAAGAATATTTTTCCGTCTGAATTTTTTTGATGTTTTAGAGAAGGCAAATTATAATGCAGAACTGCTTGAGTTTATTTATTGGTTTGTAGGAGACTTTATAGTTTTTTTTGTTATTCCTGCTTTAATTATTTTTTTTCTCTTCAAAGAAAAAATTACGGAGTACGGGTTTAGTTTTAGAGAATATAAATTAGGATTATCATTTTCGGTAATAGCTGTTTTATTAATGATCGTAATAGTCTGGTTTATATCTTCCAACGAAGTGTTTTCAGTTCAATATCCTTACTATGATGCCGCAAGATACAACTGGACCGAATTCCTAATTTTTGAAACGGCTTTACTGCTATATGTTTTTGCCTGGGAATTTATCTGGCGTGGTTATATGCTTTTCGGGTTGGAGAAAAAGTTCGGTTACTACGCCGTACTAATTCAAATGCTTCCCTTTGTTATACTGCATAACGGTAAACCTGCAATTGAAACATTCGGTGCAATTATCGGCGGAATAGCATTGGGAATATTAGCTTTACGAACTAGGTCGTTTTTATACGGCTTTATAATTCATTTCTCAGTTATGTTTTCAATTGATTTGATCTCGTCATTAAGAAGCCGGGCTAATGATTTTGGAACCGGGTTCAAATCTTTATTAAATATAATTACAAATCTCTTTTAGATTATTTCCTTTAAAATTGCTAAATATGATATGCCGATTTATTTCATTTATTAAGAGGTGTATTATGAAGTTCAGTCTAAATATAGACCACGTAGCAACAATTAGAAACGCAAGGGGAGAGGAACAGCCGGATCCGGTCACCTTTGCATTAATGGCTGAGCAGTACGGCGTTGACGGTATTGTTGTTCATTTAAGAGAAGACAGGCGTCATATTACCGATAGAGATGTAAAACTTCTCCGTGAATTAATTACTACCAAGTTAGACCTTGAAATGGCTGCTGTAGATGAGATAATAAATATTGCCTGCGAAATAAAACCCGAACTCGCAACGTTGGTGCCTGAGAAAAGGGCTGAACTAACAACCGAAGGCGGTTTGAACGTAATAGACAATGAAAAAAGATTAAAGGAAACAATACTAAGGTTGCATGAAGCAGATGTCCCGGTTTCTCTTTTTATTGAACCGGATATAAACCAAATTGATGCTTCGGCTGAAATTGATGCGGACGTTATTGAAATTCATACAGGCGTTTTTGCCAATGCCGATAATGAAGAAGACATGTTTGACGAGCTCGAAAGAATAAGGATGGCTGCAAGACATGCAAAGAAACTCGGTTTGGGAGTTAATGCCGGGCATGGACTTAATTACATCAACATAAAAGAATTTAAAGTTATTGAAGATATTGATGAAGTTAGCATCGGTCATGCGGTAATTGCCCGTGCAGTTTTTGTGGGACTGGAACAGGCAATAAACGATATGTCTTATTTACTGGGTGAATAACCGGCTAAAATAAATGTCGAATTCATTAAAGAGAAAATTAGATTACCATTACCGATACTTTGATTTTTTACAAATATCGCCGGACCCGTTGGAGTTCCCCCATCGTTACAAAGATAAAAGGGATATTGAAATTTCTGCTTTTCTCTCTTCCGTTTTTGCATACGGCAACATGAAGCAGATTATAAGCACACTTGAAAAAATTCATTCCGTTATGAAGCCTTCTCCCATTGAGTTTATTGGGAATTATGATTACAAAGAAGGATTGAAGATTTTCAAAAATCTGAAACACAGATTCTATACAGATACAGACATAGCTTCGTTATTTTATTGTTTGCGGGAAGTATATAATTATTATGGTTCGCTGAAGTATCTTTTTCTTTTATATTATTTTGAGAAAGATGAAAATTTGAAAAACTCCATCCATTTTTTTTCAAAAAGGTTAACGGAAATTACTTCAAAAAAAAACGGGCTTACAAACGGTATCAAGTTTATGTTCCCGGATCCTAATAAAGGCAGCGCATGCAAAAGAATTAATTTGTTTTTAAGATGGATGATTAGAAACGATGAACTTGATTTCGGTTTGTGGTCTGAAATACCCCCGTCTAAGTTAGTAATCCCGGTTGATACCCATGTTGCAAAAATCTGCAGTAGCTTAAAGTTGACTAAAAGAAAAAGTATTTCGTGGGCAATGGCAGAAGAAATAACCAATAAGTTGAAAAAGTTTAATCCCGCCGATCCTGTAAAATATGATTTTGCAATTTGCCATATCGGAATACGTAAATTGATTTTTTAATTTCGGCAGGAGCCCTATCATAAATTTTTTATTTCAAGACATTTCTCAAATTGAGTCATTGCCCGATTTATAAAATTGGATTTTCTGTCGAAAAATTTAAGCTTTTCAATGGCATTCTTATTGTCCTTTACTTAACTCTTACGGATGGACAAGTGTGTTTTATACAGCAGTGCCGGGTACGGTTGAAATATTGTTGAGCGGTCAAACACCTATAGACCAGTCGGGAACGTTGTTTAACTTAGCATTCCAGGTACTTGAATTATCCGAGGGGTCAGCAGACTTAACATGGTTGTCTACAGAATGGAAGATAGATTTAACAGAGACTCCGTTTGTTGTTAACAACGGTTTAATAACTTATTCCGAGGCGCAATCAACATCGGAGAACCGAGGCGATGTAACATTAGATTTTAATGTAGATACTTATGACGCGCTAGGTCTGCTTTATCACGTAATCGGCTTATCTACTTTGGAAGGTCAAGCGCTAATAAACGCAAATGTAAACCTTGACAGCACGCTTGATTTAAATGACTACTTAACTTTGATATTCTAATATCTACTTACATGATTGGGATTATGAATTCCCGTCTGTGCCGGATATTGCTTTTGTATCTATTGATGATATTATAAATGACAATAATACATATGAAATCCCGATAACAATAAATGAAGCAGGCAATACATATACCGTGGAAGTTGACTTTGATTTTGACCCGGAACTATTTGACTTTGTTGGATTTTTTTCAGACCTAGATGAAAGCAATGCTTATATAAACGGGTTTGAATATGCCGACGGTAAATTAAGATTTGTAATTGTTTACCCTGAGGTTATAGTCGGAGATCTTCGGATAGGTTCTGTTACATTTAAGAAAAAAGACGACGTTGAATTTGATGAATCCGTTATAAGCACAAATTACAGTTTCAATAAAGGAGAGGTGCAGGAAGGCGAATCCATAACACTCAAAGGCAGTACGATAACAGATGTAAATGATATTACCGATTTGCCGGAAGAATTTAGGTTGTTACAAAATTATCCAAATCCGTTTAATCCTTCTACAAACATTAAATATGAACTAGTGTCATGTCAACAATGAAGTGCCGTGTCATTCCCGAATGCTTTTATCGGGAATCCACTTTTATAAATTAGATTCCCGCTTAATACGTGCAGGAATGACATAGTATAAGTTATTTGTAGATCCCGGCTTAAAAGAATTACCGACAATACAGAATTGACGCGACACTAGCTGAAAATGAAAAAGTAACTCTGGTAATTTACAACATTTTGGGCATGGAGATTGCAACACTTGTGAACGAAAATCAAAGTGCCGGAACTTATAATGTTGAATTTGATGCAGGTAATTTACCTAGCGGAGTATACTTCTATAAGCTTTCTGCATGCAAAAATGTTATGACAAAGAAAATGCTATTGGTAAAATAGCATTTCGTGAAGGGTGATATAAGCCGGGCTTTTTTTGCCCGGCTTTTTATATAACTACTCAGCAATTATTTTTCGTTAGAATAATCCCTTGCATTTCTTTTAAAGAATCGAAATATTGAATACATAATTAGATATCTTCGTCAAAAGATAATTTATGATATTTATTCAAACTGCATTTCTAAAAATTGTTCATCCCGAAATTAATTTTTTAATAAGCTAATAGGATAAATATGAGTGAAAATAAAAATGAGCTTCAAAAGCCGAGACCTTCAGCTTTTTACAGGTATTTGGTGTTAATTGTTGTAAGTCTTGCAATGTTTGGCAATTATTATGTATATGACAGTATTGCACCTGTTGCAGATTTGTTGAAGTCGGGACTTGGTTTTAGTGATGAAAATATAGGGCAGATGTATTCTGTTTATAGTATTGCTGCAATCATAGTATTGATTTTCGGAGGTATATTAATTGATAAGTGGGGCACGAAAAAATCAATATTTCTATTTGGGACATTATGTACTGTTGCGGGTTTTCTTACTGCAGTCTCTTCAGAGATCACTGTAATGCTTGCAGGGCGTGTGTTACTTGGTATTGGTTCCGAACCTTTAATTGTCGGAATAACAACTGCAATTGCAAAGTGGTTCAAAAGCAAAGAGCTTGCTTTTGCAATGGGTATAAATCTTTTTGTCGCAAGACTCGGTTCCGTAGGCGCTGATAACTCGCCGTCATTCGCCCCGGGACTTTACTCAGGCTGGCAGGAACCTCTTTATCTTGCAGCTTTTATAGGGTTAATGTGTACTGCAAGTGCTGTTACTTATTACTTTCTTGAACAAAGAGCTGAAAAGAAATATGATTTGGGTGCAGCAGGTGAAACAGATAAATTTGTTCTGTCCGATATTTATAAATTCAGCACTTCATTCTGGTTTATAGTCTTACTCTGTGTTACTTTCTATTCTGCTATTTTTCCCTTCAGAAGCTTTGCTATTAAATTTTTCATGGAAGCTCACGGCGTAAGCAGGGAAACAGCTGGATTCCTAAACAGCATTTTACCTTTATCAGCAATGATTGCGACACCCTTTGTAGGTTTGCTTGTAGACTTTATTGGCAAACGTGCTTTGCTGATGATGTTCGGATCGCTCCTTTTGCTGCCGGTTTATCTAATGATGACATATACAGGCGTTAACTTAATTGTTCCAATCATTATGATGGGTATTTCTTTCTCGTTAATTCCTGCTGTAATGTGGCCTTCGGTCGCAATTATAGTTGAAGAAAATAGATTGGGAACGGGTTACTCCGTAATGACGTTGATTCAACAAATAGGCGTAGCCGCTTTTAACTGGATGATAGGATTAGCAAATGATTATAACGGGGCAAGCGCCGATAATCCCGGCGGATATGCAGCGGGTATGTGGATATTCTCTGTGCTCGGTATCCTTGGTTTTATATTTGCATATTTACTAAGAAAAAGTGAAACCGGTCCTAACAGCCACGGGCTTGAGGAGGGTATGAAGAAAAGTGAAGGATGATATCTTTTTTGAATTATTCCCTTTTAGAAATTGTGAATTTGAAAATAATGAAAACCTTGTAACAGTTCTTTTCAAGAATAAAGAGCCTACAATTGTTGAAAAAATATTTTTTAGAAGATATTTAGATAAGCCTTATAGAATAGATCTCGATGAAATAGGTTCATATATCTGGAAATTATGCGATGGCAATAACAACATAAATGCAATAGTTGATAAGTCGCGGAAACACTTCGGAGAAAAAATTGAACCTGCTGAAAACCGGGTAAAAACTTTTATCAAACAACTGAATAGGAATAAACTTATTCAGCTTTATGAAAAAAGATAGAAAGATATTTATCGGTATTTTTATTAATTTTCATTAATCTTTCTTCTTAAAAGAAGTGAAAATAATATGAGGCGTTTGGGTATTATTGCTGTTGTTGTTCTGATTTACGGGGCGAATCAGATCAAAGCACAGACATGCGGATTCGGGTGTTTGGGTTTATCAGGATTCTACGGAGGTTATTCAATTCAAAGCTATAAGGCTGAAGAATTAAATAACTATATAACTGAAAAGATATTGCTTTCCAGTAGTATTGCTTTTGAGCAGTCAAAAGGTATAAGGGTTGGTGTAAATTTATTTAGAGCTAAATTCCAAAATTATTTTATTACCGCCAAAGGTTACTTCCAATTCCTAAAAGAGAACAAAACTACCAATAATTTAGCTTCCGAAGGACAAACAAAACATGAATTCGAATTAAAACAAGATTATTGGGGAATTGCATTTGATTTCGGAATTCCTGTAACGGATTTTTTTGATTTTAAGTTGGTTGAAGCAGGGGTTAATTTTTATAATATGGATTTAACCCATGCCGTCTTTTTATCAAACGAAAAAATTAACGAGACTAAATATGAAACTCCCGAAATGGAAATCGGATACTATTTAGGATCAGGTTTAATTATCCATCTTATTAAAGATTACGTAAGTTTGGAAGGAACAGCATTTTACAGCTTCGTGGAATTTCAATCGTTAGAATCAAAGAGAAATGAGAAAATAGAATTGTACTCAAATTCCAACCTACTTGAAAGTAGCGGGATTTCCGGTACATTACAACTGAACTTAGGGTTTCCATTATAAGGAGGAAATATGGCACAAAGTAAAACAGATAAAGCTTCTATTATTGCAATCAAAGATTGTATGGCTGCAAAAAAGAAAGAGAAAATATTAGTTGTTACGGATGAAAATAAGAGAACAATTGGTTATTCCATATATAACATGGCACAAAAACTAGGGCACGAAACTTTTTTTGTTGAAATGAAATCAAGAGAAATGAACGGAGAAGAACCGCCGCTTTATGTTGCTGAATTAATGAAAAAGTTTGACGTTGTTTTTTGCCCGACTACAATGTCGCTTACTCATACAAATGCTAGAAGGGAAGCATCGGCAGAAGGGGTAAGAATTGCTAGTCTCCCCGGTATTACTGAAGATGTCTACGTGAGAGGTTTGAGTGCGGATTATAAAAAAATAGCTGCACTAACAAATAAATTAAAAAAGCTGTTTGAAAAAACCAGCATTGTTAAAGTTACTGCAAAAAACGGCACGGATATTACAATGGATATTACCGGCAGAATGATTATTCCAAGCAAAGGATTGTTCCACAAGAAAGGGGAAGGGGGTAACCTGCCTACCGGTGAAACATTTGCTGCCCCAATAGAAGGAACTACAAACGGTGTATTTGTAGTTGACGGATCAATGGCCGGTATTGGTGTAATAGACGGCAAGCCAATTACATTTGAAGTAGAGAAAGGATTTGTAACCAAAATAAGCGGAGATGCCAAAGCCAGGAAGCTTAAAAAGATTTTAGATAAGTACGGCAAACAAGCTTACAATATAGCAGAGATTGGCATCGGTACAAATGATAAAGCAAAATTAAGCGGAATGCTTTTGGAGGATGAAAAAGTCCTTGGTACCGCCCATATAGCCGTTGGTAACAACATTACAATGGGTGGAAAGGTTAATGTTCCGGTTCACCTTGACGGTGTAATTAAAAAACCTACGATAGATTTTGACGGAAATGTAATTATGAAAAACGGTAAACTGCTTATATAAAGTCTTTTGATATTAATCACAAATGCCGGATTAAAGTCCGGCATTTTTATTTTAAACGAAAAATATGAGCATAATTTTTGAGTTTTGCAAGAATTTTTCGTAAATTTGCAGACTCAAAAATTGATATTGTAAAAATTAAGGTTCTATGAAATTTTTAAAAGGATTAAACGAGGTACAAAGGAAAGCGGTAGAATATACGAAAGGACCTCAGATGATAGTAGCCGGCGCAGGATCCGGTAAAACAAAAGTTCTCACAAATAAAGTAGCATTTCTAATAGAAGACGGTCTTGAGCCGAGTAAAATTTTAGCTTTGACTTTCACCAACAAAGCTGCCAACGAAATGAAGGAAAGAATTCAAAAGCTCGTTGGCGTAGGAAAGTCTAAAGAAATATGGATGGGTACCTTCCATTCCATTTTCGCAAGAATTTTAAGAATGGAAGCAGAAAAAATTGATTACAAGACAAATTTTTCTATTTACGATAGGGAAGATTCGGTTTCCCTTGTTAATAATATTATTCAATCCTTGAACATCAATTTGGATAATTATAACGCTAATTCTATCCAGCACAAAATCAGTAATCTAAAAAATCAAATGATTTATCCGGAAGAATATTTAAAGGATATTGCATCAAATCTTCAGGAAAGAAAACTTGGTGAAACTTATACTGAGTACAACAAAAGGCTGTTCGAAAATAATTCAATGGATTTTGATGATTTACTTTTGAAGCCGATCGAGTTATTTAACAAAAATCCGAGAGTACAGCAGAAGTATAACAGGCTATTCAAATATATCTTGGTAGATGAATTTCAGGATACAAATAAAGCACAGTACGAAATTCTAAAAATGCTTGTAGGCGCAAGAACTAAAATATCTGTTGTAGGAGACGATGCACAGAGTATTTATGGTTGGAGAGGCGCTGATCTGAGAAACATGCTCGAATTTGAAAAAGATTTTCCTAAAACACAAGTCTTTAGGTTGGAACAGAATTACCGTTCAACCAAAACTATACTGCAAGCTGCAGATTCAATCATTAAGCATAACCCAGACCAGATTGAAAAAACACTCTGGACAGAAAACGACAACGGCGAACAGCTCATTTTAATAAAATGTGCAGATGAAAAAGACGAAGCCCTTCAGATAGCCAAAAGAATAAAAAAAGAAATTACTTCAAAGAAACTTTCCTTAAATGAGATCGCAATTTTCTATAGAATAAATTCTCAATCGAGAGCTTTGGAAGATGCTTTACGAAGGGAAAAGATTCCTTATAAAATTATCGGCGGTATTGAGTTTTATAAGAGAAAAGAAATTAAAGATTTGGTTGCGTATTTAAGGGTACTTTCTAATCAAAACGATGAAGAAAGTTTGCTCAGAATTATGAATTTCCCGCAAAGGGGAATAGGTAATACATCGATTAGCAAAATGATAGCTTTCGCGCGTAAATTAAACATTAGTTTATTTACAACAATGACTAGAGTATTCGAGGTAATAGAAGTTAAAGAAAGAATTCAAAAGAACGTAAAACAGTTCAAGCTTTTGCTTGATAAATATATTGATCTAAAGAACAAACTTTCTTTATCCGAATTAACTTCTGCCTTAGTTGATGAGCTCGGAATTTTAAGAATGTACAAAGAAGAAAGTACTCCCGAATCAATGGCAAAATATGATAACGTACAGGAACTCCTTTCTGCAATCAGTCAATATGAAAAAGAAAATAAAGAATTGACAATTGACGATTACCTGGCTGAAGTATCTTTAATAACAGGCATTGACCAGTACAATGATGAAAACAATTCCGTGACTTTAATGACAATTCACAGCTCAAAGGGATTAGAGTTCCCCGTAGTTTTTATAACAGGCTGCGAAGAAGATATCTTCCCGCTCAATCCGAAATTTGATTCCGACTCAAGATTGGATGAAGAAAGGAGATTATTTTACGTAGCTTTAACAAGAGCGGAAAAGAAAGTATTTATTTCCTATGCGAGGTCAAGGTACCGTTTTGGAGAAGTAGCTTATCAAAGCAGATCAAGATTTCTTGAAGAGCTTGACCCGAAAACTTATGAAGAACAAAACGGAAGAGTAGGCAGGAAATCAGGCAGACGCAAAAAAGCTTACTATGATGAGTTCTACCAGGAAAGTTATGATGACTTTGACCAGGAAACAAGATCGTTGCGCGTTGGCAGCAGGGTAACTCATGAGATATTCGGTATGGGAAAAATTCTTCAGCTTAGCGGGCAAGGCGACATGCAGAAAGCATCTATTTCTTTCGAAGGGCATGGAACTAAGAACTTGCTTGTTAAATTTGCAAATCTAAAACTTGTCTAAACTTTTTCAAAAAGATTTATTAGAAGAAAGAAAAACCCAACTTTCTAGATAAGTTGGGTTTTTTATTTTTGGTTTAATCACTTGCCATAATAAATAACGGTTTCGATTCAAAGCTCTTATAGAAAGGTCTTAGTCTCTCGGTATTGTAATACTTTTCAACATCAATTACCTTTTTAAAACTGGTTACTACTTCAATATGTTCATTGTCGTATCTTCCGTTTCTTAAAGTTACTAATTTACCTGAAGTTCCTTCCAGAATTAAATCGAGAGCAAGGTTTCCGTAAGCCATTGGAACAATTGAATCAATAGCATCCGGGTCACCGCATCTTACTAAGTAACCTAGCCTTTGGTTAATGCAATTAATTCTTTTACCGTTATTAAACTTTGGAGAAAACTCTTTTAATTTAGCTGCAACAATATCCCCTACGCCGCCGAGCTTTTTATGACCGAACATATCTTGTTCCTGGTCTTCAAAAACCATTTCATCTACATCTGCGGACATGGCTCCTTCGGAAACCAATACAACGGAATAATTACTTGGATTGGTTTTCCTATCCGATACTAATAATTCAGTTAATGCATTGAAGTCGAACTTGTATTCCGGGATAATGCACCTGTTAGCTGCTCCAGCCATTGTAGGAAGAAGAGCAGAGAAGCCGGCATATCTTCCGAAAACTTCTATCACTAAAAATCTTTCATGTGATCCTGCAGTAGTTCTTAATCTGTGAGTTAATTCGATTGTTCTTGTAACGCAAGTACTGAACCCTATACAATAATCGGTTCCAGGTACGTCATTATCCATTGTTTTAGGAATTGCAATGACCTTAAAACCTTCTTTGTGTAATCTTACGCCGTAACTAAGAGTGTCGTCGCCGCCTATCGGTATCATGTAATCAATACCGAGCCAGTCCAGGTTTTTTAAAACCTCAGGAGTTAAATCATTAATTTCATCATTGTAGGTTTCTTTTAAATGTTCCGGAACATTAACCTTCGGGACATGGCTTGCTCTTGTTCGCGATGAGTGCAGGAACGTACCTCCGGTTCTGCCTGCTCTATTAACTATCTCTTCAGTTAGTATAATAAAGTTGTTGGAGTTATCATATTCCTTATCGCGTACCAGTTCAATCATGCCGGCCCAGCCCCGTCTAATACCGATAACTTCATAACCTTCCCGGATTGCTCTTATTGTTAGTGCCCTTATCGCAGGATTAAGTCCCGGCACGTCGCCTCCGCCGGTTAGTATTGCAATTCTTCCTTTAACTTTTTTCATATTTCACCCATTTTTTTTATTTAGTACTGGTTTATATAATAAACTTATAGACCTTACGGTAGGGAGACCACCGAAGAATTGTTACGAATATTTTAGAGGAATTTAAATCAACATATAAATTGTAAGATTTATACTCTAGATTTTTTACCTTTTTTGATTGTAAAAACTTTGAAATAACAATATCCAGCTAAAGTAAATATAAATCCCCATGCAATAGCAAGAAATATTATACCTTCGGTTTTAAGAGCCATAATTTTTTCCGTTTTTTCTCCATGCAATTTTTACTAAATATATTAGTCCCCCCGCAATCATTACCATTAATATTCTTGCGCCCCAGATATATGGAACGTTTTCAGCAGGTGTGTTTTCCAAAAGCAATTGAGGTATTGCCGAATTAAATAACCACCAGCTCATTAGTACGAGCAAAATAACAGGGGTAACATATTTCATCATGTAATAGAACATTCTGGGAATTTTGATATCTCCGCCTTCATTCATCGATGCCCAAGCTTTGTCGGCACCGAACACCCAGAAAAATAAAATTGTTTCAATAAGCGCAAACACAACCAATCCGAAAGTACCCGCCCAAAAATCCAACTCATCAAGGAAACCATATTTCAAAAAGAATACAACAAATTGAACTGATATAAAAACAACCAAAGCTAAAAGTCCTACAGCTTTTTTTCTTTCCATTCCAAATTCGTCTTCAAGAAAAGCAATTACCGGCTGCCCCATTGCTACGGAAGATGTGATACCTGCAAAAAATAAAAGGAAGAACCATAAGAACCCGAAAATTTGCCCGTAAGGTATCTGCTGGAAAACTAGTGGAAGCGATGCAAAACCCAAATCAAAAGCTCCTCCCAGGGCCATCTGGGTTGTCATAGTTACTCCGAAGAATGCAACAGCAATAGGTATTGCAATTGAACCGCCGAGTACAACTTCTGCAAATTCATTTGTTGCCGCTGTAGTTAAACCTGAAAGGGCAATGTCGTCATCTTTTTTTAGGTAACTTGCATAAGCTTGAATAGTACCCATTCCAACAGATAAGGTAAAAAATATTTGGCCTGCTGCAGCTAACCATATATGCGGATTTGATAATTGTGTAAAGTCGGGATTCCATATAAAACCCAATCCGTGAGAAATTGAATTCTCCGGTATACTTGGATCAGGAGTACCAAGGGTTAAAACTCTAACCGCGATTACGATTGCAAACAAAAATAAAAGAGGCATTGCAATTTTAGCCAGTTTCTCTATGCCTTGTGATATACCTCTATACAATACCCAAAAAGTTAATGCAAATGTAATAACCATAAATATGTAAGCAACCAGGTAACCATCAAAGAATTGGCTAGCCACTCTACCTTGGTAGCTGTATAGAAAACTTTTCATGGATTCAAAGTCTGTCATACCAAAATACATCTCCGAAATAGAGAAAATACTGAATCCAAGAGTCCATGATGCTATATACGTGTAATAAATTAGAATAATCATTGAAATAAATAAACCGAGGGCACCGAAATACTTAGCTAATTTGCTTTTCCAGATTACATCAAACATACCCGGTGCACTTCCGTGCATAAATTTACCGCCATGTCTGCCGATACCCCATTCTATCCACATAAGGGGAATGCCTAGTACCAAAAAGAATATAAAATAAGGAATCATAAAAGTGCCCCCGCCGTTTTGAGCAGCTTGTACGGGAAATCTTAGGAAATTACCTAAACCTACTGCATTTCCAGCTACTGCAAGTATTAGGCCGATTCTGCTTCCCCACTGCTCGCGGGTACCTTTTGAGGACATATGTTTCCTTTATTTTTAAGGTTGGACTCGGAACATCAATAAACTGCAATATTGTATTAAATTTGCTAAAATTCAACAAAAATTTATACTAAGATAATTTGATGTAAATCACAGAAATTTAAATAAATGAATATAACGGTAAAATTTTCAAAAAAAGCTTGACAGAAGACATTTAATCCACTATGTTTGTATAACCCAGCCTAAGTTCATTTCTTTTGTTGTACAAAAGACAGCCAAATGTGGTGTTTTTTTATTGTGAGTTAGTGTTTTATCTCTCAAATTAAAAATTATTCGTAGCCCAGTCGGATTATAGAGGTTATGTATAATTATAAAGGGTGCCTTACATGAAATTTCTATTTCTAACGCTAATTTTAGCGTTCAGCGCAAGTCTATATGCGCAAAATTTAATATCTCCCTCGGACTTAGCAATAGGTGTTGAAGTTATATTTGATTGGGATGATTATACTTTCGAAAGCGATGTAAGGGGGGAGGACGACTATTATGTTGTGAAAATCGGTATGTCATCGGGAGCATCAAACATTTATTCAACAACTTCAACTGTGAGTACAGAGTCAATTGATTTAGACGCTGCCGGTGTATCTTACAGACAATTGCTGTACTGGGAAGTTGAAGCATACGACGACGGTGTTCTAGCATATACTTATTCGGGGTTCACATTTATAACAGAAGGCTTTGGTCTGGTATCACCGGTTAACGGTTTGATAGGTGTCTCAATCCAGCCCGAGTTTGTCTGGAGCAATGAAGGCGGAGATATTCCGGATGCCACAACATTCACAATTGAGATTGACGATGATTCCGATTTCTCAAACCGATTTTGTTGATAGAGGTGAAAACATCTTTTACAACTTTAATTTAGATGGCGGGTTTTATTACTACTGGAGAGTTATAGTTAAGAATACAGACGGTGAAGTTTTAAGGTTCTCGTCTGTTTTTGAATTGCAGACCCAGGGTGCTGCAAATATAACACCTATCCCGTCATGGCCAATTGGCGGTGCTACAGTATATACAAGTACCCCGACAGTTCTTTGGTACCTGGATGCATTTTCTCTTCTTTATCAATGAACTGGGATAGGGAAAGGGGAAAAATACTGTAATTGTTGGGTTAAATGAAAAAAAACGGTTTGGATAAAAAGTGGTATGTAATAGAGGTTTTTTAGGGTAACCAGTTTGTACTAAAGAGATTCAAATGTCTTGGAGAGTGATCTGTAATACAATTACCTAAATTAGGTTGGAATAAATTTACAATTGACTTTTCCCGGAAGTATGGGTGCTGATTATATCTCATAAAGAATAAGTACTTGGCAAAACTTTAGACGTGTGAATAAATTATAAATACTGCTGAATGAATAATTCAGCTCTTCCTCAAAAGAGCTATATCTCTTTTGAAAAATCATTAAATAAAAAGGGTGCTTTAATGAGACTAAAATTACTTTTCGAGACAGTTTTACTATTTGTCTTAAGCTTTACGTGGCTTAATGCTCAGGTTAATAATGTTACACATGGCACAGGCCCGTTTACTACGATTCAGGCTGCGATAGATGATGCAGCTACAGTTAACGGAGATGTGATTGAAGTTGGTAACGGTACTTATACTGAAAGTATAACTATCGACAAAGAAATTACATTGCAGTCGGTAAACGGGGCGGCAGTTACTATGATTGAGGGAGCAGGTACAACGGTTATTACTATTGATGCCGATAATGTCGTTATCGATGGTTTTACAATAACCAATCCTTCCGGTAAGCATGGTATCTATGCACAAGACCAAAGCGGTATTACAATTCGTAATAATATTCTTGACGACATAGGTAGTACCGATGCTACCACCAGCGGTACAAATTACGGTATCGCCGTTGTCAGTTCATCTGCGAATGTAGACGGTGTTTTAATCGAAGATAACACCTTGACAAATATTTCCGGCGGTTCAGGCAAGAAAAGTGTAAATGGAATTGCTTTAGGCTGGTCTACAGGTTCTTTCGACATATCAAATGTTACCATACAGAATAACTCCATAACTAGCCTTGTCGCGAGCAGTACTACACCCTGGGGCATGTATGGTATAATTGTTAACCATGCTTCAGGTTCAAGCAGTAATACCGGGAAAACAACCAACCTGAATATCCTTAATAACACGATTGAAAATCTTGCAGGATATTGGATTCACGGGATTGGTCTTGAAGGATTAACACCTTCGGCAGTAGTTGAGGGTAATACATTCGCCAATTTTATCGCTGAAAAAGCTTACGATAACTATGCAGTGTTTTTTGAATCAAACTCCTATATAGGAACCGTTGTTATTAATCAAAATAATTTTAACACAACGCGCGGTATCGGTATCCACAGTGATTTGTTAAGTACGCTGACGACTGAAGTTTTGGATGCAACGGAAAACTGGTGGGGAGATGCAAGCGGACCTTCAGGCACAGACCTTGAAGGATCAGGTTCGGTTTGGGGGACTGATGATTCAGATGCTTCTATTGTTTCTTACGTTGATTATTCACCGTGGCTCGGAGCTTCAACCGGAACAACTCCGATGACCTGGTACACTGACGACAGTATTCAGGATGCAATTGACGCAGCAAGTGACGATGATATTATTAATGTTGCCGCCGGGACTTATACGGAAACCCTAAATGTTGATAAATCTCTTACAATAAGCGGTGCAACTGCAGCTATTAATAAAAACGGTTATACCGTTCCTGCAAACTACAATTGGGATGACAATGTTGAAAGCATTATAAAACATCCTGATCCTTCTGGAGGATATACGACAATTGTAAATATTGAGGACGTGGATAACGTTACTTTCGAAGGTTTTATTATACAGGAACTTAATGCTGACGGTAATCTCAATACTTCATTAGTGCGTGTATATGCCCATTCAAAAGAGATTACGAATATTACTATCCGCAATAATATTATCGGTCCCAATACAAATGTAGCTTCTCAAGACGGTACGCACGGAAGGATGGGCTTGTACATTGTTAATCATCCTTATAATAACCTGGGTGTTGTAAATAGTACAATTTCCGGCAATAAAATATTCGACTGCAAGGGAAACGGTAATAATATATTTTTATGGTCGTCATATTATGTTTACGGTGCACCCGAACCCGCATCGATGAGCGGAACAGTGATTGAAGATAACGAAATATATGGTGCACATAGAAGCGGCATTGAAACTGCCGGAGGTTATTCGGATTTGACAATACGTAATAATAAAATATATGACAACAGCGGATTACCAAGCGATGATCCTGATTACTTAAAATATGGCAACGGGATCTTACTGGTTAGAGGTTCGGGAGATAAATCAAGCGGCGGATCAGCGTTTGGTCCCGTGAACCTCACAATTGAAAACAACGAAATTTATAACAACGAGAAAAACGGTATATATGCCGGACCGGTTAACGAAAACTATACTATCACGGGTAACGACATACATGATAACGGGTGGGACGGTATTCAAATAGACCTGGAGGGGCATTATTATAATCCTGACTTTGATCCCACATCGGGACCTTTTTCCGTATACGATGCTTCTACAAATATAAATTTTAATGACAATGATGTTTATGATAATACTTTATACGGTACAAGAGTTTACGGCACTCCTACAAACGGGTTTGAACTGAATGCAAAGAACAACTGGTGGGGCGATCCTACCGGACCTTATCATGCAACAAACAACACTTCTGCAACAGGTGATTCCGTGTCCGATAATGTTGTATACTCGCCTTGGATTGCTAATTCAAACGACACACCTCACGACGAAGATAACCTTTGGACATATTATGTAGATGCTTCAAACCCGGATGCCATTAATGATGTCCTTTACGATCCGGGTTTTGTAAAAGGTGATACAGTTGTTGCTAACGGGGGAGTTTTTAATGCAATAACAATTGATAAAGAGTTTGTTCTCATTGGAATGAATGGTGCTGAAATTCTAAATGGTTCTCCTGCAATTACTATTAGTTCTAATAACGTAACTGTAACCGGGTTTACATTTAGTTTCGGTACGGCGGATTACGCAATAAAAGTCACCGGCGATTATTCTGGAATAGTTGTAAAAAATTGCGAGTTTCTCGTTACAAACGGTATTGATAACGATAACGGTGGCCCTTATTACGTTCTTGCGGTCAACAACGACTGGGGAGATACAAGCGGACCTACTCATGTAGTTGCAAATCCCGGTGGTTCCGGCAGCACTATTACCGATTACGTAATTTTTGAAAGCGGTGGACTGGTAGAACCTCTAAACAATATAACGGGTATTTCTATACTTCCAACCTTTACATGGGAAGAATTTGGGGTAGCACCGTCGGTATCGTATAAATTATTAATTAGTGAAAATAGCGACATGTCATCTC
>JASFMY010000066.1:0-35271 GCA_050117315.1 Ignavibacteria bacterium
ACCTAATTGAAAGAGAAAAAACAAAAAAGAAGATCAAAAAGGAATCATTAAATAAAATAGAAACCGGATTAAATCCCCATAGAATAAGGGGGATGGTTTCGCACAACAGAATTTTATCTGTAAATGAGCTTTAAGATTTTTTACACCTCATTATTTTTTTCTCATTTCCAGATAAAATTCTTTAAAGTTAAAATGCATATCAAATAGTAACCAAGTTAAAAAAGGTATTAAACTTTTTATAAAAAACTATTATGAAAACTTACGTTAATTTTTTATCATAGCTCACAATTCGGTAATATTTCAGTGGGACATAAGACTTGCAAATTTCTTTCGTTATCCTAATTACTATTAGAATTTGAACCCCTCTAATAAAAGTCCTATATTTAATTACAAAATAAATCTAATTGATTTTCGGCCAAGGATATTAACATTTCAAATTACCTACCTTTTGATTTTCTTAGGTTGTCTACTTGATTAGGTTTTTTACGATCATAGTATGAATTTATATTTCTAACAAAAGAGGTATTAATATGAAAGTACAGAACGGCAGTAAAGTTAAAGTTCATTACACTGGAAAACTTGAAGACGGAACAATATTCGACACATCCGACGGAAGAGAACCTTTGGCATTTACAGTTGGAGAGGGACAAATGATTCCCGGTTTTGAAAAAGGAGTAATGGATTTGGCCGTAGGAGAGAAAAAAACCGTAACTATTCCCCCCGAAGAAGCATATGGTCAGCCGCAGGAAAATATGGTTTTAACTGTTGAAAAAGACAAAGTTTTTCCGCCCGAGATTGATCCTAAAGTCGGCGAACAATACAACCTTACAAGGAAAGACGGAGGCACCTTGCCTGTAACAGTTACAAACATTGTTGACGAAAAAGTAACACTTGACGCTAATCATCACCTTGCCGGAAAAACACTTATTTTCGATATCGAAGTTGTAGAATTAGCCTAATTATATGAACCAAATTTGAAAACAGTTTTAAATCCCCTTAATCTCCCCGCAAAGGAGACACATAGGCTTCAACTTAACAATGAATGTAATGTTTTTCATAGCGCTCCGGCATTCAGGGTCTGTTGCGTAACTAATAATAGCCAATGGCTGGCTATTGGAAAACCCAATTGAGTTATGCAACACACCCTGAATGCCGGAGGTTAATACTATCCTAAAATCCACTGGATTTTTCCATAGGTTCATAGAACTCCTAAGAATCCTCTCGATAGTCCCCAAAAACTAATGATTGGGGCTATCCGAAGGATACCTTACCGGAAAAACCTATAGTTGTGTGTACCCAATCATCCTTTCCCCAACTTGCCCCGAAAGGGATTCTTGACCCCCTTAAGAAAAAGTCGGGGCTTTCATCTATAAAAAATCATATTTCGACTATAGAAATTTATCTAACGGCATTAAGAAATTGTATTACGGCTTTAGGAAATGATGCTGCGGCACTAAGAAATCGTTCTACGGCATCAGGAAATGATATTACGGCTTAAAGAAATCATATTACATCACCAGGAAATGATGTTACGGCACTAAGAAATCATATTACGTCACCAAGAAATCGCTCTACGGCATCAGGGAATAATATTCCACGGCTGTAGAGAGAGGGATCCCACCTAAAAAGGGCGGCAGACAAGCACTGTGGTAATCTCAAAAGCTATTATTTATGTATAGCCGCTATTAGTAGGCGCTCAAAAAATGATCCGTAACGCAGATTGTTAACAATCTGCGTTACATTTGAAACAGCCGCACCACTTCTCAACAGAAGAAAAGGGAAGATATAATAAAAAGAAAAGATTAAAAATGGGAAGACGTGACGGAACAATATTAACAAACGAACACTTGGACATTTACAGTGAATATGCAAAAGCCAACCATAGATTTAAGCGAGTGTTTTAAAGTAGAGTGTTAGACGATAGAAGGCTTCGTTTTTAAAATGAAACCGAAAAATCTCTTCAAAAAAATTTAATTATCACAACCCTTCTTAAATACGAAGTATGGCGTGCCTAGGAACCTTCGTTAAAACCACAGCGGACAGATTGCCCGCCTTCTCACGACTTATCGCATAGGAGACAGGTAAAGATTACGGAAATTTTTATATAATCAATTATTTTACTTTTCTTTTATTTTCAATATTAAATTTAATTTTATAAATTCTCTCAGAATTAATTGGAGTTAAGAAATGAAAAAAACACTGATTACCATTTTATTAGTTTCAATTATTGGTTGTTCACCTTCATTACAAAACTTATCAATATCAAAAAAAGAAGTTCAGCAATATTACGACTCCGGGAGTTACGGTCTTGAGATGGCAAACGTAATTGACGATGCAATCAACAAATTCAATGACATTGAACTAACAGGAAAACCTGCGGCGGTTTTTGATGTTGATGAAACAACTCTTTCAAATTACCCGTACATAAAATCAATTAATTACGGGTATTTCTCTGAAGGCTGGCACAAATGGGTTCTTCAAGAAGATGCGGAAGCAATTCTTCAAACAAAAAAATTATATGACTATCTTGTTGAAAAAGGCGTCGGCATCATTTTCCTAACAGGAAGAAACTACAAAGAATACAATGCTACTCTCAACAACTTAAAAGCACAGGGGTACGAAGTATTCGACACTTTAATTTGCAGACAGAAAGACGAGTTAAAATTAAAAGCCACGGAATATAAGCCGGCCAAAAGAAAAGAAATGACTGAAAAAGGTTATAACATAATTATAAATGTCGGCGACCAGTGGAGCGACCTCGAAGGCGGGTATTCCAAATTAGACATAAAACTTCCGAATTATTTATACATGATAGATTAATAAAACACATAAGGTGAGAAAAGTAAAATACTCTTTGCTTTTCACGCCTTTCATTTTTTGTAGGTCGTACGTCTATTATTTTCGCCCGTTACTTTTTAATTCTGTGCCACTTATTTACTTAAGAATTTCCTTATATTTAGAGCTAATTTTTTAGAAAAATACGGTAGTGTAAATGCGTGTAAAAAACTTATCCGATATCCCCAAAGCATATGAACCAAAAGAAGCAGAGAGCAAATGGTATAAATTCTGGGAAGACAATAATTTATTTCACAGTGAAGTTGATGAGACAAAACCGCCATATTCAATTGTAATACCCCCGCCTAATATTACAGGTATTCTTCACATCGGGCATATACTGAACAATACAATTCAGGATGTTTATATTCGTTACAAAAGGATGAACGGGTTTAATGCTTGCTGGGTACCGGGGACGGATCATGCGTCAATAGCTACCGAATCTAAAGTAATTGCGCACTTAAAAGAACAAGGCATTGACAAGTGGGATATAGGCAGGGAAAAATTTCTAAAACACTGCCACGAATGGAAAGAAAAGTACGGCGGGATAATTATTCAGCAGCTTCGCAAGCTCGGCGTAAGCTGTGACTGGGAACGCGAACGTTTTACAATGGATGAACACTATTCCCGTAAAGTAATAGAAGCTTTTGTCGATCTTTATAAAAAAGGGAAAATCTACCGCGGCTACAGGATGGTAAACTGGTGCCCGGCTACCAAATCGGCTATCTCGGATGAAGAAGTTATTTACAAAGAAGTAAACGGCAAATTATGGTATCTGAAATATCCCGTTGTAGATAAAGGCGATCACATTATTGACCACGTTGTTGTAGCTACTACAAGACCGGAAACTATGCTTGGAGATACTGCGGTTGCCGTTAATCCAAATGATGGACGCTACAAAAATCTAATCGGTAAAAAGGTTCTTCTGCCGATTGCGGACAGAGAAATTCCGATCATCAGCGATGAATACGTTGATATGGAATTCGGAACAGGTATTGTAAAAATAACTCCTGCTCACGATGTAAATGACCACGAGATGGCACAAAGGCACGATATTGAAATCATAAATATCTTTAACGATGATGCGTCAACAAACGGAAACGTACCGCATGAGTTTCAGGAATTAGACAGGTACGAAGTCCGTAAAAAAGTTGTAGCAAGGTTTGAAGAATTGGATTTGCTTGAAAAAATTGTAGACTACACAAATAAAGTTGGTTACTCACAACGCGGCAATGTTCCTATTGAACCTTATCTTTCCGATCAATGGTTCATGAAAATGGATGAACTTGTAAAGCCCGCCCTTCGGGTTGTAAAAGAAGGAAAAGTTAAATTCCATCCGGTACACTGGATAAAAACTTATGAGCATTGGATGGACAACATCCGCGACTGGTGTATTTCACGCCAGCTATGGTGGGGGCACCGCATCCCGGTTTGGTACCACAACGACACTAAAGAAGTTTACTGCGGCGTTACCCCCCCGGAAGATATTACAAACTGGACACAGGAAGAAGACGTGCTTGATACATGGGCTTCAAGCTGGCTTTGGGCACAGGATACTTTTACAAGCAAAGAAGACCAGACTTACTACTACCCTACAAGTTTACTGGTTACGGCTCCGGATATAATTTTCTTCTGGGTGGCTCGAATGATTATTGCGGGTATGGAATTTATGAATGACATCCCGTTCAAAGACGTTTATTTCACAAGCATGATCCGCGACGAGCAAGGCAGAAAGATGAGCAAATCGCTCGGCAACTCTCCCGACCCCCTTGATATTATTGACGAATACGGCGCCGATGCTCTACGTTTTACAATTTGCTATATCTCTCCTCTCGGGCAGGATGTATTGTTCAGTGCCGGCAAATGTGAGATCGGAAGAAACTTTGCAAATAAAATCTGGAATGCCGCAAGATTCCTTTTGATGAATGCACAGGATATTGAATTAAAGGATGAGCTTAAAAATAAACACGTTGATTTTGCGGATAAATGGATTATTTCACGATTCCAAAGTGCATTGAATGACTACAATAAAGCAATAGACAATTTTGAACTCAACCAGGCAACCAAAGTTTTATACGGCTTTATCTGGAACGACTTTTGCGACTGGTACCTCGAACTAATTAAAAATCAGATATATTCGGATAACACTGAAATTAAAGCGACGGTATTAACCCGCGCACTTTCATTATTTGAAGATATGTTGAAACTGCTGCACCCGTTCATGCCGTTTATTACCGAAGAAATCTGGCAGTTGTTTAACGAAAGAAAAGAAGGTGAAAGCATCTCTGTTTCTTCGTTCCCAAAATTTGATGAATCACTGATAGACAAAAATGCCGAAGACGGAATCGAATTCGTAAAGAATGTTGTAACAGCAATAAGAAATATCCGCGGTGAAATGAATGTGCCGCCTTCAAAAGCAGTTAATGTTTTTATGAAAAGCAAGCCTTTATCGAATATTCAAAAAAAATATATCAGTTCACTTGGTAGGATTGAAAACCTAACGGTTGATGAAAACCTTGAGAAGCCGAAAGCAAGCTCATCTGCTGTGGTTAAAGGCGCAGACATATTTGTTCCTCTTGAAGGATTGATTGATATTGAAGAAGAGAAAGCAAGAGTAGAAAAAGAAATTAATAGACTCGAAGGAATGCTGGTAGGTGTTACAAAAAAATTAGCAAACGAAAACTTTGTTAACCGCGCGCCTGCGGATATAGTTGAAAAAGAGAAAAAGAAAAAATCCGACTGGGAAGATAAGGTTGAAAAGCTGAAAACAATTTTGGCAGATCTTAACTAATAGAGGAAAACAAATGCACTTGAAAAATTATAGTGCAGGAAAATATGTCAAACAGTATCAGTATGAAAGTTTTTCTCCTTCGCCCATAAACCATACCTGGGTTTGGGACGACCCTAAAATCAATACTCTTTTGGAAGATGCAACACGAGGACTTGGCGAGCTTAATGCCTTTTCTAAAATTTTACCGGATGTAGATTTATTTATTCAAATGCACGTAGTAAAAGAGGCAAACACATCGAGCAGAATTGAAGGCACCAAAACAAACATTAACGATGTATTAATGGATGAAAAAGATGTTTTGCCTGAAAAAAGGGACGACCGCCGTGAAGTAAAAAATTATATTGAAGCAATGAACACGGCAATTGACGAACTTAAAGAATTGCCGCTTTCAAACCGTCTGTTAAAAAAAACTCATTCGATACTGCTGCAAAGCGTGAGAGGCAAACATAAAACCCCCGGCGAATTTAGAAGAAGTCAAAACTGGATTGGCGGCAGCAATTTGACAGATGCTGTTTTCATTCCGCCTCACCATGAAGAAGTACCCGAATTAATGAGCAACCTTGAAAAGTTTTTTCATAACGAAGGAATAAACGTTCCGCATTTAATAAGAATCGCAATAAGCCACTACCAGTTTGAAACCATTCATCCTTTCCTTGATGGAAACGGTAGAATAGGCAGACTTTTAATTACTCTTTATCTTGTGAGTAAAGGTTTATTATTAAAGCCTTCTCTTTACCTTTCAGACTTTTTTGAGAAAAATAAATCTTCTTATTACGATGCCTTGATGCACGTAAGAACCACAAATGATATTGGGCATTGGATAAAATTTTTTCTTAACGCTGTAATTTCGACAGCAAGGAAAGGCGTTAATACTTTCGATGAAATTTTGAAACTGAAAAACGAAGTTAATGGAAAAGTGGTTACACTCGGGAGAAAAGCTGAAAATGCAAATAAATTATTGAATCATCTTTACAAATATCCTGTAGTAGATTTAAATACAGTTTCCCGCATTTTAAATATTTCAAAAAACGCTGCTTCAAAATTAATTAAAGATTTTGAGGATCTTAATATTCTGAACGAGTTAACCGGCTTTAAACGAAACAGAAATTATTCCTTTGAACGATATTATAACCTGTTCATTCAATAAATAGGTTAAAAATAACATACTAAATTTCCCTTAGTTAACTTTTAGGCCGGAAAGTTGACTATGATTTCCCTTAGTTAACTTTTAGGCCGGAAAGTTGACTATGATTTTCCTTAGTTTACTTTTGAGCCGGAAGTTTAACTAATTTTGATAGCCATATCTTGACTGGTAGAATTGATTTTTAATAATTTAAAGCTTCCCTTCTTTATACATTCTCTGGTATTTGATGCGTTCGATTTGCCTTTCTATAATCAGCTCCGTAATCTTTTCCGGGATTGATAAAACATTTTTATCACCCATTACTCCTTTTACTTTATTTTCATCAACATCAATCCTGTAAAGATTATTTAAAAACCTTTCAAAATCTTTGTCCATTAACTCGGCAACTTTTTGAGTAAGATATTCTTTTAGTGAGTCATAAGACTCAATCCCCGTTTCTTCGGTAGGTATTTCTATTTTATTGGTTGAAAAATCTTTCGAGGTTTTATTTAATATCTCAGGCAGCAGTGTTTTATCTTCCATCAGTTTTTTATCCAATTTATTATTTCGGCTAAAGTTGGTTTGCTCCCGGTAGCAAGAATTCCAACACGGTAAATTTTACCCGCCAGATAGAATACAAATACTAAAAATAAAAGATTCATAACCTGTGACAGCAGCAATTGGAAAAAAGGGACATCTACCATAGTAATTCTGGCAGGCATAATTATTAACGAAGTTACCGGCGTAATCGAGGTTATTATCGCAAACGAACTGTCCGGATTATTCTGAAGTGTGAAAGACATAAAAAACGGGATCATAACCAACAAGATAATAGGCCACATTCCCTGCTGTGCATCCTGAGAATTATCAAACATTGAACCGACACATGTAAATAAACCCAAAAATGTTGTAAGCCCGATGGAATAATTTATCAGATAAAAGACTATGTTGCTCCAGTCAATTGATAGCACAAATTCTTTCGGCAGGATAAACCATGTTGTGGAAATCAATAACATTAAAGGAGACAACCAAACTACCATCTGTAATATGCCGGTAATTGCATTTCCGAAAATTTTTCCCTTCATAAAATCATGACTGTTTATTGAAGAGAGAAGAACTTCAACAACCCTGTTTGATTTTTCTTCAATTACAGACTGCATCATCATTGAACCTAAAAACAAGAGGCTTAAATAAAGCAGAAAAGAAAATAAAAAAGATAAAATCCTGTTGCCGTATCCTTCTTCTTCAATTTCATCTTTTTCAGAAACTCTAAACCCTTTGATATCAACCCATGACCTTGCATACGATAAATCTTCTTCCGATAAATCTTTTTTACTAAAGTATAAGTTTAACAATGCTTGATTTAAAACGTCATCAATTTTGTTGAACAACGAGATGTTGGACGGATTCTTTGAAAAATATTTTATTCTTTTGTCACGCAATGCTTTACCGGATACAAACACTATCCCTGTTAACTCTCCTTTAAGCAACTCTTCTTTTTTTAATTCAATAAAATCATTCATCTGGCTGCTGTCTTTAACTTCATATTGGAATGAAAAATTTTTGTTAAACGTTTCATCGTTTTCAATTTCTTTTTGAAGCTCACCGGATAGGCCCTGTGATTCGGCAACCACAATCAGTGAAGTAAAATCATCACTTTCAATACTCATAAAATAAGTCTGCAGAGCCAAAACACCTATTAAAAAAACCGGTATCAAAACAGTCATAGCTACAAAACCCTTTGACAAAAGTTTTGTTTTAATTTCCCTTTTTATTATTGTTGTTACTTTTTGGTTTATCATAAATTGTTACCCGCCAGTTCAACAAAAATTTCATGGAGTGATATATCGTTTGCATCAAATTTTTTAACCGTTACGCCGTTATCAATCAGCAATTTTAATAATTGCTGGGTTTGGTTTGCTTCTTTTACCCTTATCCCGGTTGTATTTCCGAAGTCCGAAATTTTTTCAATTATTGAATGCCCGGTTAAAAAGGATAAATCACCTTCGTAATTCAAACTAACATTTTTCTGTGCATACTTGTTCTTTATTTCACTCAGGGAACCTGAAAGGATCAATTCTCCTTTATCTATCATAGCGATATGGTCGCACATCTTCTCGGCAAAATCCATTAAATGAGTTGAGAAAATTATTACTTTACCTTTTTTTGAATTTTCAAGAATTATTTCTTTGAGCAGTTCAGTATTGATCGGGTCAAGCCCGGCAAAAGGTTCATCAAGAATAATAAAATCCGGGTCGTGAATTAAAGTGGAGATAAATTGTATTTTCTGCTGATTGCCTTTTGATAAGTCCTCAATTTTGGAATCTTTCCGGTCAAGTAAATCAAATCTTTCGAGGTATTCGTTTGCTCTTCTGTTAACTTCCTTTCCGCTTTTGCCTTTAAGCTCCGCAAAAAAAGTAATAGTATCCATTACTTTCATTTTTTTGTAAAGCCCTCTTTCTTCGGGAAGATAACCTACTTTATCTTTAAAACTATCGTCAATTTTTTCTCCCCTGAAAATTACTTCACCTTTGTCCGGCAGGTAAATACTCAATATCATTCTTATAGTGGTTGTTTTTCCGGCTCCGTTTCTTCCTATTAACCCGAATACGGAACCTTCAGGCACTTCAAATGATACGTTATTTACCGCTTTTATCTCACCAAAGGCCTTGTACAAATTTTTTACTTCAAGTGCATGCATAAGAAATGGGATATTTAGTGAATGATTAAATATAACGGTAGAGGCTTGATAAATCAAACCTCTACATATAAAAAAATTATTACCAAATTTTTACGATTTTATCTGCATCTCTTCTCATTGGAGCGCCCTCGGGAATATCAAATGCTTCAAAGAATGGAGGCAAATTACTAACAACACCAATAACCCTGAATTTTCCGGGTGAATGGGGATCAGTTTTTACAAGTCTCTCAAGGAAGCCGTCTTTGTAAGTTCCTTTCCATATCTGAGTATAACCTAAGAAAAATCTCTGAGCAGGAGTAAAGCCGTCTATAGTTTCTCTTTTCTTGAATTGCTCGGTATTTTTAAATGCATTAAAGGAAACTGTGCATCCGCCGAGATCTGCAATATTTTCACCGAGTGTCAACTTGCCGTTAACATGTAAATCCAACGAATCAATTGCAACGTATTCGTTAAATTGCTGAATAAGCATATCGGCTCTTTCTTCAAATTTTGCCGCGTCATCTTTTGTCCACCAATCACTTATATTTCCTTCCAGGTCATATTTTCTTCCACTGTCGTCAAAGCCGTGTGTAATTTCGTGACCTATTACAACACCCATGGCGCCATAGTTAATTGCATCATCCGCCCTGTAATCGTAAAACGGGTATTGAAGAATTCCGGCAGGGAATACAATCTCATTTCTCGTAGGGGAATAATATGCATTTACGGTTTGAGGCGTCATTCCCCATTCCCAGTCACGTACAGGCTGATTAATTTTGGACAACGTTTGTTTATGAGCAAAGTAATTAGCGCGCATAATGTTAGCGGCATAAGAATCATCTTTAATTTCAAGCGATGAATAATCAGTCCATTTATCAGGATACCCAATCTTAAGCCCTAAGGCATCTAATTTTTTCAGCGCCGCTTGTTTTGTTTCTTCACTCATCCAATCATTATTTTTAATGCTTTCGCCCATAGATACTTTTAATGTCTTCACTATATTTAAGGCTTTTTCTTTTGCTTCGGGAGGGAAAAATTTGGCTACGTATAACTGTCCGACTGCTTCGCCTAAAGCACCGCTAACAGTTGTTAACACTCTTTTATACCTTTCTTCGTTCTTTTCCTGTCCGTCTAAAAACTTACCTTCAAATTCAAATCTTTCATCAACAAAATCTGAGCTCAGATAATCTGCCATAGATCGGATTAAATTCCAGGTAAGATAGGTTTTCCAATCTTCTAATTTTTCTGATTTAACCATTTTCCCGATTTGAGCCAAGTATTTGGGCTGAGCAACATTAACATGCCCGGGATCACCTGCTTCCAGAGAGAAAAAATATAATTTCCAGTCAAAACCAGGAGCTTTTTCATATAATTCATCAGTGGAATATTTGTTATATACCTCTTCTGGGTTCCTGTTTTCTACCCTTGTGTTTTGAGTTCCCGCTAATTTTGTTTCAAAATCCATTATCGTTTTGGCTTGTATTCCCGATAACTCATTATCGTTTCCTATTAGTTTGAACATATTTGCCACATGTCCCAAATATTTTTCGCGTATATCTTTAGAGCGGTCGTCTTCATTAAAATAGTAATCTCTATCAGGTAATCCCAAACCGCCCTGCCATATACCGGCTATTACCGAGTCGCTGTTTTTGGCATCTACTGGTGAATAGAAAAAGAAAAGCGGACTTGCAGTATACATCTGCATATGTGCTATTTCTTTTGTCAATTCTTCTTTACCGGATATACTATTTATTCTTTCCAACTCGGGAATTATAGGCGAGTAATTTTCTTTATTAATTTTTGTTGTATCCAGCCCTAAATTATACAAGAGCCCGACTTTATATCCTACGGACTCTTTACCGGCATTTTTATTTGCCGATGCATCCAATACAACTTCTTTAACCTGTTCACGTGTATTGTCTCTTAATTCGTTAAACGCCGACCAGTAAGGTTTATCCGCCGGAATGGGGTTGTTTTTAATCCAAGTTCCTACAGCATACTGGAAAAAATTATCTGCCGGACTTACTGTTGAATCAATATTAGCAGATACATCAAATGCCTTAAAATCACCCTTGTGGGATGTTGAACATGAAGCGATAAATACCAGCGAAATTGATAATAACGCTGATAATGTAATAATTGATGTTTTTTTCATATTGTTACACCTTTTTTGCTTTTTTGTGTGTTTAATTTAGAAAAAATAAAATAGTGAAAGATTTATTAAAAAGTATTGAAAAATACCCATCTCCTCTTTTGTTTTATTTGATAAGCGTATCCTATTTAATTAAATTGTTATATTAACTCAACAACATTTACAAGAGGGCTAAAATGACTAAGACAATTCTACTTATTATGATCGGCAAAAGGAAAGAAGCAGCCGTAAAAGTTCAGCAAATTTTAACAGGATGGGGATGCATAATTAAAACAAGGTTGGGAATTCATGACGGCGTATTAGACAACTGCACCGACGAAGGTTTATTGATTTTAGAATTACACGGCGATAATGATCAAAAAGATGAATTAGCGAGAAAGGTAGCTGTGCTTCCGGGTGTTATTTCAAAATTGGTTGAGCTGTCTATTGACGAATAAGTTAAGTTATTTTAGGTGATGCTCCGCCGCTGTGGGTTGCGTCACCTAAAATGAATAATCAACACAATCAAATCCGCCAAACTGCGCATTCAATCCAACCTTCGTCAGTATTCCTGAAATATTTATTCTTTCCTTTCCTGTACTTTTCTATTTGTATCATGTTATTCATTATCTTTAATTCGGCATCGTTGCTTTCAAAAATAGCACTTAAGTCATCTATTGAATATGTTACAATTTCATCAAGCTCACTGTAGTTTTTAATAATTTCAAAAATTTCCACAGGTATATTTTTTCTCTGTTCGCACAAGCTATCTTCCGGGACCATGTACTCAACAACTATCAGATTATTTTTGTACGGCGACCTGAAACTTGAAATTATTCTTTCAAAATCTCTCTTATTTAAATAATAAGTAACCCCTTCCAAAACAATAATGCAATTATGATTGTTGTAATATTCATGGAGAAGGCTGTTTAACAAACTTAATATAGAAGATGAAGTAATATCTGCCGTAATGCATTTAATTTTTTCCGAGTATTCCGGAAAAAATTTATCGTAAAGTTCTTTTTTTTCATCCATTCCCGCTACGTCTATTTCGAGTACTTTGTCAATTCTTTTATGGTTTTCTTCAAGCACCTCCAAAGCTAAAGGGGATTTACCCGCAGCAAGATTTATAATTAAATATTCCTTATCATTTTTAGATATCTCCGATTTGATAAAATCATTTATAAAATACTTCCTATTTATGATTACTTCTTCATACCACTCGCAAATTTCGTTGCATTTGTCATATAGTTCACTCCCGCTGGAAAGATCTAGATGTTCTATAAATTTTTGAGGAGTTTTATTTTTGAATGCATTTCTTCCCCACTTCATTACAAGTGCTGCGGTAGGTTCGAGCTTTATTTTTGTATTATCCATTAATGCATTCTATGATTTTATTCTGCTTATTGTTTTTTTACTTTGTAATTCATGTATAGCGTTTTTTGCAATCCAGCTCGACGTCTTTGTATCCAGTTTTAATATCTCTTCCGAGAGCTGAAGCGCTTTTTTATGCAAGGTTAAATTACGTTTCCCAATTTGTCTAACAGCCCAGTTAACAGCCTTTTTAACGTAGTTTCTTTCATCAATTGCAGCACTTTTAATGTACTTAAAAAAAATTAAGAAATCATCATTGGTTAATTCTTTTGAGTGGACAGCTAAAGAAGCCATTAAAACAAACCCTGCTCTTTTTACGAATTCTTTTTTCTTTTTGCTCCATTCCACAGCTTTATCATAAGCGAAATCGGTTTTGCGGAATAAATGATTACAGACCTGGTCGCACAAATCCCATGAATTAAAACCGGAAGCCCATTTATTCATTTGACCCCGGGAAATTAATTTTGGCTCATCTAAAAATGCAGCTAATAATCTTGCTTCATGGATTTTAGTTTCCCACAATTGAATGGCAAGCTCGTGATTTTTCCCGATCTCTTTAGCTTTGTTCCTGAGAAACGGAATGTTAATACCGAGAGCAAATTCAGTATTAATCCCGTAACGTGCCATTCCTTCTACATTTTGAGGATTACGTAATTTTTTTAACTCCTTAAGAATTGTATCAATATTCAATACGAACTCCAAAAAAGGTTACTAAATAGAAAGGATAATTTTATTGTACTATCTCAAATAGAAAGTGTTTCAAGGTTACTTTTATCCGTCGTGTGAAACTATAAGTTATGTTTTTACAGCCCTTGTAAATTCTACAAACCCTTCAAGAAAACGGCAAGTATTAGCTTAAGGTTTAAAAACTCACCGGGATAATTTCTTTTTTCTGTGGTTACATTTAAACAATCGCAAGTTTTCCAAATTCCCGAAATCTTTACTTGTCCCGTTTGCGGAAAGATTCTCGGAATTTTAAGCTAGATTAAATCCAGACTATTTTTTTGCTTGGTTGGATTTAATTAGACTGACAAAACGTAGCACAGATTAGTAATCTGTGTTACATTTTGGTCAGACGCGCAAATACTTTATTTCACTCGGCAGACTATTCTAACTCTTTGATTGCTTTAAAGAATTCTGCGAGCTTACTTTCATCAAGTTTATTGTTGGTTCTTACACCACTGCAAAGATCAACCCCGAAAGGTTTTACAAACTCAATAGCTTCTTTTATATTCTCAGAATTTAGTCCTCCTGCTAAAAACACAGGAACATTAACCTGCTCAACAATACTTTTACTTAATTCCCAATTGTGTGTACGGCCTGTCCCACCCAACTCTTTAACAGGCAAGTTAGGATTACCCGAATCAAGCAACAGTGCATCTACTGTTTCAGAAGCATTTATTGCCTGTTTAACCGATTCTTCATCAATAACATGAATAGCCTGAACTATTTTTATCCCGGGCAGCTTTGCTTTCAGTCTTATCCTCGTTACTTTTTCAACCCAATCAACAAGCTGGATTACATTTGTACCGCATTTTTTGTGCTGTTTAATAATTTCATCCGAAGTAACTTTACTGGTTAACAAAAATGAAGAAACACCGGGAGGTATAATTCCGGCGATCTTGGAAATCATTTTTTCAGAAACAACACCGGGTCCGCTCGGCATTTCCGAAACCAATCCAACAGCAGATGCCCCGTGTTTTATTGCTAGCTTGGCTTCCTCTTCCGAACTTATACAACATATTTTTACTCGTACCATACCTTTCTTTCCTTTAATTTAAAAAAATAAACCCCCGCAAAACGGGGGTTTAATATGCTATAATATTAAGATTAATTCAATTCCTTAAAGGTGAACCACCAATCATAACCTTGTTCGCTTTTTAGTCTTTCCTTTGCAGTTTCAATATCTTTTGCAGGAGGAATAATCACTTTATCACCAATTAGTTCATTGTTAGGCCAGTTCTCAGGCATTGCAACAGTATTTTTATCCGATACCTGTAATGCTTTTAACGCTCTTAAAATTTCATCAACCTGTCTTCCGATTTCCTGCGGGTAATATACCATTAACCTAAATGTTCCTTCCGGATCAATTAAGAATACTGCACGCACTGTATTAGTTCCTTTGCCGGGATGAAGCATACCTAAAGCTGTTGATACTTTGCCCATATCGTCGGCAATAATCGGGAAGGGGATTTCAACATTTAGCTTCTCTTCTATCCACTCAACCCATTTAATATGTGAAAATACCTGGTCAATAGATAAACCAACCAGCTCAGCATTTAGTTCTTTAAATTCATTGACTCTTTTTGCAAAGGCTACGAACTCTGTTGTACACACAGGTGTAAAATCGCCAGGATGACTGAATAATACAATCCATTTGCCTTTATAGTCACCTGGGATATTTTTCATACCGTGAGTTGTTTGTACTTTCATTAAGGGCATCTTGTCGCCCAACAACGGAATACCGGCTATTCTTTCATTTTCCATTAAAACTAACTCCTATACTAATTATTATTGGTTACTATTTAGATGCAATTGAAAGGAAATAGATTCCGTAAAACTAACCCGAAAACTCTTTCCAAATTTATTTTCGGAAATATTCTTTCCTGAGAATTGCATAAATGAAAAAGTCTTGAAATCTTTCTTTGACCAACATTTGTTCGCGGAGCAGCCCTTCTTTTAAAAAACCAACTTTTTCTAATAATTTTTGAGAAGGAATATTTTCAGGGTCCGTACGCGCTTCTATTCTATTTAAATACATTTTAGTAAACCCAAACTCTATAACATAGTTTAGCGCTTCCGTCATTATTCCGTTCTGCCAATAGTTGCAATGTAGAACATAACCGACTTCTGCTTTGAAATTTTTTTTATCCCATTCATGGTAACCGATCGTTCCAATAATTTTATTTTTTTCTTTTAATTCAATACCCCAGGGAGCGGGTTGATTTTCTTTGTATTTTTCCATCACAAAGTCTAAAAACTCAAGTGTATCCATTTCAGTTTCGTGCTTTTTCCAGATTAAGTAACGCGATACTTCCGGGTATTTCGAATAATCAAAAATATCCCGTTTATCGGAATATTCTAATTTTCTCAAAATTAATCTTTCGGTTTCAATTTTAGGTAATTTTAAAAATAATTTTTCAGGTGTCATTTTTATCCAGTAATTTATTTTTACAAATCAAATTTAACGAATTTATAAATAATGCATATTCCCCTTAGTTCTGAGCAGATATATTTCAAAAAAAATGATATTTTTGAGATAAAGAGGATTGAATATGATAAACAAAGAATTACTCGACATTTTATGCTGCCCGGAATCCAAAGCCGACCTAGTACTGGAAAGTGATTTCCTGGTTTCAACAGATAAAGAAACGCGAAGAAAATATAGAATTGAAAACGACATCCCCGTTATGCTGATCGACGATTCCGAAAAATTGGATCTGGAAACCTGGCAGGAAATAATGAAGAAACACGGAAAAGAAATTTAATCTCATCCATTAAAACCAAGCTGAACTTACAGATGATTATTAAAAACAAACCGGATGAAATTCAAAATTATTTAAATGACGCATCCAACTTTCACGGTATGTGTGAGTGTGTGTTTATTCCCGAAAGCGAAAATGAAATTTCAAAAATTTTAAGAGACGCTAATGAAAAAAAGGTAAAAGTAACTGTCTGCGGAAACAGAACGGGATTAGCCGGATCGGCAATACCGCAAAGCGGCTGGCTTATTTCTACAGAAAAACTAAACAACGTTGTTGAAATTAACAAAGAGATGAAATATGCAGTTGTTCAGCCTGCTATTATTTTACACGAATTCCAAAAAGAAGTTGAATCACTGGGTTTATTCTATCCCCCTGATCCGACTGAGACCAATTGTTATATCGGCGGAAATGTAGCCGCTAATTCATCAGGGGCAAAGTCGTTTAAATACGGTCCGACAAGAGATTACGTTTTGGAATTAAAATTAATTCTTCCAAACGGCGAAAAGCTGAATATAAAAAGGGGACAATTTATTGCGGAAGAATTTAATTCAAAAATTATTTCTGAAAGCGGGTACGAATATAACTTTGTTCTGCCGGATTATAAAATGCCGCAAACCAAACATGCTGCGGGTTACTACTGCAAACCCGGCATGGATCTGATTGATATATTTATCGGCAGCGAAGGCACTCTTGGAATTATCACCGAAATAAAACTGAGACTTTTGGATAAACCGGAAAACATTTTGTCATGTGTAGTTTTCTTTGAAAACGAATCGGACGGACTAAATTTTATAACGGATGCAAGAAATAAAACGTTTGAATCAAGAAAAGATAACTTTGAAAATTCAGTTAATGCACTCGGACTTGAGTTCTTCGATTATTATTCACTAAAGTTTATGATTGAAGATTATCCGAAAATTCCGTCCATTGCAAACTCAGCGGTTTGGTTTGAACAAGAAATTAATACCGGGAATGAAGAAACGATTTTAGACGGATGGCTGCAATTAATCGAACTTAATAACGGAGATATTGAATCAGCCTGGATAGCGGCAAATGAAAAAGACAGGAACGAGTTTAAAGATTTCAGGCATGCTATCTCGGGAAAAGTAAACGAATACGTTATAAAACATGAAATAACTAAAACCGGTACGGACACTGCAGTTCCGCACGAACAGTTTTTAACATTTTACCGGAGCGCAAAATATTTACCTGAAAAAGCCGGAATCGATTATATAGTTTACGGGCATTTCGGAGATTCACACATTCATTTAAATATGCTTCCGAAAGATGAAGAAGAATTAAAAAAATCAAAACAGATTTATGGGAGAATATGTGAACTCGCAGTTAACCTTGGTGGAACTATTTCAGCCGAACACGGTATAGGAAAACTAAAAAAGGAGTATTTATTAAAAATGTACGGTGAAGAAAATATTTTAAAAATGGCGCGGCTAAAAAAAATCTTTGACCCAAATTACATATTGGGGATAAATAACATCTTCGACGAAAAGTACCTTCATCAGATTTAGAACAATGAACTACAAATTTATAAATATAATTTTATTTCTTTTTTTTGTGTCTTTTATAACTGCACAGAACCAGCAGATCCAGAGCAAAATAAATCTTGCCGAAATGTTTATAAAATCAGGCGAGCTGGAAAGAGCAAAAAGCCTTTATTACGATTTAGTTAACCAGCAGCCGTGGAATTTTGAATTATTCTCTTCATTAAACAATGTTTTGTTGAGATTAAAACAATATGAAGAATCGATAAACTTAATAACCGGCAAAATCAAAAGCTCACCTAACGATCCCGGTTATTACGGTTTACTGGGGACCACCTATCACACGAAAGGTGAATATGAGAAAGCTTATGAAGCATGGGACAAAGCAATAGAGATAAGCCCCAACTCCGAATCCAACATAAGATTAATTGTAAATTTTGCCGTTCAAAACAGGGCATTCGATAAGGCGGTTGAGTATTTACGTGAAGGAAAAGAAATTTCAAAAAATCCCACAAGCTTTTCATTTCAGCTCGGCAACTATCTGCTGTCTACAATGAAATTCAAGGAAGGGGCTGACGAATTCTGTGAAATAGTAAAACAAAACCCGAAACAGTTAAATTCTGTGAAAGGAAGGTTTCAAAGATATTTGAATAGAGAACAGGCTTATAATGCGTTTATAGAATCCGTTGAAAATTATTACGACGAAACAAACATGCCTCAATACCTGGAATTGCTAGGTTTCATTTATTCCTTTTCCAAAAAATATGACAAAGCATTTAAAACCCTGGTTAAGTATGAAGAAGAAACTAAATCAAACGGAATAAAAATTTATAATTTCGCAAACAATTCATTTCTTGAAAAAAACTACGAAATATCGCAATCGGCTTACAAATATTTAATTGATAATTATGAGAATTCATCGTTCATCCCTAAATGCAGAATTGGTTACATCAGATCAAAACATTTTAAGCTGGAAGGTGAATTAAAAAATCACAAACAATGGAAACCGCTCTTATCAGTCGATACAACGGGTGCCTATCAATTTGATGAAGTTTTAGATACTTACAACGAGCTAATCAATAAATATAATAGGGCTAGTTACAAAATCGAGATACTTTACGAAATAGGAAAAATCTACGAAGAAATTTATTATGACTTTCAAAAAGCCGATAGTGTTTATAAATCAATTATTCACTTGAATAAAAATTCACGTATTACGAATGAATCTCTTGCCAGGCTGGTTTCTCTTTCAATAAAAAACAATAACATAAAAGATGCCGAAAAATATACTGCCCAAATTTTAACCGGCAAAAAAAGCAACCAGGATCAAAGAAGCTTTGCAAAATTTATAAATGCAAAAATATCCTTCTGGAAAGGTGATGTGGATTCTTCTCTCAACCAGCTTCAACAAATTACCAACAATTTGACGGATAATTACTCAAATAATGCCATTGAACTTTCGATAATACAAAATAGTTTAAAAAAAGATTCTGTGAGTTTAACTAAATTTGCAAAAGCAGACATGTTAATTAAACAGCAAAAATATGTTGATGCTAAAAATATCTTAAATGAATTAGCTGGCAACAAAAATTTATTTTTGATTACTGACGCAGTTAAATATAAGCTTGCAGAAATTAATATAACTTTGGACAGCCTTGAAATCGCTGAAAGGTTGTTAACTGAAATTTCGGATTCGGAAATGACTTCTGCTTATTCCGATAAATCGTTGTTTCTTTTGGGGAATCTTTATTTAAAAAGATTGAATAATAATTCGAAAGCAAGGCTTGTTTACCAGAAATTGCTTGAAAATTTCCCCAACAGCCTTTATTTTGATAAGTCAAGACAAATTTTAAATAGTTTAGGCGAAAGGAATATATGACAGAAACAGAAGAAAAAAAGATCAAATGTTCATTCTGCGGAAGAGACTCTTCTGAAGTAGCAAGTATGGTTGCAGGACCGGATGTTTATATCTGTGACATTTGTATAAAAACAAGTGTTGACATCCTCAAAAATAATCTTGCTGCTTTTAATAACAAAGGTTCTTCAAAAGGTAATCTTACTCCCGATTTAATTAAAAAGAACCTGGACGAATATGTTATCGGCCAGGACAGGGCGAAGAAGGTTTTATCGGTTGCAGTTTATAATCATTATAAAAGAATCAACGCTACAGATTCTTATTTTGAACTTGATGATGTGGAAATAGAAAAAAGCAATATTCTATTAATTGGTCCTACGGGTGTCGGTAAAACATTGGTTGCACAGACACTTGCAAAAATACTTGATGTTCCTTTTGCAATTGCAGATGCAACAACTTTAACCGAAGCTGGGTATGTCGGCGATGATGTTGAAACAGTTTTAGTTAGGCTGCTTCAGGCTGCCGATTATAATCTTGAAAAGGCTCAAAAAGGAATTATTTATATTGACGAGCTCGATAAAATTTCAAGAAAAAGTGAAAGCACATCTATCACACGCGATGTCTCCGGTGAAGGCGTTCAGCAGGCATTACTCAAAATTTTAGAAGGAACAGTTGCAGGAGTACCACCGCGCGGCGGAAGAAAACACCCGGAACAAAGCTTAATAAATATTAATACGAAAAATATTTTATTTATAGTCGGCGGTGCATTTGACGGTATCGACCCTATTATTGCTTCACGAATCAACAAAAACACGATGGGATTCGGCACGGATATTTCAAGCAATGAGGAATTAAACAAAGACGACCTCATTCAGCTTATACAGCCTGAAGATTTATTGAAGTATGGGCTTATCCCGGAATTGATAGGCAGACTGCCTGTTGTAGCGCCTTTACATTCGTTAAACGAAGATGCGCTCAAAAATATCTTAACACAACCCAAAAATGCCATTGTAAAACAATTTAAAAAATTGTTTTTAATAGAAGGCACTGAATTGGAATTTGAAGATGAAGCTTTGGATGCAATAGTTAAACAAGCACAGGAAAGAAAAACAGGCGCAAGGGCTTTAAGGTCGATTGTTGAGAATGTATTGCTTGATATTATGTACGAAATTCCAACAATGGAAAATGTTGATAAATGTTTGATTACCAAAGATACTGTCCAAAAGGGTTCAAAACCTCTTTACATTGAATCCGACAGAAAATCTGCATAGTTTTTTATTTAGGGCTCTGTTTGAAACAAAATAGGGCCTTCTCTTTTTTAATCTCATAAAAAAACCGCAAATGAAAACACATTTAATTTTCTTTTTTGTTTTTTCACTTTCGATCGGCGCCCAAACAAAAATACTTATCCCGATGGATTTGGAACAGACCGATCATTTAAAAGCATACGGAATAACCTTTAATGCACTTAAAGAAAATTTAACTGCGGACTGGCTTTTGAATTACCGCGGCGGTTCTTTCCTGATCGACTATTCGGAAAAACTTTCCATGCAATGCAGGATTAAAGGTGTAAGTTTTGAACAGATTACAAGCCAGCAAGCTGCCGAAATATATGCTTTCGTTCAAAGTGAAGATCAAAATATGGAAGTGGTCAGATTAGAAAAAGCTCCTAAAATAGCGGTCTACGTTCCTCCAACTTACCAACCCTGGGATGACGCCGTAACAATGGTTTTGGAATATGCAGAGGTTGAATATTCCAAACTCTGGATTGAAGAAATACTCCGTGGTGATCTTGAAAAATATGACTGGCTTCATTTACACCACGAAGATTTCACAGGACAGTACGGGAAATTTTATGCAAGCTTTAGGGGAGCACAATGGTATATTGAACAACAAATTCTTTTTGAGAATGAGGCTAAAAGGCTCGGTTTCTCAAAAGTTTCAAATATGGAAAAAGCAGTAGTACAGACAATAAAAGATTACATTGGCCATGGCGGATTTTTATTTGCAATGTGCTCCGCAACCGATTCATACGACATTGCCCTTGCAGCCATGAACGTTGATATCGTGGACCAGATGTTTGACGGAGATGCACCGGATGCAGATGCGGAATCAAAGTTGAATTTTGAAAATACACTGGCTTTTGAAAATTTCGACCTGGAAATGAACCCGTTCGTTTATGAATACAGCGACATAGATATTCAACCTTTTGAAGTTGGGAATCAGAATAATGATTACTTTACTTTGTTTGAGTTCTCCGCCAAATACGATCCCGTGCCCACTATGCTTACGCAATGCCACACAAATCTTGTACGCGGATTTATGGGGCAAACAACAATGTTCAGAAAAGATAAAATTAAAAAGTCTGTTTATTTATTAGCAGAACGCGCCGGAACAGACCAGGTAAAATATATTCACGGGAATTACGGCAGGGGTACGTTTACATTCTACGGCGGGCATGATCCAGAGGATTACCAGCATGCAGTAGGAGATCCGCCTACTGAGTTAAGCCTCCATAAAAACTCACCGGGTTATAGATTAATCTTAAATAATATTCTATTTCCTGCAGCAAAAAAGAAAAAGCAAAAAACTTAAAGGTAAAACCCCGCTTCCGGAAAGAATTTATAGATATTTAATCTATTATAATAAATTTCATTTTTTCAATTCCCAAATTATTCCCTAAACATTAAGACTGTGAAAATGCCCCAAAAAGGAACAGGAATTGCTTCATTATGTATAAGTTCTAAATTCTTAATAGGAATAAAAGACCTAACAGGAGTAGTCGAATAAATTTATATAAACTTATTCAGAGTCATAAATGATTTTGCAGTTCATTAATAAGTATTCAATTTTTAAAAATAAAAAAAGTATTCTCATTCACCTGGCGGCATGGTCTCTTCTTCTATTGCTTCCTTACCCATTATCAACTTACTCCAAAGTAAAGGTAAGCTACAATTTTCACATGTTGTTTGTTTTTTTTCATTTAATAATTTTTTATACAAATTATTTTTTTTTGATACCTTCTCTATTATTTAGAAGGAAAGCTGTACAATATTTATTCTTATCGGTTATTCTATTTCTCTCAACATTTTATATCAAAGAATTCGTCATTGAACACTATTTTGGTATGCAAATGGTTGATCCCGTAAAATTTATGATCCCGGGTAAACTAGCGTTTTCAGATGCTGCGGTTGCCCTATTACCTCAGATCAATGTAGCGAATAACATACAAGTTGTATTCACTATAAATACGTTTATGTTCTTTTATATCATCAGCCTTGCACTAAGGTTTTTTCAGAAATGGCAGAGAGATGAAAACGATAAAGCGAAACTGGAGAAAGAAAAAATTTCGACGGAATTATCATTCTTAAAGCATCAAATAAATCCCCATTTTATATTCAATTCACTTAACAGTATTTACTCATTATCAATGAGCAACTCCAAATCAGCATCGGAATCTATACTAAAGTTGTCGTCCATATTAAGGTATATGCTCTACCAGTCTGATAAAAATGTGTGTAATTCAACCGAAGAGTTAACAATAATTGATGATTATATTCAACTTCAGAAGTTAAGATTAAGCGATAAGGTTTCCGTTGAGTACAAATTTATAAAGGATTCTGTTGAGTACAAAATAGAACCCTTAATAATTATTACTCTTTTAGAGAATGCATTCAAATATGGAGTGGATACTAATTCCAATTCCTTTATTCAAATTCTCATCACAATCATAAACGGAAAACTTACGTTAAAAGTTAAAAATAAAATTGTGCGTCAAATTAAAGGCGGGGAGCAACACAGCGGCATTGGCCTGAAAAATCTTCAAAGAAGATTGGATTTAGTATATCCAAATAGATATAGTTATAATTATAATGTTGATTTTAAAAATATGATCTACTCTGTTTTTTTGGAGATAAATTTATAAAATGAATTGTTTAGCCATTGACGACGAACCTTTAGCATTAAATGTTATAAAAGAGCATTGCAAAAAAGTTAATTCAATTAATTTGATTGCAACGTATACAAATGCAATAGATGCTATTACAGAAATCAACAATAATAAGATTGATTTGATTTTCCTGGATATTGAAATGCCGAAAATCACCGGTTTGGAATTTATAAAATCTCTTTCTAACCCTCCTTTAATAATTTTTACAACCGCTTTCCCAAACCATGCAATAGACGGTTTTGAACTTGATGCCGTAGACTATCTTCTTAAACCTATTTCATTTGAAAAATTTTTAAAGGCCGTAAACAAAGCATCAATAAGGCTTGCTGCTAAAAAAGGGGATTTATTCTCTCAAAACAATAAACCGGCCGAATACTTATTTGTTAAAGTAGACTATAGCACGGTAAAAGTTTCTTTTAGTGAAATAAATTATGTTGAGGGATTAAAAGATTATATCAAAATATACACTAACGAAAAACCTATAATTACCAAAAGCACCATCAAACATATGGAAAGTAAATTGCCTACAGAACTCTTCGTAAGAGTACATAAATCATACATTATTTCTATAAACAAAATTGATAAAATCGAATACAACCATATCATTATTGGCCAAACAAAAATTCCAATAGGTTTACAATTTAAAGATTCATTTTACGAGAAAATAGACCGGCATAGATTATAAAATAATCACCTGGTGGTAAGTCTCTGAAACCAGAACTGATGTAACGAAACATTTAAATAAAATCCCCAATAGGTATTCTTTATCAAACCGTTGCTTAAAGTGCCTTCTTCACCATACTCAACAGAAAGGTTAATCATACTTGTGTTATCGTAAGGAATCCCGATACCCAAGGTAAGCCCCATTGAGTTAATGCGTGTGTTATCAATTTCGAGATAAGAATTTTTGTAATTTCCTCCTGCTCTATAATATAGTCTCTTCCACCAGGAGGCCCTATAGTCTTGATCTGGAGAATATTCCACGCCCAATGAAAAGCGACTGCTGTTTTTTGTATCAAGATTAGGATTTGAGAAATCCACACTAGACCAATTATTCCACTCATAGTCCAAACCGGCTCTGAAATTGCTGCCCTTTTTAACTGATAATCCTATACCGAATTTTTCAGGAACTTTTAGATCTAAATCATCGTCTTCCTCTAATTCAATAGTTTCATCGCTATAACTAAATTGCACATCAACGTCAGTATTCAGTGTTTTGCTGCCTCCGTAAATTAAACCGACTGTATATAGCCAGTCATTGTCCTTTATAAAATATTGTAATCCGTAATCTAAATAAAAATCGCTTACAGTTCGCTTAGTTTCCAGTTCATACCCTTCAAAGTTGTCATTCCCGACGACAGTTTCCGTTAGAGTATTCGGGCCGGAGATAAAGTTAGCGTTCAATCCAACCAATAACCCTTTATATACTTTAAATGAACTTCCAAAATAAATCCTGCTCAAGCCGCCGGAACCTGTGTATTCCTTTTCATATGTACCGGTTTCACCCTCGATTTCGGCGGTGGAACTAATTTCGTAATCAATTGAACTCAAGGGAACTATTCCGAGGCTGAATGTCCACCATTTCGCGAAATAGAAACTTGTGGAAAAATAACTGAAATTAATATCCTTGGTGGTTTGTGAGTCTTTTCTATCTTTAGATTTGTTGTTTACACCGTAAACACCTGCTTCGAGTATAACCGAATTCGGAACTATTCCAATGTAGGATGCAGGATTTAGATAATTAACTGATCTTCCCGATTGAAAAGCAATTCCCGTACCCCCTAATGATCTATTTATTCCGAAACTATTATCAGATAATTGACCAAGTCCGTACATAGAATATATAGAGTTATAAACCTGCGCTTTTAATGAATTTGCAAAAACACAAGTAGCAAATGCAGCTATAATCAAAACGATATTTTTTTTAATAATCAATTACAATCTCAATATGATAAATAATAAATTTTTAGTTTAGTATTCTTATGTTCGGCATCCACAATTAAACGACCGAAAGTTGTTCTCAAAGTAGCGAGCGGCAATGTTACAAGCAACCCCTTTTCGGGATCAACATACGAATCTTCCAATTCGTCGTTTATAAATTCCGTGACATCAAATAAAAAAGCATCTTCTTCGTGATAAAGCTCATCTATAACTAGAGTTGATTGAACAACATAACCATCACCGTTATACAGTAAATTATTTCTTCTATTTAACTTATCCGAGTCGTAAACAATTAAATTGGAAGGCAGCTCAGATTCATCATCAAAACTGTTTTGTAAAGGAGCCAGGGAAAGCTGAGCTTCAATTATTTTTCCTCTTTCTAATAACAAAAGTTCACCAAGTGAAGGGAAATCCACCCTTAGCATTACACCTATTCCCCCTAGAAGGTATGATACTCCCCCGGTTTCGCTGCTCGGTAATTCGCTTCTTTGTTCAACCAGGTTACTTAATTGTGTTGATGAAAAATCGTGTACTATATTGTTAAACTGTTTATCAGTATTTTCCATCTCGAACTCATAGATGATTTCTTGTTTGGTTAAATCATAGCTGGTTGTGTACATTACCAAACTTACAGCAGCTTCATCCCTGGCTTCAAATCCAATAATAGAGCCCTCGTAAGCATCATCCGCGATCAGCACTAATCCATGGAAATAACTTATAAATCTTTCAGTATCCGTCATAATCTCAGACCCGTCTTTTAATTTTTCGAACAAGTCAAGGCCTATATCATCGCTTATCCTGATAGTTAAAGTATCGGATGATTTATTTGGTCTGGGATAATAAACAATAGAGCCTATCGGTTCTGGATTATAGTCAAAAGATATGCCGCTTGTGATAACCTCCTCGTCGTCATCTTCGTTAAACTCAATGTTTTCGGTTAACTGATGAACCGATATTTTCTGGGGTTTGGTTGTATCGCCAAAAAAATATTGGTTATAACTTATAACCAGATCTAAAGAATCAAACTCATCATCTCTTTCAACATCAAAGTTATCCGGGGTCATAACCTGGAAATAACTATGGCTAATGATTTTTCCAAAAATATCATCGTCGAAACAACCAATCAGCATACTTCCGGTACCCGAAGTTTGTACAGAGTCTATAATTACAGTTGATAACTGTACAGAAAAAGTATCAATTAAACTTAGATTTGTCGGTGATTCAATAAGATCATCGCCCAAAGTAAATTCCCCCGGATTTTCTTCATTACAATTATTAAAGAAAAAACTCGTGATGATAATTAACAGTAAGGGTAATTTAATATGAAAACTTCCTTTAGGCTCTTTATTTATATTCATAAATCTCTCATTATTGATTCATCATAATTATATGGCTTCCCGCAGCTGAATTTTTTTCATGCCTCATAAAATTCTAAATATTAATATGAGATTACAAATTTCATAGTTTCTATGTTCCCAAAAAAAATATATATACCAATACTACCTATTTGTAGACGAACAATTCAATTTGATGGATTATCTCAATCAAGGTTGAATACGGAAAGCCATTATTGAGAATCGATTCAATAAAGCTGTTTGTCTATTATTTTTTTTGCTTCGTCTACAAAATTTCTTTGCAAACAAATTAAAGAATAATTTTGACTTTACTTTAATAACTGTTATGTAGCTTGCTAAAATAATTTTTTAAACTTATTAATATTTTTTCTAAATTAAAAATAAAAAAAACTATAATTAATGGATAGAGTGAACACTATGGGTACTAAGGAAAGTTATAAAAAACTATTTGATAACATTTTTTTGAAAGCATTTATTTTTTCGATCTGTCTGTTGTTAGTATCAGGATGCGACGACGATAGCGACGATGACGATGATGATCTTGTAGGCAACTGGTTTGAACTTTCGGATTTTGATGGCGATGACAGGGCAGATGCTGTAGGTTTCGCTATCGGGGATAAAGGCTACATCGGGACAGGCTATGACGGTGATGACAGACGAAAAGACTTCTGGGAATACGATCCCCAACTAAACAGTTGGACACAGAAAGCCGACCTTCCGGGAATAGAACGGAATGGTGCTGTAGCTTTTGCAACAGATACAAGAGGCTATGTTGGGACAGGCTATGACGGTGATGTCGAACTGAAAGATTTTTATGAATTTAATCCGGATAATAATAGCTGGGAACAGATAGCTGATTTCGGCGGTACGGCTAGATATGGTGCTGTAGCTTTTGCAATCGATAATATAGGTTATGTTGGGACAGGTTATGACGGCAGTTCCAAAAAAGATTTTTGGAAGTACGACCCTTCAACAGGAGAATGGACTAGTATAATCAGTATAGCCGGAGGGAAACGATACAATGCTGTTGCTTTTGTAATTGAAGGTAAAGGTTACGTTTGCACAGGCATAGATGACGGAGTTTATGAAGACGACTTTTATGCGTATGATCCTGAAAGCGGGGCATGGGAAAAAAAACGTTCTATTACTAACGAATCTGATGACAGTTACGATGATGATTATTCATACATAATAGGGACAAACAAAGTAGCTTTTTCAATTGACGGTAAAGGTTATGTAGCTACAGGCGGACAAAATAATACGGGAAAAAATGTTTGGGAGTATGATCCTGATTCCGATTTATGGGAACGTAAAACTTCACTTGAAGCTTCGTCACGAATGGAGGCTGTTGGTTTTTCTATTGGGAGTATTGGTTACGTAGTTACTGGAAGAAGCGGCTCTTCATATATGGATGACCTGTGGGGATTTGAACCGAATTCCGAACAAGTCGATAATGACTAATTCAAAAAAAAAGTTATTTGTTATACTGATAATAATTCTTCTTCCGGCAATAATTCTAGTGGGCATATTTTCTTCTTCCGCGGAAGAAGAAAATTCCGGCTTGAACATAGAAGTTATTGATTTGGGAAACGGATGGGGATATAAAATATCCCGCAATAATAAAATGTTTATATACCAGGATAACATTCCTGCTATTAATGGAAATTATAAATTCCCTACCAAAGCAGCGGCAAAAGCTGCTGCAACTCTTGTTAGAGATAAATTATTGAGCAAAGAACTACCCTCTCTTTCAATTGAAGAATTAATCGAAATCGGGGTTTTAAATAAAGATAAAACCCCGGTAGAATAGCAACACATCAAAAGCGCAACAAATTCAATCCGACAGTTCCCTCTTTATCTGAAACACAGGTTCTATCAGTAAGATGGTAAACCAATGCATGTTGCAAATAATAATTACCAAAATGTATTGGATATACAATTCAAACATTACACACACCCACCTTTTTTACCTGTCCTGCTTGCGGAGAAAAGTTGGGGTTTTTGAGAGGCTTTAGCAAGTAATCTGAAATAGTTTTGTATATTGCCAACTCATTTATAAACATTGAACCAAACATGAAAAAGTTAAAAATCAAAAACAGCAGTCAAGAATATATTTGCAACAAAATTGTTTGCGTTGGTAAAAATTACGCTGCACATGCAAAAGAAATGGGCGGCGAAGTGCCGGAATTCCCGATCATTTTTCTTAAACCTTCGTCGGTATTAATCAACTCAGGTGAAACTGTAAAACATCCTGAATATTCAAATGATCTGCAGCATGAAGTTGAACTTGTTTTATTAATTGGAAAAGATGTTAAAAATGCTGATGACAAAGAAGCTGAAGAAGCAATCGAAGGTTTTGCAGTTGGGCTTGATATGACTCTACGTGATTTACAATGGGAATTTAAAGAAAAGGGAAACCCGTGGACACTCGCAAAAGTATTTGATGATTCTGCCGTCATTTCGGATATTGTTTTGAAAAAAGGCTACCGGCTTTCTAATGATGAAAGAATCTACCTAAGAGTAAATGATAAATTACGTCAAGAATCAACCCTAGATAAGATGATTTTGAACAATGTTGAGATTATTAAATTTATTTCTTCAAGAATGACTTTAGAGAAAGGAGATCTAATTTTTACCGGCACACCTGAGGGAGTAAGCAAAGTAACTCCTGGCGATAAAATAACTGCCGGAATTGGAGATAGCTTAATTCTAGAAACAGAAATAATTTAATCCGCTTTTACGAATACTAACAGCAATCTGGAGAGTATTCTATTTATTAGAGTTTCTGCAAAAGAAAAAAATTGTCGGTTCGAATCCCGCAGAGCGCATAAGCGTCAACTTAATGCAATTAGTCGTAGTTTCTGTCGCTTCAATGGGAATTTTTAATAATTATTTAATGGCATGTTGATTCAAAGAAGATTTTCCAACAATAAGTCATTCAAATAAAATTAAACAAATCAATCGGCTTTAGCCGTTTAATTATTGTAGAAAAGGATATTCCCCCCAAGAGGCAAAACACCGTAGGTGTTTCATTATTTAATACCGGCATAAATTGTTATTCTGTCGTAAAAACAATCAATACGGCAATAATTTTGTGAACTATATTTAATGAAGCATCTACGAAGCTTGAGAAGCATATGATTATTATTTTCTAATCGGGTAGGAGGCGGAGTTGACCGCCGTCCCCCCACACCACCCGGCATACGTTTCTTCGTACCAAGGCGGTTTCCAATAAGCTAACCACTCATTCTTTGGAGTAATGATTGTAATCCCATTTCTGCAAACCATTGATTATTCATTGTTTGTTCTACTGCAACCTTCTTCGACATATTCCACCAGCCTTGTGAATACATTGCTACATTCCAGCTTTTCTGTAATGGACAGCCTAAGCTTTGAAGGTACTTTACTATTGTGTACTTCTTACCGCATTGTTTTAAGCGGTAACACCTTAGTTTTCTTCGTATCCAACTGTCTATGTCTCTGAAGTTGCTAAGCCAGATTTTTGCCAGCCGGAAATAGTTCGTCCATCCGGTTATTACTCTGTTTAGTTCTCTTATTACCTCTATGAGTTTTACTCCTCTGTTTCTGCGAGTAATTTCTCTTACTTTTTCCTTCAAGCGCTTTATCGATTTATCTGATACTCTTATCTTTCCTTTTGCCATTATAGTGTAGCCTAAGAACTTTACTTCTGAGCAGTGCCTTACTCCACTCTTTGAGTGGTTGACCTTTAATTTCAGCTTCTTTTCTATGAACTTGATTATTGTTCTCATTACCCGTTGACCCGCTTTCTTGCTCCTTACATAGATGTTGCAGTCATCTGCATATCATCGGCAGAAGCTATGCCCTCTTTTTTCCAGTTCTTTATCCAGTTCATCGAGGACTATGTTTGAGAGTAGTGGTGAAAGCGGTCCGCCTTGCGGGGTTCCGGCTATTCTTTGTTTTACTAAGCCGCCTGAGCTCAGTCCACTTTTCAAGTATGCATTGATTAGCCGAAGTAGTCGTTTATCTCCTATTGCTTTGCTTAATCTCTGCATTAGTCGGTCGTGATTTATTTTGTCGAAGAAATTCTCCAAATCTATATCTACAACCCACTGATTTCCTTCTTTGATGTATTCTGCTGCTTGTTCTATTGCCTGGTGGGCACTTTTTCCCGGACGAAATCCATAGCTGTTTTCACTGAAGTATGGTTCATAGTATTTACTAAGTTCATGATGGATCGCTTGTTGGATTAGACGGTCTTTTATTGTTGGTATGCCAAGTACTCTCTTTCCACCATCGGTCTTTGATACTTCTACTTTCAGTACCGGACTCACCTTATAATTCTCGTTGATGAGTCTTACCCGAAGCTTTTTGATCTTACCCGGATACCATTCCATGAAAGCTTCTATATCCATTCCATCTACACCGGAACTTCCCCTATTTCCAACTACTTGTTTATAGGCTTTGTTTAGATTTGCATGCTCTACTATCTCCTCCAGTATGTTTGTGGTTAAGGCTTTCTGTCTTTCCAATCGAGATAACAGTTCAACTCCTCTAGCTTGCTCTTTGCCGATTCCCTCGGCTGTCGCTGGCTCAGGTTTTCTTCCAAATCTGTCGAATAACTCCATTTGGTTCTTGTTTTTCTGTTGCTTTCTGTTTTTACTCATCAAAAGTTTCTGCCTTTGTTATTGAATTCAGACCTTCTTCCGTTTTTTTTTTCGGAATACTATGTCCTCTGCTGACTTCTTTTCGTTCTTTCTCTACCAGTTGCCTGGTAGCGTATCTCCCTTTATTCTCTGCCGGCTCTATCAACCCATGGCTTTGGAGAAAACGTAAAGACCTCCCGGGGTAAGTATTATAACTTTCTCTTTGTTATGCCGGATTTACATGTATTGCTCCCGGATGACTATTAGGCGTCTTGATTCAAGGGTCAATTACCCGGCAATACCCGCCTTATATCCGGTTTCTGTTCGTCATAACAAAGTTTTGCTTACAGCTTCCTTTGGATTCCATCTCACGATGGACACCCTTGCCTTAGCTATGAGATTCCGGTCATCTCGGCTCTCTCGGGTCTTGTGCTTTTCATACTCACCCGTTAGTTTTTATACATGCCCGGCACACCCATAATGGAAGTCCTACGGGACTTCAAATAATATTTACCCCGGATTATGCATTAGAAATGGTTAAAACCGGAATTGCCACAAAATCTCTTATTTTATAAATAATTACAGGATTTATTCATCCTCAAATGTATAATCAGGGTTTACTCCACTTACCGGTAATTACCCAAAATTCGACAACCGTAAACCCGTTTAATTATGCTGTGAAAATTCCCTACTGCGTAAAACTCCGAAAAAAGAAATTAAATCACCGGGACGCCGGAGACTACATTCATTGTTAACCCATGTTGATATATTTGCCGCCAAGTATTTGTTCTTGTTGATCCCCGAAGAAATTATAACTTATTATTTTGAACCAACTTAGAATTTTGCCTATCAACTTGGGTTAAGTTGACGCTTATGCGCAGAGCAGGATGAGAAATCTTTCAATTAGAGTGCATTTGAATCTGAATTTTTCGATTTATTTAATACTGCTCTAAAATCATTCGTTCCTTGTGTATATCCTTCATTCAGAGTAACATTGCCGCCTAACTCATTATATTTTTTCACAAAAGCTTCTTTCGCTCCGGAACCCCCTTCATTATTGATAAAAACAATGTCTAATTCTTCAAATCCCTTGCTATAAATATACTCTGCAAATTTTTCCGCCCTCAATTTATCAGTAGGTATAACTCTAAAAAAATATTTTGAAATACCAGTTAACTTTGGACTTGTAGAGGCCGGACTTATAACCGGTATTTTATTTTTTTCAGCAAACGGAGCGATGGCAATAGAAACAGATGAAGCGACCGCACCGATAATTGCAATTGGTTTATCCTGCGTAATTAATTTTTGAATAGCTGAAACACCCTTAGAAGGTTCTGCCTGACTATCTTCGAAAACCACATTTAATAATTTTCCATTAATACCGCCTGAATTATTGATTTCATCAACAGCCATCTGAACAGAGTTTTTAACTGGATTACCCCAAGAGGCTGCATCTCCGGTTAACGGCAAAATGGAACCTAATTTAATTTGATCCGGCTCGCTTGAGCATGAAACAAGAAAAATGGTAAGAAATAAAAAACTTATAAACTTCTTCATTAGTAAATCTCCTATCTTTAATTTTCACCATTCTTTCTTTTTGACGCTTTCTTCATATATTTGGCCCAATAAGTATTTTCTCTCGAAACAATACCTTCAACACTATGAACAAGCAAATCAAACGCCGAGTCATTATCGTATGGTTCAACGCCAGTTTCAAACAAATATTTTTCTTTCTTTAAACTCTCGCATGTTGTTCTATACTCAATCCAATGTTCCTGAAACTGACCAAGACTTAATATACCCGCGATACAGGATATAATGACTCCGATTATACCCAAAATTATTAATCCGGTTTGTTCAAAACTTTCGTATACTCCGGTTATACCACTTACAAATGGAATTGTGGCAGATAAAATTATTTCAGAAGTCCGCAATGTTTTATAGAAAGTTTTGTTGGTACTGCTTTTTTTGCTGTACCAATCTATTTGATCCTGTAATCTTTTTCCTAGATATTCTTCGGCATTCATAGATTTTTCCTTAACTGTGATCAACTATAATATTTATTTCTTACCAATCCTTGCCACTTAAGGAATATACTTGATAGAGCTTTTCTTTCTATTCTACTTAATCCCTTTGTTGGCATGTCATGTATGAAAACATCCGTTACTCCGTGATCAAAAATTCCACCTTCTATTCCTGTCTCTTTAAAGACTAAAACAGGTAAATCTAATGTGAACATTATTCCTGCTTCCAAGTTATTCCATTCTGTTGGGGCTGGAAAACTATTTACAATTTCTTTTTCTTTGCTTGTACCAGGTTTTTTAATAGCGGAATTTATTCTAATTTGTTCGAACCCCAATATTATCCCTCCCGCACAATGTTTCATGATACTAACGACTTCCTTCAACGGTGCTTCCGTTGGATAATCGGATTTTCCTAATTGTCTTCTTTCTAAACTAAGCTTATTTAGTTCAGTCAATACAATTTTAAGACTTTCTTCCTGTATCTTATTTAAGGATGTTGGACAAGATACAAATACTGGTATTTTCATAATTTACTTGACCTTTTCAATCCAATTATTTTATAGGTTACCTCACACCATCATATCTTTCAAACTCTGTAAAAGATATTGGATCAGCATGATAACCCAATTCATAATTATTAGATAACCAATTGACTAAGTTTTTCCCCTTTTTGTTTTCGACAATTTTATATCCTATTCCTATAACAATAGCATCCTTAGTTGATCTAGGTATTTTTACTGCATCTGAACCGAAATAATAAAAGTGCTGTGAGACTAACGCAAATTGACCACTAGTATCTCTTTCAAGATTAAGATTATTGATATCACCATTATCTAGGCTATGATGAGAATTCTCTTGATGCCATAATTTTTTCTCTTCATTATAAAAATAAATATTGTCTCCATACATTTGCTTAAGGCTACCATTCATAACTGGTTTCTTATATTGAAATCTAGGATCATTCCAATAATCATTATAAGATAATTTATCATCTACTTTCATCGCATAAAGTAATCTATTGTTAAGTTTTCGGCTAGTTATTCCAAATATCCAATCTCCAACTTTTGCAGACTTTCTAATCCTCTGCTTACAAGTTGCTAATGTGCAGAATTTTCCAAAAGGATTTGGAGCAAATCCATAATCACGCGATACAACATAAGAATAATATCTCATGTCTCTATCCTCTAACATTCGCTACGTTTAGGTTTGTAATGTGGTTCTCTATTTTTACCATCTGGATTTTCCCAATAATTTTCACCCTCAATTGAACTAATTATTCTATTAGCATTCCATTTAACTAAAGCATCGCCATATTTATTTAAACTCTCAGGAACATTTGCCTCTTCGGCTCCCTCGATATAAGTTCCGACAATTCTTTTTCCTTTTTTGTTTGCTTGTTCAATTTCCCAATTAACCCATTCACGTTTATGAGTATCCTTTCCGACTAAGCAAATAAACGTACCCGCCCAATGTATTCTCATCCTAAGTAGGGATTGCTGAAGTTCTCAGATGCAAAATTCAAACCTATGTTGCTTATGGCACAAAGCTCTCAGTGTATAAGCCATTTTTCTAAGCTTTAGAGAATTCTTGATAAAAAGAAAATA
>JASFMY010000067.1:0-35265 GCA_050117315.1 Ignavibacteria bacterium
AAAGAAAAGATTCAGAAGTTAGTAAAATATTGGATATCCCAGTTCAAACAATAGAAAACATAAGAAAAAGATTTGTAACAGAGAGTTTCGAATCAGCCTTATATGGTAAGGCAAAGAATCGAATATACAGAAGAAAAGTAGACGGGGAGACAGAAGCACATTTAATAGCATTAAGTTGTAGTGAACCACCAAGCGGATATTCAAGATGGACATTGCGAATGTTGGCCGAAAAGATGGTAGAATTAAAATATTCAGAAAGCATATCACATGAAACAGTCAGACAAACAATAAAAAAACGAACTTAAGCCCTGGAAACTAGATCGATGGGTTATCCCCCCAAAAGAAAACAGTGTCTTTGTCTCTCAAATGGAACAGGTCTTAGATGTATATAAAAGACCATATAATGCTGACAATCCATTACTATGTATGGATGAATCACCGAAACAATTAATTGGGGAGAAAAAATACCAATTGCAGCCAAGCCGGGATTTACAAAAAAAATTGATTACGAATATGAACGTAAAGGTGTATGTAACATATTTATGGCATGGTTGGAAGACGGATAGTGCATATAACTCAAAGAAAGACAAAGCTTGATTGGGCAAGATACTATCAGATAATTATTACAGAGAAGCCTCAAGATTAACACTGGTAATGGATAATCTCAATACCCACTCTCCATCTTCTTTATATGAAGCTTTTCAACCCGAAGAAGCAAAAAGAATATGGGATAGGTTTGAATTTGTTTATACACCAAAACATGGAAGTTGGCTTAATATGGCTGAGATTGAGTTAAATGTTATTAATTCGCAATGTCTAAACAGAAGAATTGATAATATTGAAACCGTCAAAAAAGAAGTAAAGGCTTGGCAGGATGATAGAAACAACAAAAGGGCTAGGGTTGATTGGCAGTTTACTAATGAAAAGGCAAGATTTAAATTAAAAAGACTATTCCCTCAAATATATACTTGACAGGACTCTAGTCTTCAAAAACGATATTATATTTATTAATCAACCTGTGGATTGATCTCCTGTCGATTCCACAATCCTCCGCTGTTTGGGATATGTTTCCCTTATTTTTCTTTAAGTAGTAGGTTAAATACTGCAATTCAAATTTCTCAATGACTGATTCTTTGGCTTCTTTATAATTCAACGCAAGAATATTTTCATCAAACGAAACAGATTTTTCCACAATATTACTAGGTAAATCTGAAACTTGTATTATGTTATTCGTACACAAAAAATAAGAACGGCTTATTACATTCCTTAATTCTCTCACATTACCCGGCCATGAATAATTTAATAGAGCTTCTTTTGCATCAGGAGAGAACTCTCTAATAACTTTGGAATTTTTCCGGCAAAGTTCATTCATAAAATCAAATACCAACGGAAGAATATCGTCCTTCCGATCCCTTAAAGGCGGTATCTCTAATGTGAATGTATTTAATCTGTAATATAAATCCTGTCTGAACCTATTTTCATTTACAAGTTTTTCTAAATCCTGGTTAGTTGCAGCAATAATTCTAACGTTTATCTCTATTTCTTTCTGTCCCCCGACCCGTCGTATTTTCTTTTCTTCAAGCATTCTTAATAATTTAACTTGAAGAGCCTGGCTCATATCTCCTATTTCATCAAAAAAGAATGTGCCGTTGTTTGCAAACTCGAGCAATCCGGGCTTGGTATTTAATGCGCCGGTAAATGCACCTTTCTCGTGTCCGAAAAGTTCGCTTTCAAAAAGATGTTCCGGAAGTGCACCGCAATTTACAGGTACAAAAGGCTCTTTATCACCTTTGCTGATATTATGAATTTCTCTGGCAATCAACTCCTTGCCGGATCCGCTCTCTCCAATGATTAGAATGTTCATATCATTCTTAGCAACTTTTCTTACCTGCTCCAAAACCTTTTTCATTTTGTCGCTTTTGAAAATGATTCCGTTGATATTTTCATGCTCATCGTCTGAAACTTCACCCCCTGATTTTAATGCCCTATCAATACAGTTAAATAATTTTCTCGAAGTAAACGGTTTTTCAACAAAATCAAATGCACCGTATTTAACAGCTTCAACACTAGCTTCTATTGTGCCGTAACCCGATATGACTATTACTTGAGCATTTGGCAACCCTTCTTTTGTTTTTTTAACGATATCCAACCCGCTTATAACTTGCATCTTCAAATCGGTGATAATAAGGTCAAATTCATTTTCGCTTAATTTCGATAATGCAGATTGAGAATTGTTTTCCTTAGTAATGACAAAATCTTCTCTTGTTGACAAAATTTTTTCAAGCGAATTAAGCATTTCTGTTTCATCATCTATAATAAATATTTTTTTCATATTGAATTGTTCCATTAATTAAACGTTATGTTGAACTTTGTCCCTTTTCCCGGCTCACTTTCACAATCAATTACAGCATTATGGTTGTCACATATTTTTTTTACAATGTATAAACCGATTCCCGTACCTTTATCAGATTCTTTCGTTGAAAAAAAAGGCGAAAAGATTTGTTCAATATTCTCAGCCGGGATACCTTTTCCGTTGTCTTTTACATATAACAAAATTTTATCATTATTCGTTCTTTCAATCCCAATTTCTATAATTCCGTCGGGATCTATTGCATCAATTGAGTTGCTTATAAGATTAGTTATTAACTGGTCAAGTTGAAGATTATCCCCTATTATTTTAGCGCTTTCTATTTTGATATTCTTTTTGAACTCAATATTTTTTTTGGACATAAGTGGAATATATATCTGCATACTATCATCAAGTAAATTAACAAGGTCTACTTGTTTAAATTCCTTATTGGATTTCTTCGAATGTCTTAAAATATTCCTTGTAATTTTAGAAACTTTTATCGACTCATCTGCAAGAACGTCGAAGTCATCCTTAAATTTATCTAGCGCGTTGTTGTTATACGCTTGCAGTTGGAGGTAATCTGCCCGTGATAAAATTATCCCGATATGATTATTTATTTCATGAGCCATCTCAGCAGTAAGTTCTCCTACATGTGCAAGTTTATCGACATGCTGTAGCTGGCTTAAATGTAATTGTTCTATTTCTTCTCTTGAATGGTTTATTTCGTCAGCCATTTTATTGAACTGTTTTTCCAAAGTTCCAAACTCGTTATCGCTTGCTGCTTCCATTCTGAAATTCATATTGCCCTTTTCCAGCTCGGTAATTGCAGCCATAAATTTCCTTAACGGCTGGTTGATTATTCTGTTGAAGAATAAATAGAAGCCGGTAATCAAAACAAGTATTATTGCTGTTCCCAGATAAATAGTGTGTAACGAACCTGTATAGAAATAAGATTCGGAGGTAGTTAAATGTGAATCAACGTCAAGATAGGCAATAACTTTACTATCACCATGGCAACTTTGGCATTTAGCAGAATTCTCAATCGGCTCAAACGCTGCATAGTTATCATCTAACAACCTGATACTTCGTATATCATCTTTTTTTAAACTTGGCAGAATGTGGCCAGGTGCGGCAACTTCAATTTTTCTACCTATTTCATCTCTATCAGTCGAATAAAGAATTTTATCCTCATTATCAAATATTCTGATGTGAACAATATTTTCATACTTTGATATATCCTCAACAATTGTCTGTACATCTTTACTTGACCCTTGGAGCATCTCGTTGTCTAACCCGTAGCGAAGCATATCCATGGTTGTATCAAGCAAGATTATTGATCTTTCATAGAAATTTCTTTGAAATTGATTTATAAGAAAATAAATAGGAATGCCGACACTAAGTACAATAAAGATTAGCAAACCTACTATAAATTTAGATTTTATTGTTTTTAGCATTTCGGTTTTCTTTTATTTTAATGGGACAGTTGTGTCTCAGTGAGATTTTTATGTCTCCATTTATCCGATATTATTTCCCTTTAATTTTTTAGATTCAAAATCCAATCAAATAAAAAGAACCTTATTTGATATAAAATAAAAATTTTGAGACGTTAATACCAATTTATAGAATTATTTGTTCACCAAACATATTAGGTATGATGGTTGCTTAATACAAAGGTAATGAAGACTTTAATAATTTCAAACGAGTTTTGCAAAAAAGGTTCACAGATGCTAAGTGATACATTGCAGGAAAACGAGATATATTTTACCAATGAATTTTCTTCACCTCTCGAACTCGTTTCGGAAATAATTTCTATAAATCCTTCAGTACTGGTAATTGATGATGATTTAACCCAACCGGATTCAATAGAGATTATAAAATCAATAAAAAAGATAAATAAGGATATAGCTACCGTATTCATCACTTCTAACAGCAGTGTAGAATTCGGCAGGAATGTTAGCCCGCTCGGAATTCAATTTTATGCTATTAAACCAATTGAAGAATCTGATCTGGCAGAGTCAATTAATTCAATACAAAAACTATTAAAGAAGAATACAAACTAATCACTCTACGGGAAAGTAATCATGAAAATTAAACATTCCAGATTCATTAAAACTTATGAGTTCCCACACTACAAGGAGACTATATGCTAAAGTTTTTAAGAATATTATTAATTAATTCAAATTTTATTCTCAATATTAAAAATAGGTTTACTGCAAAATTAGTAGTAGCATAACCTTTAAAAAATATAATAGCAAAGCATTAATTTCCAATTATTAACAATAGGATTTCAATGGTATAATTATTGATAATATATCCAAAAGTCTTATTATCTATGAAAAGGAGAAGGATATGACAAAAAAAATACTATTAACTTGTTTTTTCTCTTTTATGGTTGCTTTAACATTTGCTCAAGAAGTTACGGTAACACCTTATGGAAGTTCCAATAGAGATGTAGCTCTTGACTCAAACGACATTTTTGACCGCGTTTATGACGGTTTACAAAATGTTGGCGTTGGTACAAAAATATACTTAAATGGCTATTCTGATGCAGGTGACGCCGCAAACGGAACCTGGTTAATTTCCTCACAACCAGACGGCTCAAGTGCAGAATTTGGTGAAACTTATGATTTAGATACCAACAGTCAAATTATTTCAATTGTTTTGGATGTAGTAGGCCAATATCAATTTGAATTCAGCAACGGTACTAATTATGCATCAATAACTTTTAATGCAGGTACATACTTGGGATATGACAGTGGAAGTCTGAACTGTAATACCTGTCATAGTGAAACTGCTACAAATTGGTTGGAAACAAAACATGCAACTACCTTGGAAAGAGGATTGAACGGAACTTTAAGCAATCATTTCCAGGATTTTTGTGTACGATGCCACTCTACCGGTTATGATTCTGATGCAAACAGCGACGGTTTTGACGACAGAGATTTTGTGTTCCCAGACACTACAAGCCAAACAACTTATGAAGAAGTACTTGTGAATTCGCCCGAAGCTATGAAATTGGCGAACGTTCAATGCGAAGCCTGTCATGGTCCGGGTAGCGAACATATCGGTAATACTAATGATTCAAGAATTGTAAACTCCTTTGATACAAAACTATGCTCCAAATGTCATGATTCCGGCACACACCATGTATTCCCTGCACAATTTGACGTTTCCAATCATGCTGATTTGGATAGAAACTCAACTAGTGCCTCTTGTGCTCAATGCCATAACGGTGCTGGTTTTGTAAATTATGTTAAAGGCGGAAAAGTAACGCTTACAGAAGATGAACCTGCTGAAGTTAACATAGTTTGTGCTGCATGCCATGATCCGCATAACGCTACAAATGATCATCAATTGAGAACTGTTGAAGCAACATTGGAAACCGGAGAAGAAGTAACTGTCGGTGGCCTTGGTAAACTGTGCATGAATTGCCACAGAACAAGAAGGGATGCAGTTGATTACACGACAAATTATCTGGACAACCTAAGCTCACACTATGGCCCGCACCATGGTAATCAGGCAGAAGTATTATTGGCAACAAACTATCCTGATCTTGGCGTTACTTTTGAGTCCACAATGCATTATAATTATACAACAGATGCCTGTGTATCCTGCCATATGAACGATCAGGGAACAGTTGATGAAAACGATAACGTATTGTTAAGCGGCGGCCACTCATTCAGAATGAGTACTCCCGACGGTGAAGACAATGTTGCCGCATGTGAGCCTTGTCATAGTTTTGAATCTTTTGAAGCCGTTACGGCGGAAATTGATGGGGTTACAGACTTTGACGGTGACGGCACGGACGAAGACTTACAACACGAAGTGGAAGGAATGCTGCACAAAATAGAAATGATGCTTCCTCCATTAGATTCAGAAGAAATTAATACTATAGATTCTACGTGGACACCGTTACAAGCTAAAGCATTTTACATCTGGGAAATGATTGAAGAAGACGGCAGTTATGGTATTCATAATGCTGAATTTGCAGTTGGAATTTTGACTGAGACAATTTCACAGCTTGAAGGCGCTACAGATGTTGAAGAAATCGAAGGATTGCCGGCAACCTATGCATTAGAACAAAATTATCCGAATCCTTTTAACCCTTCAACCACAATTAGATTTTCAACTCCGGAAGCAACAAATGTTAAGATTGTCGTATTTGATGCTCTAGGCAGAGAAGTTACTACATTAGTAAATGAAGAGCTAAATCCCGGAAATTACAATGTGGATTTTGATGCGGCAAATTACTCATCAGGGATTTACCTGTACAGAATTGAAACAAGCAATTTTGTTCAAGTTAAGAAAATGATATTATTAAAATAATTATTTTAATACACTTTCTTTTTTAAGCCCGGTCAGCCGGGCTTTTTTATTGCTCAACTTTCAACCTCATTTTTAATATATTTATAATCCATAAAAATTGAAGCATATGAGAATTGAAAAAGATTCACGTGGTGAAGTAAATATTCCCGATAAAGCTTTTTACGGGATTCACTCCTTCAGAAGTGCAAACAACTTTCCTCATTCAGGTGAAAAAATAAATCCCTATTTAATTAAGGCATACTTACAGGTCAAAAAAGCCGCTGCCGAAACAAATAATAAAGTCAATTTACTTTTCAAGGATAAATATGAACCAATAATAGATGCAATTGATATATTATTGGACGAAGTGGAATCGGCGATTGCCGACAAGGATAATTCAATTTATGAAAAAATCATTGTTGACCCTTATCAGGGTGGAGCAGGCACTTCCCTAAATATGAATATAAATGAAGTAATTGCCAATCTTGCGTTAAAACAAATTGCGAAAAATTTCGGGGACTATGACATTATTCACCCCATTGACCATGTAAACATGTCGCAGTCCACAAACGATACTTTCCCAACAGCATTTAAGATTGCGTCAATTTATTTATTGAAAGAACTGCAGGAGTCGTTCGCCGCATTACAAAGAGAGTTTCAAAATAAAGAAGAAGAATTTAAAGGCATAATAAAATTAGGCAGAACTCAGTTGCAGGATGCCGTGCCTATTACTTTGGGACAGGAGTTCGGAGCATTTGCACAAGCCTTTGCAAGGGATAGATGGCGCCTGTATAATGCAGAAGAAAGGTTACGATCGGTCAACCTCGGTGGGACTGCTATTGGTAATTCAGTTTCTGCAACAACAGGATATGTTTTAAATGTAAACAGTGTTCTGAAAAAGATCACAGGCTTACCGATTGCCAAAAGTGAAGATTTAATTGACGCAACACAAAACCTGGATATGTTCGTTGAAGTACACGGGATTGTAAAAGCTGGAGCAGTATCAATAATAAAAGTGTGCAACGATTTGAGACTTTTGGCAAGCGGGCCTAAAGGAGGATTTGGTGAAATAATTTTACCGGCAATGCAGTCAGGCTCAAGTATAATGCCAGGCAAGATAAACCCGGTTGTACTTGAGAATGCAATACAATTTGCAGAGATGGTTAAAGGAAACGATGTTGTGATAGGAAACCTGGCAGGAGCGGGCAACCTCGAATTAAATGCTTTTATTCCATTATTGTCACATCTATTTTTAAAATCTTTGCAGACATTAAAAGATGTAAATTATTCACTGGCACAAAACTGTATCGCGGGCATAAAAGCTGATGCTGAAAAATGTAAAGAGCATTTGATTGATTCATCTGCAATTGCGGCATCATTAATTTCAACATTTGGTTATGATGCCATACAGGAAATTGTAAAATATTCATATGAAAACGAACTTCCTTTTGTTCATGCCTTATTAAAAAGTAATATAGTAGACGAAAAGGAATTATTCGAAATTTTATCAAGAGAATTAGGAATTGAAATTGAGTAAAGTAGCACAGTCGGAAAGAAAACATATAGTTTTTGTTGGACAGAGAAACAGCGGCAAATCTTCGCTTGTAAATAAATTTGTTGGTCAGGACTTAGTAATAGTAAGCGACACTCCCGGAACAACTACAGACCCGGTAAAAAAATCAATGGAGCTTCTCCCCTTTGGTCCGGTTGTACTGGTTGATACTGCAGGCATTGACGATATCGGTGAATTGGGTGAACTACGAATCAGTAAAACAGTTAAAGCAATTTCACAAGCAGACTTCGCGATCGTTGTTCTTGATGCTACAAATAAACTTTCTTTGAAAGAAAAAGAATTATTCGGTTACCTGGAAAAATTAGAGATACCTTTTACAACCGTGATAAATAAAAGTGATCTCGACGTTAACTACGAACTAGTTGAGGAACTAAACTTAAGCGGGATAAAATTTCATACTGTTTCTTGCATTAAAGACGAAGGTATTTACGAATTAAAAGAAAAGGTATCGAAACAAATACCCAGTGAAACGGAACCACCGTTGATAGGTGACCTGCTTCAAAGGCACGATGTTATTGTGCTTGTGGTCCCTATTGATTTGGGCGCTCCCAAAGGAAGGCTGATAATGCCGCAAGTCCAAACAATCCGGGAATCGCTTGATGAAGATGCAATTGTAGTAGTTGCAAAAGATAAAGAACTTAGAGCAGCACTTGATAAGTTAGCTTCACCGCCAAAGCTTGTTGTGACAGACAGCCAGGCTATAATGCGCGTAGCGGCGGACGTACCGGATGATATCCCTTTAACAACTTTTTCCATTTTAATGGCAAGGTATAAAGGAGACTTACCTGAATTTATAAAAGGGATTAACCAGGTTGAAGAATTGAAAAACGGTGACAAAGTTTTAATTTCAGAGGCTTGTTCGCATCATGCACAGGAAGACGATATCGGCAAAGTTAAGATTCCGCGCTGGCTCAGAAACCATACAAAAAAAGATTTGAATATTGATGTAAGAAACGGTGCCGACTTCCCCGAAGATATTTCGCAGTATAAACTGATTGTCCACTGCGGTGCCTGTATGCTGACCCGCAAAGCCATGCAGGTTAGAATAAAGCAAGCACGTTTAATAAATATTCCGATTGTTAATTACGGTGTACTCATCTCGTATATGCACGGAGCAATGCCAAGAGCTATTAAACCTTTCGATGAAGCAATATCAGTTTGGCAAAGGCAGGTTAATTAATGATCTATCTTTTGATTGTTTCCTTAATCTGGGCTTTCTCTTTTGGCTTAATAAAAGACAACCTAACCGGGCTGGATTCAAACTTTGTAGCGTTTGCAAGACTTTTTCTTTCATTAATTGTATTCATGCCTTTTTTAAGATTAAAAAACATTACAGCCAAACTAAGAGTTAAATTAATTTTAACAGGTGCTGTGCAGTATGGGATAATGTATTTGACATATATTTATTCATACCAATTTTTGAAAGCTTATGAGGTTGCAATCTTTGTAATTTTTATGCCGCTGTATGTTACACTGATAAATGATATATTAGAGAGAAGGTTTTCGAGACTTTTTTTAATCACTTCGATTTTATCAATAGCAGGTGCAGCAGTTATAGTTTACAAAGAATTTCAGCGAACTGATTTCATAATCGGTTTATTATTGATGCAGGTTTCAAATTTATGTTTTGCTTTCGGACAGGTGTATTATAAAAAAATATTTTCAAACGAAAAACATGTTAACGACTCTCAAATGTTTGCATTATTATACTTGGGAGCTGTTTTAATAACAGGTGTTTTTGCGAGTTTCAGCATTAGCTTTTCCGAATTAGCAATTACGTCAACACAACTATATTCTTTAATTTATCTAGGTGCAATTTCTTCGGGACTTTGTTTTTTCCTATGGAATTTAGGGGCAAGAAAAACTGATGCAGGCACACTTGCAGTAATGAATAACTTTAAAGTGCCGCTTGCAGTTGCAGCATCGGTATTTATATTCGGTGAAGAAGGTGATTTGATTAGAATGTCAATAGGATTAGTTATTATTTTAACAGCGCTTTTCTTCAATGGACCTTTAATGAAAAGATTATTGCCTCAGTTTATCAAGCAATAACTTAAAATCATCCGGTAATTCCGAATCGAAAAATATTTCTTTTTTAGTAGCAGGATGGATAAACCCTAATGTTTTAGCATGCAGTGCCTGCCTCTGCATTATTTCCAGCAGGTTATCAACCCGGCTTTTCATTTTGGAAACATTACCTCCAAATACTATTCTTCTTCCCCCGTAAGTTGGATCGCCAAATATCGGACGGTTGATGTGCTGCAAGTGAACTCTTATCTGATGGGTTCTGCCGGTTTTTAATTTCAATTTTATGAGCGACACAAATTCAAACTGTTCAATCACTTCATAAAAAGTATGTGCATGTTTACCTTCGTTTTCCGAAACAGTAAAAACTTTTCTGTCCTTTTTACTCCGTGCAATGTTGCCGATTATCTCACCTTTCTTATTTTCAAAAAGCCCCCAGCAGATAGCCCAGTACTCCCTTTTTATTGAATGATCGGCAAACTGCTTAGCTAATTTTGCATGAGTATTTTCATCTTTTGCTACAAGAAGTAATCCACTTGTATCCTTGTCAATCCTGTGAACTATGCCGGGTCTCACTGGGTCTTCATTCAAATCACTTAAACTATTCGTGTAATGAAGCAGGGCGTTTACAAGTGTACCGGTATGGTTCCCAAGCGAGGGATGCGCAACCATGCTGGCCGGTTTGTTAACAATTAACAAGTATTCATCTTCGTAAACAATATCCAGCGGAATGTCTTCTGCAACAGTTTCTTCGGGTCTCGGTACAACAGGGATTATCACTTCTATTTTATCACCGGGAACAATTTTATAATTAGGCTTTGAAAGTATGCCGTTAACCAAAACGTTACCGGCTTTAATCAAATTTTGAATTCTTGTTCTTGTGCAGTTTTCAATTGAGTTAGCAAGGTAGGTATCTATTCTTTCCTTTTTCTTTCCTTCGGTTATCTCAAACCGTATTTTCTTTTCTGATATTATCTTTGTCATCTTCAGTTACCTGGGTATTATCCTCGGCAAGTTTCTCAGCTATCAAAGCTTCTTCTTCGCTTATGCTTTCGCCGTCATCAGTATCGTCTTCAAATTCACGATTTTCTTTGTCGATTCTTTTATTAAAAAAGACCAGTATAAAAACCCCTATTGTTACAGACGCATCTGCGATGTTAAATATAGGCCACCGGTCATAGACCCGCCCGAATAAAGAAAAGTCAAAAAATTCAACATCAAAAAAGTCAACAACCCTTCCGTAAAATAAAGGCGCATAATCATAAATAATTCCGTAAAAAGAACGGTCAATCAGATTCCCAACTGCACCGCCCAAAACCAGGGCAAGCGCAAAACGCATAGTAAGGCTTTTGTCTTTTACTTTGTACAAATATATAATTATACCTATGCTTGCAACCAAGGAAAAAAGTGAAAGAAACAACTTAGATGTGTCGCCAACGTCAATACCGAAAGCCATTCCCGGGTTTTCAACAAAGGTAATTCGAAAAAAAGAACCGAATACGTCTATACTTTGTCCGTATTCCATGCCCGGTAAATTTAAGAAAGGAAGTTTTATGCCTTTTACAAAAAGTTTGGTAAGCTGATCTAAAACTACAACTACAAAAGTGAAATAAAGTACTCTCAATTATAATCCTATTTAGACTGAATTTTCTGTTTCACCTGCAAACAATGCTGGGTATGAGGCACTGCTTTTAATCTTTCTATCGGAATTAAAGGACATGTCGGACACAAGTTTTGAGGTTCGTCAATACATTCAATACAGATTCCGTAAGTACCGTTTTCAATTCTCTGCAAAGCATCCTCAAGGTAACCGAGAAACTTATTTTCTCTCTGTGCCCACAAATATAGTTTTTCTCTTTCCTGGGCATCGGTTCCCTGTTCAGCCATATGCAGCGAATAAGGCGAGTTCTCATTAACATACTGCCCTGTTGTCGGGTCCATCATTTGATCTTTTAGTGACTGCAACTGGTCAATTATTTCATCCCTTTTTTTAATTATAATTTCCTTTAAGTCCTTTAAATCTTTTTTAGGGTATCCTTTTATTTTTCTCACTTTCTTGGTAGGAGAAATAACTTCAACAATGTTTGCTCCATTATTTGTTTTAGCTTTCGCGGAAGTCTTCTTAGCAGCAGTTTTTTTTGCTGTTGATTTAGTTGCTGTTTTTTTAGTCGTAGTTTTAGATGATGTTTTTTTTGCAGCAGACTTTATATTTGTTTTAGCCGATGTTTTCTTTGCAGCCGACTTTGCGGTAGTTTTCTGCGTCGCTTTCTTAGCAGTAGTTTTTTTTGCTGCCGGTTTATTTGCAGTAGCTTTTTTTGTAGTTGTTTTTGCCATTTTATCCTCCAAATAGCGGGAATTAATTCTCCACCTTACCGATGACTATTTCACATTTATAGTCGCCGATATCCCAGGTTTGTTTATATCCGTTGCCGGCTCCGCCTTTTTCAAGACTGTCCGCCAATATTTCATTTCTAATATATTTGTCAAATTGATTAATATAGTTAATTAATTTATCATCGCCATTAATTAAAACTTTTATCCTATCCATAACATCAAAGCCTGAGTCTTTTCTCATATTCTGAACCCTGTTGACAAATTCCCTTGCATAGCCTTCTGCAATAAGCTCTTCGCTTAACTCGGAATCTATAGCAACCGTGATACCTTCTTCGGTTTCAACAACCCAACCTTCAATTTCGGAATTTATTATCTCCACATCGTCAAGCTCAATTTTTAACTCTTCGCCTTTAACATCTAAATTGATAAATCCATTCTTTTCAAGATCGTTTATTTTTTCGTTGCTCAATTTCTTTATTTCGTTTGCAGCGTCTTTAACAAGTTTACCGAGTTTAGGTCCTAGTTTTTTAAAGTTAGCTTTTGCAGTTTTGTTCACTATTGATGAATTATCTTCGAGCACTTCCAATTCTTTAATATTAACTTCATCAAGAATTACATTTTCCATATTGCTGACTGCTTCGCCTCTTTGTTTTCCCGCGGCTACAATTATTTTTCTTAACGGCTGTCTTACTTTTAAATTAGACTTTGCTCTCATAGATCTTGTTAGATAAACAACCTTTTGGGCGATATCCATTTTTTCTTCGAGCTCTTTCTCAACGTAAGATTGTGCAGGTAATTCCGCAAGATGAACTGATTCATATTCTTCCCTGCCCGATACTTTGTTTAGATTTTGATAAATCTCTTCCGACACAAAAGGTGCAAAAGGAGCCGAAAGTTTTGTTATTGTTATTAAGCATTCGTATAATGTTTGATATGCTGAGAGTTTGTTTTCGTTAATTTCGGATTTCCAGAATCTTCTTCTCGATCTTCTAACATACCAATTTGACAGATGGTCAATTGTAAAATTGGAAATAGCTCTGGCCGCTCTCGTCGGATCATATGCATTCATTAACTCTTCATATTCTTTAACAAGAGAGTTTAATTTTGAGATTATCCATCTGTCAATCTCGGGACGTTTTTCATAAGGAATCTCATCTTCTTGGAAATCAAACTTATCTATGTTTGCATAAAGTGCAAAGAAGTTATAAGTATTTATTAATGTCCCGAAATATTTTCTTTGTACTTCTACTACACCTTCTTCATCGAATAAAGTCGGACGCCACGGCGGGCTTGTTGTAATTAAATACCATCTTGTTGCATCTGCACCGTAGTCATCAAACAACTTAAACGGGTCAACAGCGTTGCCTTTTGACTTAGACATCTTCTGACCGTTTTTGTCAAGTATCAACTCATTGACCATAATATTTTTATAAGCAACATTATCAAAAAGCATTGTTGCTATTGCATGCAAAGTATAGAACCATCCTCTTGTTTGATCTATTCCTTCACAGATAAAGTCGGACGGGAAATTGTTCTCAAAGATTTCTTTATTTTCAAACGGATAATGAAACTGCGCAAAAGGCATTGCGCCGGAATCAAACCAAACATCAATCAATTCAGGGGTTCTTATATATATTTTACCGTCTTTTTCAAACTTAACATCATCAACAAACGGTTTGTGTAAATCAATATTATCAATATCTTTTACGGAAATTCTTTGCCCGTCTTTTTCTATAAAACCTTCTTTTAATTCTTCAATGCTTCCAACAGCTATCATATCTCCATCGCTGCTTAGCCAGATAGGCAAAGGTGTTGCCCAGAATCTGTCTCTCGATAATGCCCAGTCTTTATTTTCTTCAAGCCAGTTTCCGAATCTTCCGCTGCCAACTTCCGGCGGGAACCAATTTATGGTTTTATTCAGCTCAACCATTTTATCGGAAATAGCAGTAGTTTTTATAAACCATGATTCCCGGGCATAATAGATTACAGGCACGTTATCAAAACGCCAGCTAAATGGGTATGAGTGGACAATTGTTTCCTTTTTATAAAGCTGTCCCATTTCTTTAAGTTTCATTATAATCCCGGGATCAGCATCTTTTACGAACTGCCCTGCAAAATCCGTTACTTCTTCTGTAAATTTACCGCCGCGTGTAACAGGCTGTAAGAAAGGCAAATTATATTCTTTAGATATCTCATAGTCATCCGCACCAAAAGCAGGAGCAATATGAACAATACCCGAGCCATCCTCAGTGCTGACAAAGTTTCCGCAAATCACGAAGAAACCTTTTTTGTCAACTGAAAGGTAATCAAACAACTGGTGGTACTCATGGAACTCTAAATCCTTTCCTTTCATTTCGGAGATTATCTCGTAATCATTTTTAATTACCGATAATCTCTCTTTTGCAAGTATTAAATATTTATCGTCTGTTTTTATTTTCACGTAATCGATATCTGTACCGACAGCCAGGCCCACGTTGGATATTAAAGTCCACGGGGTTGTTGTCCAAACCAAGAAATAAGTATCACCGTCTTTGGTTAAGTCGGAATCTTTCAATTTCATTAACACATAAACAGACGGATCTTTTGTTTCTTTGTAACCAAGGGCAAGTTCGTGCGATGATAAAACAGTTTCAGACCTAGGGCATTGCGGGACAATTTTATAATCTTTGTAAATCAATCCTTTGTCAAATAAAGTTTTTAAAGCCCACCATACAGATTCAATATATTCATTCGTACATGTTATATAGGCATCGTCCAGGTTTATCCAGTAGCCCATGCGTTCAGTCATTAAATCCCAGAGCTCTTTATATTTGAAGACAGATTCACGGCAGGCAGCATTATATTTTGCTACTCCAAATTCGGGAATTTCACTTTTGTTTTTTATTCCGAGTTGTTTTTCAACTTCAATTTCAACCGGCAAACCGTGTGTATCCCATCCGGCTTTTCTGTTAACACGGTAGCCCTGCATTGTTTTATAACGGCAAACTAAATCTTTTAACGTTCTTGCGATAACGTGGTGTAAACCGGGTTTGCCGTTTGCAGTAGGAGGACCTTCATAAAACGTAAACTGTTTTGCTTCATCTTTTGTAGAAATACTTTTTTCAAATATTTGATTTTCTTTCCAAAAATTTAAAACTTCTTTTTCAATTTCAGAGTAATTAATTTTTCCGCTGTATTGTTTGAACATTGTACTACTAATTCCCTTTATTCTTCTTCTTTATCGTATTTATCCAATAATTCTTTTTCAGTTCTGATAAGCTCTTTCAACTGAGTTTCTATGTTACTTTTTTTAGAAATCATTTCAGCTACTTTTTTATCCGCATCAAAAATTATTCTTTCGGCTTTTAATTTAGCATCATCTAAAATCAATCCGGCTTTCTTTTCTGCGTCTTTAGATAGCTCATGGTAATTTTTTTGTTTTACTTTTAGAGATTCGCTCTCTCTTTGTAAAGTAAACATTTCGGCAATGGCCATACCGAACAAAGCCATTGCTCCAAGCGTAATATTTCTTAATGAATATAAAATCAAATTCTCCGTCAATAAATCGTTAACTCCAAAGTAATCACGAAATATTGAAACCATTAGAACACTTATTATACCTACGGCAACAGCTACGGAGAAAACAACTTTGCCTCCGTGTATCCAGCCGAGGGTTTTATTAATAATCCAGCCGCAAGCGAAACAAAAGATCGACAATATAAACCATACGGTAAAATCATGAACGTTGGATTTAAATAAGTCCGTACTTAAAAAATCCGAACCAAACATAAATACAGCTAACAGAGCCGGTGTTGCATAATAGTATATTTTTTTTGGTTTCAAAGCTTGCTTATCACTTCCTTCATTATCAATGTCATCTTAGGTTCTGCAGTCATTGCAGTTTCAATAATTTCTTTAACATCAACAGGTTTTAATGCCTCAGGGAAACATTCATCGGTGATGATGCTTATCCCCAGTACTTTTATTCCCATATGGTTTGCAACTATATTTTCAGGCACAGTTGACATACCGACTACATCGGCACCAATCTGCCTTAAGAATCTATACTCGGCTTTGGTTTCAAGGTTTGGGCCCGGGACAGCAACGTATACACCTTTTTGAAGTTTTATATTATTTGCAAGCGCAACGTTTTCAGCAATATCAATTAATTCATGACTATACGGCTCACTCATATCAGGGAATCGCGGGCCAAGCTCGTCTTCATTTTTTCCTATCAACGGATTGTCGCCGAGTAAATTAATATGATCGGCAATCAACATAATATCGCCTTTTCTAAGCATTGGGTTCATGCCGCCGCAGGCATTTGAAACAATCAGTTTCTCAACTCCCAAATATTTCATTACACGAACAGGGTAAGTAATTTGCTTCATCGAATAACCTTCGTAGTAATGAAATCTACCCTGCATAGCAACTACGTCTTTGCCGCTTATCTTTCCGAAAATTAATTTGCCGCTGTGCGATTCAACCGTTGATAACGGGAAATGAGGCAATTCGTTGTAATCAATCTCGTGTTCAATTTCCATTTCTTTAACTAAACCGCCAAGTCCTGTACCTAAAATAATTCCAACGGAATATGTTTTTCCGGTTTTCTTTTTTATAACCTCAATAGTTTCATTGATCATTTTAATCAATTCGCTCATAGTAATTTCTCCAGGAATTCATCTACGTTGATATCTGTTTTTTCTTTTTTATTTATTTTAGAATCAATTATTTTCGGGCTTTCATTTTCGAAAGATTCGGTGCTCATTTGCAGAATACTTACCTGTGTATTTATAATTGCTTTTAACCTGGATATAATAAGTTTTTTTTCTTCCTTCAAATGCAGAACAGCCTTTTGGATACCGTCTGCCTGCCTTCTTGCTTTTTCAACTATTTGAACGGCTTTTAATTCAGCTTCTTTTAACATAAGCGAGGTTTGCTTTTTTGCCGATTCAACAGTTTTAGATGTTGATTCCTGTGCGTTTAATAATGTACTCTGAAGATTTTTTTCAATCTTCCTAAATTCTTCGATCTGCCTTTTATAACTTTCAACTTCTATTTTTAATTTATCATTCTCAGATTGTAATGCTTCAAATTCATCGGACAAGCTTTCGAGAAAAGCCTGTACTTCTTCTTTATCATATCCCCTTACAGATTTACCGAACTCCTGGGTTTTTATGTTATAAGGAGTAAATTTCATTTTGCTTTCCAACTACTTGAATAATTTCTTTCGCCGAAAAGAGCCGTACCAATTCTTATCATTGTTGCACCTTCTTCAATTGCTATTTCATAATCATTCGTCATTCCCATTGATAACTCTTTTAGATTAAATCCAACCGTATTGATTTTTAATAATATGCTTTTCAATTCCTTAAACGATTTTCTAATAATTGTCTCGTCATCAACAAAAGGAGCCATTGTCATTAAGCCCTGCAAATCCAGGTTTTGCGAATCGCGGCAATATTCGGCTATCTGTAAAATTTCTTCGAAATCACTTAAACCGTACTTTGATTCTTCAGCGGAAGTTTTTATTTCAAGAAAAATTTTCTGAACAATATTTAATTCCTCTGCTTTCTTGTTTACAACCTCAGCCAATTTTAATGAATCAATAGAATGAATAAAATCAGCGTTGCCGACAACAAATTTAACTTTATTCTTCTGTAAATGGCCGATAAAATGCCACTCCACATCTTCACCAATTAAAGGAACTTTTTCTTTGAGCTCCTGAGCTTTGTTCTCCCCGAGCACTTTAATACCGCTCTCAACCGCCTCTTTAATAATTTCAATCGGCTGTGTTTTTGAGACTGCAATAATTTTTACTTCTTCTGCCTTTCTACCGCAGTTTTCGCAGTAAATTTTAACTTTTTCTTGTAGTAATTTATATTTTTCAGCAATCATTTTTCAAAAAATAAGATGAAGAATGTATACTTTTTAGTTCCCAAAGTCAATAAAAATAGAATGCAAAAAGGGGGCATCAAGCCCCCCTATTAAAACAAATAACATTAAATAATCAATGTCAACTACAACCGGTAGTACTTCCACATGTAGTGCACTTCAGACAAGTACCGTTCCTTACCATTGTCATGCTATGGCATTCGGGACAGATGTCGCCGGTATATCCCTGTTCTCTTGCTTTAAGCACTTTTTGATGCATAGCAAGAACTTTACTTCTATACTCTGCATTTGTGTTGCCGTTTGTTCCGCCATTAGCCGGAACTTCAACAGGAACCCCACCGTTTTTAGGACTATCTTCTATGTCCAATTCAATCATTCTTTCACTTACAATTTCTTCGCTTTCAAAATCAGGCTCTACAACTATTTTTTTCGGCTTGTCTTCTTCATCTTCACTTACATGCGCCAAATCGTTCCGTCCAAGGTATGTAACTGCTAATTCACGGAAAATATAATCAATAACAGAATTGGACATTTTAATTCTTTTGTTGCCGAGAACTACACCGCTCGGTTCAAATTTGGTGAATATAAATGCTTCAACAAATTCTTCAAGCGGAACGCCGTGCTGCAAGCCAAGTGATATGGAGATTGCAAAACAGTTCAATAAACTCCTGAATGCAGCGCCTTCCCTATGCATATCTATGAATATTTCACCTAGCTGCCCGTTTTCGTATTGACCGGTTCTTATATAAACGGTCTGCCCGTTAATTTTTGCCTTTTGCGTATAACCGCCTCTTCTATCGGGCAATCTTCTCCTTTTTGCGATATATCTATGAATTATTCTTTCGGCAATTTTAACAATATCATTTTCTTCCTGTTTTTCTATTATATCTTCAAAATCATCATCGCTAATTGTATTTAAGGGCTGCGACAATTTTGAACCGTCACGGTAAAGGGCGTTTGCTTTTAATCCCAATTTCCACGATTTCATATATGCATCTTGAACGTCGTCAATCGAAGCATTATTGGGCAGGTTTATTGTTTTTGATATGGCACCCGAAATAAAAGGCTGTGCCGCCGCCATCATGTAAATGTGTGCATCGGGTTTAATATAGCGTGTTCCTTTTTTGCCGCATTTATTGGCGCAATCAAATACCGGATAATGTTCATGCTTCAAGAAAGGAGCGCCTTCAACAGTCATTGTTCCGCAAACATAATCATTGGCTGTAGATATTTCTTCGGATGAAAATCCTAATTCTTTTAATAGATTAAATGAATGCGACTCAATCTTTTCTTTTGACATCTTTAATTTATTTATTAAGAAATCATCCCCGACGGTAAACCTATTAAATGCAAATCCCAATTCAAAAACGGAGGGCAGCATATCGTCGATTCTTTTTATAAGATCATCGCTAAAACCTTTTGCCCTTAATGCCTGGGGATTTATGTACGGGCAGCCTTCCAGGGTGCCGGCACCTTTTGCATATTTTACTATCTCCGCAATCTGTTCTTTGTTATATCCGAGATTCTCAAGTGCAGGCGGTATTGATTGATTTATTATTTTAAAATACCCGCCGCCGGCTAATTTTTTGAATTTAACCAAAGCAAAGTCAGGTTCAATGCCCGTGGTATCGCAATCCATTACCAGGCCGATTGTCCCCGTTGGCGCTATAACCGTTACCTGCGCATTTTTGAACCCGTATTGTTCACCTAACTTTAGAGCATTGTCCGCATCTTCCCTTGCAGCCTGCAGTAAATCCGAGGGACAATATTTCGGGTTTATTCCCAGCGGATAAATTGATAAACCTTCATATTCTTCTTTCGGTACGTTGTAAGCTGCTCTTTTGTGATTTCTAATAACTCTCAGCATGTTTTCTTTATTTTCTTCGTAACGCGGGAAGGGTCCGTGTTCTTTTGCTAATTCGGCGGAAGTTGCGTAAGCTCTCATGTGCATAATTGCGGTAATAGCACCGCATATTGTGGCGGCTTCTTTGCTGTCATAAGGAATACCCTGGTGCATCAATAAAGAGCCGAGATTTGCATACCCTAAACCGAGTGTTCTGTATTCATAACTTAGCTGTGCAATTTGCGCGCTCGGATATTGAGCCATTAGTACACTGGTCTCCAAAACAATTGTCCAGATTCTTGTTGCATGCCTGAATGCCTCAATATCAAATTTCTTTGTCTGTTTGTTGTAAAATTTAACAACATTTAAAGAAGCCAAATTACATGCAGTGTCGTCAAGAAACATATATTCGCTGCAGGGGTTCGAAGCTTTAATTTCGCCGCCGTTGGGACAAGTGTGCCACTCATTAATTGTTGTATGATACTGCAATCCTGGATCGGCACATGCCCAGGCAGCATGGCCTATATCGTCCCATAAATCTTTCGCATTTAGAGTTTTACTTGCTTTGGGCGGACGTTTAGTCTGTTTAGCTGTATCTAATTCCGTTCTCCAGTACAAATTCCACTTGCCGTCGTTTAAAACTGCATTCATAAAGTCGTTTGTAACACGAACCGAGTTATTTGAATTTTGACCGGACACAGTTGCATAAGCTTCGGAATTCCAATCGACATCGTATGTAGGGAACTCAATAGACTTAAACCCGAGTTTTGCAAGATGAATAACTCTTTCAATAAAATTTTCCGGGATGCCGACTTTTCTTGCTTCAATTACCGCGACTTTTAATCTTTTATTTGCTTTCTTATTGAACCTATCGTTTTCAGGATGTTCATCATAACAAGCCTTAATAATTCTATTTAAATGCTGTTCGCAAATTTTTGATCCTGTTACTATGGAAGCAACCTTTTGTTCTTCCCTAACTTTCCAGTTGACATATTCTTCAATATCGGGATGATCAATGTCAAGAGTAACCATTTTAGCAGCGCGTCTTGTAGTTCCGCCGGATTTAATTGCTCCTGCAGACCTGTCCCCAATTTTTAGGAATGACATTAGGCCTGAGGATTTACCTCCGCCGCTTAAAGGTTCGTTTGCTCCGCGTATTTGGGAAAAGTTTGAACCCGTACCGGAACCGTATTTAAATAACCTTGCTTCACGAACCCACAAATCCATTATCCCGCCTCCGTTAACGAGGTCGTCTTCAACAGATTGAATAAAACACGCGTGCGGCTGCGGATGTGTGTACGCATCTTCTGAACGGGTCAGTTTCCCGGTTTTATAACTCACGTAGTAGTGACCTTGTGAAGGGCCATTAATTCCATACGCCCAGTTCAACCCGGTGTTAAACCATTGAGGCGAATTTGGAGCACAGTACTGGTTTGCAAACATAAATGCCAATTCATCATAATATGCTTTTGCATCTTCTTCTGTATCAAAATAACCTGCTTTCCAGCCCCAGTATGTCCAGGTACCGGCTAATCTATGAAAAACTTGTTTGGAGCTCGTTTCGGAAGAATACCTTTCTTTTTCAGGAAGTAATTCCAAACTAGTTTCATCGGCAACAGAAGGCTGTAACCAGTCAGGAATATTTTTTTCATTTTTCTTTTTTAATAATTTAGGTACGCCTGCTTTCCTAAAATATTTTTGGGCAATAATATCTGTAGCTACCTGAGACCAACTCTTTGGTATCTCAACATCTTCCATAAGAAAAACAATAGAACCGTCGGGGTTCTTTATTTCCGACGTTCTCTTCACAAACTCAATTGATTCAAAAGGATCTCCGCCTTGCTTCGTAAATAGTCGATGAATCTTCATCTATCTCTCCAATTCTAAAAAATTTTTACAAATAAACTCAAAATTCTGCCGCTTAAAATTTCTTTTAAAAACTTCAAAAATCGAACAATTTCCAAATTTTGTAAGAAATGACTGCCCTTAAATGGGCTTCTAAAATAAATATTAAATTAATATTAAGCAATAACCTGAAAAAAAATTAACATAGTAATTCAATTTGTTTATTGTAGATCACATTTTTAATATAGCAGAATTAATGATTAATGGTAGACTTGACTTTTTATTTTAAATTTTTCTTCGCATTTTCAGTGCTAAAAATTAGAGGATAAAATGAATTTCATAAGGTCGGCAGGAATTTTACTTCATCCCACTTCTCTTCCGGGTAAATACGGAATCGGTGAACTAGGCAGCGAGATTTATAAATTCATTAATTTCATCAGCGATTCTCGACAAACTCTCTGGCAAGTATTTCCTTTGGGCCCTACCGGCTACGGTGATTCGCCTTATCAATGTTTTTCAGCATTTGCCGGCAATCCTTTATTAATAAGTATTGAAAAATTAATAGAAGATGGTTTATTATCCGAATCTGAAATTGGCGACCCGCCCCTGCATGATCCTCATAAAATTGATTACGGCAGTGTAATTAATTATAAAAACGGTTTATTAAAAAAGGCTTTTGAAAATTATAGAACAAAAAATAATTCAAATAATGACTACGAAAACTTCTGTAATGATAATAAAGAATGGCTTGATGACTATGCTTTATTTATGTCGTGTAAAAATTATCACAAAGGAATTGTTTGGAAAGATTGGGAAGAAGAAATTGCGTTTAGAAAACCCGGTGCCGTAGAAAAATGGACTAAAAAATTAGCAGACGATATTTTTTATCAAAAATTTCTTCAATATATTTTTTATGAGCAGTGGACTAATGTAAAAAAATATGCAAATGAAAAAGGTATTAAAATAATTGGAGACATCCCTATTTTTATTGCTTACGACAGTTCCGACCTTTGGGCAAATAAAGAATTGTTTACAATAAACGACAAAGGCAACCTGGAAACCGTTGCCGGAGTTCCGCCGGATTATTTCAGTGAGACGGGACAGCTTTGGGGCAATCCTCTTTACAAATGGGATGAGATGGCAAAAGACAATTATTTATGGTGGCAGAAAAGATTTTCCAAAATGTATGAGTTTGTTGATATAGTCAGGATAGATCATTTCAGAGGATTTGAAGCTTATTACGAAATTCCCGGCGATGCAGAAACTGCTATAGACGGTAAATGGTGTAAAGCACCCGGTTACGAGTTATTTGAAACATTGAAAAAAGAATTGGGTGACGTAGCAATTATTGCAGAGGACCTGGGAATAATTACAAAAGAAGTAAGAAAGCTAAGAGATCATTTTAATTTCCCGGGCATGAAAGTTCTCCAATTTGCATTTGGTGTAGGCGGTGATAAATCCTTTTTGCCGCATAACCATGTACAAAATTCTTTGGTCTACACAGGTACACACGATAACGACACTACCCGTGCATTCTTTGAAAAGGAAAAAGCTAACGGATCGGAAGTTTTTAAATACGCACAGAAATATTTGAACTACTACGGCGACGATATGCGTTATGAAATAATTAGAACAGCTTATTCGTCTGTAGCAAATATAGTTGTTGTTCCTTTGCAGGACTGGCTAAATCTCGGTACGGAAGCGAGAATGAATTTTCCCGGTACGCTGGGAGGCAACTGGACGTGGAGATTTACATGGGATCAAATACATGACGGGCTTGCCGAACATATTAAAGAACTAACAATTTTGTACGAACGCCCAAAAGAAGATGAAGATGAAGAACCTGAGATAACTACCGAATAAAATATAGGTGATTTGATGTTTGATTTTTTAAAAGAAGTATTGCTTAATAAAAGTGAAAATGAACAGCAAAGCCGTTCTCTGAATTCCGAAGCAAGACTTCAAATTGCTACTTGTGCATTATTTCTTGAACTCGGCAATGCAGACGATGAATTTACAATTGAAGAAGAAGAAAAAATATTTGAATTAATGAAGAATATTTTTGAATTGAATGACGAACATGTAAAAGAATTAATCGGCCTTTCAAAAGAACAGGTAAATAAAAGCGTAAGCCTTTATGAATTCACTGAGATAATTAATAATCATTTCTCTTTTGAGGAGAAATTTGAACTTGTTAAAAATCTCTGGAGGTTAATTTATGCCGATGAAAAACTTCATGCTTATGAAGAATATTTTATCAGGAAAGTCAGCGGCAATTTACATCTTCATCACCAGGAAATGATCGGAGCTAAGCTGGAAGTTAAAAAAGAATTGGGACTATCATAATGAAACGGTTTACGCCGCTTCATTATGATAGAAAAAGATATTACCCCCCAAAAAACACCGTAGTTTCATTAGTATTTCAAGCGACTTGAACAGTATAAAAAGCTAATTCAACAGTACTTCAAGCGACTTGAACAGTACAAAAAGCTAATTCAACAGTATTTCAAGCGACTTGAACAGTACAAAAAGCTAATTCAACAGTATTTCAAGCAACTTAAACAGTACAAAAAGCTAATTCAACAGTATTTCAAGCGACTTAAACAGTACAAAAAGCTAATTCAACAGTATTTCAAGCGACTTGAACAGTACAAAAAGCTAATTCAACAGTATTTCAAGCGACTTGAACAGTACAAAAAGCTAGTTCAACAGTACTTCCGGCGAGTTGAACAGTACAAAAGTCTGGTTCAACAGTATTTCCGGCGACTTGAACAGTACAAAAGTCTGGTTCAACAGTATTTCCGGCGACTTGAACAGTACAAAAGTCTGGTTCAACAGTATTTCCGGCGACTTGAACAGTACAAAAGTCTAGTTAAACAGTATTTCCGGCGACTTGAACAGTACAAAAGTCCGGTTCAACAGTATTTCCGGCGACTTGAACAGTACAAAAGTCTGGTTCAACAGTATTTCCGGCGAGTTGAACAGTACAAAAATGTATCTCAACCGCAGCACTGGAATCATTCCTCCCACCCTGGAATATTTTTTTGGGAAACCTATTATTAATAAAACAGACAATAACTTCATACAACAGGTCCTGTTTAATTTTAGAAATAAGATTAACTATATTTTTATATATTTGGCGAGTCTAATTTCGAAAAATTATTTACTCAACTTTATGCTGCCCAAAATCATAAGTTTTATTGAAAATCAATTTCTGATTATTGTAGTGATTTTGTCTGTTGCTGCATTAATTATTCCTTCCCCGTTTACGGAATTAAAACCGTTAATACCTTTTCTCCTAGGTGTAATAATGTTTGGAATGGGAGTGACATTAAAGTTCGAAGACTTTAAAAATATATGGCAAACAAAACATCTTGTTCTGCTTGGAGTTGCTGCGCAGTATCTGGTTATGCCTTTGCTTGCATTCATAATTTCAATTGTATTGGGCCTGCCAAAGGAAATAATGATCGGGATGATTGTGCTTGGAGCCTGTCCGGGCGGAACAGCTTCGAATGTTATTTGTTATCTCGCAAAAGCAAATGTTGCGCTATCAATTACTTTAACGTTGGTATCAACAATTCTGGCTCCGCTATTAACGCCGGGTATTATCTATTTGTTTCTTGCCGAAAAAGTAGACATTCATTTTTGGGAAATGGTGAATTCCGTTTTTTGGATTGTCATTTTTCCGCTTGTAGACGGACTTCTCATCCGGCATTTCTTTTATAAAAGGTTTCAACCAATATTGGCGATCTTTCCGTCTATTTCTATTTTAACAATTTCAATAGTCATTGCATGCGTAGTTGCCTTGAATCAAACGCTTGTGCTTTCCTTTCCATTATTGATATTGACTGCCGTTATTCTTCATAATTTAAGCGGATTATCAATCGGGTACGGCTTTGGAAAACTTTTCAGATGTTCCGACAGAGACGCAAAAACTTTGGCAATTGAAGTGGGTATGCAGAATTCAGGTTTAAGTGTAGCTCTTACAACAAAATTTTTCACTTCGGCTGCAGCACTTCCCGGAGCTCTTTTCAGTCTGTGGCATAATGTGTCGGGAATTATATTAGCTAAGTTTTGGTCAAAAGACCTCTAAAGTTTCATAACTTTAGAGGTCTTAAGATTTTGTATCGCTATTTTGTTATAACCATCTTCTTAACTTCACTAAAGGAGTTGGTAGTTAGCCTGTAAAAGTAAACTCCAGACGGCAAATTACCGACACTAAAAGTAACAGAATAATTTCCGGCCGTTTGAACAGTATTTACCAAAACGGCAACTTCTTGCCCAAGAGTATTATAAATGGTCAAATTAACTTTGCTGTTATTTGCAATTGCATATGTTATTTTGGTTGATGGGTTAAACGGGTTAGGATAATTCTGATGCAGCGCAAATTTATCAGGAATGAGAGAATTGGTTTTCTGGCTTTGTTCTTTCTTTAATGCCGGGCTGCCGATTTCATAAGTTTCATCTTGGTGTACAAAAACAGCAATATCGTCATAGCCTTTCACTACGCTGTTAAATATAACTTCGTAACTCGGCAAGAATCTCGATGAGTTAAAATTCTTGGTCCATACCAGAAGTATCTCAGACGGATTTTTATAATCATAATATTTACCGCTTTCGGAGTTGCCTAATACACTTATAGCAATTTCAACAGCTTTTTCTTCCTGCAAAGGAAGATACGGTGTTTCTTTTTTTACCCACGATGCCCCTTCAAAAGCAGCATCATCTGTATTAAGCATTATTACTAGGTTAGCAGTTTCCTGTGATTTGCCGTTATTCATAGCTACTAAATAGTAGTCTTCTTGTGAATCAAGATCAACAACTTCCAATGTTTTTGAAAAACTGCCGGCCGAAAAAATTTCATTGAACTCGTCAAAGGCCATTAGAGGTTCCGGAAGCAGCTTTTTCCAATCATAAGTACCTACACCGATTTTTGAGTTTAAGTTTTCAGCAAGTTGATTATCTGTTTTTGCCCGGGCATATGTCAACTCTACATTCCTATAAATGTCATTTTTTGTATTGCTATCAAAATCGTCCGGTGGTTCGCAGATAGAACGGTAACTGCCTTCAACCGGGTCATAATAAGAATCTTTGAACACCTGTGCAGATACATAAGCGTTATAACCAAGACCTGATGTACGGGGATCATTCAGCCACAGCCAGTACAGTGTAACGTCCGGTATATTCCAGACACTACTCTGATCGCACGGATCCAAATCAGTTACAAATCCCCTTACAACCAACCAGTTATAGTCTGCTTCAACCGGGACAAAAGCAGGAGTATTGGATTGATCGGCACCTGGTACCTGGTAATCTACCCAGTGAACAATTTTCTTGAGGCTGAGATCCTCATCGGCTTCAGCAAAAGCTGAAAAATGATAAGGACCGGGTTCTTCACCGTTCATTGCGTTCCTTAGATCGGTTGCATTCATATCCTCGCCCGGTGTACCCTGATGGTATGTTGTATAAATATAATCTTGGTCATGAGCATAAGTATCATCTATAAACTTAAGTGTCATCAGCGCCGAAGCACCGGCAGTGTAATAATCATACAAAGCGGTTTCCTGGGGAAATATATCCGTTCCGTCTTCAACACCAAGGTGCAGAACATAAAACGGTGAAAGCATTTCTACTTTACCGAATCCGTAAATGTTATCTTTTCCTGCAACACCTAAATCAACAGTACAATCCTGGTACAGGTAATCTTTTATGTTATCAACAGTATGAGTCGGGAAAGCCGACTTGATTAGTGCACAAACACCAGCCACATGAGGGGAGGCTTGAGAAGTTCCGCCAAAATCACCGCCATATGCAAAACATATACAATTATCCGGTGCAGTAACGTCGGGTTTAATTCGTCCGTCATTTGTCGGCCCCTGGGAACTGTAAGGTTCCTGCGGTCCCGAATCATAGTTATCCTTGTGTATTGCTCCAACTGTTACAACTTCCTCAACTGTAGCAGGATCAACAAGGCTGCTGCTTGCCTGGTAATAGTCCCAAGTATCGAACCAATTAAACAAGGTGAAATCAACGTCAACAGTTGCATTAACTTTTTCTACCACAACACCGTAAAAAGCTAGTCCCCCTCTAGTTTGTGTATGTATTTCTTCTTCCGGGTATTGTGTTCCGGTTTGAGGATTGGTAGAGCTGGCAACAATCTGCCACTGTGTTCCCGAGGGATATGCTAAACGTACCACATGCAGATCATAATCCTGATCAGAACCGGGATAGTCATCCCAATTGAGAAATACTGAGAGATCAATATCTGATTGGTAAATATAACCCTGACCGGGAGCCGGACCGAACACATTGATATTTCCTCCCGCACCGCTGAAATCGTGATAACCAATACCGTCATCATCAAATACTCCCCTGTAATGAAATCCATCAGCCTCATTGCCGGCAGCATTAACCCATACAATTCCGTAGTCTATTGCTTCGTTTGCTACATCGCATACGTAACCTGTACCGTCGTAATATCCTCCTGCAAGATACCAGCCTACAGAGTGGTTAATAACATGAATATTGTTCATTTCACATGTGTCTTCAGCCAACTGCAGGTGTGTAAAAGTACCTATCTTATATAGGTAAAGCTCCGCGTCCGGGGCAACATCATAAACAGCTTCCGCTACCGCAGTACCGTGTTGAGTACCAGTCTGAAGGCCTGTCCCGGTAAAATCGTGACTAACATATGTTGGCGGTATATCCCCGTTGGCTTGCGCAGAGTCTAATAGGTTGAAACCAAGGTCAATAACAGCTACCTTTGCATCTGCACCTGTATAACCTGCCGAATGCCACTCATCAGCTTCCATTAGAAACGGACCTTCGCCTATGACCTCAAATGCTTTCGGTTTCAAAGGCTGCCTTATTCGCCAAATTCCTTTAACATTTTCGGCTACATCATGTAACCGTTCAATGGGTATTTCAACCAGCATAGAAAGTTCGGCTTTTGCCTGAACAACACCCCCAAGTTCAATAAGAGCTTTCTCATCAATGTCTGACGTTGTACGTCCGTACTGCGGATAAACTTCGACAACAACAATTTTATCATCTACCAATTCTAATTTGGATTTTAAAGCATATTTCTTAAAATCTTTGTTTTCTTTATATAGTTCATAAAGAGTATTTAATGATGAAGATAATTTCAATTTCTGAATACTTTTAGCATGAATTGAAGTTGATTGTTCAATTCGAAGAGTTTCGAGTTTTGCGCTCTTAAATTCTTGAGCAAAAATCGATATATTCAACGCCCCCATCATAAAAATAAAAGTAAAAAATAAATTTTTAATTTTAATCATAAGGCTTCCTCCCGTAAAAAAATTGTTTTATTATTTAATTTTATTAACCTATTGCAATAGTAGGATAACTAAATAGATAATATAAATTGAGTGCAGATATAGCCCTAATTTGGCGGCTGTCTGCACCTTATAAGAATATAGTCAAATCTTTTGACCATAATAGAACCTCATCTTTTTGAATATTTTAAGAACCGAAGAAGTTGATAATTAATAATGTGGCAACAAATATGTCACCAACATGTGAATAATAAATTTAAGTTACCAAGAAGGAGAACAATTCATTACTTGTAGTTATAAGATTGTTAAGTATATTACAAATATAAAATAAAACAGTCTAAAAGTTGTTGAGAGATAATAATCAACTACTTACCTTCAATCAACTTGAGGAGACCGTTTATGCATATCTAACGAGTTTTCATTTAAGCAATTGCATCTCGAATTCCATTTCTTTCATTATTTCTTAAAAAAAGAATAAATAATCCTTTTTTTTAAAGCTGCAAAGGCTATTTTAATAAAACAAATTTCTTAGTTTCACTAAAAGAACCTGCTTGTAACCTATAAAAATAAACCCCGCTTGCAAACATTCCCCCATCAAAAGTAACTTGATAATAACCTGCATCTTTATCTTCATTTACTAAGACTTCTATTTGTCTACCTTGAATATCAAACACTTTCAAGGATACAAATTCTTTTGAAGGTAACTGATAATTTATTGTGGTCGTTGGATTAAATGGATTAGGGAAATTTTGTGACAAATCGAATTCTAGAGGAATAGACTCTTTAGCAAAAACCGAGGTTACTGTTCCAGTCGGAAGAAACAAGTCATCTATCCAAGTCCCATCGGAACCTTCAGAATCGGAACCATCTTTTTCGTAACTCCAGGTTAATGTGTGCTTTCCTGCCGACAAAGAATAAGTTGCACGTTCCCAATTTGTAATACCTGACCACGAGTCTTGTTCAATGTGGTCAATAAAAAATCGTAAGTAATCATGTAACTCTTCTGATGAAACCATAAATGCAAATGAGATTTCAGCATTATCCGAAATTTCCACTTCGAGTTCAATATTAGTAGACTGATTATCCGAGATTAAACCTGACACAGCTGAATAATCTCCTGAATTAGATGTTGCATTTGACGCTTCCCATAATGCATCGCCACTTAACTGCCAATTAAACGGGACAACTTGCTGAATATCACCACTTTCAAAGGTTTCGGTTAAATTGTCTACAGTGATAATTTTTGCTACTTCAGATGTAATATTGTTTGTTATAGTATCGTTGCCTGATAAACCAGTTATTGTAGCAAGATATTGCAACTTGTATTCTCCTCTTATATCGGGAATAAAGGAAACTGATGAATTTTGTGGGTTTATTATGGAAGCATTACTGCTTTGGGGTGTATGCAAAGACCATGAATAATTTGCATTTAATGATTGCAAATCATTTGGATAGGATACATTTGCGGTTGCATTAACAGTTGTATTCATGGAAACAAAAGGGGTAGACATTAAAACATTGGCAACCAGCAACTGGGCAGGAATCAATATTGTTGTATTAGAACTTGATGAATCCGGATTACTCAAGCGAGGAAAATCCAGAAAACGACTACCAATGTTAATTCCAGCGTTTTCCAAAAATTCTTCAACTCCCGAACTTCGAGTGTATAAATTATTAGTGATTCTCCAAATAACTATCTGACTAGAGTAATCATTTTCGCAGAAAATCTCCTGATCGTCAATATAGTCAACTAATTGTTGTAATATTGATGCCGCTTCAATACCTTCCCACCCTCCCAAACTCGGTGCCAGATCAAAGCGTCTCCCGAAAGATGGGATATGGTCATACAAATCAACGCAAGCAACATAAATTCCATTTAATGTTTTGGTATCGCCCGAATTTACAAACATATTTTCTGATCTTGTGATAACAAAATTTTGTTCGGAACCCTCTTTATTGACAAGTATATTACCCGGGCTAACTTCTACAGTTAAACCTGGAGATGATGCTATAGCATCTATATCGCTCTGCTGAACAGAAGCTGTTTTATCTGCCATTATATCATTTTCATGACCGGATTTGGGTGTTGTTACACGTTGATTCATTTCTTTTGAAAGCCATGTCTTAAGTTGCTCTACTGTAATATTGCTATAATTTGGTTGTATCTCCTTAGCCAAATCCTCACTGGTAAATATTGCGCCGTCATTTTTACGACGCCATGTTCCGTCGGATTGTTTGTTATAATCATTATACCTATCGGGTAAACCGAAAAGATGTCCGGCTTCATGAGCATACATTCCATCCAAAAGTGTTCCCTCTGTCCTCCATTGACCCGATCTTATTCCTTCATTAATTTCTCCGATACTACTAACATAACTGGTACCTGATCCTACTAATTCAATTTGGTGATAACCCGCAGTACTGGGAGCTGAAGTTGCAGAAGTATTCAATCTTGTTACAACGTCAACTGTAAGATTCTTTCCACCTGTTGTATGTCCACCCCAGGTATTTTCAATTGCGGACTCAATACGTTTTACATTTTCACTATTCGCGTGAGTACCCCAAAACTCAAGGTAAAGAGTTAGCGATAAATCATCTGATGTTACATTCGTCGTATTGTTCACAGTTATAGATACCTGGTCGCCATAATAATTTCCCTTGCCTTCCAAAGTGGCAATGCCGGAAGCAACAGCTTTTTTTAATGGTATTCTATATGACACTACTGTGCCGGCGTGAGAATCGTTAGGAGTATTTAGATTCGAGGGATTTATTAATGAGCGATTAGATAAGTTGGCAGCACTTCCGTTATGCGTTTTTAAACGTAATATATCATCTTGTAAATACAATGCAGATGAAGTGGCTGAATTTATATCACACGGGTCTATTGGTATAATTATGGGGGATGTATAAACCTCATATACAAGATTGTAAGTAGATGGCGTCACATTATTGATTGTAAGTATAATATTATCAAACTCTGATAAAGTCACATTCTGAGTTCTAACTTCATGTGTTATACCATTTGCTCTAACTGTCAACCTTGCAAATGTTGTTCCTGTTACCAGTGAATCGCTATAGTCAGTAGCAAGATTGAAAAAATCGTTGTTTTGAATAGACTGCCAAATTTGATCGAGTTCGGAAGCGGATAATGTAAAATCCTTTTCTTCAAGAGGCGGCTCACCTACATCCCCAGGAATAAAACGTACGTATTCAGACTGTCCATTTGCCGTTATATGTAAAACTGCATTTTCTGTCCAAGGTGAGGTACCGCCAGCTACAGCAAGAATGTCAAAATCCTCCGGAATGTTGTTTTGACCAAATATTAATGAAAAAGATGCAAATAAAAGAAACGAAATAACTGTCTTATAAGGCTTGAATTTCACTTTATCCTCCTTGTTGGTTAAGCAAAATTGCTATTTATGCATTTACCTGGAGAATTCCGAAGCCCATTAAAGGGTAAGAGTTAAACCTTCCGGTAATAACTTGTTAATAGAAGTAATTATCGAATCGATTTTTTCAGGAACAGTGTTTTCCACCCTGACAATATGTGAATGTTTGTTTGCTGCAATAGTTAAACGGGCATAAAATCCACCGATAATGTTCCCCTTTTTATATTCTGATTCCATTGAGAAAAATTCGTTAATTGAAATGCATCTCCAGATGTTAATTAAATCCTGTTCTTTTATTAAAAACTCTTTTTCTTCAATAGGCGGTGCTCCAATATCCCCGGGAATAAATTTTGAATATTTACAATTACCATTTACGTTAATCAATAAATAATAATTTTCTTCCCAAGGATGCAACCCACCAGCTACAACCTCAATTTTTAAATCACTAGGCAAGTCGCTTTTATTTATATTTTGACATGTCATAATTAAATATCCGGTTAACAAAATTATGATAGGGGAAAAAATACTTTTCATTAGAACCATTTTCCCGTTTTTTTCGTAGAACTATGAGTTAATATTATTTTATTAAAGTAAACTTTCAACTACTATTATAAACCTGTTAAGTGAAATTAAGCAAAAGTATATTTAGCTCTAATTAAACTTTAATAATTAAAAAAAGCTTACTAATAAATTTCTAAAAGTCACAGCAATCATCTTTGATAAAATACAAATTCTAAAACCATCGAATGATTTAGCATAGTTTCTACGAATCATGAACTGACCAAAGAATTGAGCCAAAAGAGTCTCAATTCTTTGTTGAACTTTGTTTAAAATACAATTAATAAAATTTTAATGAAAGTAAATTCTAATTGGCCTGCTTCATTTTAAATAACATTCTAATTTGATTTAGATATAATCAATTTATATCAACATGCTCTATGCAACTTAAAGATGAAACCGTTGAACAAAGGACTCCACCGAAGAAAAGAATTTGGTTGCTATTCTTAATTCATTAGCGCCAGGATTAAAAGTGTGTTGCGGAAGTCTACTTTGTTTAGTTGGAACCCGTACGAAGTGAACGGTAAGAACCGAGCTTGCGAGCTCAGCGAAACTAAATCTTATTTTCCCGGTTTATAAAATTTAACACAAGATTATAACTGTTAATATCTTTACTATTTATAAGTAAATAACACCACGTCTTTAGGATTGTAGTTATTACAAAAAAGGAAAACAGTTGAAGTGACGTAATGTACTTAGTACAAATCGGGAAACCGGGCGGAGGTAGCTAATGTACTTTGTACAAAACGAAAAATCGGGTGGAAGGAACCAATGTACTTTGTACAAATCGGGAAACCGGGTGGAGGGAGCCAATGTACTTTGTACAAATCAGGAAATCGAGCGGAGGCGACCAATGTACTCAGTACAAACTGAGAAACCGGGCGAAATCAAGCAATGTACTCAGTACATTACTGAAAATCTTCAGGAGTAGAATAGTGTAATCTGTATGCCAATTGAATCAATTCTAAACAATCTCTAATAAAAAAAAGGATTCATGGAAAACTTAAACAGATTATTAATCACAAGCAGAACCACGGAAGTAGACGCCGTTTCAGATATAATTGCTGCTTTTAGAGACTACCTAAGATTCTAACTGTAACTGAATACTTGTTCCATAATGCAGAGTGTGTTGCATAACTCTGAATGGTCGGCAAAGAAATTGCGAAAGAGAAGAAAAGTAAAAAGAGATATCGAGAAAAAACGATAGGTAAAAAAGCACTATGCTGCGAAAATGTTATATTCAGTAAATTTAGAGGACTTAGGACCGAAGGATGATTTCTAGAGAAAGTTAGAAACAGTTTTAGATTTGAGATGATTTTATGACTCCTCAACGAAAATATTTGGATTGTGATGGTTAAATTTTTTTACAATAGTGTAAAACGGTTTCGCCGGAATTAACCTTTTCCTGGAATGCTATGCAGCTCGATTAGAAACTCTGTATAGTGGAGCTACTTGATTATTAATTCCGAAATTCCAGAATGAGATATTAAAGAATACACCTTCGAAAGAAGTGGTTTTCTAAGTTTCACTAAACAAAATTACGACTCCCCGGAGCTACTTTTTGGTAGCTCCTTTTGTTTTTTTGTCGGTTAGAGGTAATAAAAAATATTTTTAATATCAGATAATTACAATTCTAATTGAGATATGATCCATTCGTATATGAGTTATATGAATCACTATATCCGTAATAACTGATTGCTCTTACTTTATAAGTGATAAGTGGATCCGTTTTTTTATAGGTAACCTCTGTATCTATATAACTTTAAAGAATTTTATCTGGAAATGAGAAAAAAATATAAAGGCGGATAAAGCTATATTATGTCATTTACAGATAAAATTCTGTTGTGCGAAACCATCCCCCTTATTCTATGGGG
>JASFMY010000068.1:0-34269 GCA_050117315.1 Ignavibacteria bacterium
CTTTTCCTCTTATTAAGTGCACATGTTTTTTCTTCAATTTATTAATTACTTTGCACTTTTTCAGGGTTTTATTCACCTATCTTATTATTTTTTAAGCTCTTATTTGCTTTTCAGCAAGCCCTATTTAATTCTCTTGATAGTCTCATGTGATCGTTAAAATATTTGAATATACTTGTTGCAAATTGGTTTTGGGATTTAGTTTTTATTTAGAACTCACCTAAATCCTCTCTTAAAAAGAGAGGACTTTATGGCAAAATCCCAAAACCAATTTGGCTTGTGTATATTTTTGCCTCAATTTTTGTCATCTTTCATGTAGAGAATTAAAAAATACTACAGAATAACAACTTACAGTCACAGAATGAAGATCTACAACGGCACATTTATTAAACGGAAATACGACTTATTAAGGAGAAAATAGCTTTATTGTTTAATAAATACCAAATGATTTAATCTTCGATACATATCAATCAAAATGCACTTTACGCAAAGGGGTGTGCGGTTTTTTTAAGTTCAGTGCATTAACCAAGTAAATAGTTTTTAATGAATTTAATTTTACGAGAATTTTTATTATAGGAAAAAGCAATTGGTATTAGAAGGTTCAATGTTGGTTTTTAAAGCGGATTAAATTTTCTTCACTGCTATAATACTTATATCATCCTCGTATTTCTTGTTTGTGTAAGCGTCAAATTCTTTTTTTATTTCGTCGAGAGTATCATTCTCGTCGTTTTTGCTGCTGATGATTTTTGTGAATCCTTCAACTGCCAACTGTATCCCTTCTTCGTTACGCGCTTCAAAAATGCCGTCTGTCATTAAATAAATTTCGTTTCCGGGGTTGAGTTTTAGTTCGTAATCTTTATACCGACTGATATCAAAATATCCCAATAAAATTCCGTCCGATTTGATGTAATCGACTTTATCGGATTTATAAAATAACGGCAGATCGCCTGCACCGCTGTACTTTACGGTTCCGTTTTTATTCAACAGCAATACTGAAAGTGTAATGTAAACTTCGGATATCCGTTCATCTTTAAAAACCGACTCGTTTACTTTTTCAATAATTTGTCCGGGAGAAAATTTATCGGCAGACTGGAGTATAAATCTAACAGCGCTTCTAATGTAACCTGCATATGCGATTGCAAAATAATAAGCTCCCCATTTTTTTCCCATCACATCGCCGAGAACAACGATAAGATTTTCTTCATCTAATTGAAAGTAATCAATAAAATCACCGCCGGGGATGCCCTGGAAAGTCTGGTGCCAATGGTTTATTTCGTAGCCTTCAAAATAAGGGGGGACAGCTGGTACAAACGAAGCCTGCATACTTCCTGCAGCGGACTGAACTTCTCCAATTACCTTTTCTCTTTCTTTTTTGTAGCTTGCAATTATTGCGTTAATTTTGGCAATAACAACTTTAGTGCTTGATGTTTTTATTATGTAGTCCTGTATATCAAGGTCATAGCCTTCAAGGATGTCTTCATCGGCTCCTTTTGCAGTAAGGAAAACAAACGGGATTGTTTTGAGGAACTCGTCTTTCATCAGCTCTTTTCTAAATTCAAAACCGTCCATCTCCGGCATCATTATATCGCTTAATATTAAATCCGGCTTTACTTCCCATACTTTTTCCAAAGCTTCTTTACCGTTGGCTGCGGAACAAACTTCAAATCCTGCCCGCTTTAAATTGAATTCAAACAGTTTGATTATATTTACTTCGTCTTCCACTAAAAGTATTTTGTTTTTCGGTTTAGAGTTTTCCAAACTACTTCCTGTTGTTTACTGAAAGCTTTTAATAGCTGCCTGAAGTTCATTATAAGTATCAAACACCCTGAACAGCCTTGTTAATTCAAACATTGATCTTACTGCCGGTCTGAATCCGACGAGTTTTAAATCGCCACCGACTTTTGCAACTTTTTTTAATGTGTTAACCAGTACACCCAAAAATGTTGAATCGATGAAATCACAAGCGCTCAGATCTATAATTATATTTTTATATCCCTCTTCCATTTTATTTAGTAAGCCTGCTTTTAATTCATCAGCTTCACTCAATGTTGCACGGTCAATGTTAATTATTTCCACTAAAATATCGCCTATAATTTCTTCAACTATATTCATTTTATTTTCCCGATCCTATGTTATATTTTTCCATTAATCTGTAAAATGTTGCTCTTCCTATTTTTAGTTTTTTAGCCGCATCTACAATATTTCCGTTCGTAGTTTTAAGGGCATGTCTTATTGCCTGTTCTTTTAGTTGTTCAAATGGAATAATGGGTGAATCTTCACCGAACAATGCAATGTTGGAAGATAAGAACGATCTCCTATCAGAGCTTAAAACCTGAGGCGGAAGAACATCGGTTGTTATATTATCGCCGTCTTCCATAATAACACATCTTTCAATTGTGTTTTCCAGTTCTCTTACGTTGCCGGGCCAATCATAATCAAATAATAATTTTCGAACACTTTTGTTCAAACCTTTGATCTGCTTTTTGTGTTTTTCATTAAAAGCTTCAATGAAGTGGTCAATTAAAATAAGAATGTCGCTTCTTCTTTCGCGGAGCGGCGGAATGTTAATAGGGAAGGAACTTAAACGATAGTAAAGGTCTTCCCTGAATTCTTTTGCTTCAACTGCTTCTGTTAAGTCGCGGTTTGTTGCGGAAATAATTCTAACGTCGGACCGTATCTGTTCATTACCGCCGACTCTTTCGAATGTTTTTTCCTGGATTACTCTTAATATTTTTGCCTGAAGGGACATTTCCATTTCGCCGATTTCATCTAAAAACAAGGTACCGCCGTTAGCGTGCTCAAACTTACCTATCTTCTTTTGATATGCGCCGGTGAATGATCCTTTTTCGTGACCGAATAATTCGCTTTCCAAAAGTTCCCTCGGTATGGAGGCACAATTTACAACCACAAACGGCGCATCCTTTCTTACCCCGTTGTAGTGAATTGCCCTTGCAATAAGTTCTTTCCCGGTTCCGCTTTCTCCGTGAATTAAAACGGTTACATCGTTATCTAAAACTTTGTGTACCATTTTAAATACTTGCTGCATTTTATTATCCACGGAGATAATATTTTCAAAGCTGTATTCGGTTTTAATGTTATTTTCAAGCTCTTCTACTTTTCTGTGCAGTTCATAGTTTTTTAAAGCATTTTGTATTGATGTTTGCAGCCTGTTATTGTCAATAGGTTTCGGGAAGTAATCGAAGGCTCCTATTCTAATTGATTCTATAGCTACTTCTACACTGCCCTGTGCGGAGAGCATTATTACGGGCAGGTTGCCGTCGTATTGCTTGATCCTTCTTAACACTTCATTACCGTTAATATCCGGAAGCATAATATCGAGCAGAACCAAATCCGGTTTTTCATCAAGTCTGTTTAACGCATCCATTCCTTTTTCAAAAATTTGTACTTCATAACCCCATTGATTTTTGACCCAATGTGATAACAGTTTTAAGATTGACGGTTCGTCGTCAATTATGAAAATTAATTTTTCCAAATTCACTCCTTTGGTTTTTTAGGTAATTTAACAATGAATGTTGTTCCCTTATTAAACTCGCTTTTTACCTGGACCAAACCTTTGTGAGCATCAATAATTTGCTTTACAATTGTAAGCCCTAAACCAGCACCCGGCAGTTGATTATCTTTTTGATTTACCTTCCTAAATTTATCAAAAATTTTTGGTAAATCATTTTCCCTTATTCCAATCCCGGTATCATTTATTATTATTTCAACTTCATTAAGAAAATCCTGAACAATTATTCTAACCCTGCCGTTCTTATTTGTAAACTTAATAGAATTATCAAGAATTTTTCCAAAAGCACTGGATAGCCTTTCTTTATCGCCCTTGATAATTATTTCAGCTTCCGGAATTTCAGTGGTAAGAGTAATTTTTTTTTGTTCGGCTTGCTTTCTAAAATTCTCTGCAACATTGTTTACTATTGGAATTATATCAATATTATCAAAGTGAATGTTATCTTTATCTTCTTCAACCTTGGAAAAATCTAAAAGATCGTTTATAAATTTAGCTAACCGTTTACCTTCGGTTACTATTATATTGTTGAACTCATTTATTGTTTCGCGGGTTAACGATGTATCAGATGCTATGGTTTCGGCAAAACCAACAATTGAAGCCAACGGGGTTCTTAATTCATGAGATACATTTGAAATAAATTCATTTTTTAATTTGTTTAATTCTTCCAGAACAGATATCTGGTGTTTTGCCCTGTCTCTTTCTATAGCATTTATTCTGTTGGCCTCAATCAGTTTTGCATTAAGTTCTTTTAATTTCATTTCATCTTTTGTTCTGGCGGTTATATCTCTGCTGATTGCGAGTATGCCGTCTATTTTATTTTCCATGATCATCGGGCTTGCTTGAATTTCGAATAAAACATTTTTCCCGAACTTATCAATAAAAGCAGCTTCAAAGGATGTCATCTTTCCCGAGGTTAAGATTTTTTGAAATGCAAAAGCAACATCCGGCTTATTTCCTTCATCAATTAATTCCAGGAAGTGTTTGCCTATAATTTCACTTTGAATATATCCTAATGATTTGGCACCGCTTTTATTGACCGTTAAAAAGTACCCGTAATTATCAAGGGTAAATATAAAATCATTTGCAGTATCAATTAATAGTCTAAACCTTTCTTCGGATTTTTCTAACTTTTCTAAAATTTCTTTTTCTTCTGTAATGTCGAGAATAACACCGACAATTTTTTCTATTTTACCTTGTCTAATTATCGGCGTACCTGAATGGCGAACGAACCTTTCGCAATTGTATTTATCTTTAAACTTGTATTCAACAATAGATGATTTACCGCTGTTTAGTTCATCCAAAAAGAATCTAAAATACTCCAGATATTCGGGATATATTCTTCTTAAAACAGTAAGTTTATTCTCAAAAATTTCATCCGGGGTAAAGCCAAATAGTTTCTCAACTGCATTAGATACAAATATAGAATCGTTACTTACCGGGCCAGTAGCGTATAAAACAGCTTCAACATTCTCTGTCGTAAATTTCAGCCAATCTTCCGTTTCTTTCTCTTTTGATATATCCTCAAAAGAAGTTATGATATAATCAAAAAAATTTTTTTTGTCTTCTTTAACAGATTTTATCAGGTACCATTTATCATTAATTTTTCCATTTATTGTCTCGGAATTATTACTACTTTTTAATATCGAAATGAACGGGTATTGATCGAAATCAATAATTTCATTATCACTATTATAAATTATAAACTCGGAAAGAAAACTTTCATCTGTTGTTTTATTGTCTACAAACAAATCATTGAAAGAAGTATTTGCATATACTTTTGTTCCTTTTAAATCGGTTATTAAAACCGGCATACTAAGGTTTGATAATATGTATTCGTAATCGATCAATTTTTTATTCGTAAACTATAGAACTGAAAGATAATGTTTTTGTATCAAAAATATTTGTTTAATAGATGAGTTATTCTAACAATTAAGAGAATAATTTGTTGCCGTTTTTGTAATTTTTGACTTGAGAATTTAACAATAAAAAATAATACGGATGACAAATATAAAAAAGCCCGAACTACTTGCGCCTGCAGGTAACCGGACTATGCTTATAACTGCTGTAAAGAATGGGGCCGACGCAGTTTATCTTGGTATAGATAAACTCAATATGCGGGCAAAAGCAAGAAACTTTGAATTAAACAAACTAAGTGAAATAGTTGAATACTGTAATAAACATAATGTTGAGGTTCATTTAACTCTTAACTCGTTGGTATTTGAAGATGATTTAAAGCAGTTGGATGAAATAATAAACAAAGCAAAAGCAGCAGAAGTAAAGTTAATTATCTGCTGGGATATGGCTGTAATTGATAAATGCATCGAACACGAAATGCCTTTTTGTGTAAGTACGCAGGCATCAATTTCAAATTCAAATTCGGCTAATCTTTATAAAAGACTCGGTGCGCAAAGAATTGTTTTGGCAAGAGAATGCACTTTAGATAAGATAAAAGAAATAAAACAGAATACAGATATAGAAATTGAAACATTTGTGCACGGCGCTATGTGTGTTGCCGTAAGCGGCAGATGTTTTATGAGTCATCATATTTTTAACAAAAGTGCAAACCTTGGCGAATGTGTTCAGCCTTGCAGAAGAGAATACGAAATAAGAGATACTGAAGGCGAAGCAACATTGGTGCTTGGCGAAGATTATGTTATGTCCCCGAAAGATCTTTGTACAATCGAATTTATAGACCAATTAATCGAAGCCGGGATTGATTCTTTTAAAATTGAAGGGAGAAAAAGGAGCCCGGAATATGTCGGCAAAGTTGTATCGGTTTATAGGAAAGCAATTGATCTGTATTTTGAAAACAAGTTAACCCCTGAAGTAAAATATGAAATGTTGAAAGAATTGGAAAAGGTTTATAACAGGGGATTCTCTTCCGGGTTTTATTTCGGTGAGCCAAGCTCAGAGGATTACGCGGTAAAATACGGCAGCCAGGCAACAACGAGAAAAATTTACGTCGGCAAGGTTGTCTCTTACTTTAAGAAAACGAACATTGTCCACCTTAAATTGGAAGCAGAAAATTTGCAAATTGGTGATAAGATTTATTTCATTGGCGAAACAACCGGAGCTGTTGAATCCGAAATAAAAGAATTGATGGTTGATGAAGAAAAGACAAATCTAGCGGAAAAAGGCTCTGAAGTTACTTTCCCTTTTGATGAAGTTTTAAGAAAGAACGATAAACTTTATAAAATTGTAGAAGTAAATTGAGAATTCTTAATTATGAATAACAGAATGTTTTTCTGCACTTTTGTTTTACTGTTACTTTCAAATTTTAGTTTGGGCTTTTCAATGAAGAATAAAAAAAAATTTGTTCCGCAATGGGCAAAGAAGGTTGTTTGGTATCAAATATTTCCTGAAAGATTTAGAAATGGTGATCCTTCAAATGATCCCACTAAAGAATCAATTTATAATTCATGGCCGCACGATAACGAATCCGATTGGCAGGTTCATCCGTGGACAAGCGATTGGTATAAATTGCAGGACTATGAAAAAAATAACGGGAAGGATATCTGGTTTAATATTCAGAGAAGGCGCTACGGCGGCGATCTACAGGGAATAATAGATAAATTGGATTACTTAAAAGATTTGGGAATTACAGCGCTTTATTTAAATCCGATTTTTGAGTCACCGTCTCTTCATAAATACGACGGAGCAACTTATCACCATGTTGATCCGCATTTTGGACCTGATCCCGTCAACGACAAAAAAGTAGTTAAAAGCGAGACCCCCGATGATCCTTCAACATGGATATGGACAGAGGCTGATAAATTATTTTTAAAGCTTGTAAAAGAAGTTCATAAGCGGAAAATGTTTGTGATCATTGACGGCGTGTTCAACCATATGGGACTTAATTCATGGGCATTCAAAGATGTAGTTAAAAATCAAAAAGAATCTAATTACGCAGATTGGTTTAAAATAAAATCATGGGATGATACGGCAAAAGGAACAAAGTTTGATTATATAGGATGGTACGGCGTTCGCGAATTGCCGGAATTAAAACAAGGTAAGAACGGAATTGTAGACGGACCGAAGAAATATATTTTTGATGCCACAAAAAGATGGATGGATCCGAACGGAGACGGGAATGTTTCAGACGGCATTGACGGCTGGAGGCTCGATGTTGCTTTTATGGTGAAGCACGGATTCTGGAAAGACTGGCGTAAACATGTTAAATCTATTAACCCTAATGCATACATTACTGCTGAAATTATTGATTCGATTGAAACAAACAAACCTTACTTGATGGGCGACGAATTTGATGCTGTAATGAATTACAATTTTGCTTTCAGTTGTGCCGATTATTTTATAAGCGATAAAACCAGGATAAAGACTTCGGAGTTTGATGAACAATTGGAAGTATTGCGTAACGCTTACCCGGAAGGTGTTTCTTATGTAATGCAGAATTTGTTTGACAGTCACGACTCAAACAGGCTGCTTTCACATATTGTGAATAAAGATTTTCATTCTTACAGGGATTGGGAAAATTATTTCGGTAAATCAAAGGGAGAGAACAAAAATTATAAAACCCGCAAACCTTCAGACGAAGATATTAAAATGATGAAATTGATGGTAATTTTTCAAATGACATATCTAGGTGCGCCGATGATTTATTACGGTGATGAAGTTGGAATGTGGGGTGCAAACGATCCTTGCTGTAGAAAACCGATGCTGTGGGAAGATTTGAATTACAAAGATGAAGTTTATCTCCCGGATCAAACAAAAAGAAAGACTACAGATGCTGTTAACGTTAATAAAGATATTTTTAATCACTACAAAAAATTAATTCACATCAGGAACAACAGCACTGCTCTACAGCTTGGAGATTATAAAACCCTTTTAATTGATGATGAAAAAGAGATTTTGGTTTTCGAAAGGAACTACGAAGGTCAAAAAAATATTATTGCTATAAATAAAAGTAACGTTGAACAGAAAGTGGAAATCGTAAAAGATGAGCAAAATAATTTTGTTGACGTTTTAAATGGTGGAAAAAAACTATACACAGGCAGTAAATTAAAATTTAATCTAAAACCCAAATGGGCAAGAATTTTTGCAACTCAGATTTGAAATCTGAGTTGCAATCTTACACTCCTATGTCTTGAATGCTCAATTTGGAAACTCAACAACAGTAACAGTACCGTTACCCGGGCTCGAATCTATTGTTAAAGTACCGTCTAAGTTCTCTACTCTTTCGGCCAGATTTATTAATCCCATTCCCTGCAGTTTTTTTGCCGGTGCTTTATATAATTTATCTTTATCAAAACCGACTCCATCGTCATCAACAATAAGCCTGATTATATCGCCGTCTTTAGAAATTTGTAAGGAAAAATTCTTCGCTTTAGAATGTTTAACAATATTATTAATAAGCTCCTGTGAAATTCTATAGATTGTTGTTGATAGTTTGGGATTAAGATTTTGCTGAACATCATACGATTCAAAAATACCTTCCATCCCTGATTTACCTGAGGCTTGCTCTACCAACAGCCTTAAAGCAGGTATCAATCCGTGCAACTCAAGTATTCTCGGTTTCAATCCATGGGAAATTCTTTTTAACTCATTTATTGCCGTTGTGAGCAATTCCGATAATGTATTATAAAATGAATTCCTTTCATCAATCGGTAATTCATTATCCTTTAGTGGTTCAAGCCTCAATTTAATATATGATAAAGTCTGTCCCAACCCGTCATGCAGTTCCTTTGAGATTCTGCTCCGTTCAATTTCAAGAATGTTTTGAAGTTTTTCGTTAGCAACTGATAGTTTATCTTTAGAGGCTTTTAATTCTTTCTCATAATTTTTTAGAGTTGTAATATTACTGAAATAAACCTGTGCAATTCCAAGCTCGCTTATTCCTTTGATAAAAACTTTATAATAGTTTTCGCCAAACTTTGATTCCACAACAATTTCTTTACCTTTTTCGACACAGTCTAAAATATCCGACTTGGTTATATTGTTAAATATTTTTTGGACATTATTGCCTACTAAATTTTCAATTAATGATTCACCTGCCTCGTTGGCAAAAATAATTTCTCCTTCGTGGTTAAACCTGAAAACAGGGTCGGGATCATTCTCGGCAAACATCGCCATCATTTTATTGTACTTCATTTCCAGGTTTAATTTTTCCATTTCGTGCTGACGCTGGCGGGGAATAATGTATTTGTATACTATTATAAAAGTAATAGTAATAATGAATATCAAAAAAAGGATTGAATAGAAAATCGGGTTGTTAAAACTTAGAAAAATATCAAAAGGATTCTCAGGGAATATCTCCTCATCTTTAACTTGCAACATTAATAATGCTAATTTATTTAAAACCAATGCTACTAAAATTATATTTTATTTAATAATAAATGTAATTTAATAAAAATTTATTAGATGATTTTGAGTTTTATTGAATAAAAGTCCGGCCAAGCCGGACTTAAAAAAGTATAATAAAAATTAATTCTATGCTCTAGGAATTTTAAAAACAAGATTTGGTTTATCAATATTAATAAAACAAAAAAACAGCCCTATAATAATTTGAAATGCTGATGCAATTATGAAATAAAAATAGCCTCCAAAAGTAGTAGTTATTATATTAAATAATTTAGCCACCGTAATTATTTGGTAAAGTAAAAAGATTACATAAAAAGACTTTACTTCATTATTCACTAGAATATCATTAAAAAAGTGAAGGAAAATTTGAACAAGTATAAATATGTTCAGAATTATTAACATATAAAATTCTACTATGTAGAAAGAATTAAAATATAACACAAAGAAAATAGTTAGTGCTAAACCTAAATAATATGGAAGTATTCTAATTCTCTCATTTTTTGACAACAAAGATAATATCAACAGAAAAGCCATAAGAACATAAATTGAATTATTTAGTGACAAATCAAAATATCTATTTAATCTAACAATTAAATCAGTAGCACCAATAACCAAAAAAAAATAAAAATACTTACTAGAAAATTGCCTAATCGGTACAACGATCCAGATTACGATAGATATTATAATTAATATTTCTGTTAAGTCCATGAAACTCTAATGACAAAATGGTGGACATGGCTGAGTTAATTCTAAAGTAGTATTACCGTTTGTTATCGTTAATACTTTTTTTCTCATTTCAAAAATTGTATTTTCCTTACCACCCTTTTCTATTAATTCCTCAATTTTTGATTTACTGTATACATTAAAAGGTTCTGCATCATTTGACGCATTGTTACCGTAAATTGTTGCCTGGTTATCATTTCTTACTATCAATCTCCCGTCAACCATTTTAAACATCATATAATTGGTTGTATGTTTTAATAAACCTTCCAAAACCTCTGTCTGCAAAGTATCGGTTCGTAACACTTCTCCGTATAAACTATCTGCTTCGGCTTTATCAAATAGTTTACCAACAATCTGTTTTTCTTCTTCCTGAGCATTAATACTTGAAAAAATTATTACCATTAATAGTAACAAAGTTTTAATACTGTGGTTTAATAAGGAATTCATATTTCCCTCCTGATTTGTTATTAAAAAATTAAAAAAATAGCATTATGAATTTAGTAGAGTTTGACCCTTTAAAATCCGTTTAATTTGCATAATATTCAACCTATTTATTGTTGAATAAGGTTAAATATTCTTTATATTTTCAATCGCTATTTTTCCCACAAATAAAATATTTGATGGAATTTGAAAAAATAATTTATCTACTTGAGGGATCTGCATATATTATCTAGTTAAAAAAACTAATGTACTTAACAACTTTAATAAGGTAATGGGAAATGAATTTAAAGATGCTTTGCTAAAGTGTAAAGATAATAATTTAGTAAGGTCAATTTTAGCAACTGGTGAAGACAAAGGTTTTTGTGTAGAGCAGGGTTTGGATGAAGCTGAAAGATTCGGGATGCTTTACAAAGATTTCTCCCAAAAGCTTCTCTACCTGGAAGTATTAAAAATTGCCGAACAACTTGTACAACAACTGACAAAAACAATCGGCTTAACAAAAAAGTTGTTAAACAAATCCTTTGAAAATAACTTAGCGCAGCCATTAGAAATGGGAACAGAGATGCAGTCTGTTGCAGATAATACATACGATTCTAAAGAAGGTGTAAAAGCATTTCAGCAAAAAAGAAAACAAAACATTAAAGGCGAATAATACATGACATCCAAACTGTTACTAAAAGTAATATTAATATTTTTACTCTCTCTCTCCGCTTGTTCCACCTACGAAGAAGCAGATCTTGTTTTGATGAATGGAAAAATCATAACTGTTGATGATAACTTAACTGAAGCCGAAGCTATTGCCGTAAAAAATGATTCGATTATACAAATTGGAAGTAATGAATTAGTTAAAAATTTTATTGGAAGGAATACAAAAGTAATTAAGCTGCACGGTAAAACTGCCGTCCCCGGTTTTATAGAAAGCCACGCACACTTTTACGAGCTTGGAATTTCCAAGATAAGATTGGATTTAACAACTGCCAATAACTGGGATGAAATTGTCTACATGGTTGCTCGGGCAGTTGCTGAGGCCAAACCCGGTGAATGGATTGTAGGTCGCGGCTGGCACCAGGATAAATTTGACCCGAAACCTATCCCAAGTGTTCAAGGCTACCCTGTTCATAGTATTCTGAGTAAAGCTTCCCCGTTTAATCCTGTTATGCTGACACATGCCAGCGGACATGCAGCATTTGCAAATGCAAAAGCAATGGAGCTTGCCGGTATTGATACCTCAACACCTGATCCCCAAGGAGGTAAAATTGTTAGGGATAGTTTGGGTAATGCAATAGGAGTTTTTGAAGAAACTGCAGAGCTGTTAATTTCCAGCTTGTTTGAAGAACACCAAGAACAGAGAACTCAAAAAGAAATAAATAACGAAATTATTAAAGCATATAAACTTGCAGAGAAAGAATGTTTTGAAAATGGAATTACGTCTTTTCATGATGCGGGTTCAACCTTTGACAATATAGACTTGCTAAAGAAGTTATACGATAATAACGAATTGAATATAAGATTAAATGTAATGCTTCTTGAGCCGAATGAAAACCTTAAGAGGAAAATTTCAGATTATAAATTAATAGGATATGACGATAATAAACTTACCGTTAGATCAATTAAAAAATATATGGACGGGGCGCTCGGCAGCAGAGGTGCCTGGCTGATTGCCCCTTATGATGACCTTGAAGATCATTTCGGTCAAAACATTACACCTATAAATGATATAAAAGAGACTGCTGAGATTGCTATTGAAAACGGTTTCCAGCTTTGTACTCACGCCATCGGCGATAAAGCAAACCGGGTTACTCTGAACATTTATGAGGAAATATTTAATACGAACCCAGGCAAAAAAGATTTACGCTGGAGAATTGAACATTCACAGCATATCTCAAATAAAGATATACCACGTTTTGCAAAACTCGGAGTTATTGCTGCAATGCAAACTGTCCATTGTACCTCTGATGCAGTATTTGTTGAAAAGCGTTTAGGTAAAAAAAGAGCAAGAGAAGGCGCTTATTCATGGAGAAAACTAATTGATTCCGGTGCAATTATATGCAACGGAACAGACGCACCTGTTGAAGACGTATCACCCCTTGCGTCGTTTTATTCGGCGGTAACGAGAAAGTTAGAAGACGGATCAACATTTTACCCGGAACAAAAAATGAACAGAATTGAAGCGCTTAAGTCCTATACCATTAATGGAGCTTATGCAGAGTTCGCTGAGGAATTGAAAGGCTCGCTTGAAATTGGAAAGTTTGCTGATATTACTGTTTTGTCCAATGATATACTAACCTGCAGCGAAGAAGAAATTTTAAATACCGAAATTCTTTACACGATTGTCGGCGGGAAAATCGTTTATCAAAAAATTGAATAATATTATTGCAATAAATAAAACTATTCTTCAACAAATTGATTTACCTCATAATTCAAAATTAGAATTATACACTCAGCGCGAAGATTTAATTCATCCCTATATTAACGGCAACAAATGGTACAAACTGAAATATAATCTTGAAGAAGCAAAAAAAGAGGCTGTAAAAACCTGTTGACATTTGGGGGAGCTTATTCAAATCATATTTACGCCGCTGCCGGTAAGCTATTCGGCTTTAATACAATTGGAATTATCCGCGGTGAAGAGTACTCACCATTAAACCCTACTTTAAAAAATGCAGAAAATTTTGGAATGGAGTTTCACTATGTTCCAAGGTTGGAATACAAACATCGAAATGAAAAATCATTTCAAGAAAAATTACTTAAAGCATACCCTGATTCGTACTTAATTCCCGAAGGCGGAACAAATTTACCGGTTTTAAAAGGAACCTCAGAAATTGTAAAAAATATTAAAATTGATTTTGATTATATTTGTTGCCCTGTCGGTACAGGAGGAACAATTTCCGGTATTATCTTTTCGTTAAAAGGAAAGAAAAAAGTATTGGGATTTTCTGCTCTAAAAAACGGCGGCTTTCTTAGAGACGAAGTTCGTAATTTAGTTAACAGGTACACCGGCAAAAATTATTTAAATTGGAATATAAAATTAGATTATCACTTTGGCGGGTACGCAAAGATAAATTATGAGTTAATCAAATTAGTTGAAGAATTTAAAGAAAAGTATAATATTGAATTAGATTATATTTATACTAGGAAAATGATATTCGGGATTATAGATTTAATCAGCAAAAATTTCTTTGAAGATTATTCAAAAATAATTACAGTTCACACCGGAGGAATTCAAGGAAATGCAGGGATGTAGAAAAAATTTAACAAACTAAAAAAAGATTTTAATGGATAACAAAATAACAATAGGAGTAGTAGGATCGGGAACAATGGGTACCGGTATTGTCCAAATAGCTTCGTTAAACGGGCATAAAGTTTATTTATACGATGTAAATGAAAATGCACTGGAAAAATCAAAAGAAAGTTTGAGCAAAACTTTAAAGAAGTTAGTTGAAAAGAAAAAAATTACTCAAAACGATGCGGTAAATTATTTTAATAATATCAAGTTTATTGTATCGTTTGACGAGCTTGTAGAATGCGGTTTGATATTTGAAACCGTTGTTGAAGATTTAAAGATTAAAAAAAATATTTTTCGCGAACTTGAAAAAATTACACGGGAACACACAATACTGGCAACAAATACTTCCTCTTTTTCTATTGCTTCAATTTCATCTGTTTGTGAAAATAACGGAAGAGTTATAGGTGTCCACTTCTTCAACCCGGCCCCTGTAATGCCGCTGGTTGAAATTATACCCGGCATATCCACCGCAGAGGATGTAACAGCTTCTGCAAAAGAATTAATTTTAAGCTGGAATAAAGAAATAGTTATTGCAAAAGATACACCCGGATTTATTGTTAACCGTGTTGCAAGACCCTTCTACGGCGAAGCTCTTCGAATTTACGAGGAAGGCATTGCAGATATACCTACTGTTGACAACGCAATGAAAGAAATTGGCGGCTTTAAAATGGGCCCGTTTGAAATGATGGACTTGATTGGTAACAATGTAAACTACAAAGTAACCGAAACCATATTTGAACAGTTCTTTTACGATCCGAGATTCAAACCGTCTATCATCCAAAAAAGATTAGTGGAAGCAGGATACCTAGGCAGAAAAACCGGTAAAGGATTTTATGATTACAGCCAAGAATTTGTTGTAACCGAACCGAATACCGATAAAAGACTTGAGGATGAAATATTCAATAGAATTCTTGCAATGTTAATTAACGAAGCAGCCGATGCAGTATTTATGAATATTGCAACAATAGAAGACATTGATAAAGCAATGACAAAAGGTGCTAACTACCCCAAAGGTTTGCTAAAATGGGCTGATGAAATAGGTATTGAAAATGTTGTTAACAGAATTAAATCTCTATTCGAAGAATATGGCGAAGACAGGTACAGGGTAAATCCTTTGCTAAAGAGAATGGTTAAAAAGAGAGAAAGTTTTTATAAGTAAAACTTAATCATAGCTTAATAGTTCATTGGGCGGGTATTAATAATAATCCCGCTCATTTGTTTTTACAGATTATGAGTATGATTAAGAATAAGATAATTATTCCGAAATCGGGAGTATATAATAATATACGGACTGAGAATACAGGTAAATCGGTAAACCGTTTGTGCAGTCAAAAACAGATGAATTTTTTCAATTAAAGTTAAAATTTGTTGGTCCTTTCAGATAGTGTTTCTGCAAAAAACCGATTTAGTCATTCACGTTTTTAACGGGATTTTCTTTCTAAAAATAGGATTCCGGCTTAAAAAGATTACTATAAGATAAGAGTAAATAATCAATATTCTTGACAACATTTTTTTGTCTTAAGAAAACCGCATGTTTTTTCTCACTTATGTCGTCAAATGCAGAAGAACAAGAAGAAAAAATAGTAACGCTGTACAAAGAACATTTTCAAAAAATTAAGAAAGAAATGATTGAAGAAGAGGAAGAACCGGGAAGAGCATCAACAATTAAGAGAGCAATTAGAAGAAGATATAAAATTTCTTCTAATTGATGATCAAATTGAAAAGTATGAAGAGCTTTTGGAAGAAATGAAAACAAGACGTGATAATCCTCCTCCTCATGAAAGACAAGATTAATACATAAAAATGAATTATTTAATACTTGGTCTAAAATTCAAATAAACATTATTAATATTCCTGAGGAGATAACAAAAAGGCCTATTGTTGCGTCCTGTTGTATACGCAGAGCAGTTGATTAACTTATCCTATGTTGATACAGGACGGGAGACCTTTTATGATAACTCCTCCGGGATATATATACGTCTCCCGGCAATAATTTTTAGGGATTGCAGGTTTTCTTGATTTGGGTGATGCCGAAACAGCCGTAGAAAATACAACAACAGTCAGCCTAATTATTGGAGAGTTCCGACAATGAAAAAATTATACTCTTTGATTTTCTTCTCCGGGAAGTAAGATACAGGGGCGGTAACATCAAACAAATCTCTGAACTATGCTGCTATTAAAGTAAACGTAGAAATTAATATTTAGTTTATTATTGTTCCGGCAATAATATAGGTTGCATTGTTGTGGTGTAAATCTGGTTTCGGATTTTGTTTTTTTTATGAACTCACACTTATCTCTCTTACAAAGAGAGAAGTTTATGGAAAAATCCGAAACCAAATTATTGTTACTTCACTAATCTTGAACTATTCTTCTGCATTAATAAACAAATCAATAAAATAAAACCACAGCTTGAGTAATATTTACAAACTTTCTCTTGATTAATACAAATTTCATCATCATTTACAACAACTTTTCTGCCTTAATGGCAACTTTTCCGTATTAATGACAACTTTATATTGGTATTTAAGAAGTTATTTCCAATAAATGAGAACTTTTTTCAATAAATACAAACTTTTTCTGATTAATAAGAACTTTTTTTGATAAATGCTCTTTTTGATGAAAAAATGGATAAACATGTTGTGTGAAATTGGATTGGTAGTAATATGAGTAAAGTTTCTGCAAATGACAAAACGTTTAGATGTCTAATTTTTCAGAAACTCTATTATTATAACTCTTTTGTAATCAACTTATGAGGATATATAATGAGCAAATTTATTTCCCCAGAACTAATTTATAATGAAATAAAAGAAACAAGGGACTCAATTCAGGCGTTTGCAAAACTGATAAGCAGTATAGGAGGACAATTAATTTCTCACGATAAAAACCGGGAAGAGTACAGCCTTAAAGTTTATTCGCGCGGTCACCGATGCCGCTTTTAAAAGGATCAACCGGAAAAACTTTTGAATTAAAACTGGATTTGATTGACCATCAACTGCAAATGCATAGTGAGGACGGGATAACTTCTGTTTTTTTAGCAAGCGAAGAGGTAAAAGAGTTTGCTATGAATATTAAAAGGGAACTAGAAAAGCAGAATGTAAATTTGGATGAAAAATTATTTGATGAAATAAAGAATTTAAAAACTTACAACAAAGAAATAGCCAATAAGATTTTCCGGGTTTTTAGAGCTGTTGACCTGGTATTAAAAGAATTTAAGGGAAGTACGTTTGCTTATGGCCGCATCATTTTGATATTGCAATACTGTGGTTTTCGGGCAAAGTTATCTCCGGTCAGGATACAACAAACTGGGAAAACTCGATGGAGCAAATGAATTTCGGTTTCTCAACGGGTGATGAAGCTATTCCAGAACCTTATTTTTATATTACGTCTTATCCATTCCCTGATTATGTGTTGGGGCTAGAGCTTTCTCATAATGCCTATTGGCATAAAGAAAGTTGGAAAGGGGCAGTTCTAAAATACAGTGAAATTGCAGATAAAGACGGCAAAGAAATTATATTAAATTATTTTAATGAAGTGAAAGACAAAGTTACACCTGCTTTGCCGTAGCTTTTTGTTTGTCAAATTATTACGCCGAAAAAAGAAACTATTAAACCCGACAAAGATTTTACAGCAATTTTTTGATTTAAAAAAATAACTAAAAAATATTGAAAGCAAAATCGGCCATGAGTAGTTTATAACCATTGCTTCTTGAGCGGGAAGAATATCGTAAGCCTCTATTAAAATTAGGTAATAAACAAAAGGATTGAATAAACCCATCAATAAATTTTTTAGCAGGTCCCGTCCGAAGATGATTTTGTACAAATTCCCTTCATTGAAATGTGTTATTACTCCGAGAACAACAGTACTTGTTAAAGAAGCATAAAATAATATCTGTGCATTTGTTAGTCCTTCTAAGGTAACTTTAAAAGTGCTTGCAACGGTTGACAAAAAAAACACAGCAACAAGTGAATAATAAAGTGAACGATATTTGTTTTTTGTGAACACTAATTTTTTTATGGAAATTTTGAATTCCGAAAACTATCAAAATTCTTCCAAAACAAATCATTAAAAATAATTTTGTTTGGAAAGATTGGTCCGAAAATTGTAAGTTAAATTATTTTCAAAAGAGCAAATGACAAACGACAGAATAAATAAAAAAGATTTACTCAAACCGGAAAACATGGTTAGGATGTATGCCAACGGCGCTTTCCCGATGGCTGATAAAAACGGAGTTCTCGAATGGTATATGCCCGAAATTAGAACAATAATTCCGTTAGACAATTTTAATATCCCCCGTTCTTTAAAAAAATTTATGAATAATTGTAATTTCGAATACAGGTTCAGCTTAGACCCTCTGGAAGTCATAAAAAGATGTGCTGAAAGAGAAGAAACCTGGATTTCCGGTGAACTTATAGAGGCTTACAAGGGACTAATAAACAGGGGAAATCTCCATTCCGTAGAAGTTTATCAAGATAAAATTTTATTAGGAGGACTGTACGGAGTTACATTCAGGGGTGCGTTTTACGGGGAGTCTATGTTTTCGAATGTTTCGCAAGCTTCAAAAACTGCTCTTGTAAAATTGGTTGAAAGATTAAATGAAAAAGGATTTGAATTGCTTGACGTGCAATTTATTACTGAACATTTAATGATGTTTGGAGCGGTAGAAATAAGTTTTGAAGAGTTCATGAAACGTCAAATTAAAGCGCAATACAAAGATGTTTATTTTCTTTAATTAAAAAAAATATATGGAGTGAAAATGAGAAGGCTATTACTATTAGCTGCTATTTTAATAATTGTTTTACAGACAAATTATTCTGCACAGACTATCGGCGGAAGCATTATGCTTGCTGTTCCACAGGGTGAATTTAAAGAAAACGTTGATAATTTGGGCTACGGATTGCAGGTACAAGGTACGCTTACAACGCCCGGAAGGCTTACACCTTTTACCGTAGGGTTAAACCTAAGTTATATGATTTACGGACAGGAAGAAAGAACAGCACCTTTAAGCACAACAGTCCCCGATGTTACGGTTGATGTTGAAAGAAAAAACAGTATTGTAAATTTCCATTTTCTATTTCAGGTATCTCCTTTTGCAGGTACTGTTAAACCTTATTTGGAAGGACTTGCCGGAGGGCAATATATTTTTACGGAATCAAGCGTTAAAGGTGATAATAATTATGAAGATTTTGCCAGTAGTACAAATTACGACGATTTTACATGGAGCATGGGAGTCGGCGGCGGTTTTTTAATAACTTTAACAAAAGCAACTACGGGAATTCCCGGCGGATTGTTTCTTGATCTTAAAGCACGTTATATGTACGGCGGGGAAGCTGAATATTTAACCGAAGGGGATGTAATTGTAAATAACGGCAGTGTGATTTACAGAACAAGAAAATCTGAAACCGACTTTCTATCGTTTCATATCGGGGTTGTAGCAGCTTTTTAAAATTATCAATTTGTCAACTAAATCACTCCCCTTAAAATTGGGGAGTGATTATAATTCTAGTCTACTTTGAAAATTCCGTCATCCAAACCTTTATTGATCTCAATTGTTACAACATTTAACTCAATGCTTCTTCCGGCGCTGGTCTGTGAAAGTTTGTGAGGATATTTTACTCCGTCAACTTCTTTATATTCATCATAATCTACAATTGTCTGGGCAGAATTACCCTGAACTTTTACATCTGTAACATACCTGTTGAGCAGTCCGGTTTCTATGTCGTAATATTTAGTCCATTTTTCTTCATTGGGTAAAGTAATTTCAACTTTGTAGGTATCGTGCCCGTTTATTGTTTCAATTCCTTTTAATTCAGGCGTCATTCCGTGGCTTTTAAAATCTAAAAAAGGATTAAGAATTGCCAATGTTTTTGTGCTTTCCAATTCTTCGCCTTCAAGATAACTTTCCTGTCCCATAGCGACCATTTTGCCTTTTTGGCCGTCGTACCATGTTTCCTGGTTAAAGAAATTTGATTCCAGCTTCTGGTTAAACATATCCGGGACTTTCTGCATAATTGTAATTGTTAAATTCATCTGTCCGGATGAGCCTTCCAAAACAGTAGTTTTGTCCTGAACTTTTTCAACATTTTCTCTTCCGCCTATAGCTGTAATATAATCATCAATTACCGATTCAACCGTAACACCTTCGGGTATTGTCTTTTGAGAGGGATCATACTCTTCACCGTAAACATTATAGTACTTTAGTTTACCTGCTATGCTGAATGATTTTATATTTTCAGCAATTTCATCGGCTTTGCCTACAACAACAATGTTCATATTATTCGGCTTGATATATTTTTTTGCAACCTTTTTTATGTCTTCAACTGTAACCGCATTTAATCTTTGGAGGTAAGTTTTATAATAGTCTTTAGGAAGATTATACCTTTCCATACTTAACGCAAAACTGGCTATAGTGCCAGGTTTTTCAAGCGCCCTTGAAAAGCTGCCGGTTAAATAATTTTTTGATGTCTGCAGTTCTTCCTCGGTAACTCCTTCCTTCCTTATTTTTTTAAGTTCATGAATTACTTCTGTAATGGAACTGTCTGTAACTGAATTTCTTACCGTAGTTCCTACTTTAAATTCTCCTATCAGTTCATCCGAACGTATCGAGCAAAAAGCTCCGTATGTGTAACCTTTATCTTCTCTTAAATTTTGATTTATGCGGGATAAAAACGATCCTCCCAAAATATTATTCAGAATAGAAGTTTTAACAATGTCCGGGTCTCCTTTCGGCAGATCAATAGTGTAACCGATTGCCAGCACAGACTGAACCGCATTGGGCCTGTCTATTAAGTGCACCTTATTTACAATTGTTTTCCCAGGTTTTTTATATTCAAAAGTGGGAATTTCTTTCTTTTCCCATTTGCCGAAATATTTTTCTACAAGCTCTTTAGCTTTTTCCAAACTAATATCACCGACAATTGCCATCAATGCAATATTCGGCCTGTAGTATGTTTTGTAATAATTATTGCACATTTCAAGGCTTATGTTTTCAACGATCTCTTCAGTCATAAGCTCGCCGTAAGGGTGATCTTTCCCGTAAAGTACAACATCAAACACATTTCTCGAAATAACATCAGGGTCTTCTTTGTTTTGTGCTAAGCTTGATAAAGTTCTTGTTTTAATTTTATCCAACTCCTCCTGGGTAAAGTTAGGATTCAGGGTTACATCTGCCATCAAATCGATAATTTTTTTAGTATGCTTTGATAAACCCGAAGCTCTTACGCTTGTTGAAGATGTTGAAAGGGAAGCGCCGATAAAATCTATTTCTTCATCCAGCTGGTCCTTGCTCCTGCTTTTAGTTCCTGTTCTCAAAAGCTGACCTGCAAAACTTGAGTAGCCCGCGCTGTCGCCTTCCAGTAAAGGATCTCTGTCGATTATTAATGAAAATGTAATGCGGGGTAGTTTGTTGTTTTCAACAACAAATACTTTTAAACCGTTCTCCAATTGAAATGATTTTGCATCGCCGATTTTTATTTCAGGCGCCGGGCCCGGTTTAGGTCTTATGCTTCTGTCTAACTGGGCTTGTGTAGAAACAGTAAATATTAAAAACAATAATAATGTTGAAATTTTCTTTAGCATTTATTTCTCCAAAATTTTTAATAATATCGTTCCCGTGAAAAAGGGGATCAATTTTCACGGATTCCCACTTACGTCTACCTAGCCGGTATGGCTGGTGGAGACGACAAAGTAATTATCCTTCCTTTTCTTCAGACTTAGGTAAATAATAAAGAACAACCCTGTTGTCTTTGTTTAGATATTTTTTTGCAACATCCTGAATATCTCCTCTTGTAACTGCCATGTATTTATCTATTTCGTTATTTATCAAATTTGCATCGCCATACATAACGTAGTAATCCGCAAGGTTTTCTGCAATGCCTGCAATAGTTGATACACTGTTTACAAAAGCGTTTTCAATTTGATTGCGAAGTTTTTCAAATTCTTTTTCGCCAATTAATTCATTTTTAACTTTTTCTAATTCAACTTGCATTGCTGTCTCAAGGTCTTCGGCAGGTATTCCTGCATTGCTTATGGCATAGCTTATAAACAAACCGGAATCTTCCAGGTTATATTGGAAAGAACCTGATTGGACTGCTTTCTGTTGTTTGTCAACAAGCTCTTTGTAAAGCCTTGAGCTTCTGCCCGACGCCAATACTTGTGAGAGCATATCCAACGCATAAAAATCCTCCGATCCCTGTTCGGGAATTCTATAAGCCTGTAAAACCATAGGCAGCTGAACATTGTCGTAAACTATGTCTCTTCTTTCCCCTCCAAGCGGAGGTTCGGAAATATTCGGCCTGTAAACATTTTCATTCCTTATCTCAATTGTACCGTAATATTTTTTTACCCACTCTTTGGTCTGTTCAATATCAAAATCCCCTGCAATTGAAAGTACAGCGTTATTCGGAGTATAGAACCGGTCATGAAAATCAACAAACTCTTCAATTGAAGCCTGGTCCAGGTGTTCCATTGAACCTATGGGCATCCATTGATACGGATGCTTTTTATAAGCGCGTTTAAATGTTTCCTCTATAACCGTACCATAAGGCTGGTTATCGTATCTCTGTCTCCTTTCTTCTTTTACTACTTTTCTTTGGGTTTCAACCTCCGTGCTGTCGATTGTTAAATTTACCATTCTTTCAGACTCTAGCCATAACCCCAGCTCAAGCTGGTTTGACGGAAAGATACCATAATAAAATGTTTTGTCCTGGGTGGTATAAGCATTGTTTGCTCCTCCGGCTCCTTCAACAATTTTATCATACTCACCGCTTTTTATATGTTTTGTTGAACCGAACATTAGATGCTCAAAAAAGTGAGCAAATCCTGTTCTCTCCGGGCTTTCGTTTTTTGAGCCTACGTGGAATGTTGTTGTAATTGCCACTATTGGTGTCGTGTTGTCCTGGTGAAGTATTACATGCATCCCGTTTTCCATTTCGTATTCAACATATTCAATTTTTTTCCGGTCTGCGCTGTAATTAAATGTAAATAGAAATATGAATAAAATTACAAAGAACTTATGTTTCATTTTTATCCTTTAATTTTTTGTTACAGATTGGATTTATAACGTTAAAAATAAAAAAAGATTCTAAAAGATATTGCTCTAATTATAAATATCTTGGACGAAAGATTTAGAATATCGTTTCAATTACCTTTTTCGTTTTCTTAATAATTTCTTAGAGGGAGTGTTTTTGCTTTCTCCCTGTCTTTTCTTTTTGCTTTTCTCTTTTTTCTTTTTGAAATTTTTCTTCTTTTCTGAAATCTCAACATTTATTGTCCTCCCTTTTCTTTCTTTATTCCTAAAGGATTTCAAAATGTTGTCCTCATATTTTTTATCGGTTTCAAAAAAAGAAAAGTTATTTAAAATTTCTATCTCGCCGATGTTTATACCTCTGATTCCCGTGTAATCGTTAATCATCCCTATTATGTTTACCGGTTTAATGTCGTCACGTTTGCCGAGGTTAATAAAAAACCTTGAGTAATCCGACGGAGCAAGCCTTTCCTGCTTTTCTCTTTTTTGCTTTTCGCCCGGAGCGTTTAAATCTACTGTGTTTTTATAGTATGAAAGAAATCTGTTGAATTCAAGCGAGACGAACTTTTTGATTAATTCTTCCCTGTCAAGCCATTCTAATTTTTTAAATATGTTTGGAAGGAATGATTCAATTTCCGAATAGTCGACAACAACTTTTTCCATCCTGTCAATTAAATGATAAAGCTGTTTTTTGCAAATTTCTTTGCCGGAAGGAATTTCTTTTTTTGTGAATTTTTTATTAAGGATTCTTTCAATGTCTTTTATTTTGTTTTTCTCCCTCATGTTTGCTATAACAATAGAGGTGCCCGTTCTGCCGGCACGGCCCGTTCTGCCGCTCCTGTGGGTATAGATTTCAAGTTCATCGGGAAGATTGTAGTTAATAATATGTGATAAATTGTCAACATCCAAACCACGAGCTGCAACATCGGTGGCCACCAATAATTTTAGATGTTTAATCCTGAATTTATTCATCACGCTGTCTCTTTGGGCCTGGGATAAATCGCCGTGAAGAGAGTCTGCATTATAGCCGTCTTTTATTAACATCTCTGCAACTTCCTGGGTCTCTTTACGGGTTCTGCAGAAAATAATGCCGTAAATTTCAGGGTAATAATCGGCAATTCTTTTTAAAGCAAGATAGCGGTCTTTGGCGTGTACCATATAGTATTCATGGCTAACGTTTTCAGCGCCTACATTCTTTTTGCCGATTGTAATTTCAACCGGGTCATGCATATAATTTCTGGATATAGCTAAAACCTCTTTCGGCATTGTAGCAGAGAAAAGGAGTGTGTTTTTTTCTGCAGGAGTGTTTTCAAGAATTGCTTCAAGATCATCCCTGAATCCCATGTTCAGCATTTCATCGGCTTCATCAAGTACAACTGTATTAATTCTTGATAAGTTTACTGCGTTTCTTTTTATCAGGTCAAGCAGTCTTCCGGGAGTTGCGGAAATAATCTGTGCTCCTTTTTTAATCATTTTAATCTGTCTTTCAATACTCGATCCGCCGAACACCGCGGCTATTTTTATTCCTTCTTTATATTTTGCGAAACTTATTAAATCATCCGCAATCTGAACGCATAATTCTCTTGTGGGGCTCAAAATTAAATATTGAATTTGTTTTTTTGCCGGGTTGGTATTTTGGATGATCGGTAGTCCGAATGCCGCAGTTTTACCGGTACCTGTTTGTGCAAGCGCTACAATATCTTTTGAAATATTTTTAATTAACTGCGGGATTACTTCTGTCTGGATTGGCATGGGTTTTTCGAAACCTAATTCATTGATTGCCTTTAATATGTTTTTACCGATTCCTAATTCTTCAAAATTTGTCATTACCTTCCTGAAAATTATAATTTGATAATTCAAGTTACGCAATTAGTTGGCATTAAAAAGCCCAACTTTTCAAAAAAGTTGGGCTTTTTGCTTACTGAAAATAGAAATAGTTTCCGTCCGACTATCTGTCCATACTCCTCATAGAACAAATAAAAAACTGTTGCGGCAAATAGAAAAGCTGCAAACTTTTTCACGATGGTCTCCTTTGATTTAAAATATTAATGCATGGGGTCTGAATTCGGTTCAGTTTTATAAAAAGGAGAAATCAAATCTCCTGAAACGAAGAGTTAGGCAGCCAGCCGATCTTGCCGTCAGCTAAACGGATTTTTGACCACTCGTTGAATTTTTCTTCAACTTTAATTTTAACGCCTTCGTGAATTTCAAATACATCACTGCTCTCTTCACTTGGCGACTGTTTGGCAGTAGTGGCGGGTTCCAAAAGAATCGCATAATCGGATGTGGCTTCTCTATTAACTTTTGCAGTGAATAGAATTATAACTATTACCAGTAATATTAAATTTACAAAACCAAAATAAAATGCTTTTCTTTGCAGACTTACCGAACGGGAAATATAATAGAGTCCGATGCATAAAAGTAACAACAAATAAAAAACCAGCAGGATAACAGCCCACGAGTTAATTGATAAAACAGCAAGCAGACTGTTCCACCATTCTACAATAAATAATTGCGGTACTTCTTTTATTTTATCAATTGTTCTGGTTCTTGCAATACTCAGATTGTATTGAATATCTTCATCGTCAGGGTCAAGTTTTAATGCTTTTTCATAATTTAAAATTGATAAGCCGAGCTGCTCGGACCTGAAATATGCATTGCCCAGGTTGTAATGTAATGCACTGCTCTCGTATCCCATCGACAATATTTTTTCATAAACTTCTATTGCTTCGGCAAACTGCCCGCTTTGATAGTACGTGTTTCCCTGCTGTAAAAGGTTTTCAGCCTCTGCCTGAGCATTTACATTTGGAAATAATATTAAAGAGAATAATGCAGCAAAAATTATTTTTCTCATCTTCTTCTATTCCCGGCTAACGAGTTTTCCAGGTCAACAATTAATTTAACGGTACTTTGGTATAATTCCGATTCTTCTTGACCGGTACCGCTGCTCGGCGCGAATCTTGCAAACTCACATTTCTCTGCAGTGGTTTTTAATTTATCAATCAACTCCGTTTCAGTCCCTCTTTTGCTTAACTCATCAACTGCTTTATCAAGCGACATTTCTGATTTTTGGATAGATAATTTGTCTTCGAGGTATCCGAATATTGCGGAAGAAAGCTCTTCATAAAATTTCGATAGGTCGTTTGAGTCAAGGGCTTTCTTCGAAATTTTCAGCCTCTGCTTTGCAAATTTTTCGGCTTTCTGGTATTTAAGCAGTTTTACGTTGCCGTACAGTTTATCCTGGCGTCTTTTAATTTCAAGTACACTTAGCAAAACAATGAGAGGAATAATTGCAGTAAACCAGAACCATGATTTGATTAATGCAAATTCCCCTTTCTTCGAAAAATTGAATGAAGAGATTTTAATAAATCTTATATCCTGGCTTAAGAGTCTTACTTCTTCTTTTGATAAACCGGCAACCGGCGCATCAACAACACCTTCCGCCCTGCTGATGTCTAATTTGAACTCCAGTGAGGTAAGTGTAACATACCTTTTACGCGAAATGTCAAAGAAAGTAAATTCAATAGGTTCAATTGTTTTTTGCCCGGATACACGCGGAACTACTAAATATTCAATAGACTTTCTTCCCGTTATAATATTTTCTTTTACAATACTCTCGGAAGTTTTGGGATCATACTGTTCAAAACCAGGCGGCAGTTTTATTTCCGGGATATCAAGCAAAGCAATATTACCCTGCCCGGAAACATCTATTTTTATTGTAACGGCGTCGTTTTGCTCGACTTCATTTTTATCAATCGACGCGTTAAAATTAAATTTACCGACCGCACCGTTAAACGATTCCGGGGCATTACCCGGTAAAGGTTTTATATTAACTACGGCGGAGTTTGACTTTGCAGTGTAGTCTATTTTTTCATTTCTGCTGAAGAAAGAATCGTTAAAGAAATCGTCAAAGATATCATTGCCCGTTCTGCGTCTTCTAATTATTACGGGGACATTTAATTCCAACGGCGAGATTGTAAGTTTTCCTGTTTTGGTTGGAAACAGTGCAGCACGTTTTATAACAACAGACTGGTAACGTTCCCCGTTGTACATTTCAACTTGCGGGCGCAGATTTGTAGGCTGCTCCAATTCTTCCGCCCAGAATCCATTGTAAGAAGGCAACTTACTAAAAGAGGGTGATTCAATGTTGGTCTTGAAATATAATTTATAAGTAAGCGTAATTTGTTCACCCATTAGCGCTGAGGTTTTATCAACAGTTGCTTTTATAAAAACATTTTTTGCAAGCTCTTCATCCGAAATCCCCCTATCGTTTTTTTGGGGTTGGCTTGGCGAGCCAGTTCCTTTAATTACTTTAATTTGTATAGTGCCGGTATTATATTTTTTTCCTTCGTATTCAACTGATGCGAAATTAATTTTATAATCACCAACTTCATCTGCTTGAAGGACGTAAGAATAAGTTAGTGAGCCCGACATCTGACCGTTTATTATCTGCATACTTGTCGATTGATTGGGACCGGTTAAAATTTTAAATCCTATAAACGCAGGAGGAGTAAAATTGCTGACTCTATTTACATCGCCGCCTTCAAAAGTAAAATAAACCTTGAACCTTTCATACTGCCCCACAGTAGTCCGGTCAACAGTTGCCTCAAACTTTTGAGGGAAAATGTTTGCAAGGAATAAGAACTGTAATAAAAATATGTAAAATGTTTTTTTCACTTTATTTCTTTATAACTTTTTAACTTGACAAACTCTTGTCCACCATAGTTTTAACGAAGGTGGATGCAGCCTGCAACTATGTTTACCAATCTTTCGACTTCTTAACAGGTTTTCCTTTTTTCTTTCTTAACTCTTTCTGAAGTTCTTCTTCATTATTTTTTAGAGCCTGCAGAATTCTTTCTGCTTCTTCCTTGGAAATTTCGTTTTTCCTTTGCTGTTGTTGATTCTGCTGCTGTTGATCCTTATCCTGCTTTTGATCCTGCTTATCATCTTTATTTTGATCTTGGTTCTGCTGTTGGTCCTGGTTTTGCTGCTGGTCCTGTTTATCTTTATCCTGGTCTTGATTTTGCTGTTGCTGCTGTTGTTGATTCTGATTTTGTTTCATCATATTCAAAGCATAAGATAAATTATACTTTGTTTCAATATCGTCGGGGTTAAGTCTTAATGAATTTTTATATGCTTCAATACTTTCCTGTACCTTTTGCGCTTTCAGCAAAGTATTGCCTACGTTATGGTAAACTTTTGCTTTCTGAAAATCGCTCTCGGCAAATGCCATTGCGTTTTGATACGACTTTAACGCATCCTGGTAATTTTCCTGTTTGTAGAGTGCATCTCCCAAATTAAAATGTCCTTCAAAGGATTCGTATTCTTTATCAAGTCCTTTTCTAAAATTTTCTTCCGCTTCTGCAAATTTTTCATTCTTATACTGGTCAACTCCTTCGTTAATCAAACTTCTTTTACTCTGCGCCAACATATACGACGAAGAGAGCAAAAGAAGACAAATAAAAAAGGATTTCAATTTATTTTTAAGATTCATCTTTTAAAAACCTTGCAAATATTTTTGATTTTTTATCAGTGATAAATAATTCAATAAGCAATAACAATATAGCAGGAGCTAAGAAATAATAAAACCTGTCTTCGTACTCTGTAATACGTGTGGCACCAAACTCGGTTTTTTCAATTTGCGAAAGATCCGTATAAATTTTATCTAATTCATCTTCCGTGTTTGTTCCGCGGTAATATTTTCCGTTTCCTTGAGACGTTATTGTTTGTAGTGTTGCTTCATCCAATTTTGTTAAAACCGTTTCACCCGAACTGTCTTTTTTATAGCCCACCATGTTCCCGTAAGCATCAAAAATCGGGATCGGTACGCCTGACGGAGAGCCAAGTCCTATCGCATAAATTATAATACCTTTATCAACAGCATCGCTTATTATTGGTTCAAGGTCTCCTTCGTGGTCTTCACCGTCGGTAATTATTACGATTGCTTTTTTAGTATCCTCATCTTTTTTGAAGGAATCCATAGCAAGTTTTATTGCCGGACCGATGGCTGTACCGGCCTGCGGTACAGTGCTAATATCAACAGCATTTAAGAATAAGTTTGCTGCAGCATAATCCGTAGTTAACGGGAACTGAATATAAGCTTCACCGGAAAAAACAATTAACCCGATTCTATCCCCGTGCAGCCTTCTTATTAGTTTTGATATCTCAAATTTAGCTTTTTCCAGCCTGCTTGGCTTTATATCCTCAGCCGTCATGCTTAACGATAGGTCCAGGGCAATGAATACGTCTATACCAACCTGCTTAACTTCTTCAATTTTAGAACCTATCTGTGGATTTGCAACGGCAACAACAGTTAACGCAAATGCCAGCAAAGCAATTGTAAATTTCATTAAGGATTTAAATGTACTTCTAAAAGGAATAAGTATTTTTTGCAAAGCAGCACTTGCAAAATTTCCCAATGATTTATTTGTGTATCTTTGTGTAACCCAGTATATTATCACAAACAACGGGACCAAAAGTAAAGCGTATAAGTAATCCGGGTTCGCAAATCGTAATGTGTTCATTTTTTAGTTACAAGTTATCAAGTTAAAAGTTGTCAAGTTTCATCCATCTTTATCAAAACTATAGTCTACAAACAAGAGTTTTTCATTTATTATCTTTTTGCCTACTGTCTTCTAATTACTATGGTAATTTCCTCAGGTACGTTCTAGCAAGTCCTAATTCAAAAAATAGCAATAACAACCCCGCTTCTGCCCATCCGTAAAATAACTCACTTGCCTGTCGGTACGATGTTACTTCTATTTTTGTTTTTTCCAGTTTATCTATTTCGTTGTAAATGTCTTCCAATCTTTTATTGTTTGTTGCCCTGAAATATCTTCCATCGGTAACAGCAGCAACTTTCGTCAATGTTTCTTCATCAATTTCAACAGGAACATTTTGATATCTTACGCCAAAGGGTGTCTGTACCGGGTAAGGGGCCTGTCCTTTTGTACCGACACCAATCGTATAAATTCTTATACCGAATGTTTGAGCAATTTGAGCCGCCGTTAACGGGTCAACTTCACCGGCATTGTTAACGCCATCCGTTAATAAAATAAGCACCTTGCTTTTTGCATCGCTGTCTTTTAACCTGTTAACACCGTTTGCAATTGCATTACCTATTGCCGTTCCGTCTTCAATCATTCCGCTTTTAATATCTTTTAACAAACCTCTCAAAACTCCGTAGTCAATAGTTAACGGACATTGAGTAAAACTTTTCCCTGCAAAAATTACAAGCCCTATTTTATCGGTTGTTCTTCCTTCAACAAACTTTTCTATTTCTATTTTTGCCGCTTCAAGCCTGTTGGGTTTAAAGTCTTCGGCCAGCATACTGCCGGAAATATCAAGCAGCATTGCAATATCAATTCCTTCCGTATTTATATTTTCGCCCGTTGAAAATGATTGCGGCCTTGCCAAAGCTACTATCAAAGCTGCTAATGCAAGAGTTCTTAAAACAAAAGGAAGATGCCTTAACCTCTCTCTTAAAGTCGGCTTTAAATTTTTGAATAAACTTAAGTTAGAGTAACTAACGTCCGGTGTTCGTTTTTTGTGAAGTTTCCAATACCAAAATACCAGTAAAGGAATTACAGCCAAAAAATACAGTACGAAATTATATTTGAATTCAACATCGTTAAACACTTGCCGCCTCTTCGGTAACTTTTTCTTCGATTTCCTTTTTAATTGTTTTTTTAACTATCTCAAAAGCCTGGTTCATCATTTCTTCATTTATAGAGGGCATTGGTTTAAATTTTGCAAATTTCACCATGTCCGCATTAGATAAAAATTCTTTTGTAGTATCAAAAATCGGCTGAGCTTCATTATTTAATGTAAGTTTTTCAAGCAGTTCCGACGACGGCATTTCCAGCGCAAGAATATTAAATCTCTTTTCAAAATACTCGCGGATAATTTCAGTAATTTCAGAATGATACTCTTTTATTAAATTCTGCTGCCAAAGTTTTTTATCCTTCAAATCGTGTAGTTTTTTTACAGCAATTTTGTCCGGGGGAACAACAATCTTTGGAATTACAGCTTCCTTACCTGCCTGTTTTTTCTTATATCTCATGTACAAGTAATAACCGACAGCAGCTAAAACTAAAAGGACAGTCAAAACAATAATTGCAATAAGCCAGTCAAACGGAATTGTTATGGGAAATTTAACATCTTTAATATCAGCCTCGGGTTCAAGCTCAAGCGTATGAACCACAAGGGTAACAGGGTTGGTTGTTATACGAAATCTTGCGGTATCATTCCCAATTGTATATTCAATCGGTATTTCAGGAATAGTAACTTTGCTGGAATCATATTTTGAAAAAACAAATTTATAAATTTCCTGAATCTTATCGCCTTCGGATCTAACCGGCGGGAATTCTTTTATGTATTCCAATTCATCCAAAGTATCTTTCAAAGAAGGGAAAAAGATGTTTATATTATTGTCGTACTTAAGCGATACCGAGTAGTAAATATAATCACCTACGTAATAATCGGTAGTATCTGTTTCAGCATAAACCTCTACGAACTGCGCTTTGAGACTATTAAATGAAATTAATAAGATTAATATAAACAGTAATTTTTTTACCATCTCTTCTCACGTAACTTAAAAAAATCAACAAGAGGTTTAACATAAGACTTTGATGCATCTATTCTAATTACATCCAGCTTACTTTTCACGAACAAATCTCTTCTGAATTCTTCAGTATCTTTTGTATAATTATTAAACCAATCCTGGACTTTCCTGCTGCTCGTATCAAGCCACCGGATTTCGTTTGTTTCGGTATCTTTAAATTTTATTAAACCGGCTTTCGGTAACTCTTTTTCCCTAGGATCTTCCAAAAGTATCCCGATCAAATCATGCTTTCTACCGATTATCTTTAAAATCTTTTCATAATTCTGATCAATAAAATCGGAAAGGAGAAACACAATACTTTTCTTTTTTATTGTATGATGAAAATATTCAAGCGCTCCTTTTAAATCTGTTTTGTTGCCGTGCGGTTCAAATGATAACACTTCTCTTATGATTCTCAAAACATGACTTTTACCTTTTCTCGGCGGCACAAATTTTTCTATCTGATCTGTAAATAGAATCAATCCGACTTTATCATTATTTTTCATCGCAGAGAAAGCAAGTATTGCGCTCAACTCGGCTGCAATTCTCTGCTTGGTTTTTTCATAACTTCCGAACATTAAAGAACCGCTCATATCTACGAGCAACATAACGGTTAATTCTCTTTCTTCTTCAAATATTTTCACAAAAGGATGCCCGTACCTTGCCGTAACGTTCCAATCAATATTCCTTATATCATCCCCGACCTGGTATTCTCTCACTTCGGAAAATTCCATTCCTCTTCCTTTAAAGACGGAATGATACTCCCCGGAGAAAACTTCATTCACTACCCCGCGGGTTCTTATCTCAATTTGTTTTACTTGCTTTAATAACTCTTTTGTAAGCATATGTTTATTTCTTAATCATAATCATACTCGTAATCTTACTCTTTCGTTCATCTTTATCCTTTTTGATTAAGATTAGGATTAAGAGTAAGATTAAGAAAAACTACTAAGGAACTTCAACGTTATTTAATATATCTGCAACTATATTCTCAGAAGTAATGTCTTCTGCTTCCGCTTCGTAAGTAACGGCAACTCTGTGTCTCAACACATCCATACAAATTTGACGCACGTCTTCAGGGATTACATATCCCCTTCGCTTAACAAATGCCATTGCCTTGGAACCCAATGCCAGATTTATTGTCGCTCTCGGTGAGCCGCCGTAGCTTATCAAATCAGTTAAGTTATCCATTCCAAAATTTTTCGGGTTACGAGTTGCAAATACGATATCGAGAATATACTTTTGAATTTTTTCATCAACATAAACTTCATTGATAAGTTTACGGGCATTTAATATTTGTTCAGGTTTAACTACCGGAGCAATTTTCGGGAAAATTCCTTCAACATTCTGCTGCATAATTTTTAATTCTTCATCGCGGCTGGGGTAATCAATTTTAACCTTCAACATGAACCTGTCAACTTGCGCTTCCGGCAAGGGATATGTTCCTTCCTGTTCAATCGGATTTTGAGTAGCCAGTACTAAGAAAGGTTCTTCGAGTTTAAATGTCTGCTCACCGATTGTTACCTGTCTTTCCTGCATTGCCTCCAATAATGCCGACTGCACTTTTGCTGGTGCACGGTTAATTTCATCAGCCAGAATAAAATTTGAAAAGATCGGTCCTTGTTTAATTGTAAAGTTCCCGTCTTTTTGATTGTAAATTTGTGTACCAAGCAAGTCGGCGGGAAGAAGATCGGGTGTAAATTGAATTCGCTGAAAAGCAGCATCCATAGACTGGGCCAGGGACTTAATGGACAATGTTTTAGCCAGGCCGGGAACACCTTCAAGCAAAACATGCCCGTTTGCCAAAAGCCCGATAATAAGCCGTTCAACCATATGTTTCTGCCCGACAATTACTTTTCCTATTTCGTTAAATAGGACATCAATAAATTCACTTTCGCGTTTTATCTTTTCGTTCAGTTCTGTAATTTCCAAGATTCAACCCTTTTGTTTTTTATTTTCAAGTGATTTTTACAAATTAGAAGTTCGAAAGTTTCTTCCGATTAGCATAGAGAAATTATTTTTTAATTTTTTCGAAGCGATAAATATAAATAATTTACCTCAAAAAAGACTACTATTTTGTAAGATTTTCTTCTAATACTCATAATAAAGTTACGTTTTACTGTGAGGCAACAGGGAATAATTAATTCTTTGCACTACCGTCCAAAATCACTTTTATCATTCTAAAAATATTTAAAAATACTTCGTTTGGACGGATATGATTCATCAAAATTCGCTAGTGTTATGTCAACAATGAAGTGCCGTGTCATTCCCGAATGCTTTTATCGGGAATCCCTGAAGCGTCCTGAAAAAGGTTGACTGTATTATTAGATATTTTTGTTAAATAAATATAGTCA
>JASFMY010000069.1:0-34225 GCA_050117315.1 Ignavibacteria bacterium
AATTGAGTTATGCAACACACCCTTTTTGGCGGGGAACCTTTTAATTAAAAGATTTCTCTCCCGATAAAAAACATCGGGAGAGAAATTGACAAAGCGTTTAGATATCTAATTTTGCAGAAACTCTATTGTAGTTTGCCTTTTTTTGTATATAGTTTTTGAAGCGCACATTCAGTGTAATTGTATCCAAAATCAAATTTCTGTTCCTTCGATTCTATATACTCAAGAACAAAATCCTCTTTATACTTCCTTAATGAACTTCTATATATATCTTTTTTTATGTTATTAATAAAGAATTGGGTTGATGCTATCTTACCAATCAAATATCTGATGAATTTTGGTTTTGATTTGAAATATCCATCAAAAGTAAAAAAAATGATTTCCCCGATTTGTTGTTTATTCAATCCCTCTTTTTCAAGTGGAATAATTATTGACATAACAATGGCTCCCATGATTAGATTTATAGTACTATTACTCTTATTCCCCCCCAGATATGGCAACTCACTGAAAAGCCCTATATACTGCCCCTTACATTCTTCTTTTAACTCAACTATTTTCTTTTTGTCAAAATATGGGATTAGTAATTCTTGAGTAGTGTTAAACATCAGGTTGAATTCGTTCATCATTCTTGGTTTTATTTTCATATAATAGTTGTTGGCTACATCATCTTTCATTTTTTTACTTCTCCATATTGCCTTATTAACACTATTTCATAGCGTAGAAGTTGCAAACCACTTTCACATAACATCCCAATACACGCATTGCGTTTATTACGAAAAATAGTTTTACAAATACGAAAATACAAGTGTAGCAGAAAATATAAAAATAATAAGGATATAATTTAATGCCGGTAATACCCGGGTAACTTTCTTTATTGAATGATATGAGTAGCGGCGAATTGCGCAAGAGTTAATTTCAAACCTAGTGACGTGTCACCTACAACGGGTATTGTATATTTTATTGTTGCTGCAGCAATTTGGTTGAATGAGTTTGAAGAATTCCATTACTATTACCGCAGTCACTGCCCCCACCGTCGTATCTTTGGCGTGAGCCGGCAGCAGAAAGGGAATTTACACATCTAAATTGATTTTGGCCCGCTTCTTAACCATAAGATTATTTTCGTTTATTATCCGGCCCACCGTTACGGCAAAACTTCCGTATTTCTGATTATCCTTTTGACTCATAGCACGTAAATAGGTAATAAGCTTTTTGTTAATTATTGTTGCAACGCCTTTGGCTATTTTTGTAGCGCTGTCCTTTTTTGCCTCTGCGGATTTTAACTTATTATGTTCAAGCCACGTTTCGTTAAAATCAGTTTCAGCTGCGCTCAACTCATCAATAAGTTTTCTTAAACCGGAAAGTGCATCAATATCATTTTGCAGTGCATCATCCGATAAATCCAAAAGTAACGAATTAATAAGAGAGCTTTTTGTTGCGTAACTTTTCTTCAATATGCCCGTTCCATACCTATTAAATATTTTATAAACGGCTTTCGCAGCAAACTTGATTTCTTCTCCGGGATGATGAATATATCCTTTCAGCAAATGATTTATGGATCTAAATTTCTCATCCCTAATTTTATCCTTTTCATTTAATTTACTTCTCTTTTTTATCGGAACAATGGCTTCATTAAGCTTCACGGATTCGGTTTTTAGTAAAACTATAATCCCGAAGAGATATTCGTCGGTTGTTAATACAGTTCTTTCAAAAACATCAATAATTAACTTGGTAGTTGAATAAATTTCCGTTGTTTTAGTGTTGGTTAACAGTTTGTACAAACTATTCATTTTAGCCCCGCATAAAATTGAAACAATTTACAAATGATAATTTAATGAAAACTCATGGAATAATTATATCATTATTTGCTAATTAATGAAGTTCATTAAAAATATTAAAATCATTGAATGATGATATTATGATATAGTATAGATTTCATATTTCATTATTTGATGATAATCAGATAATAAATATACATCATTATCCATTAGATAATGATGATAGAATTCCTAGAGGACTCTTAATATCATTAAATATACAAGCCAAAAACTATATAAAAGGGAAGGCTTAACTAAATAGAATTTCTATAAAATTAGATATCTAAACGTTTTGTCGGTTCGATTCTGTCTGCCCCGAAGCAGGAAGAGGGAGAAATCTTTGAAATCATACTCTAATTGAAAGATTTCTCGGTTCCCGACAAAAAGAAGCCGGGCAGGCTCCTCGCAAAAACGGGTTCGAAATGTCAGACTTTTTATTTTGCAGAAACTCTATTCAAGATACTTCAAACAAATTTCTAAAATAATTCAATCGACTTCTTTACCAGCTTTTCAAAATTACTTCTTGCTCTTTCGGCGGTTTCCATTACTTCCAGATGAGTAAGTTTATGAGGGGAAAGACCGGCGGCTAAATTTGTAATGCATGAAATTGATGCAACATCAATTCCTGCATAAGAAGAATATATTGCTTCGTGAACTGTTGACATTCCTACCGCATTTCCTCCCAAAGCGCTAATCATGCGGATTTCCGCCGGGGTTTCATAGCTTGGACCTTTCGTGTACCAGTACATACCTTCGCGTAAATTTATTTTTTCTTCATCTGCTGCCAATTTAATTTTTTTGTTCATAGCAGAAGAAGAAACAGCTATATACCAATCGTTCTTAACACGTTTTTTTTGTTCGACAATATCTTCAAGCTCCTTTTTAAGATTGCTTCCGTTTAACGCTGTTGCAAGCATTAAATCGCCGGGAGTAAAATTTTTATTAATTCCACCGGCTGCATTTGTCAACAAAACTTTTTTGCAATTCAATTTAACCGCGATATAAACAGGGATAATGCACTGGTCCAAAGAATATCCTTCATAAGGATGAATTCTTCCCTGCACTATAAGAAGTTTTCTCTCTTTGTATTTTGAGAAGTGGAGATATCCCTGATGCCCTTGAACAGTAGATACGGGGTAGCTGGGCAGCAAAGAAGTTGCAATAGATTTATTTGTTTCAACTTTATCAGCGAAATCACCAAGTCCGCTTCCCAGTACAATACAAATTTCCGGTTCGAACGGAACTTGTTTTGAAACAGCTTCCAAGGTGTTGTCGTATTTGGAATTCATATCAATCATAAAAGGCCTAATTTGTAAAAAGATTAGAGTTTCTGCAAAATGAAAAGTCTGTCATTTCGAATCCCACAGAGCGGGATGAGAAATCTTTCAATTAGAGCACGATTTCAAAGATTTCTCCCTCCGGTCGAAATGACAAAACGTTTAGATATCTAATTTTGCAGAAACTCTATTATTTTCCGAATGAATTTTGTTTTTAATCATCAAGAAAACTTGTTCCCCGTAAATTGTTTTTTAAATTAAAAAAATGAGCTACTGTTTGAGCTACGTCAGAAAAAGTTTTTCGTGTTCCTAAATTTTTTCCGGTTACATTTCCCCTGAAATATAGAAGCGGCACATACTCACGTGTATGATCCGTGCTGATGTCCGTCGGATCATTGCCATGGTCTGCAGAAATAATCAACCGGTCGGATTCATCCAGGCTGTCCAATATTTCAGGAAGCCGTACATCAAATTCCTGCAGTTCTTTGTGGAATCCATGAGGATCGTTTCGGTGCCCGTAATAAACATCAAAATCAACAAGGTTTGCAAAAATAAAAGAGTTCTTTACCTCTCGGCTTGTTCCAATAATTTTGTCGATACCTTCCCGGTTGGATTTGGTTTTCAATTGATACTTGATTCCTTTGTAATTAAAAAGATCATTTATTTTGCCGATAGCATAAGTATCTATCCCAGCAGTCAAACAGTAGTCCAGGATTGTGGGTGCGGGCGGATCAAGTGAATAATCTTTTCTATTTGTTGTACGGGCAAAACTTCCGGGGCTGCCGATAAACGGCCGGGCAATTATTCTCCCTGCCGCATCTTTCCCGGTCATAACTTTATCTCTTGTTATCCGGCATATCTCGTATTGTTTTTCAAGCGGAATTATTTCTTCGTGGGCAGCAATTTGGAAAACCGAATCGGCGGAAGTGTACACGATAGGAAAGCCTGTCTTCATATGTTCTTCACCGAGTTTTTTTATTATTTCGGTTCCCGAAGCTACACAATTTCCGAGCACTCCTTTTAACCCCGTCTCCTTTAAAAACTTATCAATCAGCTCATTGGGAAAACCATTTGGGTAATATGGAAAAACAACATCTACCTTCACGCCGCCCAATTCCCAATGACCGGAAGTTGAATCTTTTGCATTTGATACTTCGGTAAGTTTTCCATAAGAAGCCAGCGGCGCTTTTTGCGGTTGAATTCCTTTTATCGGCTCAATATTACCAAGTCCGCTTCTTTCCATGTTCGGCAGGTTCAACCCGCCGAGGAGTTCCGCCATATTTCCAAGCGTGTTGCTTCCTTCATCTGAATACTTTTTTGCATCTGGCATTTCTCCTATTCCAATGCCGTCAAGAATAACAACAACAAAATTATTCATAATTATTCTATCCTTCTTCCAGCTTAAGCAAGTACACTTGTCTTGAATCCATAGTACTTTCAACAAAACCCATCTTTGTTAAATACTTTATATGTTCTTCATTACCGCTATTAGTAAATATTTTTTTTATGCTCGATTCTTTCAGGACATTATTATAAACATACTTGCCTATTTTAAAATCCCTGTAACCGGGGATTGCATAATCAAGTTTAACATAAAGACTATCATCATTAATCTTTTCCGCACAAACAAGTCCAGCAGGTACAGAGTTTCTTAGAACAAATAATATGTTCCATCTTTCATTAGGCAAAAATTCAAAATAAGGGGAAAACTTTTCAATATCTTTTTTATGAAAATCTATAAAGTATTTAAAGTATTCCGAATCGTATCTAAATTCCAAAACCTTAAAAAGTTCTTTTGCGGAAAACATTTCATAAAGATAGTAGATATCAACAATTGCAATAAAAGCATTTAGAAACCCTACAGGTAATGCCCCTATTATAAAACCATATGTTGAAAATATCGCAGCTCCCAATAAATTAATTATTCTCAGTTTTACTATAGCGCTCATCATAAGCGAAACGGCTACAAGCACAGAACCTGAATAGCCTACAATTTCTATTAGTTGCATCCTTTATTCACACCATTATTTTTTTCGCGAAAGTAATTATCAATAATAGTCATAAATTTTTCCTTACCGGCTTCATCTAGAAAACTTGCCTCAACTGCATTCATTGTCAAGTTATAAATATCCTCAAACGAATATTCCCACTCGGCGCTCAATAAAATCAATTCATCTGTAACATTGGCTCCAAACATCGGCGGATCATCAGAGTTTACCGTAACCATCAATCCTTCTTTGTAAAACTTGTTAAAGGGATGTTCTGCTAGGGAAGAAAAAACTTTTGTTCTAAGATTGCTTGTAATACAAACTTCTAGCGGGACTTGTTTTTCTTTTAAATAATCAACTAGTTTCGAATCTTCGATAGCACGAACACCGTGCCCTATTCTTTCGGCCCCCAAATCTGTTAAAGCTGACCAAACCGATTCAGGGCCAGCTGCTTCACCCGCGTGAACAGTGGTTCTAAATCCTCTTTTCTTTGCTTCGAGAAAAACTTCTTTAAAAAGGACGGGAGGGAAATCTTTTTCATTTCCCCCAAGCCCTATTCCGATTATTCCCTTGTTTAGGTAAGGAGTAATTTGATTCAATCTTTGAAGTGATGTCTCGGCACCGTGATCACGAACAATATCCGCAATTAATCCGATCTTAATAGGGAAATCTTTTTCTGCTCTCCTGATACCGGAAATAGTTGCTTCGACAATTGATTCGATTTTTAAACCGGCGGGGGAAAAATCCCACGGCGAGAAAAAAACTTCGGCATAAACAACATTTTGTTGTGAAAGATTTTTGATTGTATGATACGTAGACTCTTCAAAATCTTCGAGTGTACGGAAGAACTTATTTTTCCAAACCCAGGTTTTTATGAAATGGGCAAAATCTTTAAAAACAAATTTATCCCGGAGATCATTAATGCTTTTTATTTCCGAATCACCTTCATACTTTTGGATTAATTCAAAAAGATATTCAAATGTAAAAGCTCCTTCAAGATGAAGATGGATTTCGACTTTCGGCATTTCTTCAATTAATAAGTAAATATTCTCTGTATTCATTTTTTATTGACCTAAAAGTATAGAATTATTGCTAAAAAATATTCCGGCGAAACATGCCGTCAAGAGACATGCCAGCGTTGCCCCAAGCAAAGCGCGAAATCCAAGAGAAGTCATTTCCTTTATTTTCTTCGGTGCCAAAGCAACGTAGCCGCCTACAAAAATTGCAATTGATGCAATATGAGCAAACCCGGTTAATGCATAAGTAACCATTACTGCCGAGCGGGGAGATATAGGCGTACTTGAATTCAAAACCACAGCAAGGTCCTGAAAGGCAGTTACCTCGGTAAGTATTAATCTTTCCCCTATTATCTTTGCCGCCTGAAATGCATCATTATAAGGAATTCCTATCAAAAGAGTGAAAGGATAGAATAAATAACCAAGCAATCCTTTTAACGTCCAATCCACATTCCATGAAAAAAGATCGTTCAATTGTCCGCCGACTAAAACAAAAATTTTATCGGCCAAAGCCATTAAACCGAGAACAGCAAGTAAGAGTGTTGCAACACCGACTGCCAGTTTGAGACCGGAATTAGCGTTGTTTATTACCGCCTCGAACAAATTCCCCTCTTTCTGGGACTTTAATTTTACATTTTCGCCCGCCGTTACAGGAGTCCCTGTTTCAGGACAAAGAAGTTTGGACATTATTATTGCCGCCGGCATGTTCATTATTGAAGCCGAAACAAGATGACCCGCAATTGCGGGGAACGTGCCTTTTAAAATCATAACATAGGTAGCTAACATACTTGACGCAATACTTGCCATACCTGCAGTCAAAATAGTATTCAGTTCGGAGCGGGTCATCTTAGAAATATACGGTTTAACAATAAAACCAGCTTCTACACCGACAAAAATACTTGAAGAAGCACACAGCGACTCTGCACCGCTTATGCGCATAAGTTTTGAAAACACAAAAGAAAAACCCCGGATAATCCAGTTCATGATGCCGGTATAATAAAGTACACCGATTAATGCAGCAAAGAATATTATGACGGCCAGTCCCTGGAAAGCAAGTATGAAACCAAGCGAAGTTTCGCCGCTGGCTGACGTTGCCCCGGGCCCTAAGGCAAGCCGGCCGAAAACAAATTGAGTACCGTAGGTTGCACTATCTAAAACACTATTTACTACATTATTAATTATATGAAACAATTGAACGCCTACAGGCAAAACAAAGATAACTAAGGCAAAGACTAGTTCTAAGGCTAGTCCCCACAAAATTACCCGCCAATTAATTACCCTTTTGTTTGTTGAAATAAGCCAGGCAAGAAACATCAATGCCGGTATTCCCAGGATGTTAAGTATTCTCGCACTATCCATCAAGTATCCTCATGTTTTCTGATATTTTTTAATAAAGTTTCTGCAAAATAATAAAGTATGTCATTTCGAACCCGTTATTGGGGTGTCCCTAGGACTCCTATGGAGCTAAATCTTTATACATGTTTATTGGTAAAATCCAGGTTAAAGATATCTCCTCACAAAAAAACGTTCGTCGATATGACAATTAATCACAGTTTTTTACTATTATCTAACTATCTATTTCACACAACGGGTTTATCTATTGTTATTCCTTCTACTCTTAATTTTTCTTCTGTTACAAGCCTGTCAATTTCTTCAGGCACTTTATAAAGTCGGGCTTCCTTTTTATCCGAAGAAAGGAAGTAATGTAAGCATCCTAGCTGAACTGAAAACGACATATCCATAATATCTACCGGATGCCCGAAGCCACCGGCAATATTAATTATGCCGCCTTGAGCAAGCACATAAATAATTTTCCCGTTATCCAGCAAATACTCTTCCACTTCATCGCGAACAACTTTGCACGAATTTGCTGATTTTTTCAACGCGGGGATATCTATTTCGAAATCGAAATGGCCCGCATTTGAAAGGAAGGCGCCGCTCTTCATTATTAGAATATCTTCCAACCGGATAACTCCGCTGGCACCTGTTGTCGTAACAAAATAATCTCCGAGAGGAGCCGCATCAGCCATCGTCATCACCCGAAATCCGTCCATCCTAGCTTCAAGAGCTTTCCACGGATCTATTTCAGTAACAATTACGTCTGCTCCTAATCCTTCGGCACGGGTTGCAACACCTTTGCCCACCCAGCCGTAGCCAGCAACAACAACTGTTTTGCCCGCAACGTTCATATTTGTCAAGTGGGTAATTGCCGTCCATGTTGATTGACCGGTTCCATACCTGTTGTCGAAAAGATGTTTGGATTTAGCATCGTTAACAGCAATAGCAGGATATTTTAATTTGCCTTCGTGTTCCAATTCCTTAAGCCGATTTACACCTGTGGTGGTCTCTTCACAAATACCTTTTATATTTGTTCCATATTCAAGGTTCTTGTGAAGGTATTCGCAAATATCACCGCCATCATCAACCGTTGCGTCCATTTTATTTTTCAAGATGGATTCGAGGAATGACCAATATTCCTTCGACGAGGCACCGTGTTTTGCATAAACATGAACACCTTGTTTTGCAAGAGCCGCTGCCACATCATCCTTAGCAGAAAGCGGGTTGCTACTAGTCACCCAAACATCAGCCCCCAACTTTTTAATTGTTAGTGCAAGATATGCTGTCTTAGCTTCAAGATGAATACATAGGGCTACTTTTTTATTTTTAAAAGCTCCTGTTGTTTTGAATTTTTCGTATAGCCCATCCAACACGGGCATTTTTGTTGAAACCCAATTAATAAGTTGCTCACCTTTCGGTGCCAAATTAATATCCTTAACTAAATAACTTTCCGACATTTTTTTCTCTCCAAGAATTTTAAAAAATATTTTGCTACAGTTCTATAATCCAATCAGTGAACCTTTTAAGCCTAATGAAAAACGAATTTCCCTCCCAGGCAAAGGAGAACCTTGTGTTGCTTGAATTTCTTTATCACCTAAATTGTTCAGCTCAAGTTTCATATTACAATTTATACCAAATAATTTTGGTTCGATCCCAATGTTGGCGTTAATCAAACTGTAACTATCCATTTCTATTGTGTTGCCGGAATCATGGAAACGTTTTCCGACATAGTTGTAATAAAAATTCAATGATGCTATTTCGTAATTAAGATTAAGTGTCAAATCAAATTTATTTTTAGGACGATAGATTAGATATTTCCCCGAAGTTGCGGGATCGTCACTATCGTCTTTAGCGCTCATATTTGTATAAGATGCCTGAATCTCTGCAAAATCATCAAACCCCCTCCACGCAATCTTTGATTCGATACCATAAATGTTTGCCTTTGCAACGTTTGTAGGCATCCATTTACCTGAAGCTCCCGAAGCCCACAGAATCAAGTTATCAAGTTTACTTCCAAAATAAGTTGATTCTATGCTCCAACTTCCCAACCCGGCAAACTGAACAATAAAACCTAAATCATAAGTAACTCCCTTTTCAGGTTTTAAATCAGGGTTACCTACTGTCCAAGAATCTTCAGGCCAATATAAATCCTCGTAAGTAGGAGCTCTATAAACCCTTCCTACATTTCCTCTAACTGAACCGCGCCAAATCTTATCATGACTAAATGTAAGGCCAACTTTAGGAGAAAATTGAGACCCCACTCCTTCTTCCGGATAATTGTCCAATCTTATTGCCGGAACAACTGTAAGCTTCCAAACATGGTCAAAATCGTGCTTCCAATCATTTTGAAAATAAACACTGTTAATATTATGTTGATGATTACCTATAAAAGGTTGAGCTACACCATTTACAAGATTATCACATTCAAGTTTATCTTGACGGAATTCGTAACCATATGAAAGAAGGCCAAATTTATTTAAATCGGTAAATGCTTGCACCAATACACCTAAAGCACGTGAATTATAAATGTTTTCTTCCAGTCCTAAATACGATTCCGGATTATTGTAATGATGATCGCGCTTCATCCAATAGGTGTTAAAGTTGAACGCAAAGGGACCAAGTGACAAGCCTTCATAGGACAAACTAATATGATTATTGTCTACTTTACTTCTTGCCGAATAGTTTGGATAATCAATTGAACCAGGTGAACCATTATCAGACTTACGGTATTTGTAAAATGCCGAAAGCCTCGACTGGTCTTCGAATAGATAGCCACCTTTTACAAAGATGTTGTCGGCTTTCGTATCGCTGTTTTTCCACTTGGTTTTGCTGCCAGTGTTATCTGTGTATTCGTAATCACCGTCAGTTTGAGTTCTACTATAGGAAACAAAGTAATCGAAATTTTTAATTCCTTGTCCAACCGAAACATCGTAGGCTTGTGTATTGTAAGTTCCGTACATACCGTTTAAGGAAAAATCCAATTTGTTCTTTCGTGCCATGGATTTTGTAATAATATTAATTACCCCGCCTACTGCATCGCTGCCGTACATTGCAGAGTTTCCTCCTTTAACAACCTCAATCTTTTCTACGGCGTCAAGGGGGATGGAACTTAGATCGACACTTCCGTCTTGTGCGTTGTTTAGTCTTTGACCATCAATAAGTATTAAAACTTGTGCATTGGTTGAGCCTCTTAATGAGACAGATTCCAGAGAACCAAGTCCACCGTAACTTTTTACCAACAAAGCACCAACAGATTTTAATGCTTCGCCTACATCCTTAGCATTTGATTCTTCAATTTTTTTTGAGTTGAGCACTTCGGTGGCAACAGGAATGGATGTTACAAGTTCCATGTTGCGTGTTGCAGTTACAACAACATCTGAAAATTTTAGTTCATCTTCTTTCAGGCTAAAGTCAACATTTAAATTTGCGCTTTCTTCGATTGTTATTTCTTGTTCTATTTTAGTGTAGGTAATAATACTGCAAACAAGTACCCATTTTCCTGCCGGAACATGTTCAATAACATATTTACCTTCAACATCCGATGCACTTCCCATATGAGTCCCTTTCAAATATATATTTGCGCCGAAAATTGATTCCCCGGTTTCAAGATCTTTTACAGTACCGCTAATTGTACCAAAATTTTGTGCATGCACTTGACTTATAAGGCCAAGTATTAGAATCATATAAACGATTTTAGAAAATCTTAATTTCACTTTCATCCCCTAAAAATTTTTACTTAAAATTTATTTTAAAACCTCCTATGGCCTCCCCTTTTACGGAAAGACCATAGGGAATGAATTTAACAACTATACAGTTAGCATGATTCTACTACAAATACTTATTCTGCTGTACTTTCAAAACAAAACGGAGTGTAAAAATGTTTATTTATTAAGTACTATAATAGGTTCATGCCAATTGTAAAACGAAATTCTCGACCGGGCATTGGATATCCGTCGCTTAACCTATAATTCTTCTCGAAAATATTGTTGATGTCAAATCTAGCCGACCATTTCAGACCTGCTATTTCAGGATTATACCCAAAGTTCATATTCCATATGCTTACATCTGATAATTCGCCGGTGTTATCTGTATTAACAAAACGTTTACTCATATATTGGTAGTTAGCATTTACGCTGAACTGATAGATTGCAAATGAAAGATTAATATCTGCCTTATGATAAGGACGATATATTAAGATTTTACCGTCGTTGGCTCCGTTGCTTTTATCACGAGCATCCATATATGTATGGTTCAACTCCAAGTTGATCATATCTTTTAAGAATTTCGTTCTTATTAATGTTTCCAATCCGGAAGTTCTTGACTTATCAACATTCATCGGTGTCCAAATATAACTTGAATTTGGTGTCCAGATAATTTGATCTTCCAATTCGTTGTAGAAATAATTCATACTTATCTGAGTATTATTCAAGAATGGTAAAGTAACACTATAGCCGGCTTCAACGCTTGTTCCTTTTTCAGGTTTCAAATCCGGGTTACCGACTGTGTAACCATCAAACGGCCAGTATAAGTCGTTAAATGTAGGAGCCCTATATGATTTGCTCACATGGGTGCTTAGGCTAAAAGCATATTCACTGCTGTTTGTAAATGTAAAACTGACTTTAGGACTAACAACTTTATCGAAATCCGATGGGGCATCATATCTTGCAGCCGGTACTATTGAAATATCATCGAAGAAAAAATTTATTTTTTTGAAATTAAGACCTACTGATGCATGTGCACTATGCGTATTACGATTTTTTTCACCTATTGAGGAACTTTTGGCATTATCATGACGATATGAATAACCATAAGTTAATGAGATAAGATCGGTAATAGGATTATTCTGAGTTACTTCAACACCATAAGCTCTATTCTTATGATCACTGTGTGTTCCATTTCCATCCTCACTCCAGGCATCAGGGTCATCGTATTTTGTTCTGAAATAATGATAATATGTATTAACATTTAAATCAGCCTTACCAAAGACTTCTTGTTGAGTGTAGTTTAAGCCAAATGTAGAATTATTGTTTTCCAGTTCTGCACTCGGGGTAGCCGATGCATAATTGGCAACACCTTGTACACTTCCAGGTGAACCTGATTTGGATTGTGTTATCTGGGAAGTAAATGTCAAAGCTGATAACGGTAAAATATTATTGTATCCTAATTTCACGAGAAAATCATTTGCCTTGCTGTCATTGTTGATTCTTGTTTTTTCTGTTCCATCAATTTCTTTGTATTTATAATCACCGTCACTTTGAGTTCTTTTATACGATAAGTAATAGTTAAAATCTTTGATCGCATTAGAAGTATAGGCATTATAATACTGTGAATTGAATGAACCATATGTTGCTCTTAAGCCGACATTCATTTGAGATTTTTCAGTGGCTTTTTTTGTAATAAAATTAATAACGCCACCTACAGCATCTGCGCCGTAACGTGCAGAGTTCCCGCCGCGTAGTACTTCAACCTTTTCAATCGCATCAATTGGAATTGTATTAGCATCGAAACCTCCGCTTTGTGCGTTATTCATTCTTTGTCCATCAATAAGAATCAGCACTTTATTTGCTGAAGCATCACGGATGCTAATTTGTCCTTCGCGGATATAAATGCCCGGAACCGACTTTAAAGCTTCGGCCATATCTTCCGCGTTAGTTTTCTGCGAAAGGGCTTCAGCCGAAACTGCTTCTTGTTTCTGTTCACCCTGTCCAAAGGTAACCCCATTAAATAATAGGACTGCCATCGTCAACACGATAAGTAAGTAATGTTTCTTCATTATTGTCTTGCTCCTATTAGTGATAATATTAATTTGTATATTTCTTTATTTTGTTTATCGAATCCTTAGTATCTTTATAATTTGTCGGTCCGTCCGGAAGAGTTATTTCCGGGTGTCCAAGAAATTCGTTCCACTTTTCAACGTCTGCTGGGTCTTTCCATGTATTGGAAAAATTGTCACCGTATGGTGGATAATCAATATATACAGCATTTGTTATTGCATACATTGGCCATTGTCCAAACGCTTCTATTACAATCCACCCATCTTTTTCTAAAGCTAAAGATATGTCCTGCTCAAAAGTATATAATGAATCGGTAGCAAATTTTTTAACAATATTTCCATTATATATTATTCGCACGCCGTCTTCGGTCTTTAAAAGACGCCGGTTTGCAAGAACTTCTATATTAATCTTTGCTTCACCGCCCTTTTCTACCTTTACAACTTCGCCGAGAGTTTTTCCGTCAACGGTTACTAACAACAACGGACCAAAAGTTGAGGTCAAGAATACTTTTCCATCGCTTAACGAACTTTGAATGTTCTGTCTTGAGAACTTTTCAATATGCACATAAGATCGAGGGTTGCCCGTAGTAGTAGTCCAGTAAAGTTCTCCCTTCGGATATGCATTGACACCGTATATATCATGACAATCCGAGCCAGCTACTCCCGTGATTTTATTGCCCTCATTCAAATAAGAAAACCACGATTGTACTGCCCATGTGGTTATATTAATATGATTCGTATCCCAATCATTTACCGTTTCAGCATGAGGGGGTTCGCCATTCCACACTTCAATTGCATCATAATCTTTTACTTTGCCCCAAGATTTAAATCTGCCGGACCAATCCCAGCTTGTATACGGATGATTTATTGCAATAAATCCTTTTTGTTCATGCGTTAAGTCTATCATCATTTGAACATCTTTATGATCGTCAAATATCGCCCTTGCCCAAATATTGGGATCAAGGGGATTTTTTCCGTTCATTTTCTCAATAAAACTTTGATTCATGTGTCCATAACCATTGACGATGGAAATCTCCGATGGCTCAGTCGTTATTTCGCAACCGTGGACAGGTATGAAATCTTTTGTTCCATTACCTAACCATTCCTTTACTCCTTCATCAGAATTATGATCTGAAAGGATTCCCCAGGATAATCCAACGCCTCTCATTGCATGCGCAACTTCCGAAGGAGTTGAGTATCCGTCGCTGTATATTGTATGATGATGCGCATCACCTCCATACCATCCTAACTCTCCCATATCATATAATCTCTTTAAAGTAACGTTGAACTCGATCCCGTTAAATTCTTTTTCTTTTATTATGACACGCTCTTTAACTAAGCTCCATTCCGGTCCCTTAGTAATAATGACAGTTACGGTATCCGGCGGAACCTTCACGGAGAAGAAACCCTTTTCAGTTGTGTAAGACATGCTTATCAGATTATCAGTTCTTCCTGTAATCTTAGAATCAACATAATCAACAACAACAGGAGTCAAAGGATAATGCCAGACTTGTATCTGCGCTATAAGCGGTTCTCCGTTTTCATCTGTTACCCTTCCATGTAGAATTTGCCTCGAAGCATTTGGGATGAAGACATCTTTTTTTTGAGCGGACAAATTTTTCCAACTAAAGAATAACATGAAAACCATAAATGCGATTGTTATTTCTTTAAATATTTTACTGTTCATGAACGGCTCTTTTTTAATTCTCTGATGACACTTTTTATTCTTCATACATCATATTAGTAATTCTTTCTGCATAATCCTTGAAATCGGTTTTATTAACCGAACTCAATTGATTAATAATCTTTTCAGGGAAAACATCAGCTCCTGCATAAGCCCCAGCCATACCTCCTGCAATAGCTCCAATAGTGTCACAATCGCCGCCCATATTGGCTGCTGCGTATGCAGTTTTTAAAGGGTCACCTTGGTAATAAACAACCAACGCAATAGCTGTTGCAGCAGATTCAGGCATTGCTACACCTGCACCTATATAATCATACAAATCCTGCCATATTTCTTTTTCACTTTTGCCTGATCGAACAAACTTTAGTGCCAGTTCTGCTTTTTTCTGAACAGAAGCGCCATACCACTGGTTTCCTAATTTCGTCCCGTTATCTGCACCATACATAAAAGCTTCTACCATTGAATCGATGCTCTTCCCAGCCATAGCAGCGGCTACAGCACACGCAATAGCAGACGACCCCGCAATTGCAATACTTGTATTGTGTGTAGCAGTACAAACTTCAGCTACATCTTTGATCACAGCATCATAATCTCCCGGATGGACAATACCCACCGGTGTAATCTTCATCGCTGCCCCATTTGTATCGCCCATCGTTCCGGTCTTTTCTATTGATACCCCAGATTCAATTAGTTTAAGAGCTTTCAAAGTACTCGGTCCAAGAATCTGACTTTCATAAGCGTTCAATTCTTTGGCCCATTTAATTAATCTTTGAGCGGTACCGAGACCTGTAAATTTCTTTTCTTCAATAAACTGATCAGCCAATAACAAAGTCTGTTGTGTATCATCAGTAACTTGACCAGCAACCATTCCGTTATGAATTACATGACCTTGAGGTGCAGGTAATAACTCGTTGACTCCATCAGGAAAGTTTTTATGGATCATTTCGGGATTCCATAAAGAGGTTGGCATACCGAATGCATCTCCATAAGCAACCCCAAGAAGAGCACCAAATGCTTTTTTAAATGTTTTTTCTTTATCCAATATTTGTGTCTTAGGCATCATAAATCTCCCATATTTTGTGAATTCATCCAGAGGACAATAATTAATAACAAGATTGCGATAGTACAGATCAGATAATCATGTACTTTCATTTTTATTTCATAAAGATTAGTAGTTGTTTTCATTGCGCCAAAACCGCGATTGAGCATTGCAATTGCCAGATTGTCGGACATCCTCAACGAATCAACTATCATAGGTATAAGAATTGGTATGTAAGACTTTATGCTGTTTATAATTCCACCACTGCCTATATTTGCTCCGCGGGCTTGCTGTGCTTCGCGTATCATCTCTGATTTTTTTTGCATTGTCGGAATAAATCTTATCCCGGTTGCGATTATAAAAGCTAATTGATGGGGCACTCTCATTTTTTTTAGCAGTTGTAAAATATCTTCGATAGGTGTACTGAAAGTGATTATTGTTGAAGCCAATACCATAACTATAATTCTTAACACCAGGGTTATCCCATACAACAGACCACCTAGTGTAAAAGGAAGCGATCCATTAGGCAATAATGTGAATAAAATTTTTCTATTCTGACTTTCATGAAAATTTAATGAAGGATAAGTAAGCCCTGTAATCAAAAACATTATTATAAAAATTGGCAAAAGTGGTCTAAGTACAGATTTGATCCTTGAAAATGGTGTGTTCATACTTAAAAGCGCCATCCATGATAACCCTACCAAAACAACATTTATAATCGGGGATTGAAAACAAAACGATGCAACCGTAAGAACTATAAAACTAAGGGCCTTGGTTCTAACATCAAGTCTATGAATAAAACTACCTGAAGGATAATATTCTATCAACATTTAGTTCTCATCTCCATTATCAGTAAATAATAATTGGATATCCTTAACCGTAACCGGATATTTAGTCCACTCGCTTTGCCTTAGTCGGCTAGCAATCAAAACACTATCAGGCGGTGTAACAAATGCTGATTCCAAAATTTCTTGTTGATAAAAAACTTCCTCCGGTTTTCCATCAAGCACAACCTGTCCATTTGCAAAAACAATTACACGATCTGCATATTCAGCGGCAAGGCGCATATTATGAGTTATTGCTAGGATTGTATGACCTTTTTTATGAAGCTTTTCCATCATATTCATCATACGTTTGGTACCGTCCCAATCCTGGCCGGTAGTTGGTTCGTCTATTACCAAAATATCCGGTTCCATTGCAAGTATAGTTGCAACAGCTAACTTTTGTCTTTCGCCCTTACCAAGCATAAAAGGATGACGTTCTTTAAAATCTCCCAACCCAACAAACTCAAGTGCATCTGTAATTCTTTTCCCTCTGGCTTCATCAGTCAAATGAAGATTTTTTAAGCCGAACGCAACCTCTTCCCAAACTGATGCGGCAAAAATTTGATGATCAGGATTTTGGAATACATAACCGACACTATGGCTCAACTCTGCAGTTGAAATACCGGCAATATCTTTCCCGTTTATAAATATTTGTCCTTCTGTTGGTCTATATAACCCATTCAGGTGTTTTGAGAATGTTGTTTTACCAGCACCGTTTTTACCAATCAGAGCAACAAATTCACCTTTGCAAATTTTTAGGTTTATATTACGAAGGGCATGCTTCCCGTTAGAATAAACAAAGTTAAGATTTCTAGCTTCGATAGCTATATCGTCATCAGCCTTCTTTTGTTTGCTTTCATCATTTGTATGATTTTTATTTTCAAACTTGTAGTTTGATGTGAAGTAACGAACAAATTCATCATTGTTTATAAATATTGAACCGGAAGGAAGAATTTTTTCTTTAACAAGCCTATAACTAATCTCGGCAGCTTCCGGCGGGCGAATTCCAAGTTTTTCCAGTAGTTCAATATCCTGGAAAAGTGCGGAAGGTTTTCCATCCCAAAAAATTGTCCCGTTATCAAGCACCAGAATTCTATCTGAAAATTCCAGCATTTCTTCGGAGTCGTGCCCGGAAATTAGAATTGTTACACCGCTGCTCTTTCCAAGATTAGAAAGCAGCTTATAAATTTCTTTTCTCCCGGAAGGATCCAATTCGGAAGTTGGTTCATCGAGCACAAGAATTTCCGGTTCCATCGCAAGTATTCCCGCAATTGCAAGTCTTTGTTTTTCTCCGCCTGAAAGTTCGGTTGTTATTCTTTTTTCGTATCCGCTTAATCCTACGGCATTTAATGATTTTCCAACCAGTTCTTTTATTTTTTCTTTTCCGTAAGCGAGATTAGATGGACCGAATGCAACATCTTTCTCAACCGTAATTCCAAAAATCTGAGTCTCTGGGTCTTGCATTACAAATCCTATGAACCTAGCTAATGTTTGAATACGGTAACGAGCTGTGTTCATTGTATTCGCAATAATTTTACCGTCAAACTCACCTTCGAAAAAATGCGGAATCAAGCCGTTTAGCAGCATCAAAGAAGTAGTTTTACCGGCACCGGTTCTTCCCATCAAACCAACAAATTCACCTTTGTTAACGTTAAAATTTAATTTCCGTAAAGTATTGGCAACACCGTTTTCGTATTTGTATTTTTTTAAGTCTACAAAAATGGAGCCTCTTTCAAGCGGTACGGTCATTTGTCCCTTCCCTTTAACTTTCCAATCAAAAAAATCGGTTTATTGATTCTTTCTTTGAGCAACTCAAATTTTTCTTCCGGCAACGAAACGAGACAACATGTTGAAGGACCACCTGATTTATTTACATCAACTCCTATGTTGCTAAACTGTTCTGCTTCTAACCCGGCGCTTTTCGAAAGTTCAGACAATTCATGTTTTATTCCCTTAGAACCAACAGGAAGTATATCATGAATGAACTCTATTTTATTCAACTCTCTAATAGTTCTGGAATCGGCAATTTCCGGATCGGCATAGGTAACTTTATATTCCGGCGCTGACTTTGGTATTCCTACACTCACTATTATATCACCCTCAATACTATTACCAGGTCTGAAATCTTTTTCATGAACAAATCCAATTATAACCGTACCGGCGCCGGTTTGAGCTGTTTTCACATTATCTTCGGTGCTTCCGGTTACAGCCAAATCGCTGTTAATTCCTGCTTCGGATGATTCATCTTTTACCCCTCTTATAATTTCCTTTCCGGTGGGATCCATTTCAACGGCGAGAGTATCTACTACAATAATCGGAATAGCTCCCGAGGCAAGAACTTCCATAACGGGAACACGAACAACCATGCGTCCAAGTTCGTAAGCCGGGGAATAAAAAGAATCAAGTTCTTTTGGCCCAATTCCTCCGGCTGAATCACAGGCAATCACAAGCCAAAATTCATCAGTTAGCTCAGTTATCAAAAGATCTCTTACCTGTCTAACTTTAAAAGTATCCGAACCATTTTGCTTCTTTAACAGATTGTATTTTTCTAAAATGACTTCTTCAATCATACTTTTAAACCATTTTGCTTTTATTAATAATTAGGTATGCAGTAATGGCAACAAAAATATTTATAACGGACCCTATGGTTAAAGGAACGAGTAATGATACTGTTAACCCAATTCCACCGATTGGAATTACAAGCAACGCTGAAACGGGGCCATTAAGAAAAACAGCAATTAAAGCTCCTACCCATAAGTGAATTTTTTTTGATACTACTTCAAAAATTGAAACAAAAACCGCCATTTGGACGGCAATAAAAAGATGCATTGGAAGACTTAACGGAAAACCGGTAGAAAGTGCAGTAAGCAAATGACCAAGGCTTGCAACTATTGCACCTTCGCGCCAACCAAAGGCAATAGCAGAAAAATAAGCGAACGCTGCATCAAGCGCTACAGTTCCGGTAGGACTTGGAACTTTTACCATAGAACCAACGGCACTCATAGAAATAAAAATGGCCATCCGGGCAATACGCTTAGACGACCAAAATATTTTTTTGTCGTTAGAGCTTATCTCTTCTTCCGGTATTGGTATTAGTGACATTTACTTTCTACTTGTTAAGATTGTTTAACTCAATGCTTATTTCTTGTCCATGTTTAAAATAAAACTCACACCTGTCTCCAGGCATAAATGAACGCGTTACTTCGATTATCTCATCGTTCTTTGAAAAGGTTTTACGTGTTATAAAAAACAAGGGTGCTCCCTTTTTAACTTCCAACAATTCAGATTCATACGGATCGGCCTTAACACAAGCCAAACTTTCCGTAAAATAACTGAAGTTGATATTGTATTTTTCTTTTAATATATCTACCAAAGAATTCGCGGATAAGTCGTACTCTAATAGGCTCGGACAGAAAAATTTGGGAATATATGAAGTCTGTAATGCCACCGGGATATCATTGACCAATCGCAGTCTCTGAATTCTATAAAGTTCGGTACTTTCTTTCAGTTTTAAATACTCAAGAGTTTTCTTCGTTTCAAGTATCTCCTCTGCAAATATTACCTTTGTAGCAAATACTGACCTGTCATTCTTTAATTCTTCAGAAAAGCTGAACGCCTCCATAACACCCGAAAATTTCTTCCTTTCCGCAACAAAAGTTCCTTTACCCTGCACCCTGTACAAAATACCTTCTGAAACAAGATCGGCAATTGCTTGCTTTGACGTATTTCTGCTTATACTCAGCATAGCGGATAATTCATTTTCCGACGGTACTCTTTCGCCGGGTTTATATTTGCCCACATCAATTTCCTCTTTAAGTATCTCTTTCAACTGGTAATAAAGCGGAAGTTTGCTTTTTTTATCTATTTCCATGTTACACTCCTTCCTATTTCTTTTCCATATTATTTGCTGATACTGCATAAACTTTCGTTTACAATGATGAATGGGAAATACCGGAACAGCTGCGAAAAGGCAGTCTCCATGTTCTCAGGAACTTTATCCATCTTCAGCAACTCCAGGTCGCCATCAGCATGAATGGTTTTACCAAAAAGATCAGCAGCAGTAACAATTTGAGGTCCTGCTTGTTTTGTCTTAGCAGAATTTATATAACGTACCTTGCCGTTTTTAACGGCATTTACTTTTTCAGCTCCTTCACGGTGAGCAATTTCAAAAGGCGTGGTCGTTCCATAACCTACTTTTGAACCTTCAAAGTATGGTCCACCCGCTTGTGCCCATATTGGAATTAGAATTACATCCGGATTTGCTTTAACCACTTCTTCCCATTTAACTAAAGGTGCAATCCCTGCTCTGTCCGAATATATAGGTTCGCCGCCGACCATTTTTATCAATTCCGTTATGTACGAATCCCTTCCCGGCAAACATTTATAATAATAGTTAATCTCATAGTAAACTTTTACTTTAGGATATTTTTTGTATTTATCTGCAACTAACAACAAACCTGATTTGAGTTCCTCAACTAATTCATCCGAATTCTCCTCTTTGTTAATTGCCTTACCTAATTCGGATATTTTAGAATACACTTCATCTAAACTACTTTCTTCCATATGAATCACTTTGTATCCCTCTTTCAGGAATCTGTCCCTAGCCTTAGCCTGGACACCGGTACAAGTTAATATGAGATCAGGTTTAAGCTCTTCAACCTTTTCAAAATTGACATCCGTAAAACCTGCAACCACCTGAAGTTTCCCTTCTTCTACCAAACGAGGAATAGAATCAGGGAAGATACAGTAACGGGTAACTCCTACTAATTCATCTGCGGCTCCAACTGCAGCGACAATGTTTGTCCAATTTGGAGCTAACGAAACGATTCTCTGTTGCTTTTGTGTAAAACACGAAGTCGAGAAAAAAAGCAAAACTATTAATAAAACATTTCCAAATAACTGCATTCTCTTCATAACCGGGCTCCTTTAATTAAATGAAGAATGACTTGTTGGGTTGATGGTACAACCTACCCAAAGATAACTTTTTTTTGTTTATCTTGTCAAGTAAAATCTCAAAAAAATGTACAAGTATAGTAACTGTACATAAAATCAAAGCGGATGAAGAGTAAAAAAAACGGTAAAATGAAAGATTGAAAGTAATGAATATTACCGGTTTAGGAACCTTTCCTACGGACGTTATTATACAGAATCATTTATAAACTCCTTGTAGGGTGATGCGTTGCCGAGAACAGGAGGTTAAAGAAAACAGTAATTTATGAGTTTGGCAAAATATTCTATAAACATTACGATATTTACCACAACATAGCAAGAAGAGTGATTGATAAAATTTTGGGAGGAACGAGTTTTAAAAAATCTAAAATTTAACTTTAATCCCCAAATAATCAAAAAACGAAACCGCTTCGGGCATTGAGAATTTTGCCCCCTTTAATTTATTGTTTAAGGGATTTATCCTATATTCTTTCGCATCTGTAAAATCCGCTTTGCTGAGATTAACGTTTTCAAAAATACTTCCTTTCAAAACTGCTTCTCTAAAATCGGATGAGCTTAAATCCGTTGTGTAAAAATCACAATTCTCAATTTTGCATTTTGAAAAGTCTGTTTTCTCTAGTTTCAGTCCGCTGAAATTACATTCGGAAATCAAACAGTTGTTGAAATCATATTTCACAATCAATGAATCAATTTCTCTAAAATCAACTCCCATTATTTTACAGTCGTTAAAGCAAACAGCGGTAAGCTTACTGCTTTTAAATGAAACCAAACTTAGATCACATGAATTAAAGGTAACATTTGAGAACAAACACTCCGACAGTATTGTATTGTAAAAATCAATTTTTGTGAAGGAACAATCATAAAACGATTTTAAAAATAATTTTTTGTCAGTGAATTTATGTTCTTTGAAATCAACGTTTTCAAAATGATCTTCTTTTAACAAATCCATGAATATTTTACCTCAGCTTAATAAACAAAAATAAGCAGCCATTAACGATAACTTAATTATAAAACTACTAATATCTGTGGAGATATTGGAGTCTTTTTATAAATAATTTATTATTTTAGCTTATCCCATGAAAGCCATCTCATCAAATATATTTTTTATTTTATTTATTTTGTTGATTCAAACTCAAGCCCAATCACAATTTGACAGCATTGCAAATTCTATTACGGACCTTGACAAAACATCAAAGGCTGAATCACTGCTTGATAAAATGTGGGAAGAGCGTAGTAACAATCCTCTGCTTGCAATTCAATTAGGAAATGAAGCAAGGAAAATCTGCCGCGAAATTAATAACAAATCTTTGGAAGCAAAAGCAGCAAATTTCCTTGGCGTTGTTTATACCAATATGGGGGCAAATGAAAACGCGCTATCACTTCATGAGTCTGCTCTAAAACTTGCGAAAGAATCAAAAGACTCAATACAAATAGCTTATTCATATAATAATGTCGGCGGTATTTATAGGCTTAAAAATGATGTAACTAATTCACTTGAGAATATTCAAAAAGCAATATCAATTTTTGAAGCACAAAACGAAAGAAGAGGGCTAGCATACTGCTATATAAACATCGGAAGATTATACAAAGATCAAAACAATTACGAGAACAGTTATAAATATTTTAATGATGCTCTGGAACTTGTAAAATCAATAAACGGCGAAGACATGGAAGCACGGATTCTGCTTGACATTGCAAACTTATCTTTGGAATCCGGTGATAATAAAAAAGCTATTGAATCATTCAAAGAACTTGAAGAAAAATATAAAAAACTGAATTACTTAAAAGGATTAGCGGAAGTCTGGACGGGCTACAGCATGCTTTATTATAAAAACGGGGGATACGGTCTTGCTTTAAATCATGCATTAAATGCCCTTAGGCTGCACCGGCAAATATCCAATATAAACGGTGAAATAAATACGCTGAACCATATTTCATCAATTCATCTAAAAAAGAAAAACTTTTTACAAAGTAAAAACTATCTTGATACAGCGTTCAAAAAAGTAAAAGAAATTAATGATGCTCCTTTATTAGCGGAGTTGAACAATTCTTATTATAATTTTTACAAAGAACAAAATGACTACCCGACTGCGTTAAAATTTTATGAAGCCTATAATAAAATAAAGGATTCAATTTATACAAATGAAGAAATGACAAGACTCGTAGAGCTTGAATCCTTAATAAAAATAGAAAGGTCGGAGAAAGAGAAACATCTTCTGCAAACAGATTTAGATAACCAGATAAGACAGAGAAAATTTTTCCTTTTAACGGGAGTTTTATTACTGGCAATAATTATAACCTTATTTGTAGGATACAAAGAGAAGAAAAAACTAAATGAAGAATTAGAAACTTCAAACCGGATAAAAGACAAAATATTTAAAATAATTTCCAACGATTTACGCGAACCGTGTAACGCAATTTTCGGATCGGTAGATTTACTAAAAAATCATTACAATGAATTAACAGAACGTGAGAAAAGAGAATCAATTGAATCAATTGGAAGATCCGTAAAATCAAGCTTCGCTTTGTTGGATAATTTATTAGCATGGTCGAAAGCTCAAAAAAAAGAGCTGCTTTATAAACCGTCTCAGATTGGTCTCAAAGAAATAATACGTTCAACGTTAGAGCTTGCCGAACAAAGTATCAGACGTAAGAATATCTCCGTTACGGTAAACATTCAAGAAAACTACAAAATATTTGCCGATCAGCAGATGATTTACACAATCATCAGAAATCTTCTGTTTAACTCTATAAAGTTTACAAATCAAAACGGCAGTATTGATCTCTTGGCAAAACAAAAAGGAGTTCTTGATATAATCGAAATTAAAGATGACGGTATTGGGATGGATAATGAAACCGTTAAAGATATTTTCAGCCTTAACAAAAAAGTATCGGCAAGAGGGAACTCCGAAGAAAACGGCTCCGGAATCGGCTTAATTTTATGCAAAGAATTTATTGATTACCATAACGGCTCAATAGAGGTTAAAAGTACAAAAGGAATCGGAACGAAATTCAGTATTGTTCTGCCGAGAAATCTCATCTAATTTTTAATATCAAGGAGATTGTATACAAAAGTATAAAAGCTCTATGTCGCTAAATCTGCATTTTTAATTCTTACTGTCATTGTTTTGGTAACTTCCATGATATTTGCAATGCCGGATATAAACACAGTTCACCCGGGAACCAAAGAAAAAGATAAAAGTCGTAAACCTTTTAAGCGCAGACGGTATTCAGAGTATTTTAACAGAAATGGTAGAAGTGTTTACCTCATTCCCTCCTTCGAAATTAGTCCTGGTAGTTATGATTGGTATAGGCGTTGCCGAAGAAACTGGGTTAATAGCCGCTTGATTGAAATCATTTGGTAAATGTACCGTCTCTAAGTGGCAGCAGATGCCGGTTATGTCGTAATATGTACACAATATTTCCTTATTTCACTCTTTTGATAATTATTTAGAAAAGTGTAATTTGAAATAATAGTTTTAATCCGTTTTTATTTAATAAATTAGAAAACTTGTATTATACCTCGTATAATAGGTTTTCAAAATTATATATCATATATCAACCATGAATTCAAGAAATCATCTTTATTCAATATTAATTATTTCACTACTAATCTCAAGTACTATTATGACAGCACAAACAAATGACATTTCGGAAAAAATAGAAAGTCTGGCTTCTTCAATTGAAAAAAAAATAATAGAAATAAGAAGAGACATTCATGCAAACCCGGAATTAAGCAACAGGGAGTTTAGGACTTCCAAAATTGTTGCAGACTATCTAACGGAACTCGGTCTCGAAGTAAAAACCGGTGTGGCAAAAACCGGTGTGGTGGGAATATTAAAAGGCAAACCGGGCAACCGGGTTGTTGCTTTTAGAGCCGACATGGATGCACTGCCAATCACCGAAGAAACGGACGTCCCGTTTGCATCTAAGGTTAAAACCGAACTCAACGGAAGGGAGGTGGGCGTAATGCATGCATGCGGACATGATGTCCATACATCAATTCAACTGGGAGTAGCGGAGATCTTATCAAAACTCAAAGATGAAATTCCGGGCACAATTATGTTTATTTTTCAGCCTGCTGAAGAAAGCGCCCTGCCGGAGAAAATCTGGGGCGCCGAGTTAATGATTGAAGAAGGAATTTTTGACGAATTAAAACCGGACGCTATTTTCTGCCTGCATACCTGGCCTTTGCATGTTGGAGATATCTCTTTCAGCGACGGAACGATGATGGCAAGCGGAGATTTCTTTACGCTGAAAATAAAAGGCAAAGGCACACACGGTGCTGTTCCATGGGGAGGTGTTGACCCGATAACTGTATCCGCACAAGTAATTTTGGGATTGCAAAATATTACAAGCAGGCAGGTTGACTTACCTAAAGGCGGTGCGGTAATTTCCGTAGGAAGTATTCACGGCGGTTCGCGGCAGAATGTAATTCCTTCCGAAGTTGAATTAAAAGGTACAATCCGTACGCTGGACAATGAAACACGGCTTGAAATTTACGACAAAATGAAAACAACTGCCGAACATATTGCTCTTAGTGCCGGTGCAACAGCAGAATTAACGATTGATACTTTATACCCGGTCTCGGTGAATGATAAAAACCTCGCGGATTTTTCACAAGAGGTATTAAAAGATGTTAGAGGCGTGATTAATGTAACCAAAATTAAGCCGGTTATGATTGCAGAAGATTTTTCTTTTTTCCAGCAGGTTGTACCGGGATTCTTTTTCTTTTTGGGTATTGCTCCACCCGATGCCGACCTGGAAAACTATCCCATTAATCATTCACCAAAATTCTATGTTGACGAAGACGCTATTGTTATCGGCATGAAGGCACTTTCCAATCTGGCTGTACATTATTGTTGAAATTACAGAATGAAAAATAATCAGTAGTTCGTGAATTTGTGGCAAAAGAAATTAACCGCTAATCCACAAATGTTAATCGAAATAGGTAGGGTATTCCATTGAGATAAGTTATCTAAAATTCAGAGAATAATACTTTTAAATTATGTTGAGACTAATTATTAAGTGATAAATGGAACTCACATCTTAGGTAAATATAGCAGGAGGAACCTATGATCGAGATAAAGTACCTTTCGATTTTTTTAATATTTATTGGCAGCATTATAATTACTATAGCCGCATTTTTCACAAGAAACTTTGTCAACGTAATCCCCTCAAAAAAGGATCGCATTAAATGGAAGATATTAAGCGGACTTATGTACCTATTTCTACTAGGTTATCTGGGTTCTATTATTATTCTTTTATTTGAATTATCGGAGATAATACCTCTTTTAACAGGTTTCGTATTTCTTTTCGGTGCTTTATTTGTTCTTATAACCGTTCAGGTAGAAAAAAAAACTATTGTTGCTTTGCTTAATACTTCGGTTTCTAAAACTTATGTGGAGAATATTATTAAATCTATGGCGGATTCACTTATTGTTATTAATCTTGATAATGAATTAACAATTCAAACCGTAAATAAAGCTGCAACATTGCTTTTGAGATATAATGAAAATGAAATTATCGGCAAACCAATTAGTCACATAGCCCATTCTTCTCTCATGAACCAAATTAAAATTGATACAATAGATGCACTAGATTTATTGAAAGATATTGAAACGGAATATTATACTAAAAATGGGGAACCAATTCCCGTAAGCTTTTCGGCATCGGTTCTTAAAAACAATGATGGAGAAATTGAAGGTGTAATATTCGTAGCAAAAGATATAAGAGAACGAAAAGAGGCGGAAAGAAAGATTAAAAAATATATTAAACAGCTTACCGAATCGGAATTAAAACTTAAAGAGCTGAATGCAAGCAAAGATAAATTCTTTTCAATTATTGCGCACGATTTGAGAAATCCTTTTGCCGCTGTTTTGGGTTATTCGGAAATATTAGCGAATGATTCAAAGGATTTATCAGTGCAAGAGTTAGAAGAATTTTCCACAAATCTTCATAAACAAGCAAAATTGATTTTTGATCTGCTCGAAAATTTACTTACTTGGTCACGTATTCAAACCGGCAGGATGAAATACAACCCCAAAGAAATTAGCTTATACGACAAAGTTTCCGAAGTCTACGATATTTTCGAATCTGTTGCTAATAATAAAACAATAAATTTGAAACAAAATGTTGATAAGGATATTATTGTTTATGCAGATTCTGAAATGGTTTACACAGTTTTAAGAAACTTGATTTCAAACGCGATTAAGTTTACACCGAAAGGTGGGGATATATTAATAAACGTTGATAAAAGAGAAGATAATTTCATACTTGTTACAGTTTTAGATACAGGTGTTGGAATGAATCTTATTGATCAGCAAAAATTATTCAAGATGGATGTCCATCATTCTCAAAAAGGAACAGAAAATGAAGATGGAACCGGTCTCGGATTACTTTTATGTAAAGAATTGGTAAATAAAAACGGAGGAGATATTTGGGTGGAAAGCGAGTTGGGGCAGGGTAGTAAATTTATTTTTACCCTTCCGGCTAAACAAACCTGGCGTCTGTAAAATAGTTTTAATAAACGAATTTTTAACTTATCATAGAGGACAAAATGAAATCTTTAAGGTTATTTTTAACTATTATTTTTATCTCTGTTTTCTTTTCCGGCTGTATTGAATACAAACTTACAATCAAAGTTAAACCCGACGGTTCCGGCACGGTCACCGAAAAAGTTTTGCTTGGTGAAGCTATAACAAGCATGGCTGCATCTTTTGCGGCAATGGGAGGAGAAGAGAGTGAAGATGAATTTTCTTTGTATGATGAAGAAGAACTGATAGCTGATGCATCAAAAATGGGCAAGGGCGTCAAATTCAGCAAAGGTGAAAAGCTATCTGAGAAAAATAGGGAAGGCTATCTTGCCGTTTACATCTTTGAAGATATCAATGATTTAGTGCTGGACCAAAATCCGTCCGAAGTAATGCCGATGGGTGAAGCGGCTGAAAATGATGAAAGTTCCGGTAACAAAATCAACTTCAAATTTACTAAAGGAATCGTTTCCGATTTAACCGTTATTATGCCGGAAGAAAAATTTTCAGAAAAGAAGGAAGATGACTACGAAACACCTGCCGAAGGTAATGACGACCCAATTGATGAAGAGGCTATAGAACAATTAAAAACTTTTATAAAGGATTTTAGAATTACAATTCAATTGATCGTAGACGGTGATATAACGGAAACAAATGCAACATATGTAAAAGAAAATGAAATAACATTATTAAACATGAATTTGGAAAAGTTAATGGACTCACCGGAAAAGTTGACAGAACTTGAAAAATATAATAATATTTCACTAAGCGAAGCTAAAGAACTATTCAAAAAAATTCCCGGGATGAAATTCGAATTAAATGAAAAAATAAACGTTCAATTCAAATAACAATATAAAGGGGTTGTAACACTTAAACCGGTTTATATCCACAAGCCAAATTGGTTTTGGGATTTTGCCATAAAATCCTCTCTTTTTAAGAGAGGATTTAGGTGAGTTCTAAATAAAAACAAAATCCCAAAACCAATTTGCAACAAGTATAAATTATTTCTTGCTGTAAATTTTATTAACCTTCGAGGTTTTCCCTTAACCTCGAAGGTTTAACTTCTATTTGTTATTACTCTTCTTTCTTTTCAAATTGAATTATAATCAGGATATTTTGTTTTCATTTTTTTATTTGTTGATAACTGAGCATGAAAAAATTCGATATACCTATACACTACAAAAGCAGTATAATTTCACGTATAAAAGAACTGCGTAAAATCCGAGATCCGCGTAAAAGAGACTTTACACCAACACATTTGGATTTCGGTCCGGTTGAGTTTATTATTGCCAGGCATTTCGGGTTTTGTTACGGCGTGGAAAATGCAATTGAGATTGCTTACAAAACAATTGAAGAAAACCCCGGTAAAAGAATTTTTCTTCTTAGTGAAATGATACATAATCCCGGCGTGAATGGAGACCTTAAAAGCCGCGGCATTAATTTTATAATGGATACCGAAGGCAATAAATATATTGATCTAAACGAAATTACAAAAGACGATATAGTACTGACTCCTGCATTCGGAACAACGGTTGAAATGGAAAACACGTTGAGGGAAAAAGGTATTGCAATAGAGAAGTACGATACCACCTGCCCTTTTGTTGAAAAAGTCTGGAAACGTGCAAATACAATAGGCAAGGACGATTACACCGTTGTTATTCACGGCAAGCACAAACACGAAGAAACACGCGCTACTTTTTCTCACACTGTTCAAAATGCTCACGCGGTTATTGTACGGGATCTCGAGGAAACAAAACTGCTCGGGAACATAATTCTTGGGGAAATAAAAAAAGAAGAATTTTACAAACTCTTCGAAGATAAGTATTCACCCGGTTTTGATGTTGATGCACACTTATCCCGCATAGGAGTAGTAAACCAAACTACAATGCTTTCAAACGAAACACAGGAAATAGCGGACCATTTAATAGAAGTAATGATAAAAAAATTCGGCATTGAAAATATTGACAACCACTTTGCCGATACACGTGATACATTGTGTTACGCCACAAACGATAATCAAAAAGCTACTTACGGACTGCTGGAGGATGAAGCGGACTTTGCCGTTGTTGTGGGAGGCTACAACAGCTCAAACACATCGCACATTGTTGAGCTGCTGGAAAGCAAATTCAAAACATATTTTATTTCTTCCCCGGATAAAATTATATCAAAAAATATTATCAGCCATTTTGATATTCATATTAAGAGACAAACTGAAACCAAAGATTTTATCCCGCAAAAAGATAAAGTAAAAATTGTTTTAACAAGCGGCGCTTCCTGCCCGGACTCTATGATTGATGTGGTTCTTAATAAATTCCTACCCTTTTGGGATAACTGTAAAAGCATCAATGAAGCTATTGACGGAGTTTTTTGATTAAAGATTATGAGAATGATTAAGAGTAAGAATTTACATCTTAATCATTCTCTTAATTATAATCTGTTACATCAATCCCATTCCAAATATTTACCTGCCCCGGTTAATTCATTAAATCTTCTTTTTATAATTTCGTTTTTGTTTTTAGCTCTCACAGCAAGTTTCTCTTTTAATTCTTTTAATTCTTTCTCAAGAACCGAGACCTGCTCTTTTCTCTCTTCTTCTCTTAAATCAAACAGGGTATCTAGGGTTTTCATCAATTCGGTTTTTACTTTCTCTTTTCCCGAACCGGATTCTTTCTGATATTTTAAAGAAAGGGATTCCGAAATGATTTCGTATTCGAAAATCTTATTGTTCCTATCATGAATTTTTTCATCCTGCTTATCTAGAAAAACAAAATCAAATCCTCTGAATTGAGATTCTCTAAGCAAATCCCAATACTTTTCTTCATCCACTGATTTGATATACTGGAGTTCGCTTCTAACTTTTGAGTTAAGTCTTTGAAGTATACTTTTCTCCTGTTCTTCCGAGAACTTAATTTTAAAATCATGAGCTTCAATAAAAGGTGGAGGTTCGGGTACCGTGATTATGTCCGGTTCTTCCTGGGAAAACAAACGGTCCGAGTTCAATATTAAAAAAGAAACTGCGATTAATAATTTCATAGTCTTCATGGTTTTTTTCCTTTATTTAAAATTCGTTTACATTTACTTCTTTATTCAATTGCTTAATTTTAGACCCGATTTGATAAACGTCTCTTGACCATTCATCATTGGAGATTTTTTGAATGATATATTTTTTTGCTTCATCGTTTTTAATAAAACTAAACGTATTTTCGGCATCCCGTATCTGTTCGGTTATTTCATCAGGGTCCCATTCAAGCAGTTCAGTGCTAATATTCTTTACCGGGTTCGGGCTTTTGGAAATCATTAATATGATTATCGAGGCGACTATAAGTACGGAACCGAAAGCGATTTTCAAAAGTCCGTTATCTCGTGATGTTTTTTTCTTTTTAATATTAAAAAGCGACTCTATTCTTTCGGTCAATGTTTTCTGCGATAAAGTTTTTTCAATTACTTTCTTGTAATACTTTGAGTCCGGTTCCGCTTCGGAATAATTATCATATAATTCCAGGACTTTGTTTGTTTCATCCAGCATGTTTTTTAATTCCGGGGAATCATTAATTTTTTTGTCCCAGAAATTCATTTGATCTTCCGGCAGTGAACCGTCAAGATAAAGCCACATTTCTGTTTCAAATTTTTTTAATAAGTTTTCTTTAGATAACATTTTTATCTCTTAAATCTTTTTTAATTCTTTTAACGGCATAGTTCATATGGCTCAGCACGGTATTTATGGGCTCATTGAGCATCTCGGCAATTTCACTAAATTTAATTCCGCCATGCTGTCTTAGTAAGAACACCTGCTTCTGTTTATCCGGCAGTTTTTCAACTATAGAATTGATAATGTTTTTCATTTCATTTTCTTCGTACTCTTTTTGAAGATCAACTTTTTCTTCGCTCTTTTCGATTTCAGCCGGATCAAAATTTTTAATTACAGTTTTATTTTTTCTAATATTATCTATCGCAATGTTATGAGCAATTGAAAACAGCCATGATGGAAACCTGTTTTTTTCATTATAATTTTTAAGACCTTTCCATGTTTTAATTACGGTTTCCTGGAAAAGGTCTTCAGCAGCATCAACATCTTTACATAGTTTCAATAAATAACCGAACAACTTATTCTTATAATTATTTATTAATAAATTAAACGCAGCGGAATCTCCGCTTTTAATTCTTTCGATCAATATTGTATCCGGGCTATTTTTCATGTTCTCTATTCATGTAAACGCAAATATCTAATTTTTATTGTGATTCATTTTTCGTTTATCAAAAAAATCACACCGACCTAAACTAATATCAACAAATATTTAGTTAAAATTATTTCTTTAAAAACTAAGAAGCCCTGCAAAAAACACACAAATCTTCCTTTTTTTATACAAAAGGGGAAACACTTTTTGCGTATGTGTGACTTCTTGTTTATTTATCAATCATTGGAGGATTAAGTAGGGGTTTAACGGGAATATCTTCTTGTAATAGTTCGTTAACAATTCTATTTGATTCAGCTATTATAGATTTCGGATAGTTTATTATTTCCAGTAATTTGATCCGTAATGTATAATTAAAGATGCTTTAAGAATTTATAATATTTACAAGCATTGAAATATTTAATTTATTGAAATTATTTATAACTAAGTCTGTATGCAATAATTCTTTCGCACTATGAGTTGTTGTAATTCCTATAACTTTCATACCTGCTTTTATTGCCGCTTCTATTCCTGACAGCGAATCTTCAATAACGATACATTTTTCCGAGTCTTCTCCAATTAGTTTTGCTGTCTTTAGATATATCTCCGGATTTGGTTTACTCTTACTTATATAAGTGTTGTCAACAATTGTATGAAAATATTTACTTAAACCGGTTTTATCCATAACAAAGTCAACATTCTCCGGCGGTGCCGATGTAGCAATGGCGGTTTTAATGTTTTCTTTTTGAATACTTGTAAGAAATTCAATCAAACCGTCAATCGGCTTGATGTATTGCGAGAAAGATTCTCTGAAAATACCATCAATTTCTTCAGTATAAGATTTTATCAATTCATCGTTTAGGCACGTATTAAATAAGATTGAAAGTGCTTCACTTCCGGTTCTTCCAAAAACTTTTTTTTCCAATATTTGATCAGTAATAGAAATATTGTGTTTTTCACAAAACATTTTCCATGATTTTTTATGAAAAGGATTACTATCTACTATTACTCCGTCAAGATCAAAAATTATCGAGAAATTATTCATCTTTTATTCCTTTTTTAATAGCATAATATTATAGATCAAAAAAACGGCTTATTGGGACGTTATCAAAAAATATCTGTCCGGCCAATAAACCGGTATTTTGTAAACTTTATAATTTATTCTTTTATTATTAGTTTGTGCTGCTTTTTATTTAATCATTTAAATTAGTTAGTTGGAAAGATTCTTCAGCCTGGCAAGCCGGCGGTTTTTATTCTTCTAACGAACTTTAGACTTCCTGATGTCAATCACATGAATCATATCCGGTTTTACAGCAGATTTTGTATCATTAGGCCGCATCCAAAACTCTTGATTGACGGAGTTAAAAATATCAATTTCATTTTTAATACTCAATCAACAAAAAAGCATCTTCTTTTTTATTTTATTCTGACTGAGCATAGCTTGATAATTTATCAATCCGATATGCTTAATAATGAATAAACAGCTGTCAGACAGAGTAAATCCTATTGCGTTTTTATTTATAATGTTCAGCTAATTCTCCGACGTGCTTTTTTTACTATTGTCAAGTCAATTTAGTATTGACATTCCGGTAATCCCCGTATTAATACATTACAGGGCATGCTTTAAGCCCGCCTTCCTTAGTACAAGTACGGTCGCCGACGCTTCAAAGCTATGGCGACGGAGCGCGGACAGGCCGGAATCTACAAATTGAAGCGTCCTGAAAAAGGTTGACTGTATTATTAGATATTTTTGTTAAATAAATATAGTCATTCTTATAGTTTTATTCTATCGATCAGCTAGCTGATCGATAGAATAATTT
>JASFMY010000070.1:0-34189 GCA_050117315.1 Ignavibacteria bacterium
CCTGGATAGCTTTACTATAGAGCATTGACAATGAATCCGAAGGAAAGTCGGCATGTATTTTTTCTAAGACAATAAGTAAATTTAAGAAAAGAAATAATATCACATATTTGTTTTTCATTTTTAACCTCATAAATGAATAATGATGCAATAAATATAAAAAATAACAAAATTATTTAAATGATAATCTTTGCTATTTTAACGGAGAGCTTCTTTGGACAGTGTATTTTTACTAAAAGTATTTCTTTCATTTATATTAGCGGGAACATGGATTGCTTTTGCAACAGTTCTTGCTGAAAAATTCGGCAGCACAAAATAGGCGGGTTGGTTACAAACCTTCCTTCAAATATTCTTATTTCATATTTATTTATTGCTTTAACAAGTTCTCCGGAATTTGTGGCTGAAGTTACGGTATCCTTGCCAATAGGAATGGTGATAGACTCCATATTTTTATTTGTAATGGTTTTAACTCTGAAACAAGGATTAATTAGATCTGTTATTATATCTTTATTTTCATGGTTTGTTACCGCGTATCTGGTTTCTTTTTTGCCGGAGTTAAACTGGTTCCAGGGGGGAATGATTTATTCAATACTTACTCTTTTATTATTTTTATATTTAGAGAAATTCCGGGATTACAAATACCTGCCAAAGTCCAATAAAAAGTATTCGGTTATGCAAATAATAATTAGAGCAATTTTTGCAGGAAGTATTGTTGCTTTGATTGTTATGTTGTCAAAAATATTAGATCCGTTCTGGGTTGGAATATTTTCTGCATTTCCTGCAGTTTTGCTTGCATCAATGGTAATATTGGTTATTAATCAGAGTATCGCTTTTGCTGAGTCGACCGGGAAATTATTGATATTATCTTCCTCTAATATTGTTGTTTATGCTTTTGTAGTGTTTATAGCTTACCCGGAAATTGGCATTATTTGGGGAACAGTATCTGCATTAGCTTCATCTTTCCTGTGGGTAATTTTTATTAATTACCTTTTACCCAAAAAGTAACTTAGTTGTAAACAAAATTATAAAAAAAGCGGATCATATTGATCCGCTTCAAGTTCTATAAAAGTCTTAGAACTTTTTATCTTTAGGTGGTTGTGGGGGGGGATTTTTTGGACCATGAGGGCGAGGGGGTCGTTCATCAAAGAATATTTTTTGTTCTTCGGTCAAAATTTTTCTTACTTCCTGACGATGAGTTGCCATATTTTTGGCGATACTGATTTGAAGAGCACCTATTTCTTCTACAACTTTATAAATTGCATCCAGATCTACTTCATCGGCAGTTGAGAGGGTGTGAAGCCTTGCTTCTTTTTCTTTCATTTCATTCTTTAATGATTTGTTGCTTTTAATTAAGTCCAGTTTAAGAGTTTTCATTTGCTCTTTCTGCTCATCAGTCAAATTCGGGATCATCTCCATGGGTTCATGTTTTGGCATACCTTTTTCAAATCCCTTTTCTTTTTTGAGGTCTTTCTTTTGAAAATCTCCCTCTTTTTGCTGCGCCGTTAAGTAGTTAGTTGTGCTAAGAACAAAAATTGTTATAAGAAATATTGAAATTACTTTTACTGCTTTCATGGTTTACCTCCATTAGGTTGTTTATTTTGTCTTTGTTGTTTCTCAATATCCATCTGTGAGGGAGGTTGCTTTTTGTTGTTTCTCATCGGAGGGCCCTCATGCCGCCTCATTTTTTTAAAGATCTCTTTGAAAATCACTTTAAACTTTTTTACCTGGTCTGTGTCGCATAGTGTTTTTAGTTCCGTAAAATGATGATAAACTTCTTTTTCAAACGCTATCTTAAGTTCCCCGATTCTAATTGACAAATTTTCAACCAATTCTTCGTCCGGATTATCTTCAAATACTTGGTCTATAAGTTTCTGTTTTAGCCTGAATTCTTCACCTTTCAAAAGTTCCATTTTTTTGCTATGCCTAATTCTTTCCTTTCTAAACTGCTCTTGCTGCTCTTTTGTTAGATTTAGTTCCGAAAACAAAAAATCGTTAACATTTTCATGTCCAGGTTCGTGACGTCTTTCCCTGGAATCATTAAATTTGTCGGTCCATAACATTGTAATCGTAAATACGTTTAACACAATTAGGATAACAATTGTAATGAACGCTAACTTATTCCTTGAAAACAAATCCATTTTTTTTGTCCTATTTAATAATTAAATATATCTGAATCAGAATAAGAAATAGAATAATCTTCAGATAATGCATTAATAAAATCGTCTCTGTTGAATGATTGTTCCTCATCTTTTAATAGAAAGTAGCCGGAAACAATATTCAATGAAATAACTACCGCAAGAAAAGCAGGCTTTAATACTAGTTGAACATAGCTGCTTTCCTTTGCGGTGCTGGTATTTTTTATTTCATCATACCTTGCTTTTACCCGTGTATAGAAGAAAGGATTTGGTTTAACACTGCCTTTCTCTTCCAGCAAATCCATTGTTTTTTTTACTTCTTCTTCTATTTTTTTATTTAATTTCATTTTGTTCCTCAATCTATTTCATTTGACGACATGTTTTCATAAATCCTGCGGGAAAATGTTTAACCAGCAGAATGTGCTCCCCAGATTTTACAAATTCCTTTTATAATAACTGGTTAATTTATTTTTAAGATTCTTTTTTGCCCTTACAATCAATGACTCCACTGAAGAAATTGAAATATCCATAATTTCTGAAATTTCTTTATAACTGAAACCTTCAATCTTATTAAGTGTAATTGCAATTTTCTGATTCTCTGCTAGGGAGCTAATAGCCGTTTGCAGAACTATTTTCCTTTCTTGTTTTTCGGCAATACTTTCCGGGTTGCTCTCATTGTTTGCCAGTATTTCCATTTCATTATTATCCATCCCGAATAAACTTTTCAGTTGCGTTGCCCGCTTTTTTCTTTTTCTCATTTTTAATTGATCCAAAGATTTTGTTACCGCTATCCTGTAAATCCATGTAGAAAGTTTTGAATCACCTCTAAATTTCTGAATAGATATGAAAACCTCAATAAAAACTTCCTGTGCAATGTCTTCACCATCTTTCTGGCTTCTCAAAAATCCGTAACACGTATTAATGACCATTCTTGAATACTGCTCAACCAATTCTCTAAATGCATCTTGTTCACCTAATTTTAATTTTTGAAGAAGCTCTTTTTCAGACATCATTCTCAAACTCTTTATAAGTAGGACGATAAAATTATAAATTCCCTGCGAGAAAAATGAAAAATAAATAGAACATACCTACATGCATGTCAGGCTCGGATTGTTATGAGTAATAACGTAGTGAAATTTTTAACAGAGCCATAATATGTACTGTTTTTCACACATAGTGTTAAATTTCCGAAATCTTAAGCGAAGAGATTTTACGGACTTGTAACATTGACTATTCCGAATAAACAAACTAAATTAATTATTAATCAGCAGATACACCGAAATATGAAAAATAATTATGATGGCTAAAGAACTACATGCTCCGGTTGTGCATAAGAGTCTTTTCCGTTTTTATGAAGAGTTAAATGATTTTTTAGCTGTTAGATTGCGGAAAAGGGCCTTTACTTATAATAAATTCATAGGAACACCATCAATCAAAGATACAATTGAAGCAATTGGTGTTCCTCATACCGAAGTAGATTTAATTTTGGTTGACGGTGAATCAGTTGACTTTGGTTACAAAATGAAAGGGGATGAGCACGTTTCGGTTTATCCTGTGATTGAATCGCTTGATATTACTCCTATTATTCATCTCAGATCTAAACCGCTCAGGAAAACCAAATTTATTGTCGATGTAAATCTGGGAAAACTCGCTATGAAACTTAGATTACTTGGATTTGATACTTTATTTAGAAATGACTTCAAAGATGAAGAAATCATAAAAATATCATTGAGTGAGAATAGAATTATTCTTACACGAGACAAAGGTATTTTGAAGAATAATGCAGTCACACACGGCTTCTGGATTAGAAATGAAAATGTAAGAAGAAATAATACGGAGATTACAATTAGATGGTCAGCTTAATCCTTTTACACGTTGCACAAGCTGCAACGGAACACTAAATCAAGTTGGTAAAAGCTCTTTGCAGCATAGATTATCTAGAGAAATATTGGAAAATTATGATAGTTTTATGGAATGTGAACACTGTAAAAAAATTTATTGGAAGGGATCACATTATGAAAATATATGTAAGTTTATTGATGAGTTGAAATCGGTTAAATATTAGAATAATACGTGATAAACCAAGTTCCTTGAAGGAACTTGGTTTAATGTTTCCAAGTGGAAACTAGTCGCATAATGTATATTATGTAAACTAGCGAATTCTCTAATTATTTATATTACCCTTTTTTACAAAGCAGTTTTTATATCACTCCATCTAGTTTTAGGATAATGAATATTACAATAATCAGAAGCAACAGAAATACATACGGAGGCGCAACCTTTCTTCTAGTTTTACGCGCGGTTCTAAACCCTAATTTTCTTTTACGTTTTTCTTCTTCATCTTTCTCCGGGTCATAAAACCTTGGAGTGTAATCATACCTGCGGTATTTCGGTCGTTTTAAGAATAACATACTTTTTCTAATTTCCCTTCAAACAATTTAAGTATGATTTTGTTTCACTCTTAGTGATAAACCAAGTTTCTTGGAAGTACTTTGTTTATTTTTCTGGATTGTCAAAAATTGCCTCAACAAAAACTTTAGGATCAAAAGTCTGCAGATCTTCAATTCCTTCACCAACTCCAATATACCTAACCGGGATATTCTTTTTGTTGGATATCTGAAAAATTGATCCGCCTTTTGCTGTTCCATCAAGTTTTGTAATAACTAAGCCGGTTATGTCTGTATATTTTGAAAATTCGTTAGCCTGCATCAGGGCATTCTGCCCTGTATTTCCGTCTACAACAAGGAAAACTTCATTGGGAGCATAATCCAAAACTTTACTCAAAACACGTCTTATTTTACTTAATTCGTTCATCAAATGGTTTTTTGTATGCAGTCTTCCGGCAGTGTCAATCAAAACAACATCTGCTTTTTTATTTTTTGCAATATTAAGAGTGTCAAAAGCAACTGCTGACGGATCAGAGCCTGAAACACTCTGCACAATCTCAACTCCAGCCCTTTTCGCCCAAATTTCAAGCTGTTCATTAGCAGCAGCTCTGAATGTATCTGCCGAGCCAATTACAACTTCCAGGCCTGCCTTTTTATAATTATGTGCCAATTTTCCAATTGTCGTTGTCTTCCCTGCCCCGTTAACTCCTACAATTAATATCACAAACGGCTTATACTTTTCTATTTCAGCAAATTCTCTATCGTCTTCACTATAATTGATAATTGTTTTCTGCAGTTCTTCTTTTAAAATTTCAAGAACATTGATTTTGCTTCTGTCTCTTTCTGATTTCAAAGTCTCTCTGGTTCTTTCGATAATTTGCAACGAAAGATCAACACCAATATCACTGGTTATTAATATTTCTTCTAATTCTTCAAGTGTATCTTCGTCTATATTAGCTTTTCCGGAAATAGTTTCCGAAATACCGTTAAATATTTTATCTCTCGTTTTTGACAATCCAGATTTGAGTTTATCAAAATTTACATTCTTAAACAGCTTCATTTCTTTTCCATTTTACGTTTTCAATAGCTCTTATTGCGTACCCTGCAACAGAAGCAAAACTTAAAGTTATGCTCCCGTAAAAAAGAAAATTATAGAGCCATGTAATAACTTCTTTAATATCAAGTACTACACTTATTAAAAAAAGTCCTATGGAGAAAACCGTAATTTTCCCCAATAAATTTGAAGGTAGTATTTTGCCGATTATATTGGCGACATAAATTCCGCCTAAAAAAATCACAATATCCCTAATTACAATTATCCAGAAGTAATAACCCGGTATCTCATTTAATAAATACAACTTAAATACAAGCACCGCAACAAAAACTTTATCTGCCAGCGGGTCAATAATTTTACCAAATTCAGTAATTTCATTATATTTTCTGGCAAGCCATCCATCAGCAATATCAGTAAAAAAAGCTAATAATATCATCAATAATACATAGACCCTGTACACATATTCATTTGCTAAATTATCCATTAAAAAAAACAGCGGAATTACCATCAGCAGTCTGAATAAACTCAAATAATTGGATTTCGTGTAAATTTCTCTAAAATTTAGATTCATCTTATAACTGCAAATTTCTTTGTAACTTCTTCTTTTACTTCATTTTTTGTATCTAGGCTTCTAATATGCAGTAAATAAATGCCCGACGAAATTTCCCTGCCGTCGTCATCCTTCAAATCCCATGCTGATAGCTCATCCGAATTCTCGAATTCAAAGGAAATGATTTTATTGCCGTTAATATCAAAAATCCAAATTTCTACATTTTGCGTTAAATTAGCAAATTTAAGTTTCGTATTTTTAGATAATTTTACGGGATTCGGGTAAGCGTACGCATCCTTTATAGAATTAGTTGAAAAGGACAAATCAATAACGCTCCCTGCTCCCTCTTCAATTAAAATATTGCCGCAATCCGGTGAAGAATAAATATTATTCAATTTGATCGTAAAATTAACTCCGGCTACTTTGAACGGATACTTTGTTTTAATAATAATAGAAGAATTTGATGTACTCTCTGCAATCGATTCAATAATGTTGTTATTTGTAATAGAATAATTAGATTTATCCAGAGCTGAATTTCCATCATGCTGAATATTAAAAAAAACTTCTAATTCATCATTATTCAATACATTATAAGAGTTTATATAAAATTTTAATTCGGAAATTTCCTCGTCAATTGTGAACTCAACTGTTTTTCTGTTTATGGGGGAATTGTAAATATCTAGTAGTCCGTTAAAAGATAGAATGTGCTCCCCTTCAGTGAGTTCACTTTCAAAGTTGACTAAAAAGGATTGTTCATTATACTTGCTTGCTGTGAAATTAAGTTTTTGATCATCTACAATAAATGAATCATTTGTGAATTCATCTAAAATCGGTAATGAAAAATTGAGTAAAATATTCTTTGAAGATACTACTTCAAGGTTTTCAAATTCAGCAGGTTTGTGAGCAAAAACTTCGGCAATATTTCCCGGATTAGAATATTTTAACGAAAAACTGGGATCATAACAGTCAATGTAATAGTAATAAATCACATCTGTTTCAGGAACTTTATCATAAAATTCATTTGTCGAAGTTGAGTCAATGAGCTGAAAATCTGCATGGGTAGTTGATCTAAAAATTCTAAAATATTCCCCTTTTCCATTCCATTTCAGAAAAACTTGTTTTTCATCGGAACTATAAGCCTGGATAATATAAGGAATTGACGGTCTATCAGGAAATCCGTATTCGTAAAAGTTAATCCCGGAAGATTTGGGAAATGCAACTTCATTCAAACCATTATTATCCAGATCACCAAAGAAAACGTGCTCCGAATTAACGTTTTCATCGTAATCAATCAGTTTTAATTCATTTTCTATATAATCCAAAATATAAGCATTCGGGAATAAAAAAATCGCAATTTCATCATCGGAGTCGTTATCTAGATCAAGTAATCTTACAGAATTATCAGTTTGGGAAAATATTAATCCTTCATTTGAGTTAACATTTATAAAAGGTTTGGTATAAATATTTTTTAAAGTATTATCTACTAAATTAAATAGCATTAATTCATAAAAAGGAGCTATGTCGGAATCCTCGTCTGATTCAAGAACAACAACTAATTCATCAATTCCGTCACCGGTTAAATCCCCGATATCAAGCAGATTTTCATTGCTTGTTAAGTTGGTTTCGTATTCAACTGAATTAGAATAATTATCTGCTCCCGTTATCCGGTAAGAAATAATATCCCCATCAAGGTCTGTTATCCATATTGAAGACTGGGAATTAGTGCTGGCAGTATTGATATCTCCAATGGCGGTATTTGGTGCTCCGAAAGAATTTCCGGTTCCTTTATTTGAGGTGAAATTTTCCAACTCTGCTTCCAATTCAAGATCGCTGCCGTTTACTTCCCAAATCGTGAGAACAGAATCCGATTCATTATCATTTTCACTTCCGATAGCTATTATTTCAGTCAAATTATCCCCGTCAATGTCTTCTGCCAAAACAGGCCATAAATTGCTGATTTGTGAGTAAGTTATATCACTAAATTCTATGGAATTGCTATCTACCTGCTCGTCTACAAATGAATTTCTGACGAAAAGACTTAAAATATCAAGTTTGCCGTTGTTATTAAAATCACCAATATCTTTTGGAATTCTATTTTCAATAGTTTCTATTTGAGTAAAATTCTCACCCTGAAACTCATAAATTGATAAATTTTGATAATCTTCATTTTCGTTTATCAGGATAAATCTGGAATTGTCGACTTTTAGAAGATCTTTATAGAGCCTTCCAAAAGGCAAAGAATAGACTTTTGGAGTTTTGTCGGCTAATTCAGGAGTGTCCTCTATTGTAAATTTATAAAGCTGCCCTTGATTATCATTAATTGTGACAAGCCCGGATTTATTTTCCGCCTCAAAATAAATTTCGTATTCGGTATTGTATTCTATTTCATCCGCCGGAATAAACCCAAAATGCTGCCCCTGGTAAAATTTCATGTTGCTGGAAAATCCATCTAAGATAATTGAACTGAATACTGTTGCTCCGGTTTCCCTATAAAACATTTCTATATTTGTCAAATCATCTGTCTCAATTGAAGCTAATATTGTTTCTTTCATCCCGTAATAAGCGACACTCAATTTTTGAATAGTCAATTGAGGAGCAGACCGGTCAATTTCAAAATTAATTCTTTCTTCTAGATTTGAGTTGTCGGTCAAAATAATATTAAGTCTTAGAGAATAACTAGTGTCAGTAAAATTAGTTATATCTAAGTTGATAATGTTATAATTCATTACTTGGTTTTTCTGATTAACGGATATTTCATACCATTCGGGCGGATTTAATCCGATACCATACTCTAGATCAAAGTAACTGAATTTGGGATTAAGCACGCTAATTTCTATAGGAAGAGTATCTTCTTTAGTAACAGAAAAAGATTCCGGTGCATGAAATTTTATTATTGACGGAGAATTTACCGACAATAATGCCTTTCTCATATTAAGCCTTCCTGCTCCGCTGTTTATATCCCAGCCGTTTTCACTAACATCATCTGCTGATGTTTTCAAAATCTGCTTAATTTCATCATTCTCCAAATCATCAAGAGAAAGCAGTAAAGCCGCAGCACCTGCAACATGCGGACTCGATGCTGAAGTTCCCGTTGCATTTAAATAACTTCCGTCAGTTCCTGTTGTAACAACATCAGACCCGGGAGCAACCAAATCAATAGTTGATCCGATGTTAGAGTAGCTGGCAACATTATCATTTTCGTCTGTAGCTCCTACAGCAATTACTTCGTTAAATCCTGACGGGAAATGCGGTTCATCCGACCCAGAATTACCGGAACTGCCTATTAAAACAACTCCCTGCCCGTGAGCATATTGTATTACGTCCTGCAATAATTGTGAGTATTGCGAGTCCCCAAAACTCATGCTGATAATTTTTGCTCCCATTTGAACAGCGTATAAAATTGCCGCCGCTACATCATCTTCTTCACCCTCTCCATTTTTATCAAAAGCGCGCAAATTTAATATTTTTATATCTGGAGCAACACCTGAAAGACCGATTGAATTATTAGACTCCGCTGCCAGGATTCCGGCCATAGCTGTCCCGTGATCGTTTTCGTCCATTGGATCAGCATCCCAATCAAAAAAATCTCCATCTTCCAGAGAGTCGCTGTCCAGGAATTTATCCACGAAATCCCACCCTGAGATATCGTCAACAAAACCGTTTCCGTCATTGTCTATTCCGTCAAAATCATTTTCATCTAACAAATTGTTACCATTGATATCTTCCGCCTGGTTTATATACATTTGATTTTGCAAATCCGGGTGAAGGTAGTCTATCCCCGTATCAATAATTGCAACAATAATCGAAGAGTCTCCTTTAGTTATTTTCCATGCTCCGTAAGCGTCTATTTTTTCTAACGACCATTGTTCGCTTGTTAGACTGTCATTTGGTGTAAAATCGTCAATTGTATAAATACTGTTTTCAGTAAGGTATTCAATACCCGCAATACTTTCCAATACGGCAATGATTTTTTCTAATCCGGATTTGTCATTTACATTGATGGTATAATAATTACTACCTATAAAATGATTGAATTTATTTAGGTTAGATTCTTCGAAATCAATATATTGTGGGCTTTCAGCTAAACTGTTATCTGAGTAATTAGGAAGAACATTTTCAAGGTCGTTCTTTGAAATATTAGGGTTTGACTTAATAATTATTGAATTCTGTGAAAGAAGAATACTTGTAAAGAAAAGGAATGATGCAACGAATTTATTCATCATACTCTTCTTTTGTGATACTGAAATCAATTTCAGTAGGATAATTCCCGGAGAAGCACGCATCACAAAATTGATCGGGAGCATGGTCAACCATAGCTTCTTTCATTTCATCAATTGTCATGTATTCCAACGAATCAACTTCTAAATATTCTTCAATTTTAGATATGTCGTTATCATTTATGTTTGCAACCAGTTCCGATTTTCTCGGAAAATCCATCCCGTAATAGCATGGGCTTATAATCGGAGATGAAGATATTCTTAAGTGGAGTTCTTTAGGTTTTGCTTCCCTAATTAATTTTACGAGATTTTTCGAGGTGTTTCCCCTGACGATCGAATCATCTATAACCACGACAGTTTTGCCTTCCAGAACTCCTTTTACAGTATTAAATTTTAACCTAACACCGCTTTGTCTTGCTTCCTGCCCCGGCAAAATGAATGTTCTGCCGACATAGTGGTTCCGAATAAGTCCTATTTCAAGTTTTGAAGATATCTTCATTTTTTCAAGCTGGCTCTGGTACCCGATGGCGGCAGTGTTGGAACTGTCAGGAACACTGATAACAATTACCTTTTCGCCGTCTTTATCTATAACCGGATGATTTTGTGCCAAAACTTTTCCTAATTTACGCCTTATTTTGTCAACATTAGACCCGAAAATTTTACTGTCAGGCCGCGAGAAATATATGAATTCAAAAATACAGTGTTTGTTTTTTTCCTCTTCCCCGATCATGTAAGATTCTATTTCGTTTGTATCTTTATGGATTATAACTAATTCTCCCGGGTCAATGTCTCGAATATACTCAGCGCGGTTTAAATCCAAAGCGCATGTTTCCGAAGTAATAATATATGCCCCGTTGATTTTACCCAAACATAAGGGCTTAAATCCCCTTTTATCTCTTGCGCCTATAAGCTTATCGTCAGTCATAATCACAATACTAAAAGCGCCTTCAACTTTTCGCATAGCTTCAACAATTTGGTCCTTCTGATTTTCAAGCCTGCTTCTGGCAATTAAATGTAAAATTACCTCGGTATCAGTTGTTGTCTGGAAAATTGCTCCTTGGTTAATTAATTCTTTTCTTATTGATTTTGCGTTTGAAAGGTTGCCGTTGTGTGCAATTGCAATATGTCCCATCCTGTAATTTACAATAAAGGGTTGGATATTTTTTCTTTTGTCTGAAGAACCGGTAGTGGAATACCTGTTATGCCCTATTGCAGCATAGCCTTTTAAGTGGGTTTCAAATAAGCTGTGATCCTTGAACACATCTGATACTTCGCCTATGCCTTTATGTATATGGAATATGCTTTTACCGTTATTGTCAGAATCTGCCGCTACAATTCCGGCAGCCTCCTGTCCCCTATGCTGCAGAGCGTGCAGACCGTAATATGTTATCACTGCCGGGTTTTTAAAGTTTATAATTCCAAAGATTCCGCAACTGCATTTTGGTTTGTCGTCGTACAAGTGTTCCTCGCCATCAAATCGAAAAATAAAAAAGGTACACAGCTCCATGTACCTGTAGTCGGAACGGCGGGATTTGAACCCGCGACCACTTGACCCCCAGTCAAGTACGCTAACCGGACTGCGCCACGTTCCGAGTTGTTATAATTTAGATTGTAAATCTAACAAAAAGTTTTTTAATTCTAAAAGGTCTTTTTGAATTGAGCAGGGTTCTTCCGAATGTGTTTCATCTTGAGGACTGTATTCAGGATCACTTTTAACTGCGGCAGGCAATTCCAAGGAAGGGTTGTCCGCTAAAATTCTCTTAGCCCCTTCGATTGTATATTTTTCAGATCGCAATAATTTTTTAATAAAAAGGATAAGTTTTATGTCTTTATTTGTATAAATCCTGTTGCCTGCCCTGTTCTTTTGCGGTTTTAACTGTTCAAATTCCGTTTCCCAGTATCTAAGGATATATTGCTCCAGGTTTGTGAGCTTGCTTACTTCGCTTATTGAATAATATAATTTTTTTAGTCCAAAGTCTTTCATGACGTGTAATCTAATATAACTTTAACTAAAATAAATAATTACTTTCCATGAAGCAAGTTTAATATTCAATTTATACTAATACTTTAGAATAATTTGATAAACTATTTGATAACGGGAGGTTGAAATTACAGAAATTCTCTTGTAACTACAACCGCCGGTTAATTCGTAATAATAAGTAATTACGCAACATAATAAAACACCTCTCTATGCAAATAATGCCTCTATTACTAGTATATTCTTTTAATTTGCATTACTATTGTGATAATTAACTGTTGATAATATTTAATTAGTGTTATATTCAAAATGCATTTCTTAAGATTTTGTACGATTTGTTTTAGTGACAATTTGACATTTTGTTCGCGGCAATAACCTATAATAAGACACCCGGTATGCTCCGGGAATTATTAATCTAATCATAAATGACGGAGGTTAATTATGCCTATTCAATATTCTCTTAGAGAGAACCTTTTAACGCCTGAACCAAACGATTTTATGGCAACTGTAACTCCAACGAGATCAGTAGAAATGAATGATGTTATTGACCGTATGATAGAGAGAGGTTCTACTGTAACAAAAGCAGATATTTTAAGCGTAATGGAAGATTTCAAGAAAGTGCTTGAAGTATTTATTGAAGAGGGAGCTTCGGTTATACTCCCCTTTGCTCATTATACCGCAAGTATTAAAGGTATATTTGAAGGACATGATGATATTTTTGACTCCAAGAGGCACCAGATATCAATTAATATTAACCCGGGTAAAGATATTAAAGCGCTCTTAAAAAAAGGAATATCTGTTGAAAAACAAAAAACGGTTATCCCATCACCTAATCTTACGGTTTTTACTGATTTCAATACCGGGGAAAAGAACAGCATTGTCACTCCGGGCGGTATCGCACAGATACTCGGACACATGTTAAAATTCAGCTCAGATATTGAAGAAGACGGAATTTATTTTGTGAAAGAAGACGGTACTGAAACTAAGGTTGCCGTTGTAGGCCAGAATAAACCGTCAGTGCTTATGTTTTTGATCCCGGCAGAACTTACAAGCGGAGAATGTTCTCTTGAGGTAAGAACTAAAGTGGGAGAAAATATCCGGTCGGGAAAATTGAGAAATACTCTTTCAGTTGCTTAAAAATATTATGCAGCTCCTATAAAATCCCCGAAATCTTGTTTGTTCTCTCATGTGGAAAAGATTTCGGGGAGCTATAAATAGTTAATGCATCCCATTAAAATACTGCGATGTGGATTATTTTAATGATATGATCATGTTAATAAGATAGCATACGCCCGGTATTTTAACAGTAGATATCCTGTTGTTAATAGGGTCCATGTTATTAGAACAGCAGTCCCTATACTTTTAAGATAATATGGATACTGCTATTTTAATAACATGAGTCATATTATCGAAATAGTATGGAGCATGGTATTAGGACAACAGCCTCTCTACTATTAAGATAGCATGGCTCCTATTATTATAATAGCATGAGCCATATCATTATAATGACAGCCCCTATGCCGTTAGTATCATAGGCCTATTATCATACATATAAGCGGACAGAAAAATCAAAATAGTAGAAATAATGGCTTATATACTAAAAGTTTACTCCAATTTTGACTGAGACTTCTGGCGTTGTGCGGATATTGAATGTCTCATTCGTAAATGGAATATCTTTATCACCACCGATCGGTATGTGCACAGCAGCCCAAGGATTAATAAAATGATTGTTAAAACGGAACGAGTAGCCTCAGCCTAAGGTAAGAATGTCCGTTCTATAGGACTTTTTCTAGTACCGCTGTTCTTCTCCTTTACTTCCACGTCCCAGGTTTCGTAATCCGGACCGATCCACCAGCCCCTAAACCCCTCCTTAAAGTAGTAATCTGTAATATAGGCATTTAAGAAGTCGATTATTTATTCTTCAATTACCATGAAGGGGAATTATCTATAGCGAGGGTGTGAAAAATAACGACTTATTTATTAGTAGACCTGTGGGAGGGTACCGTTTACATTGATTTTTTTAGATAAAATTCTTAGCACACAATTATGTCCCCCAATTAATGTAAGGGGCCCAATAATAATACCCTACGACCTCAAAATCATTCTCTCCGGGGCCTGTCGGTTCCACAAGCATGAAGCGTATATGGTAAGTAACCTTATTTCCGGATAAGACCCGTGCCGAGACTTGTCCGATTTGAGACTGAGTCAATATCGGGTCACATTTAGTCGCATTATCATGATCTGTTTCAGGTATGGCGTAAGTCGTAGTTACAAAATCCACTTTTATATTCTCCATATTGCCTCCTCCGGAGGTTTCAACAAATTGATATAAATGTGGAGTATACATCCCCGAGCCAGAATCTAAGGCTGCGGCTCTCCATATTACGTCATCACCGCGTTCAGCTCGGATGTTCAGTTCAGCGTAGCCATGACCACTGATCTCATGCTCATAATCCGCTACCATGTAAATACATTTGCTTGGATTCTTTACAGGTAAGGGTGAGTTGCTTGATCCCCCTTTACCGCTGTTTTCTACGATGTAATCGGTATCCAAGAAAATCGCAACGGAAACCTGGTTTCCTATCTTTTCAAATAAACAGTCTTTCAAGTAAGTATGTTCAATAACTTTCCCTTCAGCCAAACAAGTTATTATCCCTTCTAAGTTTAGCTGCAGCGACTTTTCTTTATTCAATACTTGATACCCTGACCAACCGCTGGTTACGGTTATTGGTTTATTGCCCAGGTTTGTACCGGCAACTAAGCCGATGTTGAACAATTTCGTATTATAATACAAACCACTTCCGTCAAGAGTTACAAAATGAATTCCTTCATCTGCCAGTGTATTTAATTCTAAATTAAAACAGCATGACAACTCCCCATCTTTTACTTCATCCAGTCTGAGTCGCCACCCTTTTGCTTTACATATATAATTACCTCTCAACCCGGTCATGTTTTTTCCTCATTTTATTAATTATCTAACTCTGCCCTTAACCGGGGCTTACCTACTTTCTTACGTTAAGAGAATCAACTACTTATCCCACATTGCCTCAATAAATACTAACGACAAAATCACCCCGTCCCGGTCTCCCCCGGAAGCCCGGAGCGCACGGGACGGGATAGTGAATCAAACTACAAATTAATACATCTAAGTTAAGACTTAGATAGAACTCTTAACCTTATTATGGAGCCCAATTAATGTAAGGATCCCAATGATAATAACCTACGACCTTAAAATCATGATCGCCAGGTCCTGTCGGTGTCACAAGCATAAAACGTATATGGTAAGTAACCTTATTCTCGTATAAAACACGTGCAGAGACTTGTCCGATTTTAGGTTGAGTCAGTATCGGATTACAACTTGCCGCATTATCATGATCTGATTCAGGTCTGGCGAAGGCTACAGTTTGAGAATCCACTCTTATATTCTCCATATTGCCTTCTCCTGTGGTTGCAACGAATTGATATAAATATGGAGTATACTCACCCGATCCAAAATCTAAGGCAGTGGCTCTCCATATTACGTCATCACCACGTTCAGCTCGGATAGCTAGTTCAGAGTGGCCATGACCTTTGATCTCATGCGCATAATCTGATACCATATAAATACATTTGTCTTGACCATGTACGCTTCTCGGCGAGTCGCATGATCCCCCTTTACCGCTGTTGTCTACGATGTAATCGGTATCAAACATAATTCCAACAGAAATGTTTGTACTCATTTTGATTATCCTCCTATTATTTAATTTAATATTCTGCTCTTTGCAAAGAAATACCGCATTGACTGTTTATTTCCTAACAGACTCAAGTCCTCAAAACATGATATTTTCATTGATCAAATTCAGGCGAATCTCTGCTCATCATGCTTCCTCCTTTCTTTTTTATTGGGGAAAGCAACTCTCCCCGGTTTCAATTGTGAACACTATCAAACAAATCACCCTCGTAATTATTTGTTTTCCGGTGACACACAACTATTAATAATTACTCCGACAAAACCGTATCTTCCAAAAGCATGTTAGCAGGAAATTATTTCCGTCTGAAAATCCTTATTCTCTTATCCCTTTAACGGACCTCTACTATTTGCTACATCTGCAACAAATCATTTTTGTTCTAATAGATACCCTAGTCGGATTTAAAGATACAATATTAATTTTAAATGTCAAATAGTTTAATGTTATTCGTTACGAGGTGTTTACTTTTCAAGTACAACGGTGAGAAATTATCTATAGTAAAATCGTTTAATTGCTACCACTACTGACCCCTGGGAAAAACGACCACTCGTTGAGTGTTTTTGTCACGGAATAATCCGTTACAGCGTTGTAATTATTTTTTTTTGTATTGTTAGATACACTTAATCAAATTTTTAATAAAAGAACAACTCTCCTTAGTATACAATAAAAACATCAATGCCCTTTCAGGAAACTTTTTTAGTTCAATAAACTTTATGTTAAGCTTATATGAGTCTTTTGTGCTTGTCGGGACTATCGAATAGCCGATACCGCTTTCAACTAATCTTATTATTGTGTTAATCTGGCTGGTTTCGTGAGATATCTTCGGTGTAAAACCCGCCTTATGACAGATACTCATAATACTGTCGGTCATGCCGCGTCCGCATACAGAAGAGAAACTTATAAATTGTTCCTCTGCAAGGTCAATTAGTTTTATTCTCTTTCTAACTGCAAGAGGATGATTCATTGAAATAACAATGGAAAAAGTTTCCTCAAAGATTTTTTCGGAAATAAGCCGATCATGAAGTATAGGTACCCTGACAAAACCAACATCAATTTGACCGCTTAACACGGCATTTTTTTGCTCTTCATTTGATAATTCATAAAGAGTAGTCTTTATTTCAGGATAGTTTTTGTTAACCCGGCTTAATATTTCCGGAAGTACCGAGTGCATGGCCGCACCTACATACCCTATTTTTAATTGTCCATTTAATCCCGCCCCGATTGATTTAATCTGCTCTTTTATATTATCAACCTGGTAGAGAACATTTTTTGCTTCTTTCATTAGATATTGACCTGCGGGAGTTAACTCAACATTTCTTTTATTCCTGTTAAACAGTTTTACTCCAAGACCCGCTTCCAATTCCATTATTTGCCTGCTTAACGGAGGCTGTGCTATGAATAGTTTTTCAGCAGCTTTACCAAAATGAAGTTCATCTGCAAGTGCGAGAAAATATTTCAAATGCCTTAGTTCCACTTTAATACCTTTTGGATATTAGTTTATGATAAAAATAGTATTTCAGTATAAATAAAACAATCAATAATTTTGACATAAAAATTGGGAGAGATTATGAAACTTAAAATGTATTTCGTTGATGCTTTTGCCGAAGAGCCTTTCACGGGAAATCCTGCCGGAGTTACAATACTAAAGCAGTGGCTGCCGGATGATGTTATGCAGAATATAGCAGCAGAAAACAATTTATCTGAAACGGCATTTGTCGTTCAAGAAAATGATCGATTTTACATAAGATGGTTTACTCCCCAGGTTGAGGTTGATTTATGCGGGCACGCAACTCTTGCTTCCGGTTTTGTCTTGTTCAACGAATTGAAGTTTGAAAAGAAAACCATCATATTTGAATCAAAAAGCGGAATATTAAAAGTTACCGCCAACGGCGATAATATTGCCTTAGATTTTCCCGCACTAGATTTGAAAGAAATAACAATTCCTGAAAATTCAGTTGAAGCATTGGGGATAAAACCGGTTGAAGCTTACAGTTCAATAGATGACTACTTTTTTGTTTACGATTCACAATCTGTTATTGAAAAGATTACCCCGGATAACCAAGAGTTGATGAAATATGACTGCCGCGGCATAATTGTAACGGCGCCCGGCAACAATGTGGATTTTGTATCAAGATTTTTTGCTCCCAAAGTAGGAATCCCGGAAGATCCAGTAACAGGATCGGCTCATACAAAATTGATACCTTACTGGTCGAAAAAACTTGGCAAACAAAAATTTACAGCAAAACAACTATCTAAAAGAGGTGGAAAACTTTATTGTTCAAATAATGGAGACCGCGTAGAAATTGCCGGGAAAGCGATACTGTATCTTTCAGGTGAAATTAATATTTAATCCTATCGATGAGTGCATAAATGCTGATGCAAACAAAGAAGAATTGATTGAAGCATTAAAAATGGGCATGATGAACGGTGGTTCAACCGCATACCCTTATGTAAGGTTTGCTTTAAAAGTACTTATAGATAAAAAAATAATTTAGGAGAATTATAATGAATATACTGATTGTTTATTATTCATCAACAGAAAACACAAAGTCACTTGCGTATGCCGTAAAGGAGGGGGCAGAGTCGGTTAAAGGAACAAAAGTAGATATAAAAACAACCGACGAAGTAAGTGAAGACGATTTTCTGGGAGCAGATTGTATAATTGCAGGTTCGCCTGTTCATTTCGGAGGTATGTCGTGGCAATTAAAGAAAACATTCGATAAGCTTATAAACATACGCCGCGATATGAAGAATAAAATAGGTGCGGCATTTGCAACCTCAGGGCACCACACAGGCGGTAAGGAAACAACAATGATGGGAATTATTCACGCTATGCTTATATGCGGAATGATTGTGATAGGAGATCCGTTTGAAAGCGGCGGGCATTACGGCGTAGGAAGTTTAGGGAAACCGAATGAAAAAGGACTTTCCGATGGAAAGGCGCTTGGGAAAAGAGTTGCCGAAGTAGGAAAATCCTTTAATGGACTGTAAATTAAGCAACTATACATAAATGGACTTCTTAATCCTAACCTGCCTTGCCAGTGCCAAAGGCATTCCGGAGCAGGCAGGTCTTACTTATTAATCATAATACTTGTCTTATTCTTCTTTTAAAGAGATTATGATTAAGAAAAAAGACTAGAGCTGCAGCCGGAACAAATCATAAAAGCCCTTTTGCCTTCAACCAGGCTAAGCATGCATCCGGCCAATTTGATTCTGTTCCGCCGCTTTCTTTTGCCAGTCCGTACCCGTGCCATCCTTTTTCATAAAGGTGAAGTTCGGCAGGAATTTTATACTTTCTTAACGCAAGAAAATAATTAATACTGTTTTCTACAGGGACTGTTTCATCGTCTTCGGAATGAATTAAAAAAGCAGGCGGTGTATTCTCATCAATCTGAAGTTCGTTGGAAAAACGTTCAATTACTTCTTGATCCGGTGTTTCCCCTAAAAGACTTCTTTTAGACCCCGGATGTGCAATTCCTTCTTTCATTGAAATTACAGGGTAAATTAAAATGGAAAAATCGGGGCGTGCGCTTGTAGCATCGGCTTCATAAACTTTTTCATTGTAATGTGTTGATGCAGTTGAAGCTAAATGCCCACCTGCTGAAAATCCCATTATTCCAATTTTATCAGGCTTAATTCCCCACTCTTCCGCGTTGCGTCTTACAATTCTAATTGCTTCCTGTACGTCCTGCAAGGGACCTACCGACTTGTCCTGCATTATTTCATCATTGGGGAGTCTATACTTCAAAACAAACGCAGCAATTCCCTGTTTGTTTAGCCATTCGGCAACTTCAACCCCTTCGGGAGGAATTGACAATCTAACATATCCCCCGCCGGGACAAACTATAACTGCTGTTCCATTCGCTTTCTCCCTTGGCGGCGAAAAGATTGACAACGTCGGGTTTGTTACATATCTCGTTCTTTCGGATCCTTGCTCGTTAAGATAAACCTCTTCTTTTACATTATTATTTTCAATTGCACCGGGAATTTTATCTCCCCAAACATTAATGGTTTTTACCTGTGCAAAAAGCAAGGTATTTGAAATAAACAATAAACTAATAAAAAGGATTTTGGAAAACTGCTTCATAAATTTCTCCAATGGTTTCTCAATTAAAATCCGTAAGGATAATTTTGCGTGTAAAAATTATGTAACCACAAAAAACATTCTATTGTTAAAATAAGAAAATACTAACTAAGTTATTGATAACATACTTATGTACTTTTTTGAAATCTTTCATAAATGAATTAATCTATTAAAAAAATTGATTCGATTGGTTTTTAATGCTATTTTAATAATACCCATATGTCACAATAAAAAAACAGAACTCTCAAATCGGAGCAAAATTATGAAGGCAAGAATTCTTATTTCACTCCTGTTATTATTTTTACTATTCATTAATGTTATTCCGGCACAGGTTAGTTCAAATGTTCTTTCGGAGCAGGAAAAATCAGCTTTGGAGGTAACGCCTGAAGCAATAGACAAAAGAATATCCGAAATCAGAATGGGTGACATAATTGTAAAAACAAAGCCGAGTGCCGAAGTAAAAATTGAGCAGGTTCGTCATGAATTTTTATTCGGTGCTGCAATTCCTAATCATCTTGCGGAAAACTATGAAGAACCTATGTCGCCGGAAGACAGGGAAATGTTTATCAAAACTCTAAGTGAAAATTTTAATTATGCGGTTCACGAAAATGCTTTGAAATGGTATGATTGTGAAAAAGAATCTAATGTTGTTGATTATTCAGTTGCGGATAGAATCTGGGAAATATGCGACAGCCTTAATATTCCGATGCGCGGGCATTGTATTTACTGGGCTAAGGATGAATTCCTAATGTCCTGGCTGGCAAAATTAAATAATGATGATCTTCGCTCCGCAGTTATAAGACGCGGAACAAGCGTAACAGAACACTTTAAAGGCCGCATTAATGAGTTTGATCTAAACAACGAAATGATTCACGGCGATTTCTTCCGCCGCCATCTTGGATACGGAGTACTTAATGAAATGGCATTCATTGTAAAAGCGGCTAATCCCGACGCAAAGCTTTATGTTAATGATTACGGCGTTCTCGATCTGGGTTATAACGCCGGGCCATACATTATACAAATAAAAAACCTTCTCGCCAACGGAGTCCCGATTGACGGAATCGGCTGCCAGGCTCATCTTTCAATGAGAACGACAATGACTAACTCCGCTGAAAAAGTTCAGAGGACACTTAACAGACTAGCACAATTTGATCTTCCTATTAAAATTACGGAATGCCTTTTTGTTTATGAAAATGAACAGGTGCAAGTGAATGAACTCAACAAACTTTTCCCCATTTATTTTGCCCATCCTAATGTTGAAGCAATACTAATGTGGGGCTTCTGGGAAAAAGTTCACTGGCAGCCTCACTCTGCAATGTGGAGAACAGATTGGACTCCGAGACCCCAGGCTTTGGCTTACCGTGATCTTGTTTTCAGAAAGTGGTGGACAAACATCACGGATAAGGCCGATAAAAAAGGGAAATTAAAAGCGCACGCGTTTTACGGTGATTATAAGATTACTTCAAACGGCGTTACAAAGAAAGTAACACTAAGCAAAAAAGATAAATCTATCGAAGTAGTATTTTAAGTTTAAGCGTGTATGTGAGTTATGACGTTTCCCGCTGCTGTGATTTATCAACTGTAGTGGGAATGTCATAATTTATTTTCCCGTCAATTACTATCTGCTTCTGTTTTATAAAAATCCAATTAAGCGGCATAAAATTGTTTAATGCCGCTTATATAAATCCATATTAGCTTACGTGAATTAAAACAAGCGTTTCTAAATCTTCTTTTTTGACAGTTTTTGGGTCGTTAAGATAATATTCGATTGATTCGTTTTTGAATTGAAGATTTTCCTGCTTCATGAAGGAAATCATTTTTTTATAGGTTTCACCGCATTTTTGATAAGGGCCTTTGTGCATAGCTTTAACATATTTACCTCCCTCCAGTTTTTCTTTTACGGGAAAACCAATCAGCATGCTCCACTTTCTTGTGAACATTTTAAAGAAACCTGTGAGTTTACTTTCCTTGTAAAGTATATCCCAATCAATGTTCAAATAACGGACATAAGGGGCTTCCGAAGGTTCAAGATTTTTACTCTTTAGATAATTTACAATTGTCTTGTAAGAGTTCCCTATTACAGAAGGCATTTTCCACATAGGAACCTCTATATTGATTTCAAGAGTGTTTTGAAATTCCTTTTCAATTATTTCGATTTCCTTACCCATAATAAACCTCTATTTTGTTAAGAGAAATTTATATTAGATTACTACTTTAGCTTCCGAGGTTTACAAAGCAGTTTTTTATTTGAGCCGACTTTCACACACTTCTCACAAATATATTTCGGCCTTTCTACAATCTTGCGAATTTCTTTTTCAAAATCTTTTATTTCTTTTTTGCATAAACCCTTTTTTAACTTCTTTTATAACTTGGACATAATATTTAATTATTATTCTATTCTAAACCAGTCAAAATCTGCATACCCTTTCAGTCCTGTTTCTTTTGTTGAAACTGCAAATAACCCTATCTTAGCTCCTATCCATCTTCCCTCACTGACTTCAAAAGGTTTACCGATATTGGTATAATTTTTACCGTCGACTGAATAAACAAATTGAGACATACCCTGAGCAGTAAAAACGGTCCTCAAAAATATTTCTCCGGTGTTGATTCTCACTGTCTGCATTGTTTCCTCCGAATAACCTAAATGAGCATTTTTGCAAACAGCAAACTTCAGTTCAAAACCATCATTATCTGAAGGAGACATAGTCAACGCTACGTAGTCAAGCCCCATCATAACCAGGCCTGCTTTTTCACCCGGTTTTAAATTAACGGCATCAAGTTTTGTTGTAACTGTAAATTCCGGGGCAGGCAGCTTTTGAGCTATTATATTGGGCAGCATCCATATTGAAGCCGGCGAATTATGATATTGAGAATACAATCTAAGACAGCCGTCATTTTCAGTCAGCGAAAACCAGTGGTCGTAAAAGTTTGCATGCCACTGCCACGCAAGATTATATTTTGTATCGTTAAATTCATCCGATGTTTGCGGCACTTTTATAACTGACTTAAGTTTAACTTCCGGCTTTTTAAATTCCAGTACCGGTTCACCTATGCCGTCGCCGTCTTCGTCAATACCCATAACAGGCCAATTGTCTATCCATTTAACAGGCTGTAAATGCACAATCCTGCCGTAAGGCTGAAGCTCTTGAAAATGTACGAACCAATTCTCGCCGTTCTCCAGTTCCACCCATCCGCCCTGGTGAGGACCATTAATATTTGTTTTCCCCTGAGTCAGAACTTTTCTCTCTTCGTACGGACCAAAGGGAGTCTTGGCCCTATACACCATCTGCCATCCTTTTGCAACTCCTCCGGCTGGGGCAAAGATGTAATAATACCCGTTTCTTTTGTAAAATTTCGGACCTTCCAAAGTGTAATTTTGCAGCAGTCCGTGTATAATTATATCTCTGTTTTTTGTTACGCTCGATCCGTCTTTGGTTAACTCCTGTAACTGCAAAACATGACTTACACCTGCACGGCTGTTTGCAAATGCATGAACCATGTATACTTTCCCGTCGTCGTCCCAAAGCGGGCTGGGGTCTATATTGCCGCAAGCTTTTTTAACCAAAACCGGTGGAGACCAATCTCCGCGGGGATCACGGGTGCGAACCATGTAAATTCCCCTATCGGGATCTCCCCAATAAATGTAAAACCACCCGTTATGATAACGAATGCATGGTGCCCAAACGCCTTTTCCGTGCTGTGGAATGTCAAAATAAGGATCGGAAAAACGTTTTACAGCATAGTTTATTATTTCCCAATTTACAAGGTCTGTTGAATGCAATATGGGCAATGCAGGAACACAATTGAAAGATGAAGCAGTCATAAAGAAGTCATTCCCGACCTTGCAAATATCAGGATCGGAATAATCCGCCCATATTATTGGGTTTTTATATTTACCGTTACCGAGATCAGGCTGCCACACTTGAGCTGGGATATATTGTAGAAAACTTAAGGTTGCTACAAATAGAATTATAATTGTTTGCTTAATAAAGCTCATTAACCTTAACACCTTTGAAAGGATATAAATAAAATCATCCTTAATTTACTTAGGATTAAGTTTTCATAAACTAAAAAGTGGAAAACATTGTGCAGTAATCAGTATAGCAGATTACAACTAATCCATTATTTCCAATTTCATATTTATGCTTCGGCTTATCTTAACTTTTCCCGAAATATCTTCTTTTGATTCCGCAATCATTGTCACAGAATTAAGGGGTTTCGGATATGACTCAAAAAGGTCATGTTCTTTTATCTGAATTATTTTTCCTACTTTAACGCCCATACTTTCAGCAATATATTCAGCCTTTTCTTTTGCCGCTTTAGTTGCTTTAATCGTAGCTTCTTTATGATATTTTATTAAGTCTGATACTCCATAACCTGAACTCACAACTTCATAGAGGGAATTTTTTGAAAGCTTAGTAATAAATTCATAATAATCGGTAAAATTTCTCAACTTAACCGTAACATTTACCTGTGAAAAATAACCGATCAGTTTTCTTTCTTCCGACATATATGAATATTCTTTGCCGAATTTGATTGGTGAAATTTCCCAGTCTTCTTTAGCAATATTAAACTCATTAAGAATTTTCACAAGTTCGTCGGAAGCATTGAGGTTAACTTGTTTGCTTTGCTCCAAGGTCTCGGCTACATTTCTGATTTGTACATTAAAAAAGATATGATCTGCTTCGGCAACTATTTCCGCAGTACCGTTTACGTCAATAAAACGTGATAAATCCTGTGCATTTAATGAATAAAAACAGGGCAACAAAAATAGAATAAGTATTTTTTTCATGTCTATTCGCTCATTTTTTTAGAAAAATTTTAACAATAATTAATACGAAAAACGAGACGAAAATAATTTTTTATTTTCATATTATCAATGTAAATAAAAGCGGATGAAATTTGGAATACAGATTTTTGGATTTAAACTTGGACACTTATCTTAAGACCAACATAAAAAAACATCAAAATATTGCCGGGAGTGATAAACTCTCACGGATTTTTGCATAACTATTCACAATTATCTTTTTATTAATTTTTTTTGTTTATTTTTTTTATAAATATAATATATTTACAGAAATCGGCTTAATTATTCAGGCACACTTTCAAAATAACATTAGTAATTTACCCCAAAATAATTACCAACAAAATAAAAGGAGTAGCATGAAAAAAATTGAAGCAATCATACGTCCGCACACTTTAGATGATGTGCATAATGCTTTGCAGGAAGCAGGGTTTTCCGGCTTAACGGTTTCGGAAGTTAGAGGCTACGGAAGACAGAAAGGTCATAAGGAAATTTACCGAGGAAGCGAGTATAATATTGATTTCGTTCCAAAATTGAAATTGGAGTTGGTTTGTAAAGATGATATGGTCGAAAATGTGATCTCGATAATTATAAAGATTGCTAAAACGGGTAAAGTAGGTGATGGTAAGATTTTTATACTTCATGTTGAGGATGCCATTAGAATTAGAACTGAAGAGTCGGGCGAAGATGCTCTTTAACCAATTAGTAATTATTAACGGAGAAAATTATCAGTAATAAAATAGGAGACAAATATGGAAATTGGTTCTATTCAAACAATAACCAACGAACTATTTACAGTGAATAATTTATGGATGATGATTGCTACAGCGCTCGTTTTTATAATGCACCTGGGTTTTGCAACGCTGGAAGTAGGCTTAACACAAGCAAAGAACACAATTAATATTCTTTTTAAGAATTCAATAATTCCTGCCATAGGGCTTTTAACTTATGCAATAGTAGGTTTTAACCTGATGTATCCGGGAGAAGACTTTGCGGGAGCATTTATAGGATTCGCAGGTTTTGGTATATCAACAGATGCAACAGGAATTACAAGCGCTTATAATGAAGGTTACACATACTGGACGGACTTTTTATTCCAGGGAATGTTTGCCGCTACCGCTGCCACCATTGTTTCCGGTGCAGTTGCAGAACGTGTTAAACTTTCAAGTTTTCTAATATTCTCAACACTGTTTGTAGGTATAGCTTATCCGGTTGCCGGAATGTGGAAATGGGGAGCCGGTTGGCTGGATGCTTTGGGATTCTATGATTTTGCAGGTTCTACCCTGGTACACTCTGTCGGCGGATGGGGCGCACTTACAGGCGTTATCTTTTTAGGCCCTAGATTAGGGAAATATTCATCTAAAGGGAAAATATCACCTATCCCGGGTCACAGTATTCCCCTTGCTGCAATCGGGGTTTTCTTATTGTGGCTGGGCTGGTTTGGTTTTAACGGGGGCTCTGTTCTTAGTGCCGAACCGGGTGCGGTTTCACTTGTACTTGTCACAACTTCATTAGCAGCAGCAGCCGGAGCAATAGGCGCAATGGTTACATCATGGACTGTTTTCAAAACTCCTGATATTACAATGGTGTTGAACGGAATTCTTGCAGGCCTGGTGGGAATAACTGCCGGCGCCGATCAAATGGGACCTATGTCTTCCGTAGTTGTAGGTTTTATTGCAGGAATTATTGTTGTTTTCTCGATTGCTTTTTTTGATAAAATAAAATTAGACGACCCTGTCGGAGCTCTATCGGTTCACCTTGTATGCGGCATCTGGGGAACGCTTGCTGTCGGTTTATTCGGGAACCTGGCAGGCGGCGGACAATTTCTTGCGCAGTTAACCGGGGTAATTGCTGTCGGCGTATTTATTGTAATATTCAGCGGCGCATTGTGGCTGTTCTTAAAAGCAACAATTGGGATACGTGTTTCAGTAGAAGAAGAAACAAACGGTCTGGATATTGGCGAACATAGCATGGAAGCTTATCCCGAATTTGAAAAAGTTGCAAAATAAATAAGAAGATTGATTGGTTGAATGGATGCATGTCCGCCGTACATGTATTCTTGAAGGCGGAATTGAAATCTTTCAGCCAGTCATTCAGTCAACCAGTCATTCACTAAAATTTATAAATAATTTGATGTTTCAAAAATTTCCCTCAAAACAAGGTCTCACAAACAGTATTATTCTTTTTGTTTCCTTTTATTATATCCTTTTCCATCAAACGGCTGAAGCTTTTCAATCCACATTTCTTCAAGGACTTTCAATTCTTCTCCGTAATTTAAGTTGGAATCTGCTTTCGGCTCGAGTATATCAATGATTTCAAATACAAAATTATCATCCCCTGTTTTGTTGTAGTCACTCTGAAGTTCACTGTTAGTGTGTGTACCGGTCTGCAACTGAAACCTGAAACTGTTTTCTTTACCGCTTAAGTTCAGTCCCCTCCCGATAAGTATTTTCCCGTTGGTCAAGTTTCTTATCATGTAAATTCCCATTTGCGGCAGAGTCTGCTTATATTTTTTCTTCAGTTCTTTTTTATCAATCATTTTTTTACTCTCAAAATGTAATTCAATTGTGCTTCCGTAATTTCGGTAAACTCTTTATAAGTTTCCGGCTGTCTCCTGTTTATATAAAAAAGCAGCATACCTATAACAGCGTGATGAGCTGTATCACGCATAGCAGCAGCATCACGAGCTTTTAATTGCTTCTTCTTGACGCAGTAATTCCAATCATCTTCGCATAATTTATCTAAAAAATCGTAAATCATTTTCAGCGTTGGTTTCTTATACCCTAACTCTGTTGTCTTCTCAAGAAAAAACAATTCGAATATACCCGGGTACTGGATAAAGTATTTGATATAGGCTTTTAGAATTTGTTTAATTCTTTTTAAGCCGCGTGAGGAGCTTTTTACCTCGTTAAATACGAATTCCTCGCATTCCTCCAAGAAGTCTTTTACGCACTCAAATATCAAATCTTTTGCATCGCTAAAATAATTATAAAGAGTAGCGTAAGAATAACCCGCACGTTCAGCTACGTTTCTTACGCTCACACATTTTAATCCTTCTCCTTTGAGAATATCCTTAGTAGCCTGGATAAAATACTGTTTCATCCGCTGCTCTTGAATTTCTTTGTTTTTCATGACCTATTCCTTCTAAAAATTAATAAACATTATACGTCAAAAAAATTTCTTCTGATGGGGCTATACTGCCGCCTAAATTTATTTAAAACAATCAGTTATTAAGCAGCCATCTATCTGCTTCTTCAACAGTTTCAAAGAAACGAATACAATGATGCCTTGCGTTATCTCTTACAAGTTCGGTAACACGCTCTCCCAATGTATGGTCATTCGGTATACCACTGGCCATTATATCTAACGCATCATCAACACTACTAAGTCTCAAATTGTTATTTTTAGCTAATAAATTACTCATCGTATATAATTCCTTATGTTTAATACATATGCGCACAGATAAATTAGATTAGGACTACATGGAAAATCAGTTGCATTTTGAAAACGAAGTATTATTAACACAGCAGCTTAATATTACTGACAAATAAGTCTGCAACAACTTCATACGAAATCCCAACAAAAGTTTTGTCATCACAGTTTATAACTACAACTTATTAACATCATTCATTTTATTAACAATGTTAATATAATAAATAATGTTAAGACATAAAAATGTTTTAATGGTTTCTCAAAAAACAAAAGGTAATTATAGGTTGGATTTTAGAGTTTTATTGTTGCCGATCATTTTGTACCGGATGAAGTTTTATTCTTTAATTTCCTCTACCTCTCCGCCCCTTGCATTTGCTCATAACCGTACTGTTTAACACTGCACTTCTCCAATACATATATTGAAGCATGACAATTTGCAAATGGCAAATTCCGGATTAAAAATTATTGATAAAAATTACTTTTTTCTCTCTTGAGGTATGTGCACCTATCATACTCCCCTTTGTATTACTTGCTGCAGTCGGCTGTTATTCAGTCCGGTGGGAATTCCTTTTGAGTGCCAGTGCTTTTTACAGCCGCAGTAGTCAAGCGGGACACATTGTGAAGGGATATTTAATTCACGCATCTGGTAACCGCCGACTACAATATTTAATAAACACGCAACATTCTTTTGTGTTTTCCCATCTCTTTAGCCAGCGAGTAAAACTTGTTGAATGCGGTACAATAAAAACTTCAAAATTATTTTCTTTGCCGAGCTTTCTTATTTTGTTAAATCTACAGTCTTTAGTACAACCCGTACAAACAATATCAAGCCCGTTTTCGGAAGCTTTACAACTTTCGTCGTTACCGGGTCTCATGCAGCCCGGAACAAGTATTGCCCTTTTTTTAGTTTTAATAAATTCTTCTTTAAAGCCCCAATTAATAATTTCCGAAGCAACCATATTTATGTGATACTCAACTTCCTGCTTACCGCAGAAAATTACGTCTTCCCGCCGGCGATAATTTTTATAGCCGTTATTCAGAAAAACATTTACACATGATGAAAAATCACCTAATTCCTTCTTTGCTTTTTCTTTGAACCATTCGTAAACTTTTGCAGCATCCCTCATAGCTGATTCAAATTTCAGTTCCGACTGTTTCTCAAAAAACATCAACCAGTTTTTAAAGCGTTTAACCTCATCATCAAACTCGCCTGTTGCTTCTAGCCAAAGAATCAATTTCCGCATTGACCTTATATCAAATTTTCTTTTAAAATATTTACCGTTTATTTTAGGAATTACAAACAGCCCGGATAAGATTCCGCGAACCGGGTCAAACATTTTTTTAGTAATTTCATTTTTCCCGCGAAGATTATATAGAATTTTAAGCAGGAGCAACAGTAAATAAGAATTTCTTTGCGAAGCTCCCAAATAGCGTTCATAAGTCATCGAAAGTGTCAATATTTCTATAGCATATTCATGCCTTGTTCTGGGGGACTCAATTTTATTTATTTTAAGAAAAGCGGAATAGCCTGATAATACACTCCCAAGTTTATCATTAATCTCGGAATAAACTTTCTTCGAAAATAACTTTAGAATATCATAAAACCGGTCTGAGCTTTTGTTTTCTTAAATCGTATGTAATACAACTCATAGTATTTTGATTTTGTAAAAGCGGTGAAAATATACACAATGTGGACGTCTTTATCTTAGGTTTTGTTACATTAAGTTTTTGTTAAAATAAAGCGAACAACAAAAATAGTACAAGATTGTAATGAAAAGTTGAATAATTTCCCTGCTGTTTATCATAGATAAAGAATTAAATAAAACAGTACTATCGCAACAACACAAATAGCCGGAAGTATTGTTATAGCCAATCTATCTATTTTCTTTGCTTTCTCTTCCTGTCCGTAAAGCAAACACCTATTTGATATTATTATTTTAATCAAGCTCAGGAATATCAAAGAGTACATTGCAACTATAATGACATCTATGTTGGTCGGATATTTTAATTCGTGGAACTGACTGGTTATTGTAAAATGTAGAGCCACGAAACCTAAAATGGTAGTAATGCCGAGGTTTATTCGTGTTGAAAAATCATTAAGCGGAATAAATAAGGTCAGTAACGAAATTGCCAGGATAATTAAAATCGGGACAAATACTTTGTAAATTGCCGAGCCTATTTTGCGTTCAATATTAATAGTATAATAAAGAGCGGAGAATTCACTGCCGTAATAATCTGAAGTTAACGTATCAGATTCATAACCTAATATGTTCCAGCCGTTAAGGTGGTAATTACCTGAGAACTGTGTGTAATCTTTATACTTTACATATATTAAACTATCTCTTGTAAGAGAAAAATCACTTACTTCTAATCTCAATTCATGTGAATCAAACGGAAAGGTTTTTACATTCATAGAACTTCTGAAACTTCCTTTAATTTTACACGAATAATAATTCCAGAGAGAATCTTCCCACTGAAACACGAAACTTTTTGAGATATCCTTAGCTGTATAGAATTCAAAATTGAGAGGAGACCTTGAACCTTTTCTCCAGCGCATATCGAAATAAAACTCTGCATAAAACGAATGGTTCTCAACAGATACTTTATCAATATAATTAAGCGCCAAACCTAAATATGCTTTTGTCGGTTCGTCTTTACTCTTTGCACTCTCAGGCAAGATTACTGCATATAACAAAAAAAAGATTACAAAAAAACTTCTCATATTATTGCCCCTGGTTTGTGAAATAATATATTCCCCCCGGGAAATATATTGTGAAATTTAACTTATAGTTTGTTAATATGCTCATGTGTAAATTGAGTTTAAAATATAAAAAACGCCTTCTTATATCAATACAATAATTAAACGGCGACTTGCTAATGGGTAAGCCGTCTTAAATTATTCTTTGTTTTTTTTTGAACCCCGGGGCCTGTTCCGCATGAACGAACACGGTGGCGGACTCGTCCGTCCGCCATAGCTGTCTTTTAGCATAGAAGGACCTGTCCGCCGGAGCTATCTTTTACGTAGGAGGAATTAATGGTTGAGTATAAAAAGCAGTTTCCATATTTTAAGATTAATACTTAACCAAATATAATCTTAACTGTGAAATCTACAAAGAGGGAATGGTTTAAATACCACTTTAGATAAATAAATGATATGTTAAAAATTTATCTCACGGGATGAAGACAACAAAGATTTACACGCATGTAATAAACAAAGGTGCGGGGATAATCAGTCCGTTAGACCGGCAGGATGTTACAAAACTAACAACTGTAACTGTAGCAAAACATGAAGCTCAGTATAAAGTTAGGCAACTAAAATAAAAGGGTATAAAATGCCTGAAACAAAGAAGTGCCCATATTGTTCTGAAGAAATTCTAGCAGATGCTAGAAAGTGCAAACATTGCGGTGAATATTTGGATGATACTTTAAAAGCCAAGGCTCAACCACAAGAAACAAAAATAGTAGCAAAAGAAGGATGTTTTTTACAAACTCTAAATGCGGGTTGCATTATAATTGCTGTAATTATTGTTGTTATAATTTTAATTGGAATCATAGCTAGCTTGCAGAGGTGAATTAATGAGTCAGTATGAATTTTTAACTTTACTAATATCCATCTTAGCTATCCTTTTATCAGTGTACGCTTTAATTCAAAATCATAGAATTGCTCGCAAACAGTATGAATTGGACCTAAAGCAATCCAAACTTGCAGAAAAGCAGTTGCAGCTAATCGAAGAAGATGAAATTAAAAAAGAGAAAGCAGATATAAAGTTAAATGTAATGCATAATTTTAAAAACGATAAATTAAACGTACAAAATGTTGGTCTCTCAACAGCATATGACGTAAGCCTTGAAATAATTCCTGCTAAAGGTAAAGGTTCTCCTCTAGTTGACTATAAAAGCAAATTTCCTTTAGAAAAATTAGACCCCGGAGACAGCGTAGAATTATTATGGGCAGTAGATACAACTACTGGAAATGTGTTTAATTCTATTTGCAAGTGGAAGAATAAGAATGGTAAAGAAGAAATAAAAGAAACACAATTATAGTTACAAGATTATAAAATATTTCAAAAGCTATATGATTAATAGTTAGAAAACTAAAATAGTACTCGTTTAACAAAAAGGAGAAATCTAATGGATACCTTTTTTACAATGGATGTTCAAAGAGCGGCTATACAAACTATGGAGTCGCTTTATATTTTAGCGACATCTAAAAATGTTGAAACAATCAAAAGTAGATATGATTTTCTATTAACAGTTCTTCCTACTCTACAATCAGCAAAAAATAATCCACAGTATTCTAGTATTATTAAAATGACACTCGACCAGTTTAAAACGATGTATCCAAATAGTGTTCCCCAAGATTATCAACTTTCAGTATTATCTAATCCAGAGACTTTTAATGTTAACGATTTTTATTGCAAATCACTCGTTGATGCTATAAAGAGATTTTGCGAAAAACAATCCGAAGAAATTAAATCCTTAAAAAAGGAAGGTGCAAAAAACAAACACATTTCAAAGGTTATTGAAACTATAAAATCGACACAACTTGAATTAGAATCAAAGTGTTCATCATCTTCTTTCTTTCCAACTTCATTCAATGAATTCAATCAGTTAGTCGATACGTTTGCAGAAAATGCATTAAAAAGTTAGCAATCAACCACAAGGTGGTAATATGAATATTTTTCGGAATTTATTTTCTCGTGAAAAAGTTGATGAAACCAGTAATAATGTTCAAATAGAAAAGAATATTAAAAAAGCAAATTCTATTTCACCAATTCAAAAACTTCTCTTAGATATAAAAGATAAAGGAAGAATAGAATATCCTTTCTTGCATCCCACATATTCTCCAAGTTCCAGAATTCCTTGTGCTGACTTTACTCCCTTTATACAAGACAGACTTTTAGCAAATGATATAAAATCAATAATTTCTTTGATGCAAGGAGTAATAGGTGCAAATCCTGGGTTAGGAATTGGGGATGAATGGATTGGAGAAAACATTAAGAATTTACTAAGCCTTGATTTTAATAAGTATATAAATTATGAAAACAAAGAGGCGTTGATTGAGATAAAATCAATTTGGATTCTTGCTGAAAAAAGTGGTGGTGGAAGAGAACTCTGGATTACAGAACGGGAATCATTTACCAAGTATTTTGCAGTTGCATTAGCTTGCCGACATTTTACAGTGACCAATAATTTTTCGCAACTAGTTAAATCAAAAGTTCATTAAACGTTGTATTGCTTCCGGTGGGCAAGAAATACAAATAAGAGATAAGATTGTTTACATAGATGGGAAATTATTCCCAGATACTCACAAAAACATACTTGATATCGAAGCTGATTCCGCCACTAAGGAAAAACGAGACAATTATGGACCTGTAACCATTCCATCTGATCAATGTTTTGTTTTAGGTGATAATCGTGACAATAGTTTTGATAGCAGATTTTGGGGATTTGTTCCAATTGAAAATGTAATCGCAAAGCCACTTTATATATATTGGTCAAAAGATCATAGTCGAATAGGCACAGTTATTAATTAAATTGATTTGTCGGCTAACGTAAATCAACCGGACACCGTATTCAAAGCGGCATTTTTAAAGTTCTTAAGTTTAGTGAAATAAACAATATTGCTGTTCTGCAGTATACTAATAACTCACCTTACGCAGGGAATTCTTACTCTTCTTAATCATAATCCTAATCATACTCTAAAAAAAGATAAAGAAGATTAGGATTAAGAAGTTATGTTTAAAAAGGAAAGTCCCATAATTGGAAATAACATTGAAAAAAGCAGTTAAGCAAAATAAAATAAAAAAGAGCCACCTTTCA
>JASFMY010000071.1:0-34072 GCA_050117315.1 Ignavibacteria bacterium
AAATAACTTATACTATGTCATTCCCGCACGTATTAAGCGGGGATCTAATTTATAAAAGTGGATTCCCGATAAAAGCATTCGGGAATGACACGGCACTTCATTGTTGACATGACACTAGAAGGTTGGGTATCGTATTATAAGATACAGAAATTTAAGAGTATATTCAGAGAAATGGACGGATGGATACGCAGCAGACTAAGATCGATGCAATTAAGGAAGTGGAAGAAACCTAAGAAGTTCCCAAGGATGATGATACGGAGTGGATATCCGGTAGAGGAATCGAAGAATACATGGGTAAAGATGAGAAGATGGAAATCGGTAAAGAGAAAGGAAGTCAGATTTGTACTAAAGAACAACTGGTTCAGAACTCGGGGCTTAATCTTCTTAAATGATTTCGTAAAATAAACCTCTAATCTCAAAGAGATGATCGTCAATCGAGGAGCGGCTTACCTGGCTGGTACGAGCCGTTCTCTCTGGAGGGGGTGGGCTATTGACCACTTCCTACTACCAGGATGTCTCAACAAAAACTCACGGCTTTTCCCGGTAAATTAGAAAAGAAGGTCTCACTTACTTAAAAGAAGAAAAATAACTAAACTAGAGAACTCAAAAAAGAAAGGGACCCAAAAGAAGATGAAAAAAGTAAAACTAAATTCAACAATAGTCAATAAAGACTATAAAGAAGAACTATCAAGCTATGATCGTTACATAGCAGTTGATTGGTCAAAAAATACTATGGCAATTGCAAGATTAACCAGTCATGCCCTAAAGCCGAAAGTCATAGAAGTAGCATCGGATATCAAAGAAATGAAACTGTATCTAAAAAGGTTGACTGGGAAAAAGATACTGACAATTGAAGAGACAACAACATCCCAATGGTTGTACGTAGAATTATTAGACTATGTCGATAGAATAGTAATCTGTGATCCCTATAGAAATCGCCTATTAAGTGATGGGCCAAAGAATGATAAAATAGATGCCAAGAAATTATCAATACTACTAAAGGGAGGAATGATAAAAGAAATATATCACACAACAGATAAGATATATAAACTAAGAAAATACGTAAGTGCATATGATGATTTGATAAAATACGGAGTAAGGCTATTAAATCAGAAATCGGCAATATACCTAAGTGAAGGATTATCCAACAGAAAAGCAGTAATACCCAAAGAACCGATAACAAAGTTTATTCTAGAGAGGCTCGAAAAAGCAATAGAAGTATATGAAGAGAACAAACAACAGTACAAAGAATTATTTAAGAAAATATCAAAGAAGAACAAACTCATTAGCAACCAGATAACACTACCGGGCATAGGCGAAGCATTTGCAGTAAGGATAGTATCAACAGTAGTAGATGCGAGAAGATTTAAGAGAGCGGGTCATTACCTGGTTTATTGCGGATTAGTCAAACACGAAAAGTTCAGTGGGGGTAAATGCTACGGTAAAAGGAAACCACGCTGTAATAGAAGTATGAAAGCGGTATATAAGATGGCAGCACTGGCCGCAATAAGATCAAACAGCCCAATGAAACAATACTATGAATATCTAGTTAAGAAAGGATTACCCGAGCATAATGCAAGGAATGCCGTAGCCCGATATATAGCAAAGCTAAGTTATGGTATGATGAAAAATCAAGAAAAACATCAACCCTATAAATGGAGGAAAACTGATCTAGCTTAGAAAGAAATAATAATAAATAAAACTGAAAGTCGGCTTCTTCAAAGTTGATAATTATTTATAGATGATGAACTAAATATTATGGAGGGAGAGTTCAATCCCCATGGTGTAGCGTTCTTAAGAACTGAGATACCACTTTTCCCGGTTAACCCCCTCCTGCTTATAATAAAATTTATAATAGCTCTTAATCAACTACATACCGAAAAGGAAAGCTCATATATACGTATAAGAAGTTTAATAAAATCACATAGAAAAAAATAAAGTAAGTTCTCAAGAATGGATTTAAGAATAATCTTCTAGGAAGAAGTTGATAGTAAGTATTAACATCGTTCGACCGAAAGCAAAGAAACTGAATTTTGTGAAAAAATTCTTATGGGATTGTTTTTTCTCTTGACTTTCTTTTCTATATACATGGGGATCACTTCCGTGAAGCCCAATTTTCTCTAATATTTGGGCTATCCGAAGGATCCCTTACCGGGAAAGCCCATAGTTGTGTGTTGCGATCATCCTTTCCCCAACTTGAAAGTTGGGGCTATTGCTAAAAAAATAAATATTTCGTATTAAGTTGACGCTTATGCGACGAGTCGGGAGAAGGTGGGCAATCTTTCGTTTTTAGCTCAAAATAGAGATCACTTCGCTCCCGTCTTGCCGGCGAGGCAGGTCGCTCGTGATGACAAGCGTACTTTTGAGACAACCTCTGAGACCGTGACCGCCGAGGCAAATCAGGCCAAGCTGTGAAACAAAAAATCTTGCTTTTAGCACATTTTATGTGTACAATAATGCTGTACAATTGAAGGAATATCAAATTGCCTATTACCACCACTTACACACAGGCAAGAGCTAATTTAGCCAAGCTGTTGGATGAAGTATCGCTTAATAATGAGGTAATAATTATAAACCGTAAAAACGCTGAAAACGTAGCAATGGTATCCGAAAGCGAATTATCCGGTATTCTTGAAACAGCTCATCTTCTCCGTTCACCCAAAAATGCCCAGAGATTACTAAAAACATTGCTGAAGGTTCAGGATAACAAAGAAATCCCGCAGTCAATAGACGAACTTAAAAAAGAGTTCGGACTTGAAAAATAAATCCAGGGGAAAAATTGTAACAATATTTCATTCGGAGTTTAGAGAAGATTTGAAATGCTGGGTAAAAACCACCGACCATAAAGTTGCGTTAAAAGTTTTGGAATTAGTTGAGGCTGTTGTCAAAAATCCTTTTGAAGGAATTGGTAAACCGGAAACGCTTCGTTATTTGGGAAGCGGCGTTTGGTCAAGAAAAATTACACAAGAGCATAGAATCGTTGATGATAAAAAAATTGATTTCGTTCAATGCAGATATCATTATTAATCTTCAGCTTTCTGCCGACAATCATCAACCTAAAGCTGAGAGTTAAAATCAATAACCGCTCAAATAATACCTTGCGCCGATAGTTACGTTTGTTCCGCTGAATCTGTCTCTAAAATAAATTGCGCTGCCGTCAATGTAGTTGTATTGGGCTTCGGCGAACATTGCAAAGTTTTCATCTTTAAATCTTTTCTCAATATAACCGCCGCCAAAGTAACCGTAAGCACCTTCGTTTGTAACGGAACTTATAATGGTGCCGTTTGATAATTTTGCTTCCTGGTTAATCAAAGAATAGGTAAACCCGCCGTTGAACCCGAGATTAAATTCTTCGGAAAGCCTTATATTATACTGCAGGCCGGTATTCATAATAAGCTGGCTGAATGAACCGTTGATCCGTTCGGTTGTATTGTAAAGCTGGAAATCGGAGCTCAATTGCTGAACATTATCGTATGTGGTGAAGTCATCATTTAAGTAATAAGTTACCTTGCTGTAAAACGAAATGTTCTTATAAATAGGAAAACCGAAGCCTGCCCCGAACGAAGCGTTTAACCCGCTGCTCTGTCCCCGGCTATTAACGGTCGACGATCTTGCACCAAGGTGCCCGGAAAAATAAGTTGAATTCCTGTATGATTGCGCTTGATTCAATGAAAAAGTTAAAAGTAAAAAGGCAAAAGCTATTGAAGTAACCGATTTCATTTTAGTTCCTTTCAAGATTTTTTGAAAACTAAAGTTTTTTGCTTTCAATTTCAATACTCAATTTCATACCGAAAAAATATTTATACAAGGTTTTGTTGTATTATTTCCTTCTTTTATATTGCACTCAATTTTAAAGGGATTTATCATGTTGTTATCTAATAGACTAAATGCTATCTCATATTCGAAGGCTATGAAAATTGCAGGCGATATAATTGAATTAAAGAATAAAGGAAGCGTCATAATTGATTTTACGGTAGGCGAGCCGGATTTTCCCACCCCGGATAATATTAAGCAAGCAGCCATAAATGCTATTAATTCAAATCATACTAAATACACAAAAAACTCAGGTCTAACTGAATTAGTTGAAGCAGTTGCAAACAAGTTTAAGAGAGACAACAATTTAGATTATTCAACGGATGAAATAATAATATCAACCGGGGCAAAACAGGGCTTGTTTAATGCACTGCTTTCAATAATAGAAAAAGGTGATGAAGTTATTTACCAGTCCCCCTTTTATACTTCTTACCCTCATATGATTTCTTTAGCCGAAGGAACAGGAGTTGTAATAAAGAGCCGGGAGGAAAACGGTTTTAAAATTACTAAAGACGAATTAAAAAATGCGGTAACAAAAAATTCAAAAGTTCTGATTATATGCAACCCGTCAAATCCAACCGGGAGTTTTTATTCTAAAAGTGATCTTGAAGAATTAGCCGAGGTAGTTTTAGAAAACAATTTATACGTAATTGCCGACGAAATTTATGAAAAGATAGTGTTTCATGATAATAAGTTTACAAGTTTTGCATCTCTGGGTAATGAAATAAAAGACAGAACAATAGTAGTAAACGGTGTTTCAAAAGCTTATTCAATGACAGGCTGGCGGCTCGGATTTACGGCCGGTAATAAAAACATTATTGCCGCGATGAATAAAATTCAAAGCCACTCTACTTCCAACGCAAATACAATTTCGCAATACGCAGCTATAGAAGCATTAAACGGGCCCCAGGACAGCGTAATTGAAATGAAAGAAGAATATCAAAAAAGAAGCGATTATTTTTTTGAAAAAATAAACGGCATAAAAAATTTATCAATGATAAAAAGCCGGGGCGCTCTTTATTCGTTTATCAACATTAAACAACTGCTGGGCAAAAACAGCATTAATACTTCTGAAGATTTTGCGGAATTCCTTTTGAACGAATACCGCATTGCCGTAATTCCCGGGACGGTTTTCGGCGCTGAAGGTTACATAAGAATGTCGTTTGCAACTTCAATGGAAAATATTCAAGAAGGAATTGAAAAAATCAGACAAGCCGCCGAATCGTTAAGTAGATAAGTAAGCCTGCAGTGTTTTAAATATTTTATCCTTCGGCATTACTTTACCTGTCCACAGCTCGTATGCTTTTGCACCCTGTTCAACAAACATTTTCAGTCCGCCTATTACTTCCGCACCCTGTGACTCTGCAATCTGCAGAAACTTTGTTTTAATAGGATTATAAATAACATCAAAAATAATCTGATCTTTTGAAAAGGAGTCCGCTATTGTTGTTGCGGAATCATCCATATCAGGATACATGCCCATCGAAGTAGTATTAATAATTAATTTGGAATCTCTCAATACTTCAATAATATCAGGCGGCACCAGTTCGTAAACCTTAAATTCATCGAACATCATCCGGGCGGCAAAATATTCTTTTAACGATTCAGCTTTCTGTTCCGTTCTGTTAAGCAGAATAATTTTATTTACTTTAAAGTGTCTTATAAGCGTAAAAACAACACTTCTTGAAGCACCTCCCGCACCAATTATTGCAACATCTTGGTCCGCTATTTTTTCTTTATAGGGCAGCAACGTTTCAAGCACTCCGTTTACATCCGTATTATACCCCTGCAATACACCGTTTTCGTTTACTATCGTATTAACTGCTCCAACAATGCTTGCTTCTTCGCTAACATCTTGTAAATAATCTATTACCTTTTCTTTATGAGGAACGGTAACGTTCATTCCTTTTATACCTAGTGCAATCATACCTTTAAGAGCCGCTTTTAAATTTGAGGTAGGGACATCAAACGGCAGGTAAATATAGTCCAGTCCTTCAAGCTCAAAAGCTATGTTGTGCATCAACGGCGAATAAGACTGTTTAATAGGATGTCCTAAGACGCCAATTATCCTGGTATCTTTTTTTAACTTATTTTGATAATGCATAATATGTCAGGATTGATTTTCTTCAAGAAGTTTTTTGAACAACCTTGAGGATTTTACATCAGGGTATTCTCTTTCAAATTTCTTTTTTATTTCCGGGTCTATATTGAAAGCATGTTTCAAACAGTCTATTGCTTTTTGAGTATGATTCAAAAAGAAATATGCTTTTGCTTTACCGTAATATGATGATGCATTCCTCGGATCAATCTGAATACAGACATCATAGGCATCAATCCCTTCCTCCCATTTACCTAATTCAATATTTGCTTCTGCCAATTTATACCAAACATCAAAATTGTTCGGATCAATTTCCAATGCTTTTTTATAACTATTTATAGAGCTGTTCAATTTTCCCATTGAGTACTCAAGCTCAGCTTCTGCATACCATGCTTCAAAAGAATTGCTTGTAATTGTAATTGCCTTGTTAAAATCGGTGCGGGCTAATTCATATTTTCCCAACAAATTGTGTAGATATCCTCTTGATAAAAAGGCCTCAAAATATTCTTCATCCAGCTTTATTGCTTTATCGTAACATTCAATTGCTCTATTAATATTTTCCAGTTCTTCGTTAATCTGTCCCAGGTTAAACCATACCAATTCGTCAAACGGGTCAATTTCGCTAGCTTTCATAAATGCTTTCAGCGAATCATTGTACCTGGTCATTTTTGCATATGCTACACCAATATTAAACCAGGCACCTGCAAAGTCATCACGTAATGCGATTGACAATTCAAAATTACTAATAGCTTTTTCGTACTTCCCCTGTTTAATAAATATAATTCCGATGTTGTACCAGCCTGAAGAACTATAGGGTTCTAAATCGAGAAAACGGTTGTAAGCCGCAAGCGCATTTTTGAAGTCGTTTAAGAATTCATAACAATAACCAAGCTCGTACCATGCTTCGCTGTATGTATCATCCAACTTAACCGCCTTTTGGAAATACTCAATTGCCCTCTTATACTCTTCCTGTCTTTCGAATAAAACACCCAGACTAAAAACAGCTTCCTCGTTGTTAGGTTCTAAAGCAAGTGCATCGCCTAAAGTATCAACAGCTTCATCAAACATTCCAAGATTATCTTCCGAGACGGATTTGTTAATTAATGTTTCAACATCGTTCGGATTGAGCGAGATTGCTTTTGTAAAAGCTTCGTAAGCTTCTTCGAACTCAAAAAGATTGTTTAGAAAAATTCCCTTGTACTGCCAGAACTCCGAATTATAAGGGGCAATATTAATTACTGAATCGGCAATAAAAAAACCGTCCTCGGCAAGATCATATTCAAAACATAATTGCAGTGTTTCTTCTATATAGTCTATGTTAAAAAAAGCTTGGCCGTCATTTATATATTTTTTACAAGTTTCTATTCTTTCTTTTAATTCATCGTCGCTAATTAAATTACCTCCATCATTATCAAAATAATCTGAAGAATAACTCATGTAAACTCCATAGAAATTTGGTTGAAAATGTATTTATCTGACATTATAAAATCAAGCTGAATTTATGGTATGTAACGTTAAAAGATAAGTAAATGATTTTAAATAAAGTGTTTAGATAATGTTAAATTTTATTCGTAAATTAAGATCTCTGAACACCATTGGAACTTTCGAGCTCGATCAGATTTAATTCTTTACCAAATTTGTTATAGTAAACTCTCTTAATTAAATCAATGTTTTTGACTGCACTTCCTTTTTTTATAATATTTATTGTACTGGAAATAGGTGTACAGCTTAAAATTTTCGACCCAATCACATCACCTATATTTGAACTTTCTTTCACTACAAAATCAAGTTCGTCACAGCTTATTTCGTACTCATCCCTAAGTGCGTTATGAGACTCAAACATTATTTTTCCAAACAAATGAATGTTGTTGTTTTTGAGTGCTTCAATGGCTTCGGTAACTCTGTCTCTTTCCGTTACGTTAAAAAGGCAGCGTCTGTAAACCCTGTTTGGGATCATGTGAATATGTTTCTGAAGAAAGTCCTGTTTAATATCTCTCAAATTCTTTATTCCCCAGATATAAAGCCTTAATCCTTTAACACCAACTTCGCATTCTTCAATTCTTTCTTTACAGATTTCTTTCACGTTTATTCTTCTGCCCGTTTCAATTATTACCGGCTGAACATCACTGTCAAATTTAAGAAATTCAATCTCTTTTGTTCTGAGATCAAGCTTGGTAACATGATTTATTTTTGAATACATTGAGGTGAAATGATGGGCGATATTTGAAATTTTCCCGATTAAATTTAATTCTGCTTTTCTTGATATTTCGATAATTGTTTCATCCGGAATATTTAATTCAAAGAGATCATTAACGGATTTTAACAATGGAATTTGAAACGCAGCATAAATTCCGTTTCCCATGCATTCTGGTATATCGGATTCAATCTCGCAGTTAAATCCTTTTACTTGATACTCGTTCTGTAAAAGTAAATTAATGACGCTGGCTAAATTTTGTACGGGATATTTATAATCATTAATTTCACTTGTTCCAAGCGGACAATAGAATTCAGCATTATCCCATTTTGTTTTTACAAGTATCTGTAAATCGTCCCTTTTTGATACTTTAACTGTCGTGTACCTGTTTAATGCCGATGAAATTATTATCCCGTCGTTGTAATGCGTATGATCCCCCAACAAAATTACGGACACGGGACTTTTATAATAGATAATATTTTCATTGCGATTTATCTTTTCGTTCTCATCCTGGACAAGCTTGTCTTTTATTTTATTATAAACTAATTGATCCTGCATTTTTTTCTCAATTTATTTTATAAAATCATATTTGCTTAACCAAAAGAATTCCTAAGAATAAATTTAGGGAAATCGGGATATCTCGTCTAATTTGTTTTGTCATGCTTTATTTAGTGTTGAAATTTATTTACTTTTATTTATTCATATCTTTTATACACATAATAAATATAATGAATATAATTATAAATATCATTGATACCGCTAATGAGAAAATAGGACGTGCAGTGTCCTGGTTAAGTTTTACTTTAGTCTTGGTCGTTTGCTACGATGTTTTCACCAGATATTTTTTAAAAGTCAGCAGTGTTGCTGTCCAGGAATTGGAATGGCATTTATTTTCAGTCTTATTTTTATTATCAGCGGCTTACACTTTGAAGCACGATGATCATGTTCGTGTTGATATTTTCTACTCAAAACTAAATGAGAGAAATAAAGCTATTGTGAATATAATAGGTTCATTGCTGCTTCTTATACCTTTTTGCCTGATGGTTATTTTTACATCTAAAAATTTTGTTTACAGCTCGTTTCAAATTTCGGAGATTTCTCCGGACCCCGGCGGTTTGCCCGCAAGGTTTGTACTGAAATCTTTTGTGCCTGTTTCTTTTATATTCCTTTTCTTACAAGGAATAGGCTTGTTTTTAAAATCATTTGTAACGTTAAAGAAAAAAACAAAACCGGATTAGTATGGAAGCTATCCCGCTGGTATTCTTTTTTGTTGTACTCATTTTACTCATGGCAGGTTTTCCTGTAGCTTATACACTTGGCGGTGTATCGTTTATATTCGGCTTGTTAACTTTTGGTTTTGACTTCTTTAATCTCCTGCCTTTGCGTATTTGGGGAATAATGACAAACTATATTCTAATAGCAGTTCCACTATTCATTTTTATGGGTGTAATGTTTGAGAAGTCCGGGTTAGCCGAAGAACTGCTTGAAACTATGGCATTATTGTTCGGGAAACTTCACGGGGGTCTTGCAATTTCCGTTTTGCTTGTGGGTGCAATGCTGGCTGCAGCAACCGGTATTGTAGGGGCTACGGTAGTAACAATGGGGGTTTTAACATTACCCGTAATGCTTAAAAAAGGTTACAACCCGCAAGTATCAACTGGAATTATTTCTGCATCAGGGACACTCGGGCAGATAATTCCGCCGAGCATAGTTCTTGTACTATTGGGTAGCGTACTAAATATTTCTGTCGGTGATTTATTTATCGCTGCAGTTATCCCAGGCTTCATGCTGGTTTGTCTTTATTTTTTATGGATAGTATATTTAGCGATATTTAAACCCGGGCACGTACCTTCAATGCCGAGAAAAGAGCTGGAGAAATTTACCGGTACGGAGAGAGCAAAAAAAATCATAACTGCTTTTTTAATCCCCCTTTTGCTGATTATTGTTGTACTCGGATCAATATTTGCAGGAATTGCGTCTCCTACCGAAGCAGCTGCAATAGGGGCATTGGGGGCTACGCTTTTAACCGCAGCAAGAAAAAAATTTACCTTAAACACCTTAAAAGAAGTAATGACAAAAACAACAAGCTTAACAAGCATGGCCTTTATGATACTTGTCGGCGCTTCCGCATTCAGCCTGGTTTTTAGAGGAATGGACGGAGACCTTTATTTGACAAATCTTATTACAAGCGCTGATATGGGAGCGCATCATTTTCTTGCGATCGTAATGATTATAATTTTTGTGGCGGGCTTTTTTATCGACTTTATTGAAATCACTTTTATAATTGTTCCGGTTGTTGCCCCGGTATTTGTTCATCTTAATGTTGATTTATTATGGATAGGAATACTGATTGCAATTAATCTGCAGACTTCTTTTTTAACTCCGCCTTTCGGCTTTGCTTTGTTTTTCCTGAAAGGTGTTGCGCCTGAAGGCATTACTACAAAAGATATTTACAAAGGAGTTATCCCTTACGTGGGAATACAGTTGATAGGTTTATTCCTTGTAATCTTCTTCCCCGAATTGGCTTTGTGGCTGCCGAAAATCCTTAACTAACCGAATAGTTTAATTGAGACATTGAAACCCAGGTATTGCCTCTATTTTGAAACTTTTTGTAAGAATCGTAAACTTTTTTGCTCATTGCATCATTTGATACAATTTCATCAATTACTTCTTTTGAATATTCCTTAAATGATTCCAAAACTTCGTCAGGGAATTTCTCTATTTTTACATTGGTTTCGTTTTTTATTTTTTCAAGGTACTCGGCATTTTTGGCTTCAAATTCGGATATCATTTTTATGTTATATGCCGATGCTGTTTCTTCAACTAACTTTTGCAAATCGGCTGGCAAACTTTCAAAGGCATTTTTGTTCACAACTAATTCTACAACCCCCGTAGTTTCATGCCAGCTTGGATAATAGTAATATTGTGCAATCTTATGGAAACCCATTAAATAATCATGGTAAGGGCCTACCCATTCGGCAGCATCTATTACTCCTCTTTCTAGGTTGGTATAAATTTCTCCTCCGGCCGAAAGAATTGCGGAACTGCCTGCTTTTGTATAAACTTTTCCGCCGATGCCCGGTATTCTGATTTTTAAACCGTTTAAATCATTTTTGGAATTAATTTTTTTGTTGAACCATCCTCCCATTTGCCCGCTGGTGCAGCCCGCAGGGAAAGGAATTAAATTAAACTTTTCGTAAACTTCTTTCCATAGATCGTGTCCCCCTCCCTCCTGCAGCCATGCATAAGTTTGAATAGTATTCATCCCAAAAGGCAGGCTTGTAAAAAACTGAGATGCCGGAACTTTACCGGCCCAATAATAAGAAGCGCTGTGACACATTTCCGCTATGCCCTGGCTTACAGCGTCGAATGATTCAAGCGGCGGGACCAGCTCACCGCCCCCGTATACTCTAATCTTCAATTGCCCACCGGATATTTTTTCGATATCCTTTGCAAGTTTATCCGCACCTTCGCCGAGAATAGGGAAGTGGGGGGGCCACGCAGTAACCATTTTCCAGTTATATTTTTTCTTGTTTGTAATCGCAGGAGCAGTGTTTTCATTTTTTGAATTACAAGCTGTTAACAAACCCGCACCGGCAACAGCTATAGAAGTTTTTTTTAGGAAATCTCTTCTTTCAATTTTTTTCATTGTACCCCCGCTAAACTTTTCATTTTGATTTTGGAACAGTAAATACAAATTTGGATCCGAAACCCAATTCACTTTCCACATGAATTTTACCGCCGTTCTTTTCAACGAATTCTTTACAAAGTATCAATCCTAGCCCTGACCCTTTTTCATCATTTGTCCCTCTTGAGGTATAGTGTACATCAATCCTAAACAAATTATTCAAAGTTTCACTGTCCATACCTACGCCGTTATCTTCAATTATAACTTTATAAAATCCACGGCTACCTTTTATATCAACTTTTATTTCTCCTCCGCTGTGGGTAAACTTAATTGCATTAGAAATCAAATTTTGAATAACCGAGAAAATCATATTCCTATCAGCCAGTACATAAGTATTTTTCGCAGAAAGATTTTTTACGGCTATATTCTTATTCTGTACGTTATTATTTAAGATTTCCAAAATTTCGCATATTAAATCATGCAGATTGAATTTTTCTTTTTCACATTCCAGTTTGCCCGATTGTATTCTCGACCATTGAAGAAGATTTTCGATTAAGCTAAGTATATGCTTGGAGCTCTCACTTATCTTGGTTGCAAAATCAATGATTTCATGTCTTTCCATTTCGTCGATATCTTCAATCATAAATTCTGTTAGACCTATAAGCGAAGTGAAAGGACTTCGCAAATCATGTGCAATAATTGAAAGTAGTTTATCCTTTGCAGCATTAGTTTTTTTTAACTCGCTTTCAGATTCATAAAGTTTTTTGTGCCCGTTTGCAATTTCATTAACATAATTTTCCAGTCTTTGCTTCTGAAGTTTTTCTACTGTTATATCTCTTAATATTCCCCTGTATGCCTTTATCTTTTTATTTTTATTGTAAACGCCAAAAGCTGTTTCAAGTAACGTCAGCTCTGTTCCGTATTTATTTTTTATTCTTATTTCGTAATCTTTTACGTATCCTTTTTTTTCCAGCTCCGATTTAAATTTCTCTCTGTCATCCGGGTTAACATAAAGGTCAACGGCTATATTTACTTCGGATAATTCTTTCTTGGATTTAAAAGCAAGTAACTCAATACCGGCGGGATTCATCTCAACTATTTTGCCGTCAGGGGTGGTTTCAAAAACAACATCTTTAAGTCCGTTAAATAATGTATTGTACTTATCTTCAACCTGCGTAAGTTTTTTTTCATTTTCTACTTGAGAAGTTAAATCTTTTGCAACTCCGATAGCGCCAAGAAAATTTCCTTTTTCATCTTTAATAACATTTGTTTTAAGTTCAATTAAAAAAACTGTACCGTCTTTCTTTTTATTATAAATCTTTCCCGTCCAACCATGTTCAAGTGTTTCCTTTAAAATATCCGGATAGTGCTCATTTCTCTTTCTTAAAATATCAGGTTTTTTACCAACTACTTCCTCTTGTGTATAACCGTAAACTTTTTCAAAAGTTTTATTTGCGTATATTATATTATTGTTTAGATCAGTGATAGTAATACAATCATTAATACTATCCAACGAATGGAGTAAAAGTTCGATTGAAATTTTTTTGGGCTGCAAATTATTCTTCAAATTAACTTTTTAAACAAAAATTTGACTCACATAAACAAAGATATAAATTACATTTACTAAAATTTAATAATTTTTCAAATTAGATTTGCTAATTTATTGTTGAACGTTTTCACAATTATTTAAATAAACTTTTTCTGTTTTTTATGGATAGTTATATATCGATTCTAATTTTGTTTTTAGTCGGCTCAATTGCAGGATTTATCAACGTTAATGCCGGCGGGGGTTCAACGCTTACCCTTCCTACATTAATTTTTCTCGGATTAGACGCTGCAATAGCAAACGGTACAAACAGGATAGCAATTTTTATTCAGAATGTTTCGGCAATTTATTCTTTCAAAAAAGAGAATTATTCCAATTTCAAGTTAAGTTTGAAGTTGTCGATTTTTACTTTGCCGGGTGCCATTCTAGGCTCGCTATTAGCAATTAATTTAAGCAACGAGATATTTAAGAAAATTCTTGCTATAGTTATGATCGCCATAATAATTACTATGCTGATGCCGAGAAAAAAAATTGAAAGCAAAAACGACAATGAAAAATTAACAATCCCGACTATAATTTCGATGATCGGCATAGGTTTTTACGGCGGGATTATTCAAGTCGGCGTTGGTTTTATCTTAATGGCTTCCTTGCACTATTTAATGAAACTGAACTTAATTTTGGTGAATATGCACAAAGTATTCATTGTGCTTATTTATACACTGCCTGCTTTATTCATTTTTATTATCACCGGCAACGTAAACTGGACATTCGGTTTAAGCCTTGCAGCAGGCAACGCATTCGGGGCCTGGTGGGCTGCAAAGTTCGCAGTAAAAAGAGGGGAAAAATTAATTAAAGGAATATTAATCGGTACAATAATAGTAATGAGTGTGAAACTGCTGGAAATATTTTAGGTTTGCTTGAACTTGTTTGAAGCCTTTTCAAGCCTGTCCATTACGGCTTTGCCTAATCCGGTTTTGTTGACGGGTTCAACTAAAATCAAATCTAGGTCTAAAGAATCGAGTTCATGCATATACTTGAATAAATTTGCGGAAGCTTCCCTTAAATCTCCTTTTTGGGAAAGCACTTTTACTTCGGAAAAATCAAACTCATATTTATTTTCTTTTAATACGAGCAACCCCACTTTTTTATTTTTCAAAGTATCGAATGTTTTTTCATTAATAATCTGCAAAGGAACATTGGTAGAATAGTGAAACGGCAGTTGGCCGGGTGAATTGGGAACATGGTTAAAGCTGCTCTTTTGTTTAATTTCTCCTATGACCTCTTCTATCTTTTCAAGAGGAAGCCCGCCGGGTCTTAATAAGTTAATCTCTTTTTCATTAATCTCTATAATTGTAGATTCAAGTCCAATATTACTTTCGCCCCCGTTGAGAATTAACTTTATTCTATCCTTTAATTGCTTTTCAACGTGTTTTGCAGAAGTTGGGCTTAGCATACCGAATTTATTTGCAGAAGGCGCGGCTATGGGGGTTTTTGCCTTATTTATCAAGGACAATGCAACAGGGTGATTCGGCATACGTACGGCAACTGTTTTATTACCTGCCGTAACTATTTCAGGTACAATTTCTTTTTTGGGAATTACTAAAGTTAAGGGCCCCGGCCAAAACTCGGTAATTAAGTTCTGGATTCTATCATCGTCTATTATACAGATATTATCCAATTGGTCAATTGTACTAACATGCAAAATCAAAGGATTAAAGGAAGGTCTGTTTTTAGCCTCAAAAATTTTTGCAACGGCAATCGGGTTTAGCCCGTCTGCACCAAGTCCATAAACAGTTTCAGTCGGGAAGGCAACCAGTTCCCCGGTTTTGATTAGTTCGGCAGCGTAATGAATATTTTCCGAAGTAGCTTCTAACGTTTTCATTTTTTACAATAGGTGCATTTAAAGAAATTAAAAGTAAATATTTATATTGTGTTTTCAAAATCGGCATCGTTTATATAAATATGGATAATATCTTTAACAAAATTAACTTTGAAGAGAAACTCGGAATTGAAATTCTAAAAGCAGAACGAATGAAAGCTACATTGCTGCTGTATGTTTTTATACTGCTCGCATTTTTTTCCATAGTTATTTCAACCTTATTCGTCAAAGAAATAGACGAAATATTCGGAGAGGAGTTCACTCCTACTTACGTGCTTAGTGTAATTTTTCTTTTTCTTGCCTTAAGAGAGTTTAATATTAGAATCCTTATCAAGAAATTGATAAGCAGGGGAAAAAAAATAAAGGTAATTATTAGATATATAAATACTTTTATTGAAGCAAGCATTCCTACCATAATGATTATAATCATGCTTCAGTTTAGTTACACTGTTTACCTTTTTTCTTCACCTATGATATTGCTCTATTTAGTTTTTATTTTTTTAACAACTCTTAGTCTCGATTATAAAATATCTATTTTTTCGGGAGTTGTTGCTTCTACGGAATTTTTAATTTTACTTTTATTCGTATTAAATGATCAAGCTAATTTAAGCACTCCCATACATAACCTTTATTTTTATTTAGGTAAAATAGTTTTAATTCTGATAAGCGGATTCATCGCGGGCTTTATAGCCGATAGGTTAAGAAAAAATATTTACAATACATACAACCAGGCAAACGAACGAAATGCAATTGTAAACTTATTCAACCAGCAGGTTTCAAAGGAAATTGTAGACGAGTTAATTGATAAAAAAGAAAACTTGGAAAGTTTACGTAAATTTGTTTGTATAATGTTCTTGGACATACGCGGATTTACACATTTCGCTGAAAAAAAACAGCCGGAAGAAATCATAAAATTTCAAAACGACGTGTTTGGGTTTATGATAGAAATTATTACCCAAAAACACGGTATAATAAACCAGTTTTTAGGAGACGGTTATATGGCAACATTCGGCGCCCCGTTATCGCAAGAGAACGATTGCCAAAATGCATTTGATGCAGCAGTTGAAATAATAAATACACTTAATAAAAAAAATCAATCGGGAGAAATACCTCTGACAAAAATCGGAATCGGTTTGCATGCAGGATATGTTGTTGCCGGTAATGTAGGAACCTCTATTAGGAAACAATATTCAATCTCGGGGAACACGGTTATACTTTCATCAAGAATTGAACAGTTAAATAAAAGGTACGATTCACAGCTCCTGATTTCCCACGAGGTATTTGAAAAAATTAACGGCACTAAAATCAATATAGAAAATATAGGGCCGGTGCAGGTTAAAGGAAGGGAAAAACCTATAACAATTTATAAAGTTTTATAAACCGGAGAAAATTAATGAAAGAATTCAAAAACTTCTGTAAAGTTTTAGCAGACGAAAGCGCAAAAATAATTAACAGCTATTTTAGAAATGATTACGTAGTGGAGACTAAAGCCGATGAATCACCTGTTACAATAGCCGACAAAAAGGGCGAGGAAGTAATGCGTGAATTAATCATGAAGCATTACCCGGATCACGGGATAATAGGAGAAGAGTTTGGCAAGCATAACGAAGATGCAGAATACAAATGGATACTTGACCCAATTGACGGCACAAAAAGTTTTATTCTCGGCACACCTTTATTCGGCACATTAATAGCGCTTACAAAAAACGAAGAGCCCGTATTCGGTGTAATCAATCATTCTGTTTTAAGACAATATTTAATTGGAGATAACAATAGCTCTGTTTTAAACGGTGAAGAAGTAACGGTAAGAGAGTGTAATAAAATAGAAGAAGCAGTCTTACTCACAAGCGAACACCGGCTGGTAAGCGACTACCAGGACGGGAATAAATTTGCAGATTTAGTATCAAGAGTAAAAATATACAGGGGATTCGGCGACTGTTACGGATATTATTTGCTTGCTACCGGATATGCAGATATTATGGTTGATCCGATAATGAATCTCTGGGATATCACAGCCGTTATTCCTGTAATTAAAGGCGCAGGGGGAATTATTTCAAACTGGCAGGGAGAACCGGCAAACAAAAGCAATAGTTCTGTCGCTACAGGCGGAAGAATTCACAAGGAAGTTATTTCAATTTTGAATCATAGTTAGACGGGATAAAGTACTTTAAAAAATTCCAACCCCTTTGCGATAAGAAATCTTTGAGACTGTTGACAAAATCATGAATCTAATACTAATTACTGGTTCATTAGTGTCCTAAATATTACTCCCCCTTCTCCTTTTCCAAACTGTCGTAGGAACGGTAAACCTCTATTGTTACTGTGTATGTTCCATTGTAACCTGTGGAAACTACTCTTACGCCTTCTACTTCTTTGTACAAATCAATTCTTGCGATTAGGTTGTCATTGCTGATCAAATCATTATCCAATTTCTTTTTATCACGCGGAATGTTATCCAGAGCCCAGTAAATACCTTTCTTTGCATTTTGAATAGCTGTGTCTAAATTTTCTTCAAAAGTTGTATTGGTTTGAGAAAAAACAACTGAGGCTAAAAACAGAAACAGTAAAAAATGTAATTTCATTTTAACTCCATTTTTAGAATCTTTTTTGGTAAGCCCGCATCGAATGTAATTAAAAAATAAACAAATTAAAATAAAGGAGATAAATATGAGCAAAGTAATAACCGGAACAGATGCAAACTTTGAAGGTGAAGTTTTAGGATCGGATAAACCCGTATTGGTTGATTTTTGGGCTCCATGGTGCGGTCCATGTAGAATGATTGCGCCTGTAGTTGAAGAAATTGCAGCCGAATTGCACGGTCAATTAAAAGTTGTAAAAGTAAATACTGACGAAAACTTTAATACTTCGGTTCAATACGGGATTAGAAGTATTCCAACACTCGGAATTTTTAAAGGCGGCAAGTTGGTTGACACAGTAGTTGGTGCGGTTCCAAAGAGCCATCTTTTGGATAAAGTAGAACCTCACCTGGCTGCAGTAAACTAAAAAACTTTTTTCAGCGCTTCCGCAATTATTTGCGGAAGTCTTTAATCAATGTTATGAACCTCGGGGTAATTCGCCGTGGCGAACCGCACTCTCTTCCGACGCAAGCAACGGAGAATCAAACCCAAACTTCTCGCCTGCCTTGGCGGTGCCAAAGGCATCTCTCTTGGGGTAGACAGGTCCGCCGAAGCGAAGGCGGATTAAACGTTTCATAAATTTCATGCAAAACTTAAAATAATTGTTTAATTTTTAAATCATTCATATTTCTTAAACAAGTTGGTTTTAATAATTCCTAACAAAAAGAGGATTTTATAATGCCGATGATTAATGTCACAGATAGTAGCTTTGATGATAAAGTTTTGAAATCCCGGATACCTGTAGTAGTTGATTTCTGGGCAGAATGGTGTGGTCCCTGTAAAATGATAGCACCTGCACTTGAAGCAATTGAGAATCAATTAGCAGATCAATTAGTAGTTGCAAAACTAAATATTGACGAGAACCAGGTTACCACGGCAAAATATGGAGTAAGGGGTATTCCCACTTTGATGATATTTAAAAACGGACAGGTTGCATCAGTAAAGATAGGCGCCTTACCCAGAATGCAGTTACAAGCTTGGATAGAAGAAAATTTATAAAAAAAGCCCGGAGACAGAAGCCGGGCTTTAATCTAAGTTTGGTAATTTCACTTTTCTTCAATTATTGCGTCAACAGCACAAACTTCAACACATGATTTACACTCATTGCATAATTCGGGAACGATAAAAGAATAATCTTCCGATAAAGGCTCTTTTGTTTCGCCGTTTAATTCATACTCTTCACCTGCACCGAAAATAGCATCATTGTCACATTCGTCAACACATGCTGCACAATTAATGCATTCATCATTGATTAACATCATTTTTTAGAGCTCCTTGTTTTTTATTGTACAAAGTAAGTATCGAACTTCATTATAAACTTATTTAGTTAATGGATAAGAAACAAGAGGTTATCATCTTAAAATCATAGAAATTGCAATAATTGTTAGCCCAATCAAAATAATCCTGTTATAAAGTTTAGTTGAAACTTTATGAAAAAGATTGTACCCGATAATCATTCCGGCTATTACAACAGGTAAAATATAGATAAAATTAAAAAAAACTTTCTGCGTGGTTACTCCGGTTGCAATATGCATAGCTACTATTGTAATAGAAGAGAAGATGAAAAAACCGGTTATAGATGCCTTTAGTTTAAACTTATCCCAGCCCATGATATAAAAATAAATCAATACCGGCGGGCCGTTTATATTGAAAGCGCCTCCAAACAAGCCGGATAAGGCACCGAACATATATCCCCAGTTTAAGCTGATCTCTTTTTGTTTTATCAAATTAAAATTCGTGAATAGAACAAATATTAAAATTATTATTCCAAGTATAATCTCAATTAAACCCGGCTCAGCCTTTGACAAAAATAGTGCGCCAAGTGGAATTCCTAATACAGCTCCGATTATCAGGCTTTTTAATTCACGGTATTCAACGTGAGCTTTTAATTTTATAATCAAGTATGTGTTGTTTACAAGGCCGAATAATGCAACTAACGGGATTGCCTCTTTAATATCCATAATGAAAGATAAAAGTGGAATAGCGACCATTGCAAAACCGAATCCGGTAAGTCCCTGTGTAAAAGAAGCAAAGAAAAGAATTAATGCGGAAAGAATAAAAATGTAATCCAATTTACTCCAGATTTATATTACGGAAATTAAATTCAAAAACAGAATATAAATAAAACGAAAAAAGCAATTATTCTCCCGGAAAAATTTAAAATAAAAAAATAATGCCGGGCGTCTTGTACATCAAAAGAATATTTGCAACTAAATTACTTGTGTGTCATCAAATATATTTAAGAAAAATTATATATTCTTCCAATCATAAAGTTTTAAAGAAAGGGAAGCTATGAACAAAATTGATACTGTTGATAAAAATTATAAAGTGTATGAAGAAAAACAATTTTATACAAATTGCGGCTTAAATACTTTTCCGTTTAAAGGCGAGTTTAGTTTTGAGCCGCTTATAGAACTCTGGAAAAGAGCTTTTACCGGAAAAGATAAAATTAAATCAGCGTTTGCGGAGCCCATGCTGAATAGGTTAAAAGATGTCCCCGAGCTGAACGGTATTGTTAAAGATATCTCTGTTATTAAGAAACACAAAGACCTTGTTGATATCATGATGTCTGCTGTTTATCCTGCAGCCGAATGGAATAGGCTTATACAGGCCACCATGAAACCTTTTACTATGACAACATTTTACAGTACGGATTTATTCAAAAAAATTTTCGGGACTACAGAAGAGGAAATTTTTTCAAGGCTTGACAACAATCCCAAGGAAATGCTTGTCGGTAAAGTTCTCCATGCTTATTCGCTTATAATGAACAGGTATTATAACGTAAACCGGAAGTTTGAAATTCCTTTAATTATAGGAGCGGAAGACCCCGAAACAAAATTAAAAAGATATTTCCAGCTTAAGTCTAACCCGAAATTTATAAAAATAAAAGTTCACGGTGAACTGCCCGAATTATCGGAAAAAATAATTAACGAATTATTTAAAGATATAACCAACATTGATAAATGGACTAAATACCTGCCGCCGGAGAAATTTGAGTTTTACGGTTTTACAAATATTTCAGCGGTTAATGTTACAGACCAGGAAATTCTTTCTCAACTTAAACATGACTTGCTCGAAAAAGATACAATAATTTCATCCGGTAAATTTTCGTTGTTGCAGGATAAAATGAGAAATTTATTCAGGCAGCCTGATCTTAGGCTCGGACTTGTTGCTTTCCCTAAAGACTGGAATTTATTATACGATTATGCCCGTAAACTCGGCGAGAGTTTTATGTTTAACTGTTCAAACGGAATATCCTGCGACCAGGCAGAACATTCGATTTACGGGGATGCTGTTAAATCAGGACGCCCATTAATAATTGAAGACCTCAATGAATGTAATTGTGTATCGGCTGTTGAACAAATTCTGCTTGACCAGGGATTAAAAAGCATAATTATTGCCCCGCTCTATTATGAGAACGACCTTGTAGGTGTACTCGAATTGGGCTCCCCTCATCCAAAGGCACTGAACACGTTAAATGCTTTTAAAATAAAAAATATTTTATCATTGTTTGCCGTAGCCGTTAACAGAAGTATTGAAGAACTGGAGAGTAATATCCAGACAGTTATAAAAGAAGAATGCACGGCTATTCATCCTTCCGTTGAGTGGCGTTTCAGAAAAGCTGCAATGAACTTAATTACAAAACGGGATAATGACGAAACAGCAGAGATGGAGCAGATTATATTCAATAACGTTTACCCCCTATACGGCTTATCGGATATAAGAAACTCATCGTCGATGAGAAATGAAGCTATTCAATCAGACCTTATTGAACATCTGAGGATGGCAAAAGATATTGTAATGTCGGCTTCAAAACTAAAATCAATTCCTATTTTTGACGCACTCGGGTTCAGAATTGACAAATACATAACAAGCATAAAAAAAGGATTAAGCTCAGGTGATGAATTAAGCGTACTGGATTTCTTAAATAATGAAATTGAATCTACTTTTGATCTTGTTGCAGGTTATAATAACTCGCTAAAGGAAATGATTGAAAGTTACTGGAAAACTTTAGATCCCAACCAGAAATCATTTTATGAAAAGAGAAAAGACTTTGAAGAAAGTGTTGCGATAATAAATGAAACTATCAGCAGGCTGCTTGAAGAAGCCGAAGTAGAATCACAGAAAATGTTTCCGCATTATTTTGAAAAATATAAAACGGACGGTATTGAACACGGTATTTATATCGGGCAGTCGTTAGTAGAAGAAGAAAAATTTGACTTGATCTATTTAAAAAATTTACGGTTGTGGCAATTGATGGTAATGAGCAGCATCGCAAGAAAATTAGCTGAAATAAAACCTTTCCTTAAAATTCCGCTTGATACAACTCATTTGATACTTATTCAAAATACCCCGTTATCAATCAGGTTCAGGCATGATGAAAAGAAATTCGACGTTGACGGTACATACAATATCCGCTATGAAATAATGAAAAAAAGAATAGACAAAGCTATTATAAACGGTTCAAAGGAAAGACTGACACAGCCGGGAAAAATTGCTATGGTTTATTCTCACAATAACGAAGCACGCGAGTACCGCAAGCATATTGAATATTTGATTTCTACAGGAAGTCTAAAAAATAAAGTTGAAGACCTGGAATTGGAAGCCCTTCAAGGCGTAAGCGGTTTAAAGGCATTAAGAGTTGAAGTGAATATGGATAACGATACAAAAGAAGGAATAGAAAAAGAAGAAATCAAAAAAGTTATTAAGAAAATTTCAGAGTCGGTCAATTAATCACTTGACGTTCCTGCTTGCTAAAAGAGCCGGCAGGAATTTCTCATCCCGGATTATTATTTAACCCGTTATACTAAATAAAAAGCCGGGGCTGTTTTAAGTTATCAAAAGTAAATCCGGAAGTTACCGCAATCCATGCTTTTTTAAATAAATTAATGACACGACTATTTAATAATTATAATTAATGTTGTATTTTGATCCCCACAAATCTGGTGATTAAATGTTTTTTGGTTTAGCTGAAAATTAGTTGAATCTAATTTGAGCTTAGGTGAATAAATAACATGCACTCACATTGATACTTAAACAAAAATCCTTTAAGGCAGATAATGTACCGGGGTTGTTGGACAGAAATTCCTTCGGTATAAAAACCTGCAGATTATAAAGTGTATTGTTTGTAACAAGTTATATAAAAACAACTTATATAGATTGAGAAAAATTTCATGAGGATTTTTAGTAATAATAATTTCTTTCTAATCTGCTTTCACATTAAGTAGTATGGTCTACTTAAATAATACATTATAAAGTTATATTTCTCAATCTGGCAGGAGGGCATATTACATATTCTTAAAGTATAATAAGGGATAAATTAATTTTGACCTGTAGACACCTGTTAAACTTTGAATTAAAAAAGAAACCAGCACCTGGGAAAATAAATATTATGGAGGAATTCACAATGAGAAAATACGTTTTTGGGTTTTTATTAATTTTTGCAATGTTTGTATTTAACAATTCACTAAATGCTGCTTATTATCGTTATGATGTTTCTGCTGATCCCGGCGAAATTATTGGTAATGGAAATGGTGCCACACTTGATGAGGCTCATGCTCATTGGGTCACTGTGACAGGGCAGACATGGAGTACGGGAGACGCTGTGGCTCAAGCGGTAGCTTATGATACTGATACGGATTATCCGGCGCCGCATATTTCTCTTGAATCAAGGTATGACGCAGGGACCCGTCGAGACAGTGATTATGGTTTTTGCGATGGGTCTATACGTGCCTATGTCTTTTGTTATGCCGGTGATGGAATGTCATGCGCTTATGTTACAGTTTCGTGGTAAAATTATGCATTATACTAAATAATCATTTTTAAACACTCGCCAGGTGTTGGTTTACAAATATTGTTTGCCGGTTATTTAAATTTCTGTAAAACACGGGCCATTTAGATTTTTTAAAGTGTAACAAGGGATAAATTATTTTTGACCCGTTGACACCTGTTAAATTTTGAATTAAAAAGGAAACCAGCACCTGGAAAAATAAATATTAGGGAGGAATTCACAATGAGAAAATACTGTTTTTGGTTTTTATTAGTTTTTGCAATGTTTGTATTTAGCAATTCACTATATGCTGCTTATTATCATTATCAAATTAGTGCTGATCCTGGAGATATAAGTGGTCAATCATTAAGCGCAAGTAATACAGAGTCTCATTATCACACTGTTACTGTGGAGGCACAGGCATGGACTATTGGAAATGCCGGGGCAACGGCATCTGCAGGTGATACTGATTGGACATATCCTGCTCCTACTGTTAGTGTATATTCACATAATGGAGGAACTTACCAAGACAGTGCTACTGGTTGGGTTGATGACTATATAGCTATATGGTTAGATGTATGGGCCGGAAACGGAATGTCAAGCGCTCATGTTAACATTACTTGGTGAAATTATGCATTATTAAATAATCATTTTTAAACACTCACCAGGTGTTGGTTTACAAATATTGTTTGCCGGTTATTTAAATCTCTGTACTACACGGGTCATAAAATAGAGTTGTTTGGCTGATCTGCTCGCTGACGGGAATTATAAAATCAGCGTAAAAATATATTAAATTTTGAATGGAGGTTAATTATCTATGATTTTAAAATTAACATCGTTGAAAAGATATTTTCCGGTAATCATTGTATCTGTTCTGTTTTTTAATTCATACAATAGACATGAAATTGATAATACAATTGTTTTAAAGATTGGAGAACTTGAAATAACAAAATACGAATTTGAAAAAAACATGGAAAAGAGCATAGCGGAGGATAATTCGAAAAATATACTGGAATGTAAGAAAGAATATATAGAAAAGTGTATGATCATAGCTGATGCATATGAGCAACATTATGATACTCTCCGGGACATCCGGAAAGAAGTTCAGTATATGTCAAATTTTATGATGTTACAGAAAGACGGTTACCTATGGCAAAAAACCGTTTCACCTATTGTAGATGACTTTAAGAAAGTTACTGAGACTAAAATAGGTAAAAGAAAAAGAAAGTTTTATTTTGATTATATATATTGCAATAGCCGAGAAGGTCTCATGAATATAACCGGCAAAGATACTGTGCTTGAAAACCTGAATGAATATACTAAACTAAAAAACAAATGCCAATTTCACGACTTTCTTCGTACTGGACATCTTTCTTTCCAATGGCCTTTCCTACCGTTCTGGGACTACAAAGAATATATTTATAAATTAAAGGAAGGAGAAGTATCGCATTTACTTAATGTTAATAATAAATATTATTACCTGTATGTTGATCATATTGAAAATATTGAGATCACGCCGCAAGAAACTAATAATCTTCAAAAAGAATTACAATTAGGTATTGAAAAAGAAATAGACGATAAAAAAACAGAAGAAATAGTACTGAAGTGTAAACCTGTTTTAAATAATGAAAATATTAATGCTATAATTAAATTTATTTCCGAGGGCCGCAATATATCTGAGTTTAACGATAACCCGGAGTTAATACATTATGACCTGAATGATTCATTAAAGAAAGTGAATTTTAAAACTTTTTTTGAATACTATTCTTATTTGCCTGTAAAACCGGTCATCCGCGATAAGAAGACATTAACGGATTTTATTAACCAGTTTTTTTACGATGATTATTTAAGAGACGAAGCAGAAAAATTAGGTCTTTACAATTCGGAAAAGTTTTTACTTGATCGGAAGAACTTTAAGAACAATGTAATATATGAGGAATACCTGGAAAATAATGTAATCAGCAAAATTAAAACCGACCCTTCGGAAATATCGGTTTATTATGAAAAGAACAAAGCACAATTCATTCAGCCGAAAATAGTCACATTTGATATGTATGTTTTTGAAAAAGAGATAGATGCTAATATGAATGCACATACAATTTCAAATTTTATAAATACCAACCAAAAAGAAAAGGCACGGAATCCTTCTGTTATAAAAGGTTTAGTTGATTTCATCCCAAATACTAAAATTAATCTTGAAACTGATACTTCATTTTCTAAAGAATTTGTTGACGGATTATTAACCTTGAAAGTATCTATGTTATCTTCTTACCCGGTTCGGTTAAACAACAAATACGTGTTGTTTTATAAGATAGAAGAACAAGGACAAAGCATTAAGTCGCTGAAAAATGTTCATGATCGGATTGAAAATAAAATCAGGAATGAAAAATCAGAAATGAGAACACGGGAAATTATAAAAGAGCTCAGCAGGAAATATAAAATAGAAATTGACAAAACAGGAATTGAATAAATAAAACCGGATCAACTAACAAAAACATAGGATGGTTATTGGCAGTGCTGTAAAACATTACATTCAATGTTAAGTTGACGCTTATGTTACAAATTAGAACGAATAATTTTAATCATACCAAATTTGTAGTATAACTTAATTTCTAGCAACTGTTAAAGTCATTTCCGTCAAACTACATTCCCGCAGCTATAGTCAAATTGAACTCATTTAGAATCTGTTTATAGAATTATATATTATATAACTCTATGTTTTTGCATTGCCAAGATACCCGGCTTCGTTAAGATTATAATATTACATCCATATCATAATTAATTGGGATTTGCAGGTAAATAATTCACAATTACATGGGATTGTAATCTCCTCTTTTCTCTACTAACTTCTGTTTCATCAAAAAAGAAAAAATTGTAGAAATTCACAAAATATAAAGCAAAAATTTCCTCCCGTCATCTCCTTTGATATGCGGGGTTTTTTATAAATAATTAGAAAAATTAAATTTAGTTATTACAGCCCGTAGAAAATATTTTAAGGAAAAAACAAAATCTGCGCCCTGTAATTTATTGCTTAATAATCATATATATGTTAAAAATAAAAGAAGGAGAAAAAATGAAAAGAATTTTCACTCTTATATTTGCAATACTTTTAGTGTCACAAGTTTATTCACAAGAAAAAACAGACGCTATGCTCTTTGGTGACGTTAAATCCGTGGCCACCAGCGAGCATATTCCTTATGTATCTATTATTGTTGATGGTACAAATCTTGGGACCACTTCCGACGGTACCGGACATTTTAAGATGGCAAACTTGCCGGTAGGTAAGTTGACTATTCGTGCGCAATGCATGGGATATAAATCGCAGGAAAAAGAAGTTGTTATGGAAAAGAATAAAGGCGTTGAGCTTTATTTTGAACTGGAGGAAGACGTTCTTAACCTGGAACAGGTTGTTATTACCGGAACAAGAACCGAGCATTACGTTAAGGATGTCCCAATTAGAACGGAAGTTATTACCGAGAAAGTAATAGAAAACAAAAATGCCTCTACTTTATACCAGGCATTGGAAGGTACACCAGGTATCCGGGTAGAAAGCCAGTGTCAATACTGTAATTTTACTATGGTAAGAATGCAGGGACTTGGAGCCGAACATACTCAGGTCTTAATAAACGGGCAGCCTATTTACTCAGGTTTAGCCGGGGTTTACGGTTTGCAACAATTAAGCACCGTTGATGTTGACAGAATTGAGGTGGTTAAAGGTGCAGGTTCTGCTCTTTATGGAAGCAGTGCCGTTGCAGGCGCAATAAATATTATAACCAAAGAGCCCTCTTTCGTTCCTTCCGTTAAAGCCGGCGTACAGTTTGGAAACTACAATACAAACAAATACGACGTCTCGGCATCAATACGAAACGAAACGGGAAATATCGGTTTAACTGTTTTCGCTCAAAGAGTTACGGGCGACGCGATTGATGAAACAGGAGATGGAACAACCGAAGATGAAGTGGAAAACGAAGATGGTATTTCAGACAGGGTTGAAAGCAGGCTTACAAATGCGGGCTTCGGACTGTTTATAAACAATCCGTTTTTAGGAAATGATAAATTGGTCGTTCGCGGAAAATCTATCTTCGAAAAACGTCAAGGCGGTACTATGGACGATGATTACTATAAAAATCCTCTTACCGACGGTACCGAATTCATTACTACCGACAGATATGAAGCTGAATTGGAATACAACAAAAAGATCAAAACAAATTCGGAATTAAATTTTTCGGTTGCGTATGCAAAGCATGAAAGGGAAGCAACAAACGATTCTTACCTCGGCGATTATATGGGAACTCATGACGATAATGTACCCGACCTTCGCGATATGAGACCATATCTTGCAGACGAAAACTCAATTACCGCTACTCTTACTTTCGGAACAAAGCTAGAAAACCACAGCTTATTAATAGGCGTGCAGAGTTATTTTGATCAACTAGATGAATCCGGTATGTATGTGGTTGTTGATGAAGAAAGTAATTATTACGGAGAATCTTACAGATCAACTAGCGAAAAATCGGCTGCCGAGTTCGGCGCTTTTATACAAGATGAATGGTTAGTTTCAAATAAATTTACCGTTGTGCCCGGCGTACGTGTAGATTTTCACAATTCCGAAGAAGAATATAATGCCGATCGACAGGTTTTTGAAACTACTTTATTCCCTAAGACAGAATTTGATGAAACCAGCGTAAGTCCCCGCATTGCTTTGAAATATGAACTTTCGGAAAGATTTACATTAAGAGCTAATGCAGGTACCGGCTTTAGAGCTCCTTACGGATTCTCGGAAGACTTACACCTATGCAGCGGCTCGCCAAGAGTTTGGAAATCTTCAGACCTAGACCCGGAAACATCTGTCAGTTATAACCTTGCTGCCGATTACTACGGCCAAAACATTAGGGTTAGTGCTAATTTATTTAGAACGGATCTGAAAGATAAAATCGGTTTTATCGATGCAACAGATGCAGTGGCTTCCTTAGGTTATGATTATCAATGGGAAAACATTGATGATGCTTTTGTACAGGGAGTTGAGCTTTCCGTAGCCGCTAATTTGGTTAGAGACTTAAGCTTAGGCGTCGACTTTACTTATAACCAGGGTGAATACGACAATGTACGCGAAGATTGGGTAGGAACAGTTTACGAAGATGATAGTAAATATATTTCCCGCTTTCCCGAAACAACCGGTAATTTATCTATAGAATATTCCCCTAAGGATTGGAGCTTTGTATTGGAGGGAGATTTCCAGGGAACTATGTATGTCGATTACTATAACGAAGAAGTTGATCCCGGAGTTGGAGATCAATCAAAAATTAAGGAAACAGATCCTTTCATGCTTTTTAATGCAAGAGTATCAAAAAGATTAAGCCAATTTAAAGTATATGCCGGCATAGATAATATTTTCAATTATGTTCAAGATGAAAAACATTTAGATGATGCAGCATTTATGTATGCTCCGATGTTCGGCACAATGTATTACGCCGGCTTTTCTATAGAGTTAGCATTATAAAATAAAGTTTCTGCAAAATAAAAAGTCAGTCATTTCTCATCCCGCAGAGCGGGATGAGAAATCTTTCAATTAGAATACGATTTCAAAGATTTCTCCCTCCGGTCGAAATGACAAAACGTTTAGATATCTAATTTTGCAGAAACTCTAATATACATAATTACTTTTGCTGGTTGTAAAATTATGTCATAGAATTTTGCAACCGGCTGTGATTTATATACTTGTTGCAACTTGGTTTTGGGATTTAGTTTTTATTTAGAACTCACCTAAATCCTCCCCGCCTCCCAAAGTCTCGTACGGCGGGCAGGTCTTAAAAAGAGAGGATTTTATGGCAAAATCCCAAAACCAAGTTGGCTTGTGTATATACAGTAAAACAATTGCTGCCCAACAAAAAATCTTGTTTAGAATACTTTCATATTAGCCCCTTCTTTTGCTAAGAGAAAGGGGCTCCTAAATAACAATATTACAGTTTTTATTAACATCAATATAATCTGCGGCAAACGGTGAACATGGATCGAAGCAGCAATACGCGCGCGTCCAAACAATTTTTTACTGCCGTCACTGACCATTCAGTGACGATTTCAAACTTACGTTATCCCTAAGTCAGCCTATTCTGCTAGTGTCGTGTCGGCCTGTCCGCCGTACTTCGTACTCAGAAAGGCGGGCTTAAAAGATTATCCCGAAGGGATCCCTTTGGGGCTGGAATGTCAATACAGAATTGACTTGACACTAGGTTATTATTTGGTCGGTGGCAGCAAGAGAATAATTTAATAAATCTCGATCAGGCTTTTATCATTAATAAGCAATTTTGTATCATTATGGAACAATTCATATGCATCATTGAATAAATTTTATAGAACGATGAACATTTTATATGCATCGTTGAGTAAATTTTATACATCAATGAACAATTTTATATCATCGTTGAACAAATTTTATTCAACTGAGTCATATTTTTGTTCATAATTCAATAAATTTTAATGAACGGAGACATAAATTTAATCAACACCCTCTAAAGAGTGTGTTAGAATTGTAAAGCGAAATGCTGTTTCGCTAAGAAAGTTAGAATTTCTTCAAGGAACACACAAGCGATTCGGCTAGTCGATCTACAACTTGAGATTTAATACAATCAGAGAGTGTTGCATAAACTAAATTAGGTTTTCCAATAGCCACGTGCTTCAGCACGTTGGAAACTTGAATCTATGATTGGAAAAATTAATTTTAATAGATGATAGATAATACACTGTAGTTAGTTTAAATAATATTTTATATTTTCTAACGTAATTCATCCCAAATTAAATATAAGCGAAATCCCAAATGCACAACCTTTCAATACAACTAAAAACAATTATAGAAGAGACAATCGGCAAATTAAAAGCTGTTTCACAAGATGAATGGAACCACAGAAGCGCACCGGGCAAATGGACAAAAAAAGAAATACTTGGTCATTTGATCGACTCTGCTGCGAACAACCACCAAAGATTTGTTAAAGTGCAGTTTGAGGAAACACCAACCATTATTTACAATCCGGATAATTGGAATGCTGTTCAGAAATATAATGATGCCGATGTCTCTACCTTGATTGATCTTTTTATAACTTATAATAATCATCTTGCTTACATTATTGCAAACACCCCCGGAGGAAATTTTAGTAAGCTTTGTAATATCGGGAAAGAAAAGCCGGTTACGCTTGAATGGTTAATTACCGATTATATCAGGCATCTTAAACATCATTTAGAGCAGATTACACACATAACTGAAGTTGAATAATAATCATTTGATTTTTTTTTGATTAAGGCACGGTAACAATTGATGAACATTATGAAAAAATGAAGTAGAAGAAATTCAAGGGTAGAATTATGAATAAAAACCCAAATCAAACCGTATCCGAATCTTACCAAAAAGCACGAAAAATATTTGCAGCCTTTTCAGGTCTGGTAATAATATGGACCTTTGTCGGAATTGATATTACACGTTTTCTTGACGAGTATGTTAAAGTTGGAGTTGGTAATCCGGATGCATTGCCCATTGTTTTAATAATTTTAACACTTTATTTTGCTTTAAGGTTCATACTGGAATGGTTTCAGATTAGTATTGAAATAAGGCATAGCACGATTATGAAGGCGGACTTTTTTATTACTGTTTATATCGGCATGATAGCTTTGGCAGCCTTTTTATTTAAGGTATCGATCGAAGAATTCAAAATCTTAAGTACAAGGGCTTTCTTCCTTGGGTTATTACTTCCTTGTGTTTTGGGTTTTATTGTAAAATTACCGCAAAGGAAAAAGAGTATCACGATGTTTTACAAAAGGAAAACAAAAGAGTTTAAGGAATTCCTTTTAGGTGAAATGGTTCCAATATTTTTTGGCTTAGCGGTTATAATATTATTTATTATTCAATTAACAAAAGATGACCCCGTTAAACTGGTATCTGAAAATAAAAATGCTGTCCCCCAATTTTTTCTTGGACTGATAATTGGTCTGCCGTTTCCATATTTAACAAGTTTATTGTCAAAAGTATTAAAAGAAAATAAAGTTTATAAATAACTTGTTGCAGGTTATTTAGATAATCGCAATATCCCCAACTTTTTCATAATATCTCCGGGGCAAGTTGGGGAAAGGATGATTGACACACAACTATGGGCTTTCCCGTAAGGGATCTTAATTAGTCTATATCGCAGTACTATTTCATCAAATGCGTTTTTTGTTTCTTACAAAGGAAAAATTTCAATTAAAAACCTTTAGCATCTTAATAATCCCTTAAAAATTCAGTCTTTTTTCATTATTTTGTAGAAACTTTTTCCCTCTTATTAAAAAGATAATTTTACTTGCTCTTAAAATCCTAAGAGCCGAATATAAATACATATTTCTATAAAACATTATCCAATTGAGGGAAAAATGAACTCACTTCTTTTAATGGTTATCAGTTTTTTTGGTTATATCATTTCTTATAAACTTTACGGGAAGTACTTAAGTAAAAAAATCTTCAAATTAAATAACAAAAAATTAACCCCGAGTGTAAAAATCAATGATGGAAAGGATTTTGTGCCGACAAAAAAAGAGATTTTATTCGGGCATCATTTTACCTCGATTGCCGGGTTGGGACCAATTGTAGGGCCCGCGATTGCGGTAATATGGGGATGGCTGCCCGCTGTGTTGTGGATTTTATTCGGGGCTGTATTTATGGGAGCACTTCATGATTTCGGTTCGTTAATATTGAGTGTCCGAAGCAAGGGACGTTCAATTGGGGATATCGCGGCAAATTTAATTACGCCGAGAATACGAAACATGTTTCTCGGTATTATGTTCATAACTAACCTAATGGTAATTACTGTGTTCACTTTAATTGTTGCAATCTTATTCGATATGTATCCAAGTGCTATAATACCTATCTGGTTGGAAGTGCCGATAGCAATCATGCTCGGTTATGTTATTTATAAAAAAAACGGCAATCATACATTATGGAAAATTATAGCTGTCGTTTTACTTTTTATTTTTATTGTTGTAGGAACATACTTCCCTGTTGTTCTTCCCGAAACAATGGGATTACATCCTTTAGTAATTTGGGCATTTGTATTATTAATCTATGCTTATGTTGCATCAATACTGCCGGTAACTACATTATTACAGCCAAGAGATTATATAAATAGCCATCAGTTGATTTTATTATTAGTTCTACTTGTTATATCGGTATTTTGGGTACATCCCGATATTGTTGCGCCTGCAATCTTAAACAAACCCGAAGGCGCACCTTCAATGATTCCTTTTTTGTTTATCGTGATTGCCTGCGGAGCAATAAGCGGTTTTCATTCACTTATAAGCGGCGGTACAACATCTAAACAATGCGAAAAAGAATCCGACACCCTGCCTATAGGTTTCGGCGGGATGCTTGCGGAAGGTTTCTTATCAATAATGGTGGTCATTGCTGTAACAGCCGGATTAGGTTTGGGATTACACAGCTTAGGCGGTGAAGTGTTAACCGGGAAATTAGCTTTTTCTACTCACTATGCTGCATGGTCTTCAGCATCGGGGTTGGGAGCTAAACTAAAAGCCTTTGTGGAAGGGTCCGCAAATTTGATGAGCGGTTTGGGTATCCCGGTAAATATTTCTATGACATTGATGGGGGTTTTTCTTGTAAGTTTTGCGGCAACTACTTTAGACAGCGCCACACGTGTTCAACGATATATTGTTAATGAAGTGGCTGAGAATTATAATATAAGATCTTTTACGAAACCTCATCTATCCACCTCTTTAGTTGTTGGTATCGTCTTTTTAATGTGCTTTAATGGAGGTTTTTCAGAAACAGCGCTTAAAAAAGGCGCTCTTACATTATGGCCTTTGTTCGGAGTTACAAATCAAATGCTTGCCTCCCTTGCCCTGTTTGTTATTACAGTTTACTTAGCCAAAAACAAAGTAAAGATTACTTTTTCAATTATTCCTGCTGTGATTATGGCTGTAATAACCGTCTGGGGTTCAATTCTTACTACGGAAAATTTTTTTAACGAAAGCAATTATCTCTTAATAATAATTTCGATAATCGCATTTCTTATTGAAATTTGGATAATTCTTGAATCTGCATTAATCTTGACTAAAATTTATAAAAGCAATATAAAAAAGATATCTAAAGCGTCTCATCTGTCAAATCGGGATTAATTATGGAATGATGGGATTATTTTATTTTTATCTTTTACTGTCTTTTCTCGAAACCCAGCTAGTGTACCACCGTGCGGACGGTGGCAGCAATGGATTTTGTTAAGTGACTCCAGTGTTATGTCAACAATGAAGTGCCGTGTTATTCCCGAATTCCGCGCGCGGATTATCGGGAATCCACTTTTATAAATTAGATTCCCGCTTAATACGTGCGGGAATGACATAGTATAAGTTATTTGTATAGTCCTGAAATAGGTTGACAAAAAAAGTCAACCAAAAACAGGACAAAAAATGAAAAAAGAAAAATCACAACATTACAGCGAGCAGTTCAAAAGGCAAGTAGTCCAAGATGTATTAGAAGG
>JASFMY010000072.1:0-33823 GCA_050117315.1 Ignavibacteria bacterium
TCTTTTCCTCTTATTAAGTGCACATGTTTTTTCTTCAATTTATTAATTACTTTGCACTTTTTCAGGGTTTTATTCACCTATCTTATTATTTTTTAAGCTCTTATTTGCTTTTCAGCAAGCCCTAAATTAGGGACTTCACTTCCGTGAAGCCCAAATATGAGAGAAAATTGGGCTAAAGCCCTTGGGGACCTTCCTCTTTTTTCACCGGGATGAATCCCGGTGCTAGTCATTCCTTTTTTACAGATTCCAACACTATCAAACGGCTAAACCCCAGTTACGGTTGTCTAAATTTTGATATTTACCTTTTATTGGAGGAAATATTATTCGAAGTCCGGTGGGACTTCCATTATGGTAGAAAAATATAAACCAACCGTCCCCTTAAGCTTCGTAGATGCTTCATTAAATGTGGGGAAATGAAGATAGTCCCGCGGTTTAAGAGGGTGGGTATTGTTATGTGTTCAAAAAAATGACCCGTGACGCAGATTGTTAACAATCTGCGTTACTTTTGAGACTCCTTCTCCATTCCGTGACGAAAACCTTGATATTGTTCTCAATATGAGGTGGCTTAGTCGAGCTATGGACCTCGACTGCCAAGTAAGCCCTTGGGGACTTTCCTCTTTTCACCGGGATGAAGGGTCTGTTGCAGAACTCAATTAGGAACTTCAATAGCCACGTGCTTCAGCACGTTGAAAATAGGAATCCAGATAGAATCCGGGCTTTAGCCCCATTTAGAGTGCTTAAATGAGGCTAAAGCCTATAGATTTCAGAATCTTATTAATCCCGTGGCTGAAGCCACGGGCTATTATTAGTTACGCAACACACTCTGAATCCCGGTGTTAGTCATTCCTTTTTATGCCGGGCTCTAAAGATTTTTCACCCCGGCAATCGCCGCGGAACGCCGGGGATTCGAACCGACAGTCCACAGAAATGACAGACTTTTCATTTTGCAAAAACTTTACTGTTTATTCATAGTTCTTTTTCTCGATTTCATAAACCATCCAATAAAGAAGACTATCGTTAAAACGAACAACCATGTAGTAGATTTAGTTAAAACATCCGAAACTGTATTGTTATTGGATACTTCGGTTAACTCATAGCCTTCAACCGGTTTCTTCGGAAGATACTCGGTATTCTCCGCGGTGGTCTTGGCAATTTGCTCTGCCGGGTTTGGAACAGCCGCAACCGTATTTCTATTCTCTTGCATCTTTTCCAATTCTTGTTTATACATTTCTGCTTTTGCTTCAAGTCCGGGAGTTTTTTCCAGTCTGGCTATAATTGCATCAGATAGTTTTTGATTATCACAGATATTGCCGCTGCAGGCAAGTCCGGCTTCTTCAACCGTTTTGATAAACTCTTCGGTTAAGTTTGCTATAACTTCATCATCGGGATTCCAGTATTCTTTTCTCGTTGTCTCAATCATTCGAGCCAAAATATTTTGGTAAGCCCATAGGTTTTTAGATTCGCGGAACTGTTCTTTTATATCCAGATCGAATTTATCTTCTACATAAGTTTCATACATTTCCTGCCACTTGGCTTCATCCACAGCTTCGGGAACCGTAACCTGCCAGCCCCAAAGATGGGCAACCACACGTTTTATAAAGCGGGCGCCGGAATAACCTTCCGCCATCATCTCTTTTATCCACTTTGGATTTAAGTAACGGCTTCGCATTTCACGTCCCATAAATTTATCCAAAGATTCCTGGCGCGGGTTGGAAGGATCGGTCAGATTTGTCACATATATTTCCGGCGTGGTTCCGTCAATTGAGCGTACCGCCATTGCGGTGGAACCCAGGTACTGGTAAAAATCATCATTATCCAGTACCCCGTAAAGATTGGTGGAACGGCTGTGAACAGCAACTTTAACACCTGAAAGATTTTTTTTGAACAGGTTGATAGAGCTGAAGTCTGCGGCTTCCAGATCCTTATTAACTTCTTCCGCTTTAACGCCCCAAAAACCCTGACCGTATAAATGCCCGAACCTATTAAAGAAAACACTAATTACTTCCTCTTCTTTTTCCCATGTGCCCGATGCTTCTATAACATCTTCCATACCGGTTCCGTATGCACCTGGAGGAACCGAAAACATTCTAACCGATGCAAGTCTATCGGCAAGTTCATCATCAACACCTTGAGAAACGAGATCTTTCTTCATGGCTAAAATATGGTTGCGAACAAAGTTGTCCTGTTCGTCCTGCTCTTTCGCGAGTGTAACCGCGTTGTCGATCATTTGCATAATGTTGGCAAAAATATCTCTATACAAACCGGAAGGGACAATTACCACATCAATTCTCGGGCGTTTAAGAATATGTCTCGGAATTACTTCAAGACCAACGACTTTACCCCGCTTGTCCCATTTAGGCTTTACACCCAGCAGGTTCATTACCTGGGATTCCATAACGCCTTCGTGACGAATACACTCCGTACTCCAAAGATTAAACGTTAGTTTATCGGGATAAACACCGTGCTCCTTTTTGTATTGAGAAACAACATCCTCTGCCATTTTTGAACCGAGTTTGTAAATCGCCTTCGACGGAATTTTGGAAGGATCAAATGAATAAAAGTTTTTACCGGTCGGTAGTGAACTCGGATTACGCAAAGGATCCCCTCCTTTTCCGGTGGGAATATATTTACCGTTTAATGCCGCAATAAGAGAAGCAAGTTCACGTTTGCCGCTTTCTTTTATTTTTTCTATGTATTCTTTCTCTAATTCGGCACGCTGAGCAGAGTTTAATTCTTTATCAACGGACGCCATTGCTTCCGCTGTTTTCTTTATGTAATCTTCTTTGGGTGCTTTGCCGAATGTATGTAACCCGAAAGGCGTATTTTTCTCAGAGATTTCTTTTATGTAATGTTCCAGTTTGTGGATATCTTCATCGGTATTGATTGCTTCCAACCCAATATCTTTTGTGATACCCATCTTAACCGCCAACTCGTTAATAGCTTTGTGTTTTGCGTTGCTTAACAACGAGCTTTTTTCGTGTGCTACGTTATGTTCATTTATTAGTTCGGTAAGCTTTTTAAGCTCCGGGTTTAATCCCGCTTTATCAAACGGAGGGGTCATATGATCAATAATAACTCCCATTCCCCGTCTTTTAACCTGTAGTCCCTCGCCTACATCATCAACAATATAGGGATAGATATTAGGCATATCTTGGATTAAAGCTTCCGGCGAATCGGCATTTGTAAACCCGACTTCTTTACCTCTTAACCACTCGTGGGTTCCGTGTGTGCCGATATGAACTACCGCATCCGCTTGAAAAGATTTTTTCAAATAAAGATAGAAAGCTACATACTGGTGAGGAGGCGGAATTGAAACATCATGGTACATTTTTTCAACATCCTGTCCCCAGCCGCGTGCCGGTTGCGGAGTTAATAAAATATTACCGTATTTAATCGCGGGGATTATTAGATAGGTTTTATTATTTCTATCGCGCCAGGTCATTATATCCGACTCTTCAACTTTTCCCCATCCTTCAATCATTTCTTTTTGGAAAGCAGGGTCAAGTTCGTTGAACCATTGCTTGTACTCTTCGACCGGGATCATAACCGGTTTGCCTGTTGCCACGAGAGATTCAATTTCTCCTTCGGCCCAGTTACCTATATTTCTACCGTAGCTCATTACATCGTCATAAATCGTATTGGAATCTATTACCGCATCGCCTAAGTTGTAGTCTTGCTTTTTAAGTTCTTCCAACATACTTAATAAGCTTTTGGGAAGAACATTTAAATAGCTTGCCCCGATATTCTCTTTCCCCGGCGGGTAGCTGTAATAAATTAATGCAACCTTTTTTTCCTGATTCGGTTTTTTCTGAAGTAAATACCATGATTTTACACGATCAACCAACATGTTAACCCTAGGTATAATCGGCTGCTGTTCAAAATATTGTTCGTCCGTAGCTTTAATGGTTAAAGTTTCTTTAGAACTTGAAACAGTCGGAAGACTTGCTCCCATTAATTCCGGTATTGCTACAAGTAAAGTCCGCTGCCAAATGTCAATCCCGGATGGTGATTCACGCCATTCTTTTTCATTATTCATTAACTGGATTGAATTAATTACAGGCACCCCTATTTCTTCGAACACTAATCTTGTTCTATCCGGGTTTACACCATGCCATAGACCAAGTGTAACTATTAAGTCTACTCTTGAACTCCCATCTTCATCTAAGAAAAAGTTTTGCATTGTTGAATCAACCGGGAAGCCGAAAACAGGTACAACATTAAACCCGTATCTTTCTATTGATTTGAGAAAAGTATTAATATGTGCGGTTTGGTCGCTTACTACATTGTACCTTTCAATTAAAAACCCGATGCCGGGATTGCCTTCCGTATAGTTTTGGTAATTTTTGAGATAACTTTCATAGTCCGTGTATATAGTATCGGCATTGTACTCGTAAAATCCTTTTTTCGGTATAGCAGCAGCCTCCGCAAAACTTACCGACAAAGACAAATCTTTTCTTAACCGGTTCTTTATCATATTGCTGATATTGTCGGTACCGCCCGCGCTTGCATAAGCCATCACTTCTTTATTAAAGCTTATTCCCATATCTCTATACTTATCTTCTGCCGGGGAAGTGCCCAATGCATAAACCTTACCATTGTTCTGCAAAACTTTTAACAGTTCTTCCTCAACTTTTTCCACGCTTGCACCGAAACCATGTATCCAAACAAATACCAGTTTAGAGTTTGCCAGGTAGTTAAGATCCTGCGAACGAATATTTTCAACCGAATAAGTTTTGAAACTTACTTTTTCTTTTAACCACGGGTAATCCGAATAAATTTGCTTTATACTATTGTAAGTTACTTTTTGATTAAAGTCGCTCATTATCAGGCTTATTTTATCCTGCCCGTTAGCCAAAGAAATATTGGAAAAAATTATAGTTAACAGTAGAAAGAAATGAATACTTGTTCTATTTATATTTTTTAACACTTTTGACCTCCAAATAGTAGAGTTTCAGCAAAATTATATATCTAAACGTTTTGTCATTCCGAACCCGAACGAAGTGAGTGGTGAGAAATCCTTTTCCCCAGGTTTACAAGATTTCTCACCCTCGGCAAACTACGCCGGGGATTCGAAATGACAGACTTTTTATTTATTCCGGGACGTAAATCACTCTGCCGTCTTCCAGTTTATAAGCAGTTCCTAAGCGAAGCCCTTTCCCGCTTAATGACTTGTCCGTAACCTTCTGTACTTTTATTTCTTTTCCCTTTTTGGTAATAATTTCCATCTCGCCGTTTGCATTTTTCTTTGTAAGTGTTATTTCGGATTTTGGATCTATAAAATCGAGCATGTTGTAAGCCATGAACAGCGCCATTATCATAGCTACAATAAAAACAATACTTACGTCAAACAGGTTTGCTACGCCTGTTATCGGGTCTTCAAGCGGTTGGCTGCCCTTCTCAAGCCCGTTTTTTCTACGTTTCATAAATTTCATAGTTCCCCCCTTTATTGTGTAGCGGTTACGCTTAATTCATTTTCCGGTTTAGTGAAGTCGGCTGCATTTTTATTGCTAATTTCTCTCAAAGTAATTTCAGATTGATATTCCATGGCTCTTATATCATCGTTTATCCACTTTTCCTTAATTAAAGAGATAAGATATGCTACAACTCCCGTGGCCAATCCTACGATAGTAGTAGTAAAGGCAGTTACCATATTACCGGCCATTGCAGGCATATCGCCCTGCGCAAGCGAAGATAATGCAACACCCATTGGAATCAAGGTGCCCATTAAGCCTAAGGACGGTCCAACTCTAATTACAAAACTTATTTTTTTTAGAGATTTGTAAAGTTTCTGTTCTTCCTCCTGCAATAGTTTTTCAAGAAGTAAATCGGTATTAGCTACGTGGTTATTTCCACTCGATAAGACAACCGTTTCCATCTGTTGTTTATACGATTCGATGAAAGCATCGGGATTTCTTCTTCTATCTAAATACTCTCTGGCAAAGTTTCCAAGAGAAATCAACATCCAGAAAGTAAGTAATATTAATCCTATGATAACCGGATAAAAAAGAACGGTTGAAAGAACATATAAGAAAGATTCTAAACTGCTAAGGGCACTCATTTTTGTTTCCTTGTTTTTTTAGGTTTGGCGAAAAATCCTATGGAGAATATTATAATAAAGACAACTGCTAAAAGAATAATATATAAAGCATTTACCCCGGAATTACCCGGTGTAAATAGTTTTGCCCGGAACGAGTAATCACCCGGTAAGAAGAGAGAGAAGATTAAATACAATGAGGTGACTATGTTTATAATTCCTAATATTTCCCATACATGATAGTTTTTTGATTTTGTTTTTTTGGCAATAAAAAATATAATTGCAAAAACTAAAGCTGTAATAGCAGTAGTTAAGTATATAGATACTTGGTCGTAAGATATTTGCAGAATAGATAACGGGATAAAGAGCAATAACAATATTGGTACGGGTTTTAAAATGTTTTTTAATTCACTTCCGACACTTGTTACGGTATTCTCATACAACTTGTTATGACGCGTAGATATCTTAAGTGAATATATACCCGCTAATAAAAAGCCCAACAGTAAAACTAAATAAGTAACATCATTATACTGCAGCATATTTATATTCGAGAATAGAATATTCAAGCCGATTAGAACTATCTCAACCGGAACTAATACCGCTAGTAAATATTTCCAGGACAGCGATACATTCGTTATCAAAATATAAATAACGGAACATGAGATTAGTCCGACAATACTCATTATAATAGCTAGAAAATCCATTATAGTTTTTCCTTTTATAAATTTTCAATGATTATTTGTTTTTCATTGAGCTTAATTCTATCACTGTTCTTCTCTTAATGTCTCATATAATTTGATTACTAGTGTTATGCAACAATAAAGTATAGTAAACACCAAAATTGTCATTTCCCGCAAAAAAGCGGGACAAGTCAAAGGAACGTTTTGTGTGAGTAGAGTATCCATAGGACTCCCCGACAATCCGCCGCGGCAGAACGTCGGGGATTCGAAATGGCATCACAAATGTAACCTCACGAAAACTTCGTCCGTTATGCAGTAGGAATAAGGAATTCAAAACTCCCGACAAAATTTTTCAACCATTTCCGTATCAAAATGCTGTTGTTCTTTTTCAAACAAAAGAACAACAGCAATTGCACAAAGAACTAATAATTATAGGATATTCCCACCTGTACAGTTCTCGGGACGCCCAACGAATAAGATTTTGCCGAACTATACGATGAGTAATATTCCTCGTCTAAAGCATTATAAACACTTAATGAAGCAGAAATACCGGCATATATTTCACGGTGGAGTTTGATGTCAAGAACACTATAACCGTCTATTTTGTTAGTGTTTACGTCATCGGAGTATTGTTCGCCTGTATTTCTTAGCCATATACCGATTGTAAAGAGATCAGGATTATTATATTGTAATCCGACATTGACTATATTATTGGGATTATCTTCAAGTTCTTTACCTACAAGCTCCTCTTCAAATTCATGTTCCTTAATTTCACTCTTGTTGTAATCATAATTTAATGTAGCCACCCAATAGTTACTAAAGGGAAGTTTGAATCCCAATTCAACTCCATAAATATCAACTTCACCTATATTAGTGTATTGTATTACACCCTGGTCCTCTTCGGGTTCAATGTAAGATGGAATTTCATAACCTGTTAATGTTTTTGAATAAATGAAGTCTTCAAAACTGCTGGTATAATAAGTTAGACTTGCTTCAAGCATATTGAAAAAGGTAAAGTCCGCGCCGACATCAATTGAAAGATTCATTATTTCCGGTTTTAGATCCGGATTACCTACTTGGAAATTCGAACCATGGGAAGCTGTTCGATACAAATAATATACTCCGGGAGTTTTGAAACCGGTACCATAACTGGCTCTAAGCCTTGAGTTTTGATTAATATGATATACAACACCAAGTTTTGGAGAGAACCGGCTTTCATCTCCATCCGGGTATTTAACAACTACTTCTTCGGTTCCTGTCTGATCATAGAAATTACCTCCTTCATTCTGCCACCAATCGTATCTTAACCCGAGGCTAACATTCCATGATTCACCGATTGAGATTTCATCATTTATAAATCCTGAATACAAATGCTGTTCACCTTCATAAAATCTGTCGCCTGCCGTATAAGAATAAAGGGATTCATTTGAACTTTGTTTGCCGTCTGCACCCACAGTTAATTTATGATTTATTTGATCACTTAGTAAACTTTGCAAGCTTGCTGTAATCCAGCCTACAAATCCGACCTGGGTTTCAGGAAGATCGGAATCGTAATAAGCCTTATCATATTTACCTGTTGTTGAATTGTATTTTACTGCATTACTTGTATAATCTTTTTTGTTGTAAAATATTGCAGCACTGTAGCTTATAAAATCGCTCAACCTAAAGTACTTTGCGGTAAAATTATTTTGCTTACTGTCCATATCATACTGGGTTGAAGTTGCTTTAAGCGGCTGCTCGCTATGATGTTCCGCCGTCAAGCTTAATACGGAAGTTGGGGTAATTTTATATTCAAGTTTACCATTTAAATTTAGGAATTCATTTTGCGGCTTTATATAATAGTCTTTCCACTGATCGTCTTTCATATATTCGTAACCGTCAAAACTTTTGTATTCACCGCTGAAAAAGAATCCTATCTTTTCAAAAGCTTTACCCAGTTTGAAACCGGTATTGGTTGTTCCGAACGAACCGTATTCAACATGTGCTCCGGCATTCCAAACAGGCGTTGGCGAAGCAGAAATCATATTAATAATTCCACCCATAGCGTTAGAACCGTATATTGCCGAGCCGGCTCCTCGAATAACTTCAATCTTATCAATACTGTTAACGGCAGTAGTGCTCCAAAGGGATACCGACCCTGTATTTGAATTGTTTATCGGAATACCGTCCTTCATTACTAAAGTACGGTTGGCGGCACCGGTACCGCGCATTTGTACGCCGGCATGACTGGTTGTTGTTCCCAATCCCTGACTTCTGTGAAAAACCAATCCGTACGTGTTCCTCAAAGCATCATCAATGCTTCTCACATGCTTCATTTCCAAATTTTTTGCGGAAATCACACTTACACTTAAAGGAATGTTTTTTGCGGCTGTCTCATAACGTGTTCCGGTTATAACAACTTGATCCATGTTGAATGTTGTTCTTGTTAGTTTTACCTGAACATCCGTAGTTTGATCTTTCGCAATTGTGACTTCTTGTGTCAAAGTTTTATAACCGATAAAAGAAAATTTAAGAGTATGCTTACCTACAGGGATTCCTTCTATTTCAAAATTTCCCTCTGCATCCGATGAGGCACCAATATTAGCGTTTGCAACCAATATATTTACACCGGGAATAGGTTCCCCGGTTTTTGTATCTGATATAGTACCGATAACTTGTCCGTTCTCTTGTGAGAATAGTACGGAAGAGAATACAAAGAGTATGATTATTAAACACTTGAATTTATTCATAAATCCTCCTTAGAATTTTGAACTAACAATAATATTAGTTAGTTTTAAGTACAAAACGAGCGGGAACTGATTGACTGTCGTTCCTCTTTGTTATTGTTGTTTATTGGCTGTACACCGGCATAGTTTTAACGGGCTACTGCCGGTGTCTTTTTTATTATTTATTTAGAATTTACTGATTGTAACGATAGTACTTCGTTTTTCCATATTAATAATTTTCTCACCTTTCATTAAACAATTCTTACAACATAGTTACTGGGAATTCTTGCTCCCTAACATATTCATTGTATTATTCGTTTTTCAAAAACCTGTTTGCGAGCAACTGAGTTGATATATGTATCTTCAGTAAGAACCAAATTTTGCTTATCACATAACTGAGGATAAACATTATTCCAGTTGTCTTTATTATTTTGTCCCCATCTCAGCATAGGAAACCAAAAAATACCCTGCAAGCCGAATTTGGGTTTTGACCAATCTACAAGAAGGAATAACCCGCCGCTTTTTAAGACTCGCGCAGTTTCCGCAATTGCAGCGCGACGTATTTTCGGCGGAGTTACGTGAAGAGCCATTGAAGTTATTACAACATCAAAGTACTCGTCAGGAAACAAAAGTTCGTCCATCGAGATATTCTTAAATTCCAAGCAGCACTTAAAATCGTCAATGCGACTTCTTGCATAATTCAATTGATCTTCGGAAATATCTATACCGATGATTTCCGAATCCGGATCGGCTTTTTCGGCAAGGGCATAACTTAACGCACCGGGACCGCACCCCAAGTCAAGGGCTTTCATTCCGGCAGCAAGTTTCAAATTACCGATACATCTCCGGTAATATTCTTCATTCATCCCAATAAGAGCAGCAAAACGTTTATAATTAGCACCTCCTGCCAATCCCTTAAATTCATTCCCTTTTTTATCCATTAAATAGCTCTAATTTTAATCGTAAAATTCACCACGGATTTACTAAGAAAAGATAGGTTTTATACTTTCGTTCCATTTCCCCGTGCTACTTCAACAGCCTGGATAAACCGGTTTTACGTTCACTTTTTTGTGTATTCCTTTCTCGCTTATAAATACGATTTACACATTTAGCCCTACAACACGTTTGCGGAATAATTTTTTTATACTAAGCTTTCCGGCGAGATCTATAATAAAGGAGATATATAAAGGCTATGCTGCTAAAAGCATAATCCCAAACGGAAATAAAAGCCTTTTTATCTATATTCTCTAAATGAAATTCTTAGTATTAATCTAAAATAATATGAGAGCAAATTTATCTTAATACGAAAAGGCTTTCAATAACCAAAATATGTGAATTAAATGGTAGTATATCCCTTAATATGGGGATAGTCCTGATCGTGGAGCTGTCTAATAATTACTACTTCAAAACGAATAATCTTCAAGCTGAATAATTTTATTTGAAATCGCGTAAATGGTAAGACCGGATTGGCTCTTAATACCGGTTTTTTGCGATATGTTTTTCCTATGGCTTACTACAGTGTGAATACTAATAAATAGTTTGTCGGCTATCTCTTTGTTTGGTAATCCCTCTACCATCAATTTAAGAACTTCAATTTCCCGCTCAGTTAATTGTTCTTGTTCCGCCGTTGACGGCTGGGAAGAATTTGAACTGTTTAGATTCAATATCAATTCAATAATGGATTTCGGATCATCGGTTATGTTAATTACATCATCATACATTTCCAATACCCGGCTATCATAATAACTATGAACCAAAGCAATCCAGCAGGTTTCTGTTCTTTTCTTTTTTATCGTATAAAATTCTTTGGTTTTATTTTGAACTTGGGATGGGTTAACAATAATTATATCCGGCTTTTCTTTATCAATAAGAGTAGAGATTTCTTTTAAGCTATCTATTTTAAACAGTTTAAAGTAATAACCCGATTTAAGAAGTATATTAGACAAACCTTCATATATAATTTGCGAAGGTTCCAGGACGGCTATATTTACAAGCTTTTTATTCAATTATAAATACTTTTTTCAAGTTTGCGAACTAAAGGTATTAAAATGGTTTCTTCTATTATATGATGTATATTTAAATCGTATTCCAGCTCGAATAAATCAACCACGATTTTTCTTCTTAGAATTCTGTCGTTTTGGAGAGGCACGTGCTTTAACAAAAGTTCTTTAAGATCATTCAACTTGGATTCAATATCGGTATGGTGTTCGCTATATTCCTCAACGGAAAAATTATACTTTTTCTTTTCGGCTTTGTCTTTCACATCGTCCTGCAGCAAAGCATTGAAATACGGGAAAGCAATTTCGTCCTCGTAGGAAAAATGTTCCTTTACCTCTTCAAAATATTCGTCAAAAAATTTATCTATCAATTTTATTTCGGGCGAATCGTTTTGTGAATAAAGCTGCCGGATATAATTTTTTATCTCCGGGCATTTTTCGTTTTCATAATAATTATGAGAGCTTTCCAAAATCATTATTATCTCGGAAATATCTTTAATGGAAAGGTTATCATTTAGTGACGGAGAAAAACCATTATAAAGATTTGCAAAAGTAACGAAGATGTTTACACTAATATTTTGTTCTTTACAAAGTTCTAAAACAGTTTTTTCTTGAACCACAGAATTTAAACCACAATGCTCCATTAACAAAAGTAACGAGGGATTGTCGAATATCAAATTCGACATTTTCATTTCAGCCGTTATATATTTTTTATTGGTCAGGTACACTACATGTTATTCCTTTTCAATAGAGTTTCTGCAAAATAAAAGTCAGTCATTTCGAACCCGTTTTTTGGGTGAGAACTCTTTCAATTAGAGGATGATTTTAAAGATTTCTCCCTCCGGTCGAAACGACTAAATGTTTAGATATTTTATTTTGCAGAAACTCTATTCTATAAATTCAAAATAACTTAACCATAATCTGGGTAAAAATAATCAATAAAACCAGCGCAAACGGATATACGGTTGCATATGCAACTTTCGGTGCGTTGGAATCGGTTAATGAATCAACAGAACTTAATGCCGGGGTTGAAGTCATACTTCCCGTTAGAGCACCGATTAGCGTAAGGAAGTTAATCTTATATACATAATGCCCCAGTAGTACCGCAATTATCATCGGGATTATTGTAATAACTATACCAACTATAAACAGGATATACCCGTTATCGTTAAGTGTGGTTTCAATATGCTGCCCTGCATTAGTACCGACTGCAGTAAGAAAAAAAATCAATCCGAGCTTTCTTAATAATTGGTTGGATTCTCCGGCAACATTCCAAAGAATACGTCCGGTTTTACCAATCTTGCTTAATATAAGTGAACTTATTAAAATACCACCGGTTAAACCGAGTTTAAAACTGTAACTTCCCAGCGGAATCGAAATCATTCCAATTAAAACGCCCAAAATTATTCCAACCGATATCGGGAAGAAATCCAATTCAACAAGGTGTTTTTTGTTATCGCCGAATAAATCGGCTACATGTTTCATATCTTCCTCGGCACAGGCAATCATTATCTTATCGCCGTACTTCACCTTCGTATGGGCGGTCGGGGCAATGTCAATACCGCTTCTTCTTATTGAAGTTGCGGTAGCGTTATATTTCGTAAAAAGAGAAAGTTCCGCAAATGATTTATTAACTACATCTTTCTTAGTAACAAGTACACTTTTAACAATAAATTTTTTCCCAAGCGATATTTTCTGATCGGTTCCTTTGCCGATAAGTAATTCAATTTTCTTAAGATCGTTTTCGGTACCTACAGCCTTAATTATATCCCCCTGGTTTAATACTGTGCTTGCCGTTGGCGTAAAGGTGTTGCCGTACTGAAAAACCCTTGAAATGTTGGTGTTTGTCATGCTCCTAATTTTCAATTCACCGACGGTTTTCCCAAATATGTTTGGATTTTCAACAACATAGTTTTTGTTAACCAATTGGGGAAAGTCTGATTTAATTTCTTCGGTGTACTTATTTTCTTCTTTCTTGTAATCAACTTTGAAAAAGTTTCCTATAACTTTTACAAAAAGAATTACGCCGAGAACACCGAACGGATAAGCAATACCGTAACCTATTGAAGATACGGTTGATTTGGTACTGTCAATAGCCGCAGCCAAACCAGGCGTACTTGTTAAAGCACCTGTGAAAATTCCAACCGCAAGGTCTATCGGAATATCCAGTCCAAGGGAAAACCCGATTGCCAACAAAGCCGCGGAACCAACAACAGTAGCGGAAAGAATAATTAATTTTAGCCCTTGTTTCTTGAAAGACTCAAAAAAACCGGGACCGGCTTGAATGCCAACAGAATATATAAAAAAGATTAAACCTAACTTTTGAATTATCTCCGGCATTTCAACGCCGAGATATCCGAACAAGAAGGCAACGAAAATAACTGCGGAACTATCGAACGAGATACCTTTTATGCTAATATTTCCGAGTGCAATCCCCAGACCGACAATAATGAAGAAGGCAATATAGGGATTAAGAAAAGTCTCCATGTTATACCTTTAGTAATTAATAATAGAATTCATTAAATTAACCCAAGTTGATAAATTAGTCCCGAAAATAATACGGGTTTCTCCCGTGTTTTCTTTGTTTCTGCTTATCAACTTTGGTTAATTTCTTCTTCCATCCGTTCAAAATCTTTGTTTAGCTTATTTTTCAAAACACGATTTGTAAAAATAAAATTTTGTTGAGTTAAATGCTCTACTGTAAGGTTTTTAATTTCCAATAAATCATCAATGGTTCTAAACTGTCTATTAATACACGATAGTTTTATCATTTGTATATAAAACCAGTGACGTATCACAATTGTCATTTCGAATCCCCGACGTTGTTTGTCGGGGTGAGAAATCTGACCCCCTTACAAATAGAGATTTATCAGTCGCACAAAACGCTCCTTCGAAATGTCAATCTTGGAGTTTACGATTCTTTATTGTTGACATAACCCTGGGTTAACCAAAAAAGTTATCGTTGTAATATATATATAGTCTTTAGTTGACGTCATCTGCCGGTTATGATAGAAATTCACCTGCTTTTTCCATTATATATTTGAAAGATTTGTCAACCTGTAAATTGTATTTTTTCACGAGCGGAAACGGTGATACATGGCTGTAAGGAAAATTGAAATCCATTACATCAATATTGCTTTTGTGTCCGCCGGCTTTTACTGATAGAGAATCTATAACTTCTTGCGGGACTACAACCCGGTCTCTTTCCAATACAATAACTTTAATACGTTCGTAAATCCGGGATAGTCGTTTCTCTCTCAAATCTTTGAATTGTTTGTAATTCATAAGCCCTGTAAAATAACTTTGCCGCGGAAGCAATTTTTCCAAACAACGGTTAATTACTTTTTCCGTATGAACTTTATTCTTGAACATTTTATCTAAGAAAAAGGCAACAGAGGTGGAAGCGCTTTTGTCGACAATGTATTTTGAAACAGGAAATGTCTTATCGTAAGTAGCACCGCCGCAAAACATAAAAAGTCGTGCGTTTGTCAACAAATTCTTCGGGTTATCCATCATCAAGAGTAACGAAAAAAAAGCTCCTATCGAATACCCGAACAGGTCAATACTTGAATCCGGATGGATATTGTGCACATCCCCGCGACGTATGAGTTCAACCAGCCTGCAAAAATCAGTGTAGGTTTGCAAGCCCGACAAAAGAAATCTTTGCGGGTAAGAATCCAATCTTTCACTTATTGCTGCGTTCACAAAGGAAGAGTGAGAATTTGCAGACTTGGCAGCTCTTGTAATTGAGAGTTTTTGCATCAATCTTGAATTCGACCATTCCAACGGTGCGCGATTCATGTGAAATGCAATTGGGAATAGGATTACGGTTTTGCCGGTCAATTTTGTTAATTGATAAGCCCACGGTAAATACTTGTCCCATTTTTTTTCGTTTAAGCCGTGAAACAAAAATATTATCCCCGGAGAAACCGGGTTGTCTAAATTTTCCATAGAATAATAATCGAACGAAGTGTTGCTCTCAATATCATTATCTTTATTTATCTCTTGACTAAGAAAATATGTATACTCTTCGTCTAAACCGGGAGAACAAAAAGTTCTTTTGCGAATTCGAATTGCAAAACTATCAAGTAGAACCTCTGTTTCAATATTTTTCAGAATACTTCTTAAGTCCATATAAATTCTGTCGTATAACATGCCGCTTTTCCCGTTTGATAATTTTATTTCCGTAAATTTGGGAAAAACGTGAATTGATGTTTGTAAAACTATTGTAAAAGATGAATATACTTAAAGAAATAAATTCCCTTATATGAAGATCTTGTATTAAAAACTTTTTTTCTCTTCTTCTTTAAAGGTGTTATGTTCATCAAAAGATTTTGATATATGGTTCCCCGTATAAGTAAAAAATTGTAAAGTAATTTTATTACCAACAATTTTTTCTATTTCGCTTAAATCTTTTCGCTCATGAATCCCCCGTATTAAAGTAATACGGAATTGTTTTTCAACGGAAGAGTTTTTAATTAGATTTATAGACATACGAAGTTTTTCTTCGGATATCTCAACTCCGCTTACATTATTATATTTCGAAAGGGTTGTTTTAACATCCATTGCAACAAAGTCAATCATATTACCTTCCAAAAGGCTCTTAAGCATTTGCGGGTTGCTTCCGTTGGTGTCAAGCTTAACAAGAAAACCTTTTTGTTTTACTTTATATATAAACCCGGGCAAGTCTTTATGAATTGTCGGTTCGCCGCCGGTAATTACAACTCCTTCAATTTTACCTTTTCGTTCGGACAGGTAATCGAAAATGATTTGTTCATCAATTGCCTGTTCAAATAATTCCGGTAGTACAAGCTGCGGGTTGTGGCAATACCCGCAACGGAAGTTGCAACCTTGTGTAAAAATTACGGTACTGATTTTTCCCGGGTAATCAATTAATGATACTTTTTGAAAGCCGGCAATTTTCATATTGTAAATAATTTCCGCATTTCAAATTCAGCCTGCTTCCCTTTATTCCACTGTTTAACCGGACGCAGGTAACCGACAACGCGTGAATATACTTCGCATTCATTTTTACAATTCGGACATTCAAACTGCTCGCCGTCAAGATAACCGCAGACCGGGCAAACGCTAAATGTCGGAGTAATAGAGAAATAAGGAAGCTTGTAGTTTGAAGCTATTGTTTTGATTAATTTTTTTAACGCGATATGATCTTTAATTCTTTCACCTATAAATAAATGCTGAACCGTACCCCCGGTATATTTAGCTTGAAGTTCGTCCTGTAAGTCAAGCATTTCAAAAACGTCGTCGGTATAATTAACCGGGAGCTGCGACGAATTTGTATAAAACGGTGAATTGTTTTCAGCGTAAGTTGCCTCATTGGCACAGATGATATTCGGATATTTTTCTTTATCAATTAAAGCAAGCCGGTATGAAGTTCCTTCTCCCGGTGTTGCTTCGAGATTATATATCTCGCCTGATTCCTCCTGGTATTCTACCAATTTATCACGCATAAAATTCATTACCCTGTTTGCAAATTCCAGTCCGTTGGGCGAGCCTATACTTTCACCAAGGAAATTAAGAACCCCTTCGTTCATCCCGATTAGTCCGATTGTGGAAAAATGATTTTTCCAGTATTCGTTAAATCTTTCTTTAACGCTGCGTAAATAAAATTTCATATAAGGATATAGATTGTTATCCATAAACTGTTCGAGTATCTTACGCTTAATTTCCAGGCTCTCTTTAGCAAGATTCATCAGTTGCCCGAGACGGCTGAAAAATTCGTTTTCGTCCTTTGATAAAAATCCTATACGCGGCAGGTTAATTGTAACAACACCGATTGAACCGGTTAGCGGTGAAGCTCCGAATAAACCGCCGCCTTTCCTGTTAAGCTCGCGGTTGTCAATTCTTAAACGGCAGCACATGCTGCGTGCATCCTCCGGTTTCATGTCAGAGTTAATAAAATTGGCAAAGTAAGGAATACCGTATTTGGCGGTTATCTCCCAAAGAATATTTAACTCACTATTCTCCCATTCAAAATCTTCGTTAAGATTATAAGTAGGAATCGGGAATGTAAATACGCGCCCTTTTGCGTCGCCTTCTTTCATTACTTCAAGAAATGCTTTGTTAAAAATATCCATCTCTTTTTGAAAGCCTGCATAAGTCTCGCTTTGCATTTCACCGCCTATTATAACCGCTTTATCTGCGTAATACGAAGGAACGGTAAGATCAAGAGTAACATTTGTAAATGGCGTTTGAAATCCGACACGCGTTGGAATGTTAACATTAAACAGGAATTCCTGCATTGCCTGCTTTACTTCATCATAGTTAAGATTATCGTATCTTATGAATGGTGCAAGCAGAGTATCAAAATTTGAAAATGCTTGTGCACCGGCGGCCTCGCCCTGTAAAGTGTAAAAGAAATTAACTATCTGGCCGAGCGCGCTTCTAAAGTGTTTAGCCGGTTTTGATTCGATCTTACCGACTGCTCCTTGAAACCCGTTTACAAGCAAATCATACAAGTCCCAGCCCACACAATAAACACTGAGAAGACCAAGATCATGAATATGAAAATCGCCGGAAAGATGAGCTTCCCTGATAGATGCGGGATAAATCTTGTTAAGCCAATAAACCTTACTTACTTCCGAAGAGATATAATTGTTTAATCCCTGCAGTGAATAACTCATATTGCTGTTTTCGTTTACCTGCCAGTCGGTTTTACCGAGATAACCGTCCATAAGCTCAACCTGGGCATTCAGAGAAAATTCTCTAAGTCTCGCGTGCTGATCTCTATATAAAATGTATGCTTTGGCGGTTTTTCTAAACGGCGAACTGATTAATACTTCTTCAACACAATCCTGGATGCTTTCAACCGTGGGAGTTTCATTAAGATGAAGCTGCTGAACAAGATTAATGGTTTTTAAACACAACATTCTTGCAACATCATCATTAAACTCGCCGGTTGCCCCCCCTGCCTTTTTGATTGCATTATAAATTTTTTGAGTATCGAAGGATGCGGTTTCACCGTTTCTTTTAATTACTTCTCTAATAGAAAAAGTTGTTTCATTCATATCATATCTCCCGGAAAAGAAAATTTATAGTATAGTGTTTTGATATTCATTAATACTGAAACAATAGGAAACTTTGTTGTATACTTGTTCCAAATTGGTTTTGATATTTTGCCGTAAAATCCTCTCTTTTTAAGACCTGCCCGCCGTACGAGACTTTGGGAGGCGGGGAGGATTTAGGTGAGTTCTAAAAAAAACAAAATACCAAAACCAATTTGGCTTGTGTATATTAATTCCTATGCCCTGTTAATTCCTTTATATGTTTTAATACAAACTTCAGTCTTACTTCGTTTTTATATCGTCTGAATTTCCCTTTTAATTCCAACAAACATTTTTTACATAAACAATCGTCATACACTTCTTTCATCAATTGCAGATCATGCGCGGAAAGCTCCACTTCAAAACATTGGCATTGTGTAATGTTGCCGGATTTGCATTCGAACGGACTTCCGCACCTAGGGCAATATTTTGTTTCGTGTAATGACAATATAATTTTGCTTATTAAAGAATCCACCTTCTAAGAAGGCGGATTCCCGTGTTACTCTATATTTCGATTTTAAATTGAGACCTAACTACACCGGCAGCATTAACCATATTTTTCAACGAAGCTTCTGTTTCTTCCCACTTGCGTGTTTTAAGTCCGCAGTCGGGATTAACCCAAATATTTTGCGGCGGTAAAATCCGAGCCGCTTTCTTTAGAAGTTCTACCATTTCTTCAACAGAAGGAACCCGCGGCGAGTGAATATCATAAACGCCCGGCCCAATTTCGTTCGGGTATTTATAATAAACAAAAGCATCAAGCAATTCCATTTGTGAACGCGATGTTTCTATTGTTATAACATCTGCATCCATTTCCGTTATTGATTCAATAATATCGTTGAATTCGCTGTAGCACATATGCGTATGAATTTGAGTTTCATCCTTTACGCCTGATGAAGCTATGCGAAATGCTTTCACAGCCCAGTCAAGGTACGGCTTCCAATCATTCTTCCTAAGCGGAAGTCCTTCACGGATTGCCGGTTCGTCTATTTGAATAATTTTTATTCCGGCTTTTTCCAAAGCAATAACTTCGTCTCTTAAAGCAAGAGCAATCTGCATTGTAGTTTCGGAACGCGGCTGGTCGTCACGAACAAACGACCATTGCAGAATAGTTACAGGCCCTGTCAACATTCCCTTAACAAGTTTACCGGTTTTTGATTGAGCAAGTTTTGACCAGCGAACCGTCATATCTTTTGTGCGTTCAACATCGCCGTAAATTACCGGCGGCTTTACGCACCTGCTTCCGTAACTTTGTACCCAACCGTTTTTTGTGAAAACAAAACCTTCAAGTTGTTCACCGAAATATTCAACCATATCGTTGCGTTCGAATTCTCCGTGTACAAGAACGTCTATTCCCGCTTCTTCCTGGAAACGTATGGTTTTTTCAATTTCGGATTCTATTGCTTTTTCATATTGCTCTAAAGTGATCTCATTCTTTTTTAACCTTGCCCTTAAACGGCGTATCTCCTGCGTTTGAGGAAACGAACCGATTGTTGTAGTCGGGAATATAGGAAGATTTATTTCTTCTTTCTGTTTTGTACGGCGTGTTTCAAAATCACTTATACGGCGAATATCTTTTTCGGTTATTGATGCTGCTCTATCTTTTATTTCTTTTTTGTGAATCAGAATTGAATTTTTCCTGCTGTTGATTGCTGCAAGATTTTGTTCCAAAAGGCTCTTATCACCTTCAAATATTTTATGCAGTTCATTCAATTCGTTAAGTTTTTGTTTAGTGAAAGCCATCCAATTTTTTATCTCGGGATCGAGCCCTGTTTCCAAGTCCAGGTCAAACGGGGTATGCAAAAGTGAGCAGGACGGGGCTACCATTACCCTTTTTTCTCCGAGCTTTTGAATAGCTTCATTTATAAATGAAACGGATTTTTCATAATTGTTTTTCCAAATATTGCGTCCGTCTACCAGGCCTATTGATAATATCTTATTTCCCTTGAAATGCTTTAAAATATTTTTGAGTTGTCCGGCATCCCTTACCAGGTCAATATGAAGCGCGTTTACCGGGAGAGAACCGGCAAGTTCCGTATTATCTCTCAGCCCTTCAAAATAAGTTGCAAGAAGTATTTTTAAGCCGGGAAATTTATTGCCGATTTCATTATAGCAATAAACGAAAGCGTCTTTTTCTTTATCCGTAAGATCCAATGCGAGGAACGGCTCGTCAAACTGAATCCATTCCGCACCTTTTTTTGATAAAGCATCTAAGACTTTCAAGTAAACCGGTAAAAGATTTTTAATTAAGTCTATACGATGAAATCCACGTTCTTTTTCTTTACCGAGAAGCAGGTACGAAACCGGGCCTATTAAAACCGGCTTAGCCGTCTTGCCGAGTATTTCTTTTGCTTCAATAAATTCATCCACTACTTTTGAAGAAAGCAATTCAAAAGTTTGGTCTTTGTGAAATTCCGGCACTATATAATGATAATTCGTATCGAACCACTTTGTCATCTCCATAGCGGTTATATCAATCCCCGAACTTTGATAACCGCGTGCCATAGCAAAGTATAAATCTATTTCAGAGTTTTTAAGATTAAGCACTTTGTTATAACGTTTGGGAATATTGCCTACCATCAGCGACATATCCAGCACCTGATCGTAGTAACTAAAATCATTGCAGGGGATTAAATCAATACCGGTTTGAAGCTGAAGCTCCAAATTATATTTACGAATCGAATGACCGGTTTCAAATAATTCTTTGCCGGATATTTTTCCCGCCCAATACTTTTCACAGGCTTTTTTTAATTCCCTGTTAAGCCCTATACGCGGCATTCCTAGGTTGTTTTTAAGCATACTCAATAACCTCGTGTTAGTTATTAATTAATAATTTCGGTTTTGGTATGCTTTCGAGAAAAGTTATTTAAAAAATGAAGAGTGCAAACTTTATGTTAATTACTGCTTCACCTTTTAATTTCAGCTTCAATTCCCGAAAGCTTCAACTAAAAAACATCAGGCAGGTCTCCTGACTCTTCCGGTTCATGTTTGTCTTCCCATCCCGACTTGCCGGGACAGTGACGTTAAACACATAAACTCTTATTCCGTTGTTAAACGGAAATCGGAATTACAGTTGCGGGTACAGTTCCGGAATTTCCCGTAAAGCAGGATCACCGGATTCCCTTTTCATTCTTTTAAAGAAACCTAACGCTTAAAAAATTGTGTTAAAATAAAACAATAGTTTCGCAAAAGGCAAGTTAAATTAGTGATATAATATATTTTTATGATGTCAATCAATTCTTGTGCTTTCTATCAACACCTGGAATCCGTCACTGAGTGCCTGTCCACCGTAGTTATACGAAGGTGGGATCAGTGATCGGCGTTAGCCGTTTAATTATGTTGGTAAAAGGTATTCCCCCAAAAGGCAAAACACCGTAGGTGTTTCATTATTAGATACCGGTATAAAATAATTATTAGAGTTTCTGTGAAATTATATTATACACAAGCCAAATTGGTTTTGGGATTTAGTTCTTATTTAGAACTCACCTAACTCCTCTCTTAAAAAGAGAGGAGTTTATGGCAAAATCCCAAAACCAATTTGCAACAAGTATATTTTGTTTTCAATAGGCCGCAAGTTGAGATTCTAAACAGAGATTCCGACTTTTCAGTTTCTTCGGAAAGAGTGTTATATTATATTTAATTCAAAATTTCATTTAAAGTTTATAGTTGTTTTTTGTGAAAACATTCCCTACTTTTGACGACGTATTTTTTTAATCCAAAAAATTAAGGTGGTGATTACACGTGGTTGGAATTGTCGTAAATGACAATGAAAATATCGACAGAGCTTTGAAGAGGTTCAAAAAGAAGTACGAAAGATCCGGTATTTTGAAAGAGTATAAAAAACGTACTTTCTTTGTAAAACCTTCTATTGAAAAAAGAATGGAACGCCTCAAGGCAAGAAGACGAGCGATAAAAGAAAACATGCGCGAAAGATATTAGTCTCTCTCTTCTTTAAAAATTAAAAACCCCTTTTCACAAGGGGTTTTTTTATACTCAAACTTTTTTTGATCTTTGCTTACTGCCCGTCTGTCCCAGAATTATCATCTGTAGTACCGGCACCTGTAGAAGAAGGGATCGTTCCTGCTCCGGCATCATCCTGAGTTCCGCTTCCTTCGTTAAAAGTTGGGGGTAATGAAGGTTGTGAAGGGACCTGATTAGGCCTGGAAGAGCTTTGAATTATGCTTTCAATTTCATCCACGGATTTTTTACCCGGCAGGAAAAATAAATTTATTACGATTGCCAGACCCAAAATCAAACCGCCGAGCCACCATGTAACCTTACTTAAAAAGTCCGCTGTTCTGCGTGTACCGAACACCTGTCCGAAGTCGCCGCCTGCCCCGCCGAAAGTACCTGCCAAACCGCTACCTTTACTCGACTGCAGCAAAACCGCAATTACCAATACAAACGAAAGTATAATCGAAATTGTTATTAATATTGTATACATTTTTTATTGCTCCGATTCTTTGTAGTGAGGGAGGGATTTGAACCCCCGACACGCGGATTATGATTCCGCTGCTCTAACCAGCTGAGCTACCCCACCATCTTGTAAAAAACAGACATCAAATATAAGGTTACACTTTTTTTGTTGCAAGTTTTTTTGAATTTTTGATTAGAACCCATTTATGAATTTAATATATACCCGTTGTACGAAATAAAAGACAATGGGAGCGAGGGTTGTTCCATTATGTCCAAAGTAAAAACAAATAAGGTTTATAAATCTACAATAGTACCGGCCCCGCAGCTGGTATAAATATCAACTTAATGTGAAATATTTTTAATACCCCAAACTTTCAAATTAACTTTCGCCTGCCTAACCAGCAAGGCTGGTAGGAATAACTATGAATATACCCGCAATCCCAATATTTCATTCCGTTCTCAATTTATCAATCGGATTTGTTTTAGCGATACTAAATATTTGTGAACTTACGGAAATCAAAGCAAGACTCAACATTATTACTCCTGCCATTATATACGGTATTAAGCTAAAATCTACATAATAAGCCCAGATACTTGCCAGCAAAGCATATACAAGATAATATCCCATAAATGATGCAATAATACTAGATATCAAAATCAATATTATAAATTCTTTGGATATTAGTCTGCCGATACTTGATATCGATGCCCCAAGCACTTTTCTAATACTTATTTCTTTGCTTCTTTTCGCAATATTTAGTGAGACTAACGCAAATAAACCGAGGCAGGTAGTTATAATCACCATCAAAGCAATATATAAGAAAACTAATTTAATACTATTGGTAATATTTGCCGCTTTTTCGAGCTTTGAATCCTGGTAATAACCGCCGTAGGGAATGTTCGGAAATATTTTTTCCCATTCCCTTTTTACAAAAGCCGAAACATCATTAATCCTATTCACATTAAATTTTATGGAAGCAAAATTATAGTTTTCAGGGCTTACATAAAGAAATGCCGCAGGCTGTATTATACTCCAAACGCTCCTGTAAAGAAAATCTTTTGTAACACCAATAATTTGATATTCTTTGTTTTGTTCCGAGATTTTTACCCTAATGTATTTACCTACGGGATCTTCCAACCCGGTTTCTTTCACAAAAGTTTCATTTACAATAATGGAATTATCAATGTCGATTTTTAATTCGGGACTAAAAGAACGTCCTTTTAGAATATTAAAATCCAGTGTTTCGATATATTTTTCGCCAACATCAAAAAACGTAACTCTCAATTTATTGTCATCAAATTCTACATCCTGCCCGTATCCCCTTTTTCCCATCAAATCGTCTGATGCACCAATACTTAAAATATCCGGGTTGTTTCCCATTGTACTCTTTATAAGATTAAAATCATCTCCGCCCCGGATTGGCAAAACCAATATCTGATCTTTGTTAAATCCGAGGTCTATAGTGCTTATATATTCGCCGTTTTGATAAAGAATAATTCCACCTATCAATGAAGTCATAGAAATTGCGAATTGAAATACCAGCAAAACACGGATCAGAGGATTTGTCCCCCCAAACTTCTGTTTACCGGTGAAAATACTTACCGGGCTGAATTTGCTAATGTAAAAAGCCGGATATGCGCCGGCAGCTATTGCAGTGAATAAAAGCAGACCGGCGAGAAATCCGACTAATCCCAAATTACCGGAATAGCTAATTGAAAATTCTGTGTAAGCCCACAAACTATCATATGCCGGCACAAATATTTTTGCAAGAAGCATCCCGACAATTAAAGCCAGGAAACACAGAATTAAATTTTCAGTTAGAAATTGCCATATTAATTGGCTTCTAATTCCGCCCAGCACTTTCCTAATTCCGATTTCTTTTAATCTTTTTGAAGCAAATGCAACCGCTGTGTTTATAAAATTGAAGCATGCCAAAAGTAGTACAAATATCGACATGATTGCGGGAGTTGCAATTGCAGCGGGAGGCATACCCTCATTAAAAGGAGTCCTGTTCATGTCTCTTGCATCGAACGCAACTTGTTTTAGCGGTATCGTGTAAAATCTTTCAACCTGGAAATCGGGGTTAGCTTCATTGGTGATTTGTTTATAGTCTTGGAGTTGCTTTTCAATTTCATTTGCGGAAGTGTTTTTACCTATTTTAATTATTGTACCCCTTGCCCAGTGGTCCCATGTTTCATGGTCAAATTCTTTAATATCATCTACTCTTTCAAGATTTAAAACAACATCCAATAGAATAACGGAATTTTTCGGGGGTTTTTCTACTACTCCTTCTACTGTAAAAAGAAATTTTTTCTCTCCGTCGGGACTAATTGTTATCTGTTTTCCGATTGGATTTTCCATCCCGAAATATTTATCGGCAATTTCATCAGTAATAATAACTGCATCTTTATTTCTTAACGCATCTTTTTTCCCATTAACTAATGGAAAGGAAAAGATTTCGAAAAAATCCGGGTCAACAAATTGAAGAGATTCGTTAAAAATATTGTCGCCGTATTTTACAGAACCGCTACCTTCAGAAATTCTGCTTACTTTTTGAATACCGGGAAAATTCTCTTTTAGTTCTTCCGCCAACGGCATTGGTACCCACGACCAATTAATTCTTTGATTTTTATTTATTTTATAATGATTCACTGCGTAAATCTGATCGACATCTTTATGAAATAAATCATAGCTCTGGCTGAATTCATAATTAATATAACCGACAATACTTAAAGCAATGGCAATTCCAAGTCCAATTATATTTAGTATTGCATAAAGCTTTGTTTTAAATAAGTTTCGCAGTGCTATTTTAATATAGTTTGAAATCATTAATACCTTCCCAAAGATTTATACTTGTTGCAAATTGGTTTTGGGATTTTGCCATAAAGTCCTCTCTTTTTAAGACATGCCCGCCGTACGAGACTTTGGGAGGCGGGGAGGACTTAGGTAAGTTTTAAATAAAAACAAAGTCCCAAAAACAATTTGGCTTGTGTATATATTAATTTCTTGTATTTCTTTTAAAACTTGTTTCCCGTCGATTGTTAATTCGTACAAACATTTGCTTCTTCCGCCACGACTGCTTGTCGGTTCGCTCATATATTTTCTCACATATTCTTTTCTTGTGAGTATAATATTTTTAGACTAAAAAAAACAAGGAATGTTCAATTTTTTTTTGAAAACCGTTAATTTGCAGGTAAAATGATCTAATGCAGTGTCTAATACGCATATGCGTAATGCGGGGGCAGTAATCTTTTTAACTTCTTAATCAATTTTGATAATGAAGACAGTATATGTTTATAACTAGATGCTTCATTATTCCCTTTCCCCGCACTAATCCTTTCTTGATCTAACCGGCAATCCGGCCTACACGTTTTCATATGAGTAATATGATGTTGCCATTATAACGGGAATAAATAAAACATATAAATCTATTTAAATTTCACATTACTTTTTCGATAATAATTTAGAAATTTGCGGAGTTTGGTGGTATTGACTCTGTTATTTAAAAGAAATACTTGCATTTCACAGGGTTTTGATTATGCCGGTCTGTAGATAACGTATGATTGAAACCGTTACTGACTGATCAGTCTCGGCAGTAATTTAAGATTTGTTATTATAGCGATCGCAAAGAATACGCTTCTTCGTTTTTATCGCTATTGCATAGACGCATTATATACCGGTGTTTTGTAAATAGAAACATAGCTGTCAAAATAAAAGTGAATAAACAGCCGGGATCTATTCCGGCGGCGGCGGGCTGGTGGGGTATAATTATATTATAATGCCACCGCAAGCAATTGCTTCTGGGATATAGAGACATCCAGAACAACAACGGGAATTGGAAGTGGAACCACAGACGGTGTTTATGAAATAAAAAGTGAGTGATCCGAAGTCCGGTGTTATCAGATAAACCGAGATATTCTTTTTTTATAACAGCTATCAGTTATTTTTTGCTCCTATCATGAGATAGTAATATATTAAAGTATTGCTATATAATTATATTTACAAAGCATTTAAGAGGGCTTATGAAATCAAATTCTATTTTTATTAGTTTAATTTTTCTTATCTCCTTTTTTCCTAGTGTAAAAGGAAGCACATATACTGTTACTGAGACAACTGACGATGGGTCAGGCTCTACAACAGGAACACTTAGCTGGGCAATAACACAATCTAATGCTTCAACATCCGTTGATGACGATATCGTTTTTAATTTATCATCCGGTGATAATGTAACTATCTCTGCAACAATGCCGACAATAACCGATGCCGTCAGCATTGATGGAACAAATTCTGCCACAAGCAATAATGTTACAGTTCAAGTAACTACACCGGGTACATCTAATTTCCGTGTATTTTATATTGATGCCAGTGGTGAAACCATAAGTATCGGCAATATGACAATACAAGGCGGGGATGTCTCAGGTGAATCTAATACTTATGGCGGCAGTATTTATATATCTGATGGAACAGTTTACTTTAACGATGTTACGATATCAAATGGAAAGGCATCTCGTGGAGGGGGTATCTATGGTAATTCATTTACCATGACTAATTCTACAATTAGCAGCAACACCGCTACTTCACAAGGGGGAGCTATTTATGGCAGTTCATTTACTATAACCAATTGTACAGTGAGCGGCAACACTTCTGAAAACTATTCAGGCGGTATCTATTGTGATAATTCATGTACATTAAACCGGTGTACAATATCCGGTAACAATGCCGATAGCTACGCCGGCGGTGTTTATTTTTATTACGGCACAAATACAATAACCAATTGTACAATAGCTAATAACTACGCGGGCACAAACGGCGGCGGAATCATTGTTAGTAGTAGTGGAACAATTATCTTAACCAACTGTACGGTAACCGGTAACAGCGCTGGTTCTTCTGCTCTCTGGGGAGCCGGTATCAGCAGCAATAGTGCCAGCATAATATATTCTACTAACTCAATAATAGCCTACAACTATAATGATTATAATGATGTTTATGATGATTATGACGGTGGTGCAACTACCGTATACGGAAGCTACAATATTTCTCCTTTAACAAGCACAGACTGGGGAAGCGGAAGCGGGAATATAGAATATACTTATACAAGCGGTCAAGGCTCAACACTGTTTGATAGCTATACAACAATAACTGAAAATCAAACATATCAACCTGTATTAGCCGATAACGGCGGGGATACGGAGACAATCCTCCTGGCGTCTTCCGGTTCAATAGCGGCTTCAGCCGGTGTAGTTACAGGATATTATGATGATGCAGGTACAACAAAATATGCTTTTAGTGAAAACAATGGTAGTACCTGGAATGCAGTTGAAGATGGAAGTTCCGTATCTGAGTCTGTAACGGAAATAACGATAGATCAGCGATCCTATTTGAGAAATGATCCTCCTTCAATTGGAGCATATGAGCATAACGGTATTTTGCCGGTTGAATTAACTTCATTTACTGCAGAATTGATTGATGAAGGAATCAAACTAACATGGCAAACAGCCACGGAAGTGAATAATTACGGGTTCCAAATTCAAAGGAAAAAGATAAAAGATAAAAGTGAAAACTCTTGGGAAGATGTAGGCTTCGTTAACGGACACGGAAACAGCAATTCACCTAAAAGTTATTCTTACACCGATACCCCAACCGGCGGAACAACATTTAAGTACAGATTAAAACAAATAGATTTTGACGGAGCCTATGAATACAGCGACGCCGTAGAAGTAACTTTAGGTGCCATAACCGAATACAGCCTTGAGCAGAACTACCCCAACCCGTTTAATCCTACTACCAGTATCAAGTATCAAGTAGCAAATAACGGGAATGTTACATTGAAAGTTTATGATATGCTCGGAAGAGAGGTTGGAACTCTTGTAAACGAAACACTGCAAAGCGGTATTTACACTGTAGAATTTAACGCATCTCAATTGGCAAGCGGTGTATATATTTATAAACTTAGAGCCGGGGATTATGTGTCGGTAAAGAAATTAATGTTGTTGAAATAAATTCTAATCATATTCACAATATAAAGGCGGAAAAGTTTTCCGCCTTTATATTAACCTGCCTTCCTAAAGTAGATTGTTAGCTGCATCTCATTATCTGAATAAAATTGCATATTTATATATTGTATAATTAGTAAATTGAGGCAGGAGAATTTGTACAAAGCAAAAAGATGTTATTGGTGAAATAGTCCGGCTTCGTTAAGAAACAACGATACATGTAAAAACAGATCATTAAATTAGTTAGTTGAATGTTTGAGTCCAACTAAAAATTTATAACTCCAAATCCATTGTCTGTCTCAAAATAAATTCTTCACGATCTCACTTGAAATATTATATTACAGTAATTTTAAGAAATATTTTTGGGGAAATATTAAATGTGGTATAATTTCCTGGTTTTGTCGTTTATTCTTTGGTTTAGTACTTCTTCTTTGGCCGAAGAACTGGACAGCCTTAAAACACTCCTCAAAATAACCGATGGAATTGAGCGAATTGATCTATTAAACAAAATTGCAAACCAATCAAAATATGTATCGACCGATAGTGTATTAAACTATGCTCAAGCCGCTCTTCGATTAGCAGAAGAAAGTCATTACTTAAACGGTCAATCAACAGCGTGTGCAAATATTGCTTTCTTTTATGTTTATCGAGGTGTTAAAGATTCAGCCTTTTTCTTTATCAACAAAGCTTTGGAAATTGACAGCATTAGTGGTGATAAAAATAAGCAAGCCCAAAATCGCTTGTTTTTAGGTAATGTTTCTATGCAATTTGAAGATTATGAAAAGGCTTCGGATAGTTTCCTAAAAGCTTTACACTATTTTGAAGAAATTAAGGATACATTTTACATCGCGAAAATAAGCGGTCATCTTGGAATAGTTTTTGGGTCGCTTAACGATTATGATTCTTCTCTTAAATTTTTTAACAAAGGTTTAGCGCAATATAGAGCCATGAAGGATAGTCTTGGTGCAACTATGACACTGACAAATTTAGGCTATCTGAACCTTATGCTAAAAAACTATAAAGAAGCAATTTCATATTTCAATGAGTCTTTAGCCTTTTATGAAGGGAAAAAGTATAATAACAATCTTTCCATTTTATATTCCAATATGGGGGAATGTTATATAGCGTTAGGTGATAATGATAATGCTTTACGATATTTAATACTTGCCCAAAAGTATTTGGATAAAAACCGTGCTTTGACTGAACAAGCATATATTTATAATCATATTGCCGCAATATATATTAATACCGGTAAGTTTGAAAAGGGCAAGCAATACTTGCAATTAGCAATAGACGTTGCGGGTAAACTTGAACATAAAACCGAACTGGTTACTACATATAAATTATTCCATGATTATTATCTAAACAAAAGCGATGTTGAAAAAGCGAAAGTATATTTTGATAAATATGTTTCCCTTAAAGACAGCTTAATAAGCGAAGAAAGGCATAAACAGGTTGCCGAGCTGGAAACAAAATATGAAACCGAAAAGAAAGAAAAAGAAAATGCTATTCTCAGAACAAATTTGGAAGTTGAAAAAAATAAAAAGGCTCTTCAGCAACGTTTAATATGGTTTATCTCAATAGCAGGATTATTGTTAATCGCCCTTGCTTTTTATTTTAACCGTTCTCTTAAACAGAAAAACTTAATCCTGAAAAAAGAAAATGAAATTAAAGAAGCGGAAAAAGAAATAGTAAAACAGGAGACAATTGCCAACCAACAAGAAGAGTTCTCTCGTGCTTTATTGGAAAAACAGGAAGAAGAACGAGAAAGAATTGCCGGTGAATTACACGACAGCATCGGGCAAGAATTACTTATCGTTAAAAACAAAATTTTGTCAAATAAAGAAAATGAAAATCCACTGCTAAACGAAGTCTCCGATATTTTATCCACGTCAATAGATAGTTTAAGTAATATCTCGCATAATTTGAGTCCGCTTGAACTTGCTGAGCTTGAATTTACCGAAACAGTTTCAATGATGATTAATAGAGTATCTAACTCATCAAACATAAAATTCAGTTATACTGCGGAAGATGTTGATACTTGTCTGAATGAGAAAAAACAAATTAATCTATTCAGAATTTTACAGGAAGCGATAAACAATATTATTAAACATTCCAATGCTCAAACGGCAAGTCTGTCAATAACAAAGCATAACGAAGAGTTGCTGATTACCGTTAAGGATGACGGTATTGGATTTGATATAAATACTTTAACCGCAAACTCCGGACGTCCCCACTTTGGGCTTTCCGGTATAAAAGAACGGGTGAAACTATTGAATGGAGAGTTCATTATTAATTCGAAACCAAATAAAGGTACCGAGCTGGAGTTAAGAATTCCATATCATAAGTTTAACAATGTTTGATATTCTCTTATCTCTTGTTCAATAGATATAAGAGAATTACTTAATACATGACTTGTAGAATATTTATTATTCAAAAAGCATGATCTCAGAAAAAGAAATAACAATACTATTAGCCGATGATCATCCCCTATTCCGTGAGGGAGTAAAGCAAGTATTAAATAAAACAGACCACTTCAAAATTATTGCTGAAGTTGAAAACGGTGTTGAAGCGCTTGATAAAATAGAAGTGCTTACTCCCGATATTGCTATATTGGATATACGAATGCCGGGCAAATCCGGACTAAAAGTTCTTGCCGAACTATGTAAAAAAAAGTGTTACACGAAAATAATTTTGTTGACCATGCACAAGAACCTTAATTATTTTTATAAAGCCATATCGCTTGGCGTAAAAGGATATGTCTTAAAAGAGGTAGCTGTATCGGAGATTAACGACGCTATCAATAAGGTTGTTAACGGTGAAACCTACATCAGCAGTTCTTTAGCTGAGTTATTGGTTAAAGAAAAAAAATCGCCGGAAGAAGTTCAAAAAAATATTGAGGGGATTTCATCGTTAACACAAATGGAGCGTGAGGTGCTCAAGCTTGTAGCCGAATGGGAATCCAATGTTGAAATATCCCAACAACTATTCATTAGTCCACGCACAGTTGGCAACCATAGAACCAATGTTGCAAATAAATTAAACCTTCACGGCATTCACGGGTTGATTCAATTTGCAATTGAAAACAAAGAGTTGTTTTAGACTAATCTGAATTTCCTAATTAAAAATGAGTTCCGGAACTCATTTACATTTCTAATTAAGCCAGCCATATTATAACCATAATATTATCTGGGAATTGGTGCAAACATTATGAAAATAATGCTTGTTGATGATAGTGCGAGGATGCGTAATTATATTTCAAATATAATCAGGGAAAATGGCAATACTGTTATTGAATGTAATGACGGTTCGGAAGCTGTAAAGGCTTATGTGGAATATAACCCGGACTGTGTATTGATGGACATAAAAATGAAGAAGTTGAACGGTATAGAAGCAACTAAACTTTTAATTAAACAAAATCCTAATGCAAAGATAATTATCCTTACAAGCTATGATGCACCGGAATATAGAAAAGCTTCTTTAGCTGCCGGGGCAATAGAATTTGTATCCAAAAAAGATTTAAGTGAATTATGCTGCATTCTTAATAATTCGGTCACAGCTAAAAAAGTACAAAAAGATAAAACCTAATTAAACGGTTCTACTTAACCGGGTAAAAAGAGATTTCCAGCTTGGTAAAAGCATGGGATTAATTCAGAAAATAATCCCAACTAAGTAGAGGGGCAAAAAAGGTAAAATGATTTTATAATTAAAAAAAGTGCTATTTATAGTAGTACTAATAAGGGCGGTATTATGAAAAAACTAATGTTGTTTCTTTTGTTTGGACTAAACTTAAGCAATGCTCAGCCGTTAAATAATTGGCTGGAATTCGACGGCGTTGATGATTATGTGAGTTTGGGAAATTCATCTATACTAAAACCAACAACAGCATTAACGGTTGAACTATGGGCATATCATGCCGATTGGGCAAATTCAAATGATACGCGCTTCATTTCTAATACTAATTCCGGCGGTTATAATATTCAAATAGAGGAAGACATCCTCAGTTGTTTTGTTGAACTGGATGATGAATATCAGGAAATAGAAGTATCGGTTTCAACAATAACGGAAGGGTGGCATCATTTCGCAGTAACCTGTGATGGGCGATATACCAAATTTTATATTGACGGAGAACTACAAGGAACGCTGGATGCTGGTGGAAGTTATTCACTTACGTATGATTCTGATAACTGCACTTTCTTAGGTGCAGAAGCATGGGGGGGATGTGATGAAGTAAGAGGAGATTATTTTAATGGTGCATTGGATGATGTAAGGATTTGGAATGTTGCCAGAACCGAGCAGCAAATTCAAGATAATATGGAAATTGAAATCGATGCTTCTACAACTGGTTTAGCAGGTTATTGGAAACTAAATGAAACTGAAGGTAACATTGCTTTAGATGAAAAAGGAAGTAATAACGGGACTCTGTTCAATATGAGCGATGAGGATTGGATAGCTATTATGGAGGAAACTTCGATTACTTTACCAAATGTTTCCAGTGGTTCAGCAGCCTGGGGAGATTATGATAATGATGGTGATTTGGATATTCTTTTAACTGGAGCTTGCTCTTCGGGTTATATTTCAGAAATCTATAAAAACAACGGCGATGGAACTTTTAGTAATTCCGGAATTTCTTTAACCGGGGTATATCGAGGTTCGGTAGTCTGGGGAGATTATAATAATGACGGTGATTTGGATATTCTGCTAACAGGGGAGGACTCTGACTATAATGCTGTGTCAAAAATCTATAAAAATAATGGCGATGGAAGTTTTAGCGATTCCGGAATTTCTTTAATCGGGGTAAGATCCAGTTGAACGAAACCGCCAAAGCGGCAGCAGATGTTCTTTGACAAAATGAAAGAGTATTTTTTTATATTCTCTCATCACCAACAAAGAAAAAGGAGTAAAAATGGGAGAATTAAGAGAAAAAATGCTG
>JASFMY010000073.1:0-33463 GCA_050117315.1 Ignavibacteria bacterium
ATAATAATTGTTACCTATACCTGATGAAGAAGTGGTAATCATTTTTTTTCATAATGTTGGTTACGCTTCTTCAATATTAAATATGAAAGGTTACTCTTTCGATTTTTCTTGACTTTTAACATAACAGATTATGAACAAGAGTAAGAAGATTATGAATATAATCTAATTAGGAAACGCAATTTAGTATTTATTTTAACCCAAGTTCTTTGCAGAGGCGATGAAAATTTGAACGTGCGATGCCGAGTTTAGTTGCAGCTTCAGTATCGGTTCTGCTGTTCTTGCGGACGAATTGAACAAATCGTTTTCTAAATTCAAGTTCGGCTTCGCGTAAGTGAGGTAATTCTTCTTTGGAATAGATTGGCGTAGTATACCCGCCGAAAGCACCTTGATTCTTAATGCCGAGCGCAGCTTCTACTTCATCAACCCCTATTGTACTCGCACCCATTAGTACAAGTCTTTGGACAACATTTTTTAATTGTCTTACGTTTCCGGGCCAGTGAAAATTAGATAAAAATTTTATCCCTTCGTCTGTCAGCTCGGGAGCATAGACGTGAAACTCATTACTCGATTTTTCCATGAAGTTTTTGAGAAGCCGTATTATATCGTCTTTGCGTTCTCTTAAAGGAGGAAGCTGTATATTCAATATATTCAGCCTATAATATAAATCTTCGCGGAATCTCTTTTCTCTCATTAACACTTCAATGTTTTTATTTGATGCGGCTATTACTCTTACATTTACTTCGTATCTTTTCTTTCTTCCGATTTTATCTATCTCGCCGTTTTCCAAAACACGTAATAATTTCGCCTGAGCCAAAAGGGGAAGCTCACTTATTTCATCAAGGAAGATTGTGCCGCCGTCTGCCTGCTCGAACAGTCCTGCTTTCTCTCCTTTTGCGTCCGTGAAGGCTCCTTTTTCATAACCGAAAAGTTCGCTTTCAATTAAATCATCCGGAATTGCGGAACAGTTTACCGTAACAAAATTCTCAAATTTTCTCTGGCTAACATAATGAATATTGCGCGCAACCAATTCCTTGCCTGTGCCGGATTCCCCGAATATAAGTACGTTGGCGTCGGTTGTTGAATAATTCTCAATTGATTTTTTTATTAATCTCATCCCGGCTGATTCGCCGATGAGGGTGTACTTATTTATCATTTCTTTAATGTTGCTCTCAAGTTTTGACTTTGAGCTTGAGTGTTCTTTCCGCAGTATCTCTTTTTCAATTACGAGCTTTCTTTTGTCGTAAGCGTTTTTAATTGCAAGCACAAAATCAGTGGGCTGGTAAATGTAATCAATGTCCGTAGGATTTTTTGTACCGAACCACGATGCACCACTTTCAATTAGCTGGGTTGCAAACTGCAAATCCATTTGATTGATTGTCATTTTGGTGATAACTATTACCTGCAGCGTGTTGTCGATTTTTTTTATTTCTTCAATAAGCTCTTCGCCGTGCAGTCCGCCCGATATCTGGTAATCGAGAATTACAACATCAAAAAGATGCTTATTGTTTTTTATTGATTTCAGCGTATCCTTCCCGGAAGAAACAATCTCTTTAATACACATTGTATCTTTAAAAGGCTCAAGAGTTTCACGAATTCTTTGGACGTCAAATTCTTCATCTTCAACAACAAGTATGTTTATTTGGTTTTTGTTCATTTATAAACGTGTATTTAATTATCTGATAGAAAGTCATTAATAATATGGTTGTGCCTTAAAACTGGAATAGCAAATTGGAATTTCTGTTTCCAACTCTTGCAATTTTGTTTTAATTTGAAAGAACTCTTCCTCAGAGGCATATGGTGACAAATATATTTTGTTGATTATTTTATTCAAATCTACTTTTATATTTATCCCGTTATATTTTGATCCATTTGGATCAGTACAGATTCCACGATATTCATTTTCGTAAGAATAAATCTTACGTTTATGAATAAACAAGGAGAACGCATTCATAGCAAAATAATTATGAGAACTTTCTTGGTAGAATGCATCTGTTTCATAATCAATATAATCTACTTTTCCAGCAAAAATATTTCTATCACTTTCTTTGAATGCGTCCTTAAAATTTTTTATATCAGTTTGAATAGAAATTCCTCTTTCATCCTTAGCATATAATTTCCACATAGCAATATTCTCATGTTCACTTAAATGCCAACAACTAATAAATGTATCCTTTGATATAATATTATATAAATTTCTTGATATATCTTTGCCATCATCTTTTTTGACTTGATGCTCGTATTCTAAACGTGGATAACTACCTTCGAAATGATCTTCCTTTTGAAAATAGTCAGCTCGACAGAAGTATAAGCATGATGACTCTAAAAGATGAAACAATTTTTGGCGATCGATATATCTCCACAACTTTAAATCGTCATTTTTAGGATCAACAAAAGCTGGATGTTCAGAAAACATATCCTTAAACCTCGTTTTCCATAAACTAATTATGTGAAATCTGAATATTAATCACTGCACCATTTCTGTTATAAGCATCCATTTTCATTCCACAGCGTTTATAATTTTCATATGCAATATAACAACCGTAGCCGGAATTTTGAGATTTAAATTTTGTTTTACTTTTTTAGAATTAACTTTATTATTTGCAAATAAAACATTTATACCGTTAAGAGGACTTAAAAATGCTGAAAAAGCAGCATGAATCATGTTGTCTCATTAGACTACTTTTTGTATCTTTGCTTCATGAGTAAAAAACGAGAGCTCTATTTCTTCAAAGACTATTTTGAGAAATTCTATGACAGGCAAACCAAAAAAGTTCAAAGGAAGATTCTTTGGACACTCAAAATCATTGAAGAAATTGACAGAGTTCCCGAAGTGTATCTAAAACATATAGAAAACACTTCCGAGCTTTATGAAATCAGAGTTCAAGTTAGCAATAACATATATAGGATTTTCTGTTTCTTTGATATGGACAATATTGTTGTTATCGGGCATGGATTTCGGAAGAAGAGCAGGAAAACTCCTAAACAAGAAATAGAAAGAGCGGAACAAATTAAACGTGAGTATTATGAAAGCAAAGAATAAAAACCTGGAAAGCCTTGACCAATTCATTGATGAAAAGATTGGTAAAAAGGGCACGGATAAAAGAGAACAATTTGAGCAAGATTATGAGGCTTTTAAACTTGGTGTACTTATCCAACAAGCTAGGAAGCAAAAAGGACTTACCCAGGAACAATTGGCAAAATTGGCGGGAACTAACAAAGCTTATATCTCTAAATTAGAAAGAGATCTCAAAGATATTCGTCTCTCGACTTTGCAGAGAATTATAAACGAAGGGCTTGGCGGACATCTTGATATCTCGATACGAATCGAATAGTATCTTCAGAATTAGGAAATTTAGTATTTAATGGTTGCGCCCTATTCATTGATGGTTGGAATTTTATAAATGTTTTTTATACTTGTTGCAAATTGGTTTTGGGATTTTGCCATAAAGTCCTCTCTTTTAAAGACCTGCCCGCCGTACGAGACTTTGGGAGGCGGGGAGGATTTAGGTGAGTTTTAAATAAAAACAAAGTCCCAAAACCAATTTGGCTTGTGTATACAACTAACTATCTTGAATTTCAATACTAATTACCGCAGCGTTTACAGTTTTCATATGCAATTTAACAACCGTAACAGGAATTATGTGTTTTATTTTTTGTTGTTACTTCTTTAAAAACAATTTTTTTTCTGTGCCCATCTGCTTTTAAAATTTCATTGCTGGTATAGAGATACTTGTCGGCAGTATTTTCCGAATAAAAAAGGACAATATTATGATTAAGCAGTTTGCTTGCTCTATTTAGATAATTTTAGTTTCTCAACATCATCAAGATTAACCCGCTTCCTGGCATGCCAAAGATTAAAATTATTTTGCATGATTAACCAGCTTTCGGGGGAACGCCCAAGTGTTTTGGAAAGACGCAAAGCCATTTCCGAACTGACACTACTCTGTCCTTTGATAAGCCGCATAAAGGTAGACGGGGCTACTTTGAGTTTTGCAGCCACTGTTCTATAACTTATGCCTAAAGGTTCAAGATAAACCTCTCTAATAAATTCTCCCGGATGTGGTGGGTTATACATGGTCATTTAGTGATAATCCTCATAATTAACAATGAATGCATCTCCGTTTTAAAATTCAAATGTTATTCGCCAATTTTTACTTACATCAATTGCCCATAATCCTTGCATTTTCCCTTTCAGTTGATGCAACCGGAATCCGGGCAAATCGATATCTTTAATTTCCGTAGCGGTATCCAATGCTGTTAAACGTATTCTTAGTTTCTGTTTATGTACAGGTTGAATGCCTGTAGTTTTACCTGTCTCAAAAAATTTTTCTAAACCTTAGTGTTTGAAAGATTTTATCATTAGCAACAATAATATATAAATGTTGCGCAGCACGCAACAACAATTTTAAGAAATTCTTTCATGTTTACTGCCGGCTTAATTATGAGAAATCTCAATACTAATCGCAGCCCCAATATCGCTATTATACGCGTCAATTTTCATTCCGCAGCGTTTACAATTTTCATATGCAATATAACAACCGTAACCGGAATTTTGTGTTTTACTTTTTGTTGTAACTTTTTCTAAAAACAATTTTCTAATACTGTTTTCATCCTTTTCCAAAATTTCGTCGCTGAAGCCAATACCGTTATCTTCAATTGTAACTGTAGACATTTTTTCATTCGGCAAATATTTTGTCCGTATTGAAATAACAGTATCGTGATCTTTATTATGGTCAATGCAGTTCTGAATAAGCGGCTCTATAATTTCCCATATTACATATTCGTTGATATGTAACACCGGCATCTTATCATCTAGATTGAGTTCAAATTTATACTGCTCATTTTCTTTGTAAACTCTTTTAAAAATATTTTTAACTACAAATTGAATAACCGAATTGATATCAGTTCTAAAACTCACGTTTCTAATAACGTTTATTGGCGGATTAAAATTTTTCATATCGTAAACAACACGCCCAACAAAATTAGTGTATTTAATAATTTGGTTTTTGATCCGTTCAAAGTTGGATTCGGTTAGGTTCAAAATATCCTGCTTAATAAAACCCATAATTTTTTCAGCCTTGTGCTGTGCATGATAAATACGCTTGGTAAACAAAACCTCTTTTTCTTCTTCAATTTTCTGGGTGAGATGTTTTTCCCTTTGCATATATAGTTCCGACTGTATCTGGTCGCGCTCTCTTACAAGGAAAGTTGTAATGAGAAACATTAATAGTATGCTGAATAATATCAAAGCTGAAAAAAGCGCACCGGTTTGGTCGGTTGAACTTGTAATAACTTTCATAATATCCGTGAAGTCCGGGATAATTTTCATATAAACCGAACCAACAACTTCTCCTTTTACGGAGAACGGTACAAACACATGAAATATTTGTGAAGTCTCTTTGTAGTTTACAACTGTTTCATCTTTAAATATTGTTTCAATTGATTCGGCAAAGAGTTTCTTTGCCTCGCTGCGGTGAAGTGATTGCGAATTAATATTGCTTGTTTTTTTCACTACATAACTATAAAGGTTATTTCCGTCGTCTACGTCAATTACATTTTTACCATCGTAAAAAAACAAACATATGTCTTCAATGTTTTTTTGAAGCCGCTGCTGCGTTAGAATAAAATCCAATGATTCAATGACCGGGGAAAAATCGGATTCGTCTTCCGACGAAAAATTACTGCTCTGCATCAGCAATTCCATCGAAGTCGTTGTTAAATCGGCTATTCTCTCTGCTGTGTCCCACCGGTAAATATCAATTGATTTACCGATTAGATTTTGCGTAGACCGCGTATTCATATATGACAGCGTAATTTGGGATACGCTTATAATTACTATCAATATTATAAAATGGTAAAACTCAAACCGGTACTTTGTAATTCGGTTAATTAAATTCATTTTGACCGCCGGGTTTCTTATTCATTTTCAAAAGATAAATTTAATACTGTATTTATTTGTATTTGCGCAGATTTAAGCGCTTCTTCCACTGTTAATTCTTTTTTTAAAGCTTTATTTAAAAACGAAGAAAGTATGTCGGAAATCTTTGTGTAATTGTAATCAGGGGGACGGTGTATTCCCCTTTCAATAAAGCTTTTATATTTTTGCAGCCTCGGGTATCTGTCAATCATTTTTTCATCGGTGTAAAACGATTTGCGGATCGGTAAATACGCACCGGATTTGTAATTCAATTCCTGAATTTCTTTTGAAAGTATAAATTTAATAAAAGTTACCGCTTCATTTTTTACCGACGAATATTTGGATAGTATGATATTCCACCCTCCGATAGTAGAAGCGGAATTTCCGTTACTACTTTTGGGCATCGGCGCTTCTTCAAGCAAGTTTAGCTTGGCTGTAGTTTTTGAAACCAGGTTGGAATATTTAATTGTTGTGGGCCATCCTCTAAAAAAAAGCACATCGTTTTGAAGAGCGAATTCATATGATTTACTTTCGTCGAATACGGAAACTTGTTTCGGTGAAATTCCGTACTTGTAAATAAAATCAACAAGCCTTTGAGTCCCGGAAATGGTTTCAGGATTATAAACATCAAATTTACCGTTCTTATAAATGCTTCTGCCTGTACCAAGTATTTCAAGATAATTACAAATCAATCCCTCGAACGCATCTCCTTGAAATACAAAAAGATAATCGCTCTGTAAGTCATTGTTTTTCAGATTTATCAAATCATCCCAGCTAATACCTTCTTTCAATTTTTTTTCAACATCAGGAGCGTTTGAAAGATTTTTAATTAAATCTTTCCTGAAATACAAAACGCCTACGTCAATAAAAAAAGGGATTGCAAATAAAGTATCGCTATAAATGCATGTGTTTAGAGCTTGCGGGAGAAGTTCCGACAATTCGTTTTTGGAGTAGTATTTTTCCAGGGGTTCCGCCCACTTTGCAAAACGTGGTATCCAAATTTGATCCACCGCAAACAAATCAATCCGGCTGTTGCGGCTGCGCAAAGTTCTCGTAATTAATTCTTTCCTTTTGTTTGTTGTAAATTTCTCCGTAGGAATATCAACCGGGATAACTTCAATTTTACCTTTATATTTTTCGTTAAATATTTTTATCAGTTCCTCGTGAGCCTGCGTTATGTTATCTGCAAAATAAACTTTGGCAACTTTATCTTCTGTAATAAACTCGTTTTGAAAAGGGAATAAATAAAATAATACCGAAACAATTATTGCAACCAGAATAATTAAATAAATCAGCCAGTTAGGGATACTCCTATGGGTGGAATGCGGCAGGTGGTCGTAAATATCATTGAAAGGATTCATAACATCTCGGTTTTTTGTATAAACATACAATCATAATGCCAATGAATCAATAAAGTTTAAAATTATTACCTTCATATACAGAGGCAGGTAAGCATATTCCGATATAAAGTATTATACAATATTTCTTCCTTCTCTACGTTAATAATAGAGTTTCTGCAAAATAAAATATCTAAACATTTTGTCATTTCGATCCCGATGTTTTTTTATCGGGAGAGAAATCTTTGAAATCTAATTGAAAGATTTCCCGCCAAAAAGACGGCGGACAGGCTCACCCAAAAAACGGTTCGACAGACTTTTATTTTGCAGAAACTCTAATATGAACAAGACCTTATTAAAAAAAAATGTTTTACAGGAACAGCAATTCGAGTAAAACGTCTATATTTAACTATTCAATGGGGAGGAACTGTGATAAAAAATTACCTTAAAGTAGCCTTTCGTAGTTTATTAAAAAATAGAAATACATTAATCATAAATATACTCGGTTTGGGAATAGCCATATTCGCAAGTATACTGATTTTCCTGTATGTAAATTTTGAGTTTTCTTACGACTCATTTCATTCCAATAGCGACAGAATTTACAGGGTTGTTCTTGAAGATAACAACCTGGGCGTAAGTGAGAACGAAGCCGGGATAACGTTTATCGCTTTGGGTCCGGAACTGAAATCGAGACTTCCGGAAGTTGAAGAACAGATTAGAATTTACAAAAGCGGAAGAGAACTTCTAACTTTAAACGAAACCGAATCATATTACACCGAAGACCTGGCATACACTACATCCGAGCTGTTTGACGTATTTGATTTCCCTCTTATCCAGGGCGATAAAGAAACGGTTTTGTCAAGACCGAGAACTGCCGTTCTTAATAAAACATGGAAAGAAAAATTGTTCGGTAATCAAAATCCAATCGGTAAACCAATTTTTCTGAGGAAGAGAAGGTATCGTGAAATATTCTCTTGCGGAAATCGGCAATTACAGTTATTTGGGGAATTGCACATTTATTTCCAACTAAAAATGTTGTGAGAAACTTCGGTGATATTTCCAAAGACAATAAGCACATAATTACAATGGAATGGATAATTGAAGGAGTTGTACTAATATTTATCGGCGCAATTACAATCGGTGTAACTATTGTTGATTTCTCGAGTGATGTTTCTGCTTTCGTTTACTATGCGTTATCAATTGTATTATTAATTCTTGTCATTATCTCTTTATTCACCGGATTCAAGGTGAATTATCTACCGTTTAAATTGTGCCCGTTGCTGTTTACAGTTTCAGCAATATTGATTTTGCTTGGCGGTATGACTTGATAGTTTATAATATTATCTTTAAGATTGACCAAAAGTCAACTCAAAAAAGGAGAATAAATGAATAATTCAGAACCAAACAAAAGCCGTAGAAAATTTATTACATGCACACTACCCCTTTGTGCTGTAGCTTGTTTCTTAAAAGGAAACGAAACTCTATTTGCTCAATCTAAAGAGAAAAGCGACAAACAAGACGGTCACAAGTTCGATAAAAAATCCGACCGTGAACTAACCGTTGCAGACTATTTTAATACACGTTACAGTGAGTTCATCAAACTTGCCAAAATAATGGAAAAGGAATTGGGTAAAGAAAAAGTAATAGCAGTCTTAAAAGAAAATACAAAAGAACGCGCTTTTAATCTTGGACAAGACCAGGCAAAGAAAATAGGCTCAAATAGTCTGCAGGATTATGTAAAACAGTTCCGCCCGCCTGCTTATAAAAATTTGCTGACCCACGAAATAGTTGAAGACACTGATACTGCTTTTGAAATTAAAGTAACAGAATGTATCTGGGCAAAAACTTTTAGTGATGCTGATGCGGGAGATATTGGTTTCGCGCATATCTGTTTCGGCGATTACAGCTGGACTGAAGGCTTTAATACCAAAATGAAAATGGTGAGAGACAAAACATTAATGGAAGGTCACGATTGCTGCAATCACCGTTATGAATTGAAGGCATAATTTAGTCATGGGCCGCCAAAAATTACTTCTCCTTCATCTCACCTTTTTCATTTAATTTTAAAGATAAAAAAGGACATCATGTACGCCAACAACTTAAATTTTATTAGTTGAATTTTGATGCTTGCATCATTATCTTCTTAAATGATTTTACAGAGAATACTTCTTTATTCAGAATATGTTTTCTGTTCTCATCAAGGCTTTTAATGGATTTAGTAGTCCTTTTTGAAAAAATATTTTGGGGTAAAACAGTGAGCGAAATTTTTATTAGTTATGATCATGAAGATGTAGAATTAACACAAAAAATTGAAAAATTTTTACATAAAAAAGATATAAATATTAAGTCTGATAACTCTCTTATTGTTGGAGGGAATGTATACGACTTTGTAAATTCAGCCGTTAGCGAATGCAAGGGGTTTATTTTAATTATTTCCCCGGCATATTTAAATAATAGAAGATATGCAAGAACAGAACTTAAGGAAATCATTACAAGGAGTATTTATTCTGATATAAGAATTATTCCTATTATAACAGATAGAAGTATTTCTACCACTCATTTGCCATTTGGGCTGGCATCAATTAACTATTACTACATTGATTCGGAAAACTTTGAAACAGTACTTACTACAATTTCCGAAGAGATAAAAGATATAATCCCAGGATCGTTTTATGAAGATCAGAATGATTTTAAGACATGGTTCCCTTCTGAAAGAAGAATAAGAATTCAAGCATCAGTAGTTTGTTCCCAAAAATGCGAAGGCTGCCATTGGGATGATTTTCCAAGAAACAATAATTCCGATGATGACGAAATTATCTATGAAGTATCAAGCTCTGTGAAAGTAATTATGGAAAAATTAAAACTAGCTGAATCAAGTACACAATTTTATCCGCGCCCTAATATTGAATTCGCCTTAACAGGTGGAGAACCATTATACAATAATAGCGAAGAAATAGGCTGGAAAGATCTGGCAAGAATTTATCCGAAAAAAACTTTTTTAATTACAAACGGTAGATTTATTGATAACCAGTTGCTGCCGTACCTTAGAGAACAAATGCAAATAGGTAATTTGGAACCTCTAAAAGCTATCAGGATCCATTATCCATACGTAAACGGCAGTAGAGAATACGTTTCAGTAGATAACGAAAATATTACTATCTATATAAAAAAAGTTAGACATAATATAGAATTGCTTATTGATTTTTTAATAAGACATAAGCAGGAAATAAAAAGTATTGATATAAGATTTAACAGAATGTTTAATGGCATGAGAGATAACATAGACCTGGAAAATTTAGATAATTACATTTCAGGAATAGAAAGAACATTTGAGAATGGAATAAGAAACGGTATTATAAGAGGAATTGCGCTAATTGAACCTTTTCCCAAAAAGAATATTAATTTTGATATTTTCAAACTCGCTGAAGATTACAAAATTTTAAACGCAATTCCATCTTTTGATCCTGATGAGACTTATAGAAAAAAATCATTAACTATAAATAAGTTAAAAATAGAATTTATTAAACTTAACTGTGGTATAACCGATGACATTGTTGGGCGATGTTTTAATTGCGTTAAAGATCAGGACATATCAATATGTGCAGATGGCAGAATAAAAATATGTACCGGTTATAATGACAAATTAAGACCTCAGTATTCATATACTCATTTTAATAGTAATCAACCATTAATTGGTATAGCAGGAGCTATTAAAAGAAAATATGGTTTCATAGGATTTTATAATATTTTTTCAAAAATTATAAATTATTTAAGAACTGAAAAAATTGAAATGACTATTCCCGTATTTTATTCCGGAAGAATAAGATTTACAAATAGCATCTTATTTGACGAAAAAAACAACGGTCTGCAAGAAATAACAAATGCAATACTAAAAGGAAATATTAATTACTGTAAATTATATGAAGAAGGGCTTCATCCGGAAAAAGAACATTACAGCTCAATTATTTTCTGCACACAATTAGGGTGGGTAGCATACAGGCTACTCAAAAAAATTATCAATACAAAAGAAAGTGAAAAGAAAAAAATTCTATTTCAAAAAATGAACGCTGCCTTGTTGCTACTTGCGTATTTTAGTGTTGATGAAGACCTTTTTTCAACTGCCCGGACAAAAATAGTTCAGGGAATGCTTCCAATACTTTTGAAGAGATTTTCAGAGATACCTACTGGCGAATTAAACTCAGAGTTTATCGAATATTCATCATATTATCTTGGCACATTGCTATTTGAAAATTCTGCTTTGGATGATGTTGAATTTTATCTAAATAATGAGATTTTGAAGAGTGCAATTAAACTTAATGAAGCCGTCGGCATATCATATCTACTTGGCTGCATTTCCCGTCAAAGAATAAAAGAATTTGGTGATATAGAATGTAATAATGCTCTAAAATACTTTGAGCTTGCTTTTGAAAATGCCAATAAAAAAATTGAACACGACGATGAATACGAATGGTTCTATAGAGAAATTCTTGTTGAAGCCAGAAGAAGCAGCGCAACAATAATGAAAAAATCAAATGATAAAAAAATCATTGAGGAATCGGAAGAAGAATTTCGACAGGCAAATTATCTTGCAAATATTTACCAAACTAAATTAAGATATCACGCATTATTTAGCGACGGATATAAGGCTTTAGTTCATTATTTTAAAACTGAATATAATAAAGACACATTACCAATAAATGGTTGGGATGGCCACAAGAAACTATCAGAATCAGTTACTCTGAATTCGGATTTCTATGCTTCATTGATTCGACTCGGATTATTAAATATTGCACTTATGAATATCCATCTTGCTAGAGAAAACCTTAAGTTATCAAATTTATTTTTCGAAAAGAGAGGATTATTAACAGACCAGGAATATTTAAACAGTATACTTAGCGAATTACTCTTGTGGTCTGTATCAATAGACCCAAGAAATCCGCCAAGAATAGATGAAAACCAAATCCTAGCATCCCGGAAAATTGGTCCGAGAGATATTAAGTGCGTTAATGACGATGCTAAGTTCTTTGGAATGATTTTAGAAAATCCTAAATTCAAATCATATATTAAAAAGAAATCTCCTAGAGACATAAAAAAAATAAAACGTATTTTAGACGATTATATAAAATTTACTGACAATCTTTACCAACTATTACAGAGCAAAAAATGAAATTTACAGTGGATCATATTTCCGTACAAACAAAAGATTTTGAAAATGCATTTACATTTTATACTGAATTATTGGGTTTTAAAGTGATTACCGAACCCTTTAATTTTAAAACTAGGAAACTCTGTCTTCTAGATGCAGGAAAAATAAAAATAGAACTTTACAGCGGTAAATCTGAATTCCCTCCGCCAAATGCTTACACAACTGACAGAGGGGGACTTGATCATTTAGCACTTTGTGTAGATAATATTTTTGAATCTATCGATTATTTCAAATCAAAGGGGATCAATATTCTTAAAGAACCTTTCAAACCTAAAACTGACGATAGCAACCAACCCTTTGTTTCATTTATTGAGGGACCGGATAAACAAGAGATAGAAATAAGAGAGTTTAATAAAGACTGCAACAAATCAAATTGATTTGTTGCATTTATTTATATGAATTACAATCCTATTTTCTCTTTTAACTTACCCTTCTCATTTAATCTTGTCATAAATTGTTCAGAATCTTTAAAGAATTTTTCATCACAGCCGGGGCAGCAGAAGCCGATTGTTTTTCCTTTGTATTGTACAGTCGGAACGGCAGGATCAACTTCTTCGCCCATAACGGGACAATTCTTATTCCAGATTTCAACGGCTGCGGTTTTCTCTTTATTCATTTTCATCTCATCTTTTTTATTATCCATCTTTTTCATTTCACCTTTCATCTGGTGATCTTTAACTTTAAAGCCATTCTTCAGCAAGTTGGCTTTAGCTTGTTCAAGGCTTACTTCTTTTAGTTTCATTTCGCACAACGGGCATCTGCCTGCTGAATCCGAAACTACATTCCAGCACATTTGATCCTGGAATACTTTGCCGTCTTTGTTTTCATCAATAGCTTTCAAATCTATTTCACCTTCACGGACAATTGAATCCTTTTCCATTTTGTGATCTTTCATATCGTGTTTCATTTCCTGCGCAAATACTGAAATACTAACAAACAATATTACCGCTATTATATTCTTCATTTACTCCTCCTTTTTACTTTTATCTTGTTTTTTTTAATAAAATAAAATACCGCCGGGTAAACGGTTAATTCCATAATCATACTAGTAAAAATTCCGCCTACCATTGGGGCGGCTATTCTCTTCATTACGTCCGAACCAGTACCTGCGCCAATAATAATAGGCAGCAGCCCAAGAAAGGTTGTCATTACGGTCATTATTTTTGGTCGGATTCTTTTCACCGCGCCTTCAAATATTGCTTCTTTAAGAGCGCTTAAATTTGTAAGCATTCCCTGCTTCTTAAATTTTTCATAAGCGATGTCGAGATAAAGCAGCATTACAACGCCGGTTTCCGCATCAACGCCGAGCAGGGCAATTATACCTACCCAAACCGCAACGCTCATGTTAAAACCCGCGAGATATAAATACCAAACAGCACCGACCAGCGAAAAAGGCAATGCCAGCAGTACTATCCCGGTTTTTGCAAACGACTTTGTATTAAAGTAAAGAAGCACGATAACGATCAGCAGCGTAAGCGGAACAACAACGGCAAGTTTATCGTTTGCTCTTTCCATGTATTCATATTGACCGCTCCAAGCCAATGAATACCCTACAGGAAGCTGAATATTTTTGGCAACGGCTTCCCTTGCATTTTCAATGTATGTGCCTACATCTATATCTTTAATGTCAATGTATACCCAAACATTGGGACGAGCGTTCTCGGTTTTAATCATGGGCGGACCTTTTTTAATCTTAAGCTCAGCTACCTGTTCCAAAGGAATACTTCCGCCCGACGGGATAGGAACGAGCACTCTTTTAAGCGATTCTATATTTTGGCGGTAGTCTCTCTGGTATCTTAAATTAACCGGGTAACGTTCAAGCCCTTCAACGGTTTTGGTAATGTTCATTCCACCGACGGCACTTCCTATTACGTTTTGCACATCCGTTATTGTTAAGCCGTAACGGGCTATTGCATCGCGGTTAATTTCAAAATCAATATAATTGCCGCCCACAGATCTTTCGGCAAATGCTGATCTCGTGCCCGGCAGCGTTTTTGCGAGCTCTTCAATTTCTTTACCGATGTCCTGTAAAACATCCAGGTCTTTGCCTGCAATCTTTACACCGATAGGAGTTTTAATACCGGTAGAAAGCATATCAATCCGGGTTTTGATCGGCATAGTCCACGCATTGGTTAAGCCGGGAAATTGAATAGCATCGTTCAGTTCATCTACAAGTTTTTCCGGCGTCATTCCTTCCCGCCATTCTTCTTCCGGTTTCAACAATATCGTAGTTTCAATCATGGATAGCGGCGCCGGGTCGGTTGCTGTTTCAGCCCTGCCTATTTTCCCGAAAACAGATTCAACTTCAGGGAAAGATTTTATAATCTTGTCAGTCTGCTGTAATATCTCTCTCGCTTTTGTAACCGAAATTCCCGGCAGGGTTGTAGGCATGTAAAGCAAGTCGCCTTCGTAAAGCGGCGGCATAAATTCCGAACCGAGTTTTGAATAAGGTATTATAGTTACTGCAATAATTACCGCTGCCGAAATTATAACCAGCCATCTTTTCTCAATTACAAAATCAACTACCGGGTGATAGATTTTTGTTAGTATTTTTGTCAGGGGGTTATCCTCTTCCTGCTTGAATTTTCCCCTTACAAAATACCCGATGAGCACAGGCACAATAGTTACGGCAAGAATTGTTGCGCCACCCATTGCGTATGTTTTTGTGAATGCAAGAGGTTTAAACAATCTTCCTTCCTGCTGCTCAAGTGTGAACACGGGCAAAAACGAAATCGTAATAACCAGCAACGAATAAAATATTGACGGACCTACTTCTTTGGCTGAAGCAAGTACTGTCTCCCAGTGCGACCTCCTTTCACCTAGCGGCTTTTGGTTTTCATCGGCGAGATGTTTATACGCGTTCTCAACCATTACAATCGATGCGTCAACCATTGCACCGATTGCAATAGCAATGCCGCCCAGAGACATTATGTTTGCATTTATACCCTGGAACTTCATAACTAAAAACGAAGCGAGCACCGCAGTGGGTAGAGTAAAAATAGCAACCAGCGAACTGCGTACGTGCAGAAGGAAAGCTATTATCACAATTGCAACTATTATACTTTCTTCTACCAGTTTTTGGGAGAGGTTATCAATTGCACTGTTTATAAGTTCCGACCTGTCGTACGCGGTAATAATCTGTACATCTTCCGGCAGTGACGATTTTAGTTCATCCAAACGGTTTTTTACTCTTTCAATTACTTCAAGAGCGTTATCGCCGTAACGCATAACAATTATACCGCCGACAGTCTCTCCCCCGCCGTTCCAGTCTGCAATACCTCTTCTAAGTTCGGGACCTACTGTTACATTCGCTATGTCTTTAACATAAACCGGCGTACCTGTAAATGATGAATAATCAATTACAATATTTCTAATATCTTCTTTGGATTTTATATAGCCTAGTCCTCTTACCATAAATTCCATTTCACTTATTTCAAGCAGTTTCCCGCCGACGTCGTTGTTACTCTTTTGTATTGCCTGTTTTATTTTGTTTAAAGGAATATTGTATGAAGCAAGTTTTACCGGATCAATTTCAACCTGGTATTGTTTTACGAACCCGCCGATGCTTGCTACTTCCGCAACGCCTTCAAGCGAAGAAAGTTCGAACCGCAAAAACCAATCCTGTATTGAACGGAGTTCCTGCAAGTCTCTTTTATCGGACTGCAGCACGTATTGATAAACCCAGCCCAGCCCGGTTGCATCTGTACCAAGCTGCGGGTTTACTCCTGCCGGTAATGTTCCCTGCAGTGAACTCAAATATTCAAGTACCCTGCTTCGTGCCCAGTAAATATCTGTGCCGTCTTCAAAGATTACGTAAACCATTGAGAAACCGAAGAAGGAATACCCACGCACGTCCTTTGCGAAAGGAACGGAAAGCATTTTGGTTGTTAACGGGTATGTTACCTGGTCCTCAACTATCTGCGGACCCTGCCCGGAATATTCAGTGAAAATTATTACCTGTACGTCGCTCAAATCCGGGATAGCGTCAACCGCTGTATTTTTTAATGCCCAAATACCGCCGAAGATTAATGCAGCGGTAAGAATGATCACGAGAAATTTATTTTCAATTGACCACTGTATGATCTTACTTATAAAATTTTCTTTGTTATCATTTGAAATCATTTTGATCTCCACTTAATGGAACGCGGATTCTTATGATTATCATGATTAATTATGATCATAAAAAATCATAACGATCATAATGATCTGCGTTCTATTCTTTTACTTCATAACCGTTTTTTAATAAATTGTTTTTCACTTCATCTATCGAATACTCTTTTAACTTCATTTCGCATGAAGGACACCGTCCCGCTTCGTCGCTGATTATATCCCAATCCATCGGGCATTCGTATAATTTACCGTCGCCGTTTTGATCAATGGATTCAACATCAATCACACCAAGCCTTATTAAAGGCGACTCTATCCCGTATTTATTACCCGAACCTTTAGAAGTCTCTTCCACTTCACCATGCTCGTGACCAGACTGTTTTTCTTTCTTCATCTCATCTTTTTCCATTGACGACGAAGTAAATTGCTTAAGCGCAGATTTAAGGTTGCTCTCGGAATCGATTAAAAATTGAGCGGAAGATACAATCCTGTTTCCTTCGTTTAACCCGGCCAGTACTTCGTAGTAACCGTTCGAATACCTGCCGAGCATTACTTCAACCGGTTTGAACTTGCCGTTACCCAAAGCCAGCACGGCAATATTTTTCTGTCCCGATCTAATAACGGATTCCTCCGGTATCGAAACCACGTAATCGCTCTCGAAAGAAAGTTCAACCCTGGTAAGCATAGCAGGCTTTAATTGAAGGTCGTTATTCGATATGTCAATCCTTACTTTTGCTGTCCGCGTTTTCGGATCAACGACCCTATCGATAAAGGAAATATTCCCTTTAATAACTTTACCCGGGATAGAATTAACATAAATTTTTGCCGGGTCTCCAATCTCTACTTTTGATAAATCTTCCTCGTAAACATCCGCCAGAACCCAGAGTTTTGAAAGATCGGAAATATGCATCAGTAAACCTCCAGGCATAACCTTCTGCCCTTCGGAAATATCTTTCATTAAAACGGTTCCGTCTGCGGGTGCATAGACATGGATGCTTTTTTTAATCACACTTTCATTTTCGAGAGTAAAAATATCCTTGCCCGGCATATCTAGCAGTTTTAGTTTTTCGTATGCGTTGTTTAATAAATTTTCACCGCTGTTAACCAGCAGTTTATTACCCGAAGACTGCATTTGATTATTATACTCAAGTGCGGACAAATATTCCTGTTGTGCGGAAACCAGTTCCGGAGAATATATTTCCGCAAGTTTATCACCTTTGTGTACCTGCTGACCTGTAAAGTTCACGTAGAGTTTTTCAATCCAGCCGCCTACTTTTGTTGTAACGGCATATTCATTCCTTTCATCGGCAGATATCACCCCGTTGGTAATGATGACGGGATTGATTTCTCTTTTTACTACTTCGGTTGTTTTTACATTTATATTCTGCTGCACAACCGGGTCTATTTTTACAACTCCGCCGCCTGAGACTTCATCTTCGTAAACAGGCACAAGGTCCATTCCCATTTTGGATTTACCCGGCGAGTCATAAATTTCGTTCGGGTTCATCGGTGCAACCCAGTATGCAATCTTCCGTTCATCGCTTGATGCAGGTTCTTTTTTTATCGGGGTTAACTTCATTTCACAAATAGGGCAGTTGCCCGGTTCATCAGAGATAATATCCGGGTGCATGCCGCAGGTGTAAAGTTCGGCTTCATCCGTACCGCCGTCTTTTATGCCGCCGGTTAAAAAGTTTTGATAAACTATAAACCCCACGGCAATTACAAGTAACACAGCCAGCACTGCTGTTAGTTTGTTTTTCATTTTTTAATTCTCCTTAAAAACTTCTATTTCAGTACCTATTAGTTTTATCCCGGTTTGAAATTCTACATTCGTTATTTCATTTATCAAGTCGAGTTTCATTTTGTATTCTTCTTTCTGCAAATCCAAAAGTTTATTAACCGATTCCATCACATTAATAAATTCTGTTCTGCCGGTTTGATAATTAGCCAGCGACGATTCGTAAGATTTCTGCGCCTGCGGGATAAGCCCGTCGTTCAAAAGCTTGATCCTGTCTTTCAATGAATTCATGTTTAACAACGAGGATTCAATCGAAATATCTATCAACTGCATTGCTTTGAGGTATTGCTGTTCAAAGAATAACCGGAGAGATTTTGCTCCCTCGGTTCCGGCTGTTTTTTTACCGCCGTAATTAATTGGTAAATTGAAGCCTAATTTGAAAGTAACAACATCATTTAACGCGGTATTTGTAGAGGCAATTTTATCCCGCTGTGAATATTGAACACCGACATTAAAATCCGGGTAGAATTGATAGCCGGCTAATTCTTCCTGCTTCCTTGCTTTTTCTTTTGATAATGCAAACTGTTTAAGAAGGGGTCTGTTTTCCTTTGCGGCTGATTTTACGGAATCAAGAAATGTTAAACCACCAATAACAATTTCTTCTTTATCAACAGGAAAACCGCTTCCGCTGTCACGGAATAAATAATTATTGAGAACTGCTTTTTTTATTTCAATCACACTTTGCTGTTCGGTTATCGAGTTCTCAAGCGCCGTCCGTTCCAGCTCAAGTTTGAATATATCCTGTTGGCTTGACCTGGATACGCTGTAGTTTTTCCCGACAACATTGGAAAGAACCTTCAGCAACTCCTTTTTCTGTTTTAGTATTTCCATGAGCTTTGTTGAATAAACCAGCCCGGCATATTCATTTATAATTTTCTGACGCAGCCGGTTCTCCGTTTCGTCTATTTCCTGTTCAATTATTTTTACATCGTATTCCTTCAAAGATTCTATCGTGCCCAGTTTACCGGGAAACGGGAATTGCTGGCTTATCCCGATTGCTTTGCCCGTCATCGCTTCCCGGTCAAATGCAAATGAGTTTACCGGCAAATTCAATAAACCGAGAGTTACCACCGGGTCGGGTAAATTTGAATCTTGAGCTATCCTGCTTATTGCAGTTTCTTTTTTTGTTTCGAGCATTTTTATCTCGGGACTTAAACTTGTTGCTTCGTCAATAATATTGTTAAGAGCCTGGGGATATATTTTTCCCGCACTTAAAGAAACCGCAACAAAGAGAATAAAATATTTAAATTTCATTTCTCACCTGTGCTTATTTAAATTGTTAAGTTCCGCTTAAGCGGTATATAGATAAGTTATGCTTGTGAGGGTAAAGGAATTTTTAACCGGCAGAATTTTATGGGAATATCTATTCCGCTTTTTGAATTAAGATTTTTTATTTGAAGGTATTTAAGAAACTTGGGAATTTTACTGATTGCAATTATTTCTTCGGAATTTAGTGATGTTATTTCTTCAATTTCGATTTTTGAATTATCACTTGCTGAGTTTATTGTTGTATTGTTTTCTTGTTTGGCTTTGAAAAATTTGCCGGGACAAATTTTTGTTTCTTGTTTATTCTCTTTTGACGACTGCTTCCGGTCTTTTGCCGAACAACACGACTTTGTCTGCCCAACCGGTTTACAGCAGCAATTCGATTGTGTGAGTTGTTCGTGCTTCTTTAATTTTTCGCAATTGCATAAACCGGAATATCCCGAGGAAGCAAATAGAATCGAAAAGGTTAATAAGTAGAATAATATTTTGTTCAATCTTTTCATCAAAAAATATTAGATACGAAATCTTGTTCAAAAATAACAAATAATTATAAAAATACAATGGGGAATAGGTTTCAGGTTTTTGCTTCAATCCAATTTTGATATCGCAATGACTCAACAATAAGTTGAAATACACGGTTACGATTATTCAATAATTTTTCTCTGTACTCAGTTTCATAACGCATCCTTGTAAGTGTCGGGCTTCCACTTGAATAATTTCTTACGCCACTTCTTATTAATTTAGAAATTTCGTCTTTGTAAAAACCGCCCATATTTAAAAATGATATAAACTTAATTAACTCCTCTGTTCTATCAATTAATCCTTGATCTTCACTTCCTTCATTGATATCGAATAAATACACCATTCTCGCATATAACGGGTGAAACTTTGAGCAAAGAATCGTAGGGTCCTTGTATTCTCTAAATAATTTTAATTTATAATACGGTATTGAATCTGTCGGATTGTGCTGATCTTTTAGGTGACAATTTGGACACAAAGGAATTAGATTATTAATATCATTATTAGACGGATTTTCATCGATGTGATGAATGTGAGGCTTATCTGTACCACAAATTGCACACTTGTGATTAAATTCTTTTAGTAATTCTGATTTAATCTTTGGTGGAATGTTTTTTCTTTTTTTATTCATATTTTTTGGCCTCTAGCAAAGAGCAATAATCTAAATACATAAATACCAAAAGGTTAAAGCAATCAGCTTGCAAAATTGTTATGCTCTTTTGATATCATTCCCCTCTAATAAATCAATAAGTGTTTTTACTTTAGAGAATAATTCATCAAAACTGATAACCTGTACATTCTTTAATTCATTTCTAAATAGTTCAAAAGATTTTCTATGATCGTTATCTATCAATTCTCGTTTTATATTGCCAGCAATTACTAGACAATGAGGATTAAATGTTTCAATGTCCTTCAATTTTTCGTTTCTAAGACTATAGAAATCTTTACCCAAACTATATTTGTAATTTGACACTTGGAGCATTGCTCCGGAAACATCGGGTGATACATTGTAAACATCATCACGGTATTCAGAACCAAGTAGTTTTGTTGTAGGAGTTTTAATTTCTATTAAAACAATGTTTTTTGTTAAAGAATTCTGGCATAAAAAATCTAGCAGATTTGCCCCTCTGTTATCATACTTCTTGCCTCCGACATATGCTTTCCCTTTAAGTATTATAATCGGGAATGCAAAAATCTGAGATAATAAATATGTATTTTCTTCAAATAGTTTTTGCCAATATTCTTCATCGGAGTTATCGTATTGAGTCAGCCAAGATTCATAAACTTTTTTTAAATTACTTAGTCCAATAATGCTATTAAGTTTCTGTAGACTATCTACTTCTAATTTTTCAAGACGTTCCACAAGTTGACTACTATTGTCAAGAGTAATCGCATAATTTATCAATTTTGAAAATACATTTACGCTTGCTTTTTTATTCAATTCAAAAAAAGCTTTTAAATCGTCTTCATTTATTTGACTTAATTCGCTTAGACTACCATGTGTTTTGATATACTTTGTTTCACCAAAATTGATCCCTTCTTTTAGATGGAACTTATAGAGCGATACAATTTCCTTTATAAAATTTAGTAATTCCTCTGATTTAAGTTCTAGTTTTACGTATTCACCGGATTTCAAATTTGATAAACTTAGGTCCTTTAAATCTATCCATTCATCTTTAATTCCTTTTTTTTGAAAAAAGAAACTTCCTTTAATGACAGCATTTTTATTCCTAAGATTATCAATGAGCAGTGGTTTAAAAACCAAACGAGTAGTTTTTGTTTTTCTTATTGGTATTTCATCACACTCGGCTGTGTACTTAGATGTTGAATGAACTGTGAATTCTTCAATTCTATCATCATCGATTGAAATCGATAAATCCTCGCTATTCTTAGACAGATAAATTAAAACATTTTGTGTCCCATCATTGAATTCAATACTACAATGAGTTAAAGGCGGTCTAATGTCATCTCCGAGCAATCTAAAGATTAATTCGTCAGGTGGAATTTCATCATCAAAACCACTACCATTTACTAAAGATGCTTTTATTTTAATTGAACTAGCCATGTCTCAAAGTATACAACTCGTTATCAGTCTGTAGAATTATAACGTATAATACACTACTCCTTTCTTTAAGTTTTTACAAGTTACAAAAATTCTTAATGGTTTTAAATTAAAATAGCATGTAATTAGTTTCACTATAATGAGTTACCGTGCCTGTTAAATTGTAGGGACCTCTCCCTTAATCCCTCCCCTTGGTAAGGGGTAATGCTGTCAACTTAAGGATTGTCATTCCGTGATGTTTTTACACGGGATCTATTTTTTTAGAAGATTCCCGATTAAAGCATTCGGGAATGACTTCTATTATTATAAATGCAGTCTTAAGTTGACAGCATTGGGGTCTGGGTGGGGTTGGGAACAATCTTAGGTTATCTCTATACCCGCATATTCTGTATCAACAAAAATCACCGAATAATCACTATTTATATAGTTTACTCTGCCGGCACTGAAAGGAGACCCTTGGACAGTCACAGAAAACGCTCCTTTATGATTCTGAAAGGGTGGTATTAACTTAGCAAGCTATCTTACTCCAGCCTAGCTTGCTACCTTGTTCCGACTTGGCTTGCTATCTTACTTCGGCCTAGCATGCTTATTATTTTACCAATTAAGAAACAACGCAGAGATGCGCCATGTACCAGCCGGGGAGGGACATGTCTCTATAGCAGCAATTCGGGGAGAAAAATAATCTGTTTAGGAATAATGATTTATAAAAAGGTTTAAAATCGTTTTTTCTTATTGATTTTCTACAAAATGTATCTCCGCAGACTAAAAAGTCTGCGTTACGGAAAAATATTCCCCGAAACGCTGCTTTACAGGCGATGCGTATTTCTACATCTTGAAAGGTGTGTTGCAGAACACTTAGTTTCTCGTAACGAGAAACTAAGTGACGAAGCCTGTCTGCCGAAGCGAACGCGAAGGCGGATTAAAGAAATTCTGAAGTACAAAAAAGCAATCGCTTTTTATAAACTTTTCAGCTTTATGTTACTTTATCAGCAGCATTTTCTTTGTTTCGGAAAAATTATCTGTTGTAAGCCGGTATGCATATGTGCCGCTTGGTAAGCCTTCTGCATTAAAGTTATACGAGTAACTTCCTGCAGGCTGATTTTCATCAACTAACGTTGCAACCAACCTGCCGATTGAATCAAAGATTTCAAGTTTTACTTTGGATTCCTCTACTCCGTTAGGAACGACGTAGCTGATTATTGTGGTTGGGTTAAACGGATTCGGGTAGTTTTGGTTTAATGCGAAATTCGGGGTTAAAGATTCCGTGAATGAAATCTCTACAATATCTGAGTACTCATAACTACCGTTAAAGTCAATTTGTTTAAGACGGTAATGAAGAGTAAGCCTGCCCGCTGTGGCGGGATTATGATTAGGATTAAGAGTAAGGTTATCGATAAACGAATAACTCTTTGGAGAGTTTGAATTACCGTGGCCGTTTACAAAGCCTATCTTTTCCCATAAATCACTTTTTCCTTTTATCTTTTTCCTTTCTACTTGGAATCCATAATTATTTACTTCCGTTGCTGTTTCCCAATTAAGCTTAACAGAATTATCCTTCAATATTGCAGAGAATAAGGTTAATTCCACAGGCAAAGGACTGCTTATGGGGGTGTCGGCTTCCGTTTCATAAGCATAACTGTGAACGGTAATTTCGTCGGCGTCGCTGTCAACACTAAGTAAAACCCAGCCGTAATGAGTTTCACCACTAATGTCAAACTTAACACCTAAGTATTTATTATTCTGATTTCTCCACAATCCTCTTGTTGAACCATCCCGATCATATGTAAGGGTACCAATATTATCGGTACCTTTGCCCCAGGTTCCTGTTGCGGGTGTAACAGAAATATTATCATTTTGAGTTAATACGTAAGGATAAAATTTTAAGCCGTTCAACTTGCCTAGAAATGATGTGGATGCACTGCCGTTTACAATCATGGCATTGGTAGTCCCGGGAAAATAAAAATTACGTATCGTGATATCAATACCGTCGGTGCCTTCAAAATCAATATCAAGATACTGGTTATTTGTTAATGTTGTATCAACATTCGTAGTAACAACATTAGCATTAACACCGGACAACATCCCGCCGGCAACTAATGAATATTTAAGTAACTTTTTTTGAAGAAGTAATTTCTCTTCCTTATTCATATTGTGACCCTTGCACATAATGATTTTTAAATTTATTTAGAGGGGAGCTATATACCGGATAGTCTAATATAATTATGGATTGATACTAAATCAAATTATTTTACCTGATTCATAGATAAGAATTATGCATCTATTCTTAAAGTGAATTCTTCAAATAAATATTTCTCTATTCCATTGCGAAAGAGGGTGAGTGATAATTCGGTTTTCATGAAAAAATGCTTTTATTTCATTTAAGAAACGAAACAAAAATTTTCTTGATACTCTATTTTCACTGACCATTCAGTGACGGAACAATCTTAGGTTATCTCTATCCCTGCATATTCTGCATTTTCCATAAAGATTCTAAGCAATTCTTGTTTCCCTTTTTTCTCTATTATTTCAAATATATCCCTTTTTATATCCCGCATTATCTCCGAAATCGTTCCTTTCGAGTTATCTGTCTTCACTATTCAGTAAAAATGCGTCGGCATTATCACATAGGCCAGTATTGCAAAACTATATTTCTTTTGGTAATGTTTGATATTATTTATCAGAGCATCACAGCATTCTTCATCTTCAAACACTTTGGCAAGGTTTACTATTGTTGTGGTTACGAAGAAGAAGTTTTCTTCTGTTAGATTATTTCTGCCTCTTCTGCTCATGTACACAAGCCAAATTGGCTTTGGGATTTAGTTTTTATTTAGAACTCACCTAAATCCTCTCTTAAAAAGAGAGGATTTTATGGCAAAATCCCAAAACTAATTTGCAACAAGTGTACTACTCTGCCGGCACTGACGCATATGTGTCAACTTAATACGAGATATTAACAATAGCCCCAACTTTTTCATAATGAATATCTTCGGGACAAGTTGGGGAAAGGATGATTGACACACAACTATGGGCTTTCCCGGTAAGAGATCCTTCGGATAGCCCAATTTTCTCTAATATTTGGGCTTCACGAAAGTGATCTCCTTGGGAAAAGCACGGATTCTATTCGGTTTCTTATTTCCAACGTGTTAAAACACGTTGCTATTGAAGCACCTAATTGAGTTACGAACACACCCTGAATGCCGGAGCTATGTAACACTGTAGAATATCATCTATCCCGTGTCTCCCCCGGGCAAATGTTTGAACTCCCGGGAAAGCAGATAGCAACTCCCCCTCAATTTTCATAATAGTAATTCGATAGTATTGGAAGAAATCACACGGATGTGAATTATGCAGGTTACAGTTGATGAGAAACGGAATTTTAATCTCTTATACAATAAGAATGAAAACACTTCTGTTGCCCCCCAAATTGTATCGGAGGCAAAAAACGATAAAGCTGAACTAACACAATCTGCAAGCTTGTTAACAAGTTTACCGATTAATCTGCCCGGTTTAAGTTTTGTTGAAGAAGGAAGTAATTTTTCTTTTGATTTCACCTTCAGTGAAAACCGGTTCCGGAACATTTCGGCAAGCGGATTCTATTCGTCAAAAGAGAGAAATCTTTCCTTCAATCTAAGTTTCATCATCGATAAAGAATTTTACGAGGGTGAACAAAAAAAGACTAAACAATATCAGGTAGATTTTTCCATCAATTCTTCCAATCTTGAAATAAAATCATTAAATAAGAGAGTTGAGAAAGAGAATATATACGATTTTTTAAGCCGTGTTATGAATGACTTAACAAAAATGATAAACAGCGATAAAATTAACGTAACGGGTATAATATTTGACAAAGAAGATTTGGCGGAATTGTTAGGATTAGGAGATAAAGAAATCGGGAAATTATTACAGGAAATTATGTTAATTATTAAGGCTATAGCAGATATCAAAAAGAATAAAAATCCTGATGCGGAAAACGTTCTTTTTACTCCTAAACGAATCAGTAAAAAAATCGCGGAGTATAATCAAACAAATACAGCAACAATTGATATGAATCTGTCGGTTAAAGAAATCAGCAATAGCGAATAGAATATTTTACTTCGATAAAATCGCACATTTTATTAACCCGGCAATAATATTCAATGCAAAAGAATAGTTCAAGATTAATGAAGTAACAATAATTTGGTTTCGGATTTTTCCATAAACTTCTCTCTTTGTAAGAGAGATAAGAGAGAGTTCATAAAAAAAACAAAATCCGAAAACAAATTTACACCATAACAATGCAACCTATATTATGGCCGGAGCCCGCCTGCAAGAAAAGTAAGTTCGGAATGACGGTTATTTTAGTTTTCAGACAAGCTCACAAACAATAAAATAATATCATTGCCCATTCAATATTTTTTGCACAATACTTCCAAGGTATCCCGGTTCGTATGGTTTTTCATTGATATTATTATAATCACAGCCGCGTGGGAATTTCCAGAGAGAATTATCACAATATTGACACGGACCTTCTGCCCGCGTAAGTCTTCCGGATTTGGAATCATAACCGAAACTGTCTTCTTCATATTCTTCTTTTAGAACATTTGCCATCATGTTGTACGGATCAAAATAATAAGCCATCAATACATTCCAGCCTTGAGCACTTATTTTTGATTTAAGTTCTTCATTATTCGGATCAATACGAACGGCAATTACACCGTTATAAGCAGGAGGCTGAACAAGCTTTTCGTTTTCGAGTGTAGTATAATCATCATTAAAATCATTTTTAAATGCTTGCCAGGCTTCGGGCGAAAAACGTGATTGTTCGAGAAAATTTTGATAGTATGAAAAATGCGGTGATGTAATTATTCTCGATTTAAATGACAAACCGTCGATATCAATTGTAACGTAACGTTTTCTTGATGTGGTTTCTCTTAAAAGATCATAAATATCTTTGTTTTCAAATTGCAAATCCATATAAGGAGCAAATACAGTTGCAAACATCGAGAGTGAGCTTCCGCCGACAATTACAAGCACTTTGGGCTGACTTTGAATAAACTGCGAAACAACATAAGCTTGGTCTTCAACACAATTATATGTTATCCTGTCCTGCGGAATATCATAAGTAGAACTCCATCCCGGGGAAGCACATGCAATCATATCGTGCTGGGCTACGTCTTCTCCGATTCTTAAATCTGCGTGTTCAAGTTCTCCGCCAACCATTTTCTTAAAACTTTGAAGCACATAAATGAACCGCTGGTAATACCCGGTACTGTTTTCAAAAACCTCGGCTTTTTGATTATCCGGTGCATTTAATTCCCCGGCAATTACATCACCGGCTTTGAACTGGGTCTCGCCCGAAGTATCGTAACACTTATCGAACAATACTATGTATCTCGATTTAGTGGTCCATGCCAATTCATAAAAAACCGGGTACTTTCTATCCTTATATTTAACTTCAATAAGCATCCACCTGTGGTCTTCAGTCCTTTTAACATTAACAAGCCAGCCGTCTGCTTCCGCCCTTAACTCGCTTCCTATGATGAGATTTTCTCTCATCAACTCCAAACTAAAACTCTCCTGGAAAATTGTTTGGTACCTGTAATAAAAAGCATAATTGGCATCTTCGGAAAAATTAGGATAACACCACCTGGCGCCTGTTGTTTTGGGCTGGAAAGATGTTAGGTTCGGATTAATACCTATTGTCATTATAGGCGCTTTGCGACATCCGTGCATTACGGCAGGATCAATAAGTTTATAACCGGTTGCGTCCGATTTCAGCCATGGTAATTCCATATTTTCGGTTGACTGCGGTAAAATTTTCTGCGCATCTTTTGGATAAAGCTCACTCCAGTCATAACTGGGATAAGGTCCGTAAGGAGGTATACCGCCCCAGAACCACTTACACGTACGGCAGGTCTTTACATCATTTACAAGTGATACTTCAACCGGAAGGTTATTACTACTTTTGTTTGAAGACATATTTGGTCTCCTATTTTGGGATGAGTTATTTTATTATTTGCTTCGCAAAAGAACAACAACCTTATAATATATATTTTATTTTTTTAACACAACTTCAACCATATAATGCTTTTCAAGTTTACCGTCGCCGTGATGATGTTCTTTCCCGAACCCTTCCCGATGATGAATTACTTCATATTCATTGAAGAGGGATAAAATCTCGCCCGGTTCAAGAAACCGTCTGTAGTTTCCTTTATCATCGGTAAAATTATTTTTTGATGCCGCATCCCAACTTGTTGAATATTTTTCAAACGACGGATCTGCAGTACCGAAAGCCGTTATGAATATTAAACTGTCTCGACCTGTCCAGGCTTCAAGCTTCTGTTTCAATTTAGCAAAATCATTTTCAGATAATATTTGTATTAAACCAAAGACCAATATTCCCGAATAATAATTTGTACAGGGAAGAAAGCTTTGGAAACCGGAACGGTAAGTTTGGATTTTTAATTCTTTCGCAATTGCTATTTTTTTCAACTCTTCAACTGCAACAATGGAAGTATCAACAGCATCAACATTATATCCTTTCCCGGCAAGGAATATTGAATTCCTTCCCTGCCCGCAGCCTATATCCAGCACAGGTTTTGATTTATTAAGCATGTCAAAATATTTAACAAGAATTTCTTCCGGTTCGCTGCCGAAAACATTTTTTACTTCTTTATAAATTTTATTAAAACTCATCGCTTATCCGGGCTGTTTAATTCAATAACGTCAGGGGTTGCAACTTTGTCATCTTCATAAATAAAAGTCCTCTTAACTAATGCACCCCGTTCTCTTATTGCTTTTATGTTTTCTTTAGAATAAATACGTTTTCTTGGATCATGTTCAAAGCGTCTCTCGTCAAATGCGTTAACAGCATAAACAATGTTATTGTTTTTTAATTATCCCCAAAAGTCTATTATTTCTTCAAGGGTTTCTCTTTTTTTGATTATTTCAAATTCTTTTCCATCTTCATGGTAACCAATTACTTTAGGAATTTGCCGACTATTATATCTTGACCACATACTTAAAGTATATGCTCCGGTATCTTGTATAATTATATAATCACCTTCGTTTACAACCGGTAATTCAATTCCCCCGGCAAGAATATCCCCGGCAAAACATAACGGGCCTGCAATAGTATATTTATTATTATCAATACCGGTCTTGATATCGCCTTTATTATCAAGGACAAAGATTTCATGGTGCCAATCTTCAGGTCTATAACATTTTCGTAAAAATAAATCTGCTCCTACGTGTATCATAGCAGTGTTTATCTTGGATTCTCTTTTAACGTATTCCACTTTACTTGCTACCCAACCGGAATTTGCATGAATATATCTCCCAAACTCGGTTATCAATTTAAAATTACTGCTGAAAAGCTTTGGAAAATGTTTTCGCAGTTCACCTACATATTGTTCCATAGGAATTCCTTGTGACTCATGATGATAAGAAACAGGTAATCCGCCCCCCAAATCAAATATTACAATTTTATGTTTAGCTTTTTTTTGTTCCAGAATTTCGTTTACCTCATTTGTAAAGTTTAATACTTTTTCTATTCCCTGTATTAACATATCAACAGGGCATCCTTGTGAGCCGATATGAAGATGAACTCCCGTCAACCAATCATATTTTTCAAATCTATCAATCAGTACTTGCCGATTCTCTTCTATTGGTACACCGAATTTTGAGTATATACCGGCAACGCTTGTTGAAACTATTTCTCCGGTTCCTACTTGAGGATTTATTCTTACACCAATAGTACTTTTAGTTTTAAAATCTTTTCTTTTCATAAATTCTGCGATCCTATCTAATTCGGGTAAAGAATCAGCGTTAATATGGCATCCAAAATTTAAAGCATATTCTAAGTCTTTCAATGTTTTGGTAGGAGAATCAAATACAACACGTTCATATGTATAACCTGTTTTTTTAGCTAGATAGAGTTCCGGGATTGTAGCAGCTTCAAGACCTACATTTAATTTATTCATATATCTCAGGATTGCAATAAGGGGATTTGCTTTAATAGCAATAGTATGAAAAGTATCATCCGGGAAAATACCAACTAAATTAGTGATACGTTCTTTTATATACGTCAAATCGTAAAATATTGATGCAGTATCTTCATTATTAAGAATATTATCTTCTTCTAGAGCTTTCTTGAATACAGTACTAATATGATCTTTTGATAATCTTGAATGCATGATATTTCCCGGTTCTTAAATTAGATAATTATTTTTACATAGTCATGGTAGGAATGCCGGTTACCAGGCGTCCCCCATACAGATCCCGGCCCCGGTAAAATACATCGGGATTAACTACGCGGTTTTCCCGCATCGTACCCGCGGTCGGTTTTGAACGGCTTTATACCGCTTGTACCCATATTAGCTATTCATTATCCGGTTTTCTCTTTAATTTAATCAGTTTCATTATGTCGTCAATATAATTATCGGTTTCTATTCTTAACCACATCCATTTCCCATCGTGATATTGTTTCGTGTTTTTTATCTTTTCAAATATAATTGGTGATAAAATATTTTTGTTATCATTTATTTTTTCTAATTCTTTTTTTCCAAATACCAGCAGAATTGTAAAACTTTTTCTCTCAGGAAAGATTGTTACAATAGTTTTTTTACCTTTTTTGTATTGAATCGCCCAACCATACTTTTTCCCTCCGAAAATTATTTTTCTCTCAAGGTTATAGGAATTGTTCATGAAAGACAGCAAATCCGTAAAATTATCTTTTACCTTTTTGTTATCAATAAAACGCAGTATACCGGCATCATCCGGAGTTATCTGAGGGTTTAATAACCTTGAGAAGGGAAAATTATTACTTCTAATTTCGTCCAGCCTTTTTTTGTTCTCATACGGTTTAATACATTTGGAATATTCTGTTCTTGATACATCAATATCTTTTGCAAAATTCTCATAAACGACTTTTCTTTGATTAAATCTATCACACGGATAGTCTTCACATTGAGAACAATTTTCTAATCCTTTTTCAATAACACAAGGACGTACAGGGCATTCTTTATCAATTAATTTAGGATTGTCTGAAGATATACATCCCTCACAATATATTTCTTTAGCAGGTATTCTAAATCCATATATTTTATGCCAAGTATCGCTAAGAAATACTCTTTGGTCGTCTTTCTCAATGTTGCCTTTATATGCAAGGCATAAATCACAACGGTAGCCGCATCTTGTTAATAGTTCTGTTTGCATAAATAAACTCCTTATTTATTTACTCACCTTACGCAGGGAATTCTTACTCTTAATCATAATCCTAATCATACTCTAAAAAAAGATAAAGAAGATTAAGATTAGGATTATGATTAATACAATACTATTTGCGTAACGTGACTTACTTAAACAAATGACCGGCTGCGATGCCGCTTAATTAACAACTGCTGATTTACTGCCGTCACTGACCATTCAGTTACAGTTCTAAACAAGAATTTCTCCCGGTTCACTGCCGAAAGCTTTTTTTATTTCTTTATAAATTTTATTATAGGTCACGGCACGGGTTCAATTCTGAGTACGATCAAATATTAACAATCGTTAGGCATTGGTTATATCCGAATGTAAATCCGACACCGAATTACTGAAAACGGAAACGCCGTACCGGCCTAACGTTTCGAGAAATGCCCTTTTTGATAACCCAGCTATTTTTGCGGCTTGTCCGGAAGATAACTTACAATCTTCATAAAGTTTGGCAGCTATTATCATAGTTATATCATAATCGTTTACATCAACATCGTCCGGTATATTTAGCTGTATTGTTCTCATGGTTATATTCCTAATAGTTGAATAAATATACTAAAACTTGAAATCAAATGTTTATTTCATATAATCAAATTTTCAATAACTGCTCAATAAACTTTTCTATTGATATTTCTAACGGTGTTATTTTATCTTTTGTATTATCACTTAAATTACTTTTTAAATCAATTTCACATTGAAATACCATTTTTTTTAAATTAGAACTCCAGATCTCAATTAAAATACTTCCATTAGTCCTTTTCATTGGAGCCTCTCTATCTTTAGCACTCCGTAAATCTCTATTACCAAAAGCCGGTTCATTACTATAAAATGAAATACTCTTTTTTAGTTCAACCTGTTTTACAATAATTAAATAATCTGCTTTCTGCCTTTTCATAAATTTATCAAATTCCTTTTTCCTCGAGTCAATCCTTAATCCTTGGAAATATTTGGGTAAATTTCCTTTAGATATATTAATGCTCAATTCCTGAAAACTATTTGACAGCTTATTTTTAATTATAACAGGTAATTTTTCCCTTATTAATCCGGCAGAGTTTTTGGCATGAATTATTGTAATTGGCTCATATACGTTTACAATTGATTTAGAAAACACTAATGAATTGAATTCTTTATCCGAATAAATGTCTTTAACAACAGGAGAAGGTGAACAACCAAAAAATAAAACTAACGATATTAATAGAATATTTATTTTCATTACTTCCTCTTAATAAATAAGAATTATCTATCCCAAATGTGTCAATACACTTACCATACCCCATGTCCGTTAGAAATAACAAAAACACCTCCATTTAGGGTGTGTTGCGTAACTCAATTAGGTGCTTCAATAGCCACGTGCTTCAGCACGTTGGGAATAAGAAACCGAATAGAACCCGGGCTTTTCCTATGGGGATCACTTCCGTGAAGCCCAAATATGAGAGAAAATTGGGCTATCCGAAGGATCCCTTTCCGGGAAAGCCCTGAGTTTTTGTTGAGACTCATTGTCCACGACCTGAAAGGTCGTGGCTATGATTATTTATTTTAGTTACGCAACACACCCTTTATACCAGGGAAAAATGATCCATAGTAGGAGCTGAAGAAAAAATACTGTTATTTGTTCTTGGGATATAAAATAAGTTTGCCGTCTTTTAATTAACAAAACATTACGGGCAAATGTAAGAAAAATTTAAATTGATTTCAGGAAGGTTTTAATTCCCGGATACCCGGCTGCATTATTGGTACCCCTTGTGTTCCGATTTATGAGTTGAAATTCATATGCAATATCATTATTAGCTTAAAATTAAAACTGGCTTATAACTTATACTATGTCATTCCCGCACGTATTAAGCGGGAATCTAATTTTGCAGTGCTCTAATTGAAAGATTTCCCGCCAAAAAGATACGCCAAAGGCGCACAGGCGGCGGACAGGCTCACCCAAAAAACGGGTCCGAAATGACAATTTTTTTATTTTGCAGAAACTCTAATATATATAATTCTTTAGTAGGGAATAATGATGAAACAA
>JASFMY010000074.1:0-33412 GCA_050117315.1 Ignavibacteria bacterium
AGGAGAAGAGTTAACGTTTTTGAGTGAAAAAAATGATCACGGCATCATTTTTAGGGACTTGTGAACAAATTTTTCAAAGCAATAAATTCACCGGGCGTGGAACAAACCTTCCAACGCTCACCGACGCGTTTTTCTTCATTGGAACATATCTTCCAACGCCCACCGACGCGTTTTTCTCCATTGGAACATATCTTCCAGCGTTCACCGACGCGTTTTCCCGGTTGGAACACTTCTTCCACCCTTCACCGGTATATTTTGTCTGGAACATATGTTTACGTGTGACTAAAAATAATTTATAAACCCGTTGTTCGAAATGGAATAAGTAGAATTTCTGCAAAATAAAAAGCCTGACATTTTGAATCCCCCGATTTATAGAGAGTGAGAAATCTAAATCCCGTACTGACAAAGATTTCTCTCGCCGAGTAGGCAAAGGGGGGGGGTCACCCCTAAGCCTCTCACAGAACCGTACGTGACAGTCTCCCGTCATACGGCTCTTGTTATTCTTTATAAATTTAGCGGTATCCCATTTGCCAATGATAAAACATTCCCGGATTTGATCGTTTTATCTGGTTTAGTTTCCTACTTGCAGCTCGATATCTGAGTTTGTACTTCCTCTTTATCCAGTTTATCAGCTTCAAGTCTATTTTACTCAGTACTTCTCTCAGTTTCTTCTTGCTGTATTTTCCATAGTAGCCTATCCAGCCTCTTAATCTTGATTCGAAATGCTTTGCTATTTCTTCGATTTCGATTTGGGTAATTTTCCATATCTTTTCTCTTTTTATCTCGGCTCTTATCCGTTTCTGATTACTCTGACTTATTTCTGCTGCAAATGCTGTGAAGTTTTTTCCATCTATCTTACTCTTCCTTGCTCTCGGTTGATAACTAAAGCCAAGAAACTCAAATTGCACTTCTTCATGGTTTTCTTTTCGTTTATAGTTCTTACAGTATACTATCTTTGTCTTTTCTTCATTGACTTGCAGTTTTACTTTTGTGAGTCTTTCCTTTATTGCTTCCAACACTTTTTCTGCTTCTGTTTTGCTGTTGCAGTGGATTATTATATCGTCTGCATATCTTACAAAACTTAATGTCGGATATTTTCTCTCTAGCCATACGTCGAGTGTGTAATGTAAATAAAGGTTGGCTAACAAGGGACTTATCACTCCTCCTTGTGGTGTCCCTTTTCCTTCCTTTAATTCTATTGTACCGTCTCTTTTGGCCATCGGCATTTTTAACCATCGCTCCACATACATCTTTACCCATCTTTCTTCCATTATGTGGCTTACTGCTTTCAGCATCAACTCGTGGTCTATTTCATCAAAGAAGTTCTTTATATCCAGGTCTATCACCCAAGCATATTGAAAACAGTTTTCTCTTACTTTTCCTATCGCTTGGTGGGCACTCTTTAACGGTCTATAGCCATACGAGTTTTCATGGAATTTCATATCTATCTTATTTTCCATGTAATCCTTCACTACTTTCTGAGCTATTCTGTCTCGTAGTGTTGGGATGCCTAATTTTCTTTTCTTTCCGTCTTTCTTCTCTATCTCTGCTTCTCGTACTGCTTGGGGGTGGTAACTCCCCGAGGCTAGTCTGTTCCATATGACATAGAGGTTGCCTTCTAGATTTTGCTCGAAGGATGCCCAACTCTCTTTGTCTATTCCTACCGCTTTGCCTCCTTGCTTTACCTTCCGATAGGCTGCTTCTACCCATCGGTATTCTATGGGTACTGTCTTTTTTACGTGACTATTCATTTGTTAATCTTCCCTTTTTCTTTTGGTTGTTGTAGTGAATATTCACAGAATAACCTAAGCCCTTCGCTCTTTCTGCCTTTCAACTGTTTTCCTCACTACTATGGCTTAGTCCGACTTCCATCTATCCTTAAGTTTTGCTTATGGTTTCCATTAGATGGAGATCCCGTGTTCCATAACAAAGCCCGTTTCTAATTCATGCCACCTGTGCACCGGCGGGCGCATTGAGTTTTAACAGGTGATCTCTATGCTGGTCTTTCCACATGACCTTTTCTCTGCATCCCTTCGAGTAATGCGATTTTGCCCAACGTCTTTTAGGATTTCGATGCTTTAATAGTGATTCACTTTCGTTCATCTCTTAGAAACATACCTGAGTAGGTTTTCCAGCCTTTTCTCTGTCCGCTCACCACATCTGTCTTACGACTTTTGCAGCGCTGAGTGGTTTGGTAACTCCGCCTGTTCGACGTCACCGATACTTCATCCCGTTTTGCTCTTCCCGGGATTGTATCATCTCTGTTACAGCATGTCAATGTACTTTCCTTTAACTTCACGGCACAACGGAGGAGTCCTATGGACACTCACAAAAAAAAAGTTCCTTCGAACCGACAATCTTGGAGTTTACGATTCTTTATTGTTGACATAACACTAGTGTCATGTCAATTCTGACATTCCGGCCCCAAAGGAATCCCTATTCCCATTTAGAGGAGCTGCAAGATATAGCATTAAACTATTATATGTATCGCCGCAATCTTCGGGGAACAAAGAATCTATTTGCAAGGGATGCCAAACGGTCGATACCAAAAATTACTATTTATTGAAAACTATTATATCATTTCTCTATTTTATAAAATAACCTTTTTTATTATGCAACAACTGCATAAACGTAATCTTGATCATGCTGCCATACGTGCATTATTCTTCTTAAGAGTTTCTTTGATATTTTTATTATTGCTTCTTGTTGCTCTGTCCGGATATATATGCCATCCAATGTCCCATTATTTAATTCTCTTGCCAATTTTTTTGAATCAATTTTATCTGTCTTTCTTCGTTTCTCTTTATTCTTTACCGAAATATCTGCCGGGTTGACTATTATATTTTTTACTCCTAAGCCTCGTATTCTCTATCAATCCAATATCCTGCTTCATAGACACTTATATATGTAGCATTGGGATAATTTTTACGTAAGTATTTTACCAATTCTTTTGGATTTGGATTCATGACAAATGTCTTTAGGTCTATGCCATCGATTCGAATCGTCACTGACCAGCTTTTTTTTGTGTAGGTCTCTATCCCTATAAATATTTTTTAATTTGTAAAATCCAGTTCTTTATTAGATAATTTTATTAAATCAACGAAATCTAATTTACAGAAAGGATGTCTTTTTTATTTTAAACATAATATCTTTGGGAGAAGCCTCAAGATTAACACTGGTCATGGATAATCTCAATACCCACTCTCCATCTTCATTATATGAAGCTTTTCCCCCGAAGAAGCAAAAAGAATATGGGATAGGTTTGAATTTATATATACACCAAAACATGGAAGTTGGCTTAATATGGCTGAAATTGAGTTAAATGTTATTAATTCTCAATGTCTCAACAGAAGAATTGATAATATTGAAACCGTTAGAAAGGAAGTAAAGGCATGGCAGGATGATAGAAACAACAAAAGGGCTAGGGTTGATTGGCAGTTTACTAATGAAAAGGCAAAAATTAAATTAAAAAGACTATACCCTAAGATATATACTTGACGCGTCAATAGTGATGTTACCCAGCAATTAAATTTTGCTGGGATTGCTATAATTTGGATTTTCGTAAAAGTAAGTCAGAATGGGATAAATATCCCGAATTCATTTTTGTTACCGTTATTTGCATTAGTTTTATCATTAAGTTTTGACTTACTTCAATATGTTTATTCTAGCCTCGCCTGGTCCATTTTTCATAGATATCATGAAAAAAGAATAATTGAACAAGATCTTGATAAGGGAAAAGAAAATTTTAGAGCAAGTAAGTATATCAACTGGCCTAACTTATTTTTCTTTTGGTTAAAAATAATAATGTGCATAGTAGGTTATTTCTTTCTTGTTTCTAATATATTATTACTGATAAAAAGATATAAGAATTTCGAATTCTTTGCTTAAATATAGGGAATTCGAGTTCAAGACAAGAATTCAATTCGATTAATCTTTAATGATTGGATTAAATATACTGAGGTGTTACTAGAGTTAGATTTCAAAACCCTTAAAATATCATTTTCGTTGTGCACCCACGGGGACTCGAACCCCGGACCTGCTGATTAAGAGTCAGATGCTCTACCAACTGAGCTATAGGTGCGGGACAAATATACTGCTATTTTAAATTCTTTTCAAAATGAAATAAAAATTAACAGTATGTTGAGAGGGGTCTAAATATGAACATTTACAAGAGTGATAGTATAATCGATGCGGTTATATACAAAAGCCGGGCAGCTAACCCGGCTTATTCAAACCTTCGAGGCCCTACTCCTCCTATGAAACTTTTCCAGGGAACCCCGAAGGTTTCAGCACTATACTTATTTCAGCAAGTTCATTTTTATAGTGCTGTAAATTTTTCCGTCGATAGTCAACTGCGCAAAATATATCCCGCTTGCAAGAGTATTACCGAACTGGTCAATACCGTGAAACTGGACTTCGTTCCAGCCGGAGCTTAAGTTTGTAACATCAATTACTTTTACAAGCTGTCCCAGCGAGTTGTAAATTCTTATTAACTTAACTTTTGCAACATCATCAGATGAAATAAAAAATCTAAGCCTTGTTGAAGAATTAAACGGGTTTGGGTAATTATTAAGCATGTAGGAAACAGGCAATTCATTTTCTACATTGATTTCGTCTACCTCTGTTACAGGATTTTTGTAATCGGCAATGTAGGCTGTGTACCTACACCTAATATTATATTTTAAGCTCAACTCTATAAGCTGCTGTTTCTTTTCAGTAGTTTCCCCGTAAATTTCAATATCCCATTCAAGCGCATCTATCATCATTTTAGCCCAAAGAGATTCGGCAAATCCATATTCACCTGACTCACTTGCAAAATCGAGATTAAAATCATAGCTCTGCATACCCATGACAGATTTACCCGCTAAAGAGAAAGCCGACACACCCGGAGTGCTATACCTCCCGGCAACATAAAACATGCTACCCGCATTGGCTGATGGAAATTTCTTCGGTACCAGGCTGTTTATTTGTGCGCTCCCGTATTCCATTCCAACTTCAGTTAATAACGGTTTGTTTACAAGTTCAAGTAAATTTGATATTTTATTTTTTATATTATCATCGTCATCAATATAAGTTACAAACCCGTAGTTTAAGGACGCCGTCATTTCAAGCTTTGCCCTATCAAGATCATCTCCTATACCGACGGGATAAATACCGGCCTTATAAATATTCATTGTTTCAATCTCTTCCGGGTCAATTTGAGATCTACCGTTGGTAAATATTAAAATCGAATTTACATAATTATCGTCGGTAATCTGGCTTAAGGTTTGTTTCAATGCTTCATCCATATCTGAACCGGAGTTTGTAGAAATCGCGTCCAGGTAAGCTTTTGCCGAACTTATATTTTCATTCGTTGCTTTTACCGGCTCACTGTTCCAGCTATAAACTGAATAATTGAATAGTACTATGTTGAAATAGTCTTTAGAACTCAAACTGTCGAGAGAGGTTTTAATCGCATCAATACTTTCATCGAGTTTATACCCTACCATTGAAGTTGAATTTGATAAAAGAAAAAACATTCTTTTAGGCAGAACCTGCAAAGTGTCTGTACCTGTTTGGGGTTTTACAAATAGGGCAAAATGACCGTCCGAACTGTCGTTTGCAATTGAATAAAAGTCAATACTCATTTTTTCCGGTTCTATTTCATAATAAAATTCAAAATCGGTGTTTATATATGCCTTGGATTCATTGTATTCAACCAGTAAATAATTATCCGTTTGCGAATAAGTTTTATAATTTTCATGAGTAGTTATTTCAAAATTCTTAATCGCGGAATTTGAGTTTATGCTGATATTGAAAGAAAGATTGTCTAAAGGATAATCAATAAAATCTCCTGTTCCCAGCGGGAACTTGTAGCCTGCTTTTCCGAAGAAATAATCACATACGCTTATATATCTTAGTTCAACCTTCTGAACATCTCCCGGCCTAATATTTTTAAGATATATTTTAATGCCGTTCCTGCCAATGTAATCATTAACTAAAGCAGCAACTCCCCCTTCACCGGTTCCGGGATTGGTTGCTTGTTCCTTTACTTTTAAGACTGCGCTGTAAAGCGTATCGTTATACCAGTATAGAAATTTAACAGCCCTTGCATCCGGTGGTAAAGGAAATGAGTAAACGGCATCGGTTGTATCATACCATTCATTTTCAAACTCCTGGTAAACACTTGTCTCAGCTACCAACCCGTTTATTTCAACGTTTACATTTGTTACCGTATTTCTTAAAAAGTCATACGGATAACCGCTCTCTGTCGGCATCAGTAAGCCGTTTGCAGAGAGTTGCATCGATAAAATTATAAAAACGATAAGAGTGAATATATTTTTCAATTTTCCATCCTCCCGGTTATTTCAAATAAAGAATTTTTGCTGTTTCGTGATGTTTAATATTATTTACATCCGTTATATCGAGCGTAACGATATACATACCGGAGCTTACCAAAGCTCCCTGCATATTTCTTGCATTCCATATTACGGTAGGAATAGAGTTATTAAACTCGAATACCTTTACAAGCTGTCCAATAGAGTTAAATATTTTTAACGAACCGGAAATTATATTCTGTTTGCTAAATTCAAAAGTGATCGCCGGGTTAAACGGGTTAGGGTAGAACGACAGCAGCTTTTCATCGCTTGTTTTATTTAATCCGCCGCTTCCTAATATAAACGTTTTGTTTCCACCTAAACCCGCATATCTTATTTCAAGTTTAACTTCATCCTGATCTGACTGCACCGAATTATTTGTATAAGATAACTTGTAAACATTCTGGCTTTCTATATTTGATACATCCAGCAATATATCTCTAAAGTTCCCGTTGATATCATAAAAATTACCGCCGGTGCCGATGATAATTGGATCAAACCAATCTGATTCCAAATCAACAAGACCTACTCCGTTAACACTAATCCCCATTTCCAGCATTCTATCAACCACTTCCTGTTTTGTATAATTATCTTCCGGGTAAGGTTCATCTGTTATCCAGATAATAGTCCGTTTACTTCCTTCTCTAAATGATAATTCACTTGCCGCAATTAATGCAGAGGGTGAGTCTTCGATCCCTCCCCATAAATTAATGCCGGCTAACTTTGATTCGATAAAAGAAAGATCACTTGTTAAATCCCAGATATTATCAACTGTGGTACTAAAAGTCACTACTCCAACCTGATAATCAAATCCTTTTGCAGCAAGGCTGTCACCGAATTCATTTAAGTTGTTTCTTACGGCGTCAATTTCATTGCCCATACTTCCGCTTACATCAAGTACAAAAACTACATCAACAAGACTAAAACCGGTGTCCGCATGTTTACCAAGATTAAAATCCTCAACTCTATTTCCATTTTCATAAAGAAAAATATTTTCTTGTTCGAGATTCAAAATGAAATAACCTTTTTCCTGATTCTTTACACTAAAAAAAATCTCAACCTCAGGAAGATTATCTAAACTTACTGAGTCGTTAACAATCTCTAAACCAGTTTCCGAATAAGGCGTAGCCGGGACATAAACCGTCCGGGATATTTCATCAACCAGTAAATCATTTTCATAAAATTTTATTGAAAGATTTTCAACAAGTTCATCATAAATTATTTTTGCATCGGTTGAAACTTTCAAGTACTGCGGGTTATTATCGGAGAAACTAATTCCATTTTCCCCGCTTATTTCAATAACTCCTTCGGATGAATATTCAATTTTGTTTATGGAAATATTTTGCTGCACGGAATTATTTAATTCAATAGTTGTGGTAAAATCATTCGGAAACATCTGATCGTTTTGAATAGTGAGAAATCCTGGGGAGTCCCAGCGGGCAAATACTTTTGAATTAAACTCGGGCTCAAGTAAATTCAGACTGATTGAAAATACTGCCGAATCACCATGTTGTAATTCTCTTTCTTCCCATTCCGAATAAACAACCAGATCGTATAATATTTGCGAAGTATTAAAGGTAGATTCCTGGGAAATAAATTCATTAAATTTCTGCCAGTTCATTCCGTAAAGTCTGCTTGCTTTCTCACCATCAAACAAGTAATTAATACCTATTCCTTTTGATGATTTTTTTCTTTCCCAAATTTCAAATTGATCCGGGATATCACTTTCTATGGTAAATTCACCAAGGACAAATGGGTCTTCAAACTTAACATAACCATCTCCCCATTTGCCGAGCGCCGGATCGAAGGCTATTCCGCCGCCAACGGATTTGACTTCAGAACCTTGGTTTCTTAAAACCAATTGAAGTGAAACGGATTCACCGTTATCATTGAGTAAAAGCGAAAATATAATTTGTAATCCGTCAAAGATTTGTGAGAATACTGATAATGAATTTCCTTCTTTGACAGGATGAGGAAAATTGAGGGTGTTAGTTAATTCGTCAATTAATAACTTTTCACCGTTAACACTAATAACCGGGTACGAAGTTAAAGCATAGGGATGGCCGAATGATATGTCGCAGTTATCATCAAGTGAACTTGCGGACATACCGTCCTTTAATCCAACAGTAAAATACCCCCCTGTTACCATTGACAACTCAATCTTTGAATTGCTTATACTTTCATACATTCTAAAATCAGATGTTGATTTTGAAAGAACAACATCGCCGTTTTCACTTTCAGCAGTAATATCTAAGTTATAATCATTTTTATTCTGCGCCCAAAGAGAAGCCGACAGAAGCAGTACAAAGGTTAGTAAGTTAATTATTTTAAACATTTTCCCTCCTCATTGAATTTCGTTTAATAAAGAGTACTGATTAAATAAGGCTTACGAAGCATTCTTTATTTTAATAGTATCATAGATTTTGTACGTATATTATTTCCGCTAATTAACCGGTAGTAATAAATACCGGATGATAAATTATCCGTGACGAATGTTACTTTGTAGTTACCGGTATTTTTGTACTCGTTAAGAATGGTACCTACCTCCCTTCCCAACAAGTCGTATACAACTATTTTTACTTGACCTGGTTTTGCAATTTTGAATTCAATTGTAGTGGACGGGTTAAAAGGATTAGGATAATTTTGAAAAAGAATGGCATCAGTAATTAATTGATTATTAAATTGAGCAACATCTGTTATCAGATCAGAAAGCGGTCTACGCCATATGGAACTATCAGATGCTAAAAAAATATATTCACTGTTGTTTACAAAATCATAAATATACCCGGTACGTTTAAGTGAAAATCCTTCATTGAATGAATGCCATTTATTATCTCCTAAATTATACCGATAAATAGATTGCTGAAAGTCTTTCGAAATAGATGCAATGATATTATTGCTATAAAGGGATAGAGCCCGAGTACCGGCGGAGTCTGGTAAACCTATACTTGCATTGTGCCAGTTATTACCTTTATCTCTTGAAATATAAAAACCATTTGAAAAGGTCCCTACATAAACACATGAATCCTGTACTAAAACGTCAAAGAAGTTATTAGAGAAGTTCGTTTTTAGACTATCCCAGGTGAGAGCGTTATCACTACTTCCATACAGTGCTTCGGCTTGAATTCGAACATAAAGAGAATTTCCATCGCTAATAATTTCACTTACATTACCCGGGAAAATAGAATCAGTATTCAATATATTCCACGTTCTTCCGGTATCACGTGAACAATATAGATTCCCATCTAAATCTACATATGTCTTGGAATTACAGAATGCAATTGAGGAGCCTCCCAAAATACCGTCAAGTACCGAATACCAAGATTGGCCAAAATCATCTGATCTAAACACACTTGGAATGAGATTAGGCCAAATTACTGCTCGAGATGTATTTGTTAATAAAACGTCTCCGATTTGGAAAATCTTTGAAATACCCAAAGAACTTATTGAAGAAAGCGAATCCCATGAAATTCCATTATTTGTTGATTTATATATGACATGGGAATTCGCTGCTAATAATCCTTGAGATGTTTCAAGAAGTGTATAAGGAGTACCTCCAGGAAAATACAATTTTTCCCATTGGCAAAATGAAGATGAAGAAAAAAAAGCCAAAAGATAAGTGATTATAATTATTCTTTTCATGGTTCACCTTTTTTATCTATAAGGAAATAGAGTTATTTCAGCAGCAACATCTTCTTTGTAATTTTGACATTGCCTGCTTTCAACACATAAAAGTAAATGCCGCTTGGCATCTTATTGCCCTTTGAATCCCTGCTGTCCCATACAACTATATATGTACCGGCAATTTGACTGGTATTAACAAGTACACAGACCAACTGTCCAAGTAAATTATATATTTTTAACGAAACATTATATTCAGCTTTAGCAGAGGGCAACGTATATTCAATCTTAGTGGACGGATTAAAAGGATTTGGATAATTCTGAAATAACCGAAACGAGTTATCAATATTATTGCTATAACTCTCATCAGTTGATGTTATTGTTGAATATTTACTAAGAAAAAAACCTGTTGTCCCTACAATGTATTCTGCTACATATTTAACTTTACCGACACCTTTTGCAAACCAGGAATCGTGAATACCGGCATCATAACAATTTTTTTGATGTTTAAAATGGTAACAATTATAAAAAGTACCGGCTGGTGTAACAACTGTGTCGCTTTTATTTACAAGAAATATTTTTTCTCTAAATGAGCATTCATAACCCGAAGGAAGTTCTATACTATCACCTATATCAATTGTAAAATCAAATAATAAAAATTCAGTGATGTCTGCTTCATTTAAACAATAAACTCTATTATTCTTTTCACGCAGCCAATAATCGGTTTCTGACATAGAGCGGGAAAAACCGTAATATAAAATTCCGTTACTTCGTAAGGTGTCGACAATAATATCGGAATGAGGATCGAAATCCGAGTAGAACTCCCATTCACTTCCCAATTTCATGGGATAATATGATGAATCGGAAAGAGTGTTAGAATATAAATATGAAGTACAAAGTATCAAGCACACCAACCATAATTTCTTTAGCTTTTTCATTTTATATCCTTAGTTTATGTTTTTTAGTAAACCGTTATTAAAACCTTCAAGGCGTTTATAAACCTTGAAGGCTAACCCCTCATTTATTTCAGCAGCATTCGTCCTTCGTAGTTTCATCTCAACGCAAAAGGACTTGTACTTCGCAGCTTCATCTCAACGGAGGAGAACCTGTTCTCCGTAGCTGCCTTTTAGCGAAGGAGAATCATTTTTTTAGTTAGTTTTACATCTCCTGCTTTCAACACATAAAAATAAATTCCGCTCGGCATCTTATTGCCGTTTGAATCCCTGCCGTCCCATACAACTTTATATGTACCGGCAGTTTGATCAGTGTTAACAAGTACACAGACCAATTGTCCAAGTGAATTATATATTTTTAATGAAACATTATATTCAGCTTTTGCAGTGGGCAACGTATATTCAATATTTGTTGAAGGATTAAAAGGATTTGGGTAATTATTCATTAAGATATATGAATTTGGAATCGATTCTTTTTTGTCTATTGAAGTGACAACCTTATTCCCTTGTTCAAAAAGCCGGTAAGTATCAACATACCCAAATCTATCTTGACTTCTGTTTTGTTCATATACTAAACTATCTATACTTTTGTCTTTAATAGACCACAGTTCATCTATTTTTTGAATATCTTCAATCGTATCTCTCTTTATTACCGAAGCATTTAAACTGTTAAAAAAATTATCCCGCTTTTCTTTTTCAAAAACGTAATCATATTTTACCTCTATTATTCCACCATAATATTTAGGAGCCGTAATCTTAACAGAATCTAAATGAGAGTATCCAGAACCGTAAATAATTTGTTCACCATCTGAAACAGGAAATCCAAGTGTGGAGGGATTTAACTGATATGTCCAAGTTTCTCGTTCCCCTTTTGTCAAATATCTTTCGCACCAATCTGCAAGTGAGTGAATTTCAATAAATTCTACCCCTTTTATCCTTACCCACACCGGATAAACACATTCAGGATGGAAAAGAATAGTTGAATCAGTATTATTATATATGCTTACTTCTACTTCTATTATTTCACCATATGAATAATTTGTTTTGTTTGTAGTTACAGTGAATAATCCTTGAGAAAACATCTTTTGCTCGCTCATTAAAAGGAGAATCATTAGAATAAATATGTTCTTCATAATATTACCTCTTTAATTGCCTGATATCTATTTTAGCAACACCAGTGCTTCGTAGCTTCATTTAACGTAAGAGGATCATTTTCTTCGTAATTTTCACATCACCTGACTGTAGTACATAAAAATAAATTCCACTTGGCATTTGATTGCCCTGTGAATCCAGACCCTTCCACACTACTGTATAGGTACCATTTGCCTGGTTAGTATTTACAAGTACTTTAACAAGCTGTCCGAGGGTGTTGTAAATTTTCAATGTAACTCCAACCAGAGATTGGGATATAGGTATGGTGTATTCTATTGTGGTTGAAGGATTAAACGGGTTCGGATAATTCTGCTTCAGTTCAAATTCATCAGGTAAACTTGGATCATCATCAATACTTGTGGTGGGGTCATCGTCATCATCAGCATAAAATGCAGTGTAAGGCGTAAGTATCTGAAACATAAGGCTAAGTTCAATGACCTGGTTTACAAGTTCATCCGTTTCGCCGAAGATTTCTATTAGGTTAAGAATCTCATTTATTTTTTCTTTTGCCCAAAGACGCGGCACAAAGCGGTGTCCGCCTATTGTATCAGGAAAAAACAAACTCTGTGACTTGGAAAAATCGGAATTCTCTAATTTGCCGCTAAGCTCCACATTGAATAATCCGCCGTTTCTATATTTCCCGAGATAAATCTGCTGAGTTCCGAAAAACAAATCTGTTGGGGTTGCCGGAAAAATATCCCATGCGTACAACCCGCCGAGATCAATATTAATAGATGTTAAAACCGGTTTTGATATTCGTAAAAAAAGCTCGCCCACAACCGTGGAGATGCTGTCATCGGATTCTATGAATGTTGCATAACCTCGGTTGTTTTCCGAGATTTCCGTCAATAATGCTTTGCTTATTTCATCACCTATTCCAAAGGAAAAAATTCTGACATTGTTAGTATTATTTATTTCCAGACCGGCTAAAATTGAATCCTGGGATGTCTGCCCCCAGGTTGGATTTCCGTCTGTTAAAAATACTATACTGTTGTAAAACTGATCGTCAAAGGATTGATTAAGCGATTCGTTAAGCGCTTCTGATATATTCGTCAATCCCAATGCGCTTAACTGGTTAATATAATTAAGCGCCCGGCTTTTGTTATCTGAATTCGCATATATAAAATTTTCTGAAAATTTATTTACAAATGTTCCGAAAGTAACAATGTTAAATCTGTCGTCCGCCCCGAGCAGCTCAACAAAACCGGCCAATGCACTTTTAAGCTGGTCAAGCCTTGTTCCTTCCATACTTGAAGAAACATCTGCAGTAAAAATTATGCTTTGCGGAATAACCTGTTCTTGGTCTTCTTCAAACGGCGGGTTTACCCAAAGGGCATAAAAGCTATCTTCGCCAATTGAATCTTCTTCCGAAGGAGTATAAGTAGCAAGCGTAAAATCGATATTTCCTTTTTCCAATTCGAACTCCACAAAAAGATCCGTATCCGGGTAGTAGTTTTCATCGCCGTAAAAAAGACTGTATTCTTTATCACTTATTTGAGTAATCTGAAGAGCTGTTGAATTTTCATGAGACGGCGAATAAAAGGTCTTAAAAGGGAAATCCGCGACTGCGTCAATTTCCACCATTACTTCTTCAAGAGGCTGTGACGATAAATCAAGAGTATTCAACGGCAGCGTATAATTAATTTTTCCGAATTCATAAAATAGCGGCTCGGCATAAGTTATCTCAACACGCACTTCGCTTAAAGGATCAATAGGAACAATGCTCAGCCTGAATAAATTGTCTCCCAGGTATTCAAGCAAAGCAGGATCAAGCCACTGCTGCAGTTTCTGATTGTATTCGTTAACTGCCTCCTGTCGCTCACGGATATCTGCAACAAACCGGTTACCGTTTACCCAGTATATCATTTCAGTAATGGTTGCGTTTTCCGGGAGAGGAAAAACAAAAATTGCTTCCACTGATTCATTTGATTCGTTATAAAAAGTTTGATCCTGGTGGGTTATTGCTATTTGGTTGTTTATTTCAACATCGGTTAAAATGTTTTTTATCCACATCTTTTCATAAGTAACATTGCTCCAGCGGGGCCTGGAAAATAATGAACCGACAGCAAGAACTTCGGAATGGAAAAGAATTATTAAAATAAAAACAACCGGTAGAAGTTGTAGTATTCTTTTCATAATAAAACTCCTCTATAATGGATTTCATAGGCTTTTATTAATTCACAAAATTTAATTAAACTGCATTTCTTGTTCATTTTAATCCGTAACTTTAATCGATTCCTAGGAAATTAGCAATTTATATGCCCAAGAATTATTGGTAAAATAGGCTAATATTTTACCTTATAAATTTTCAGCTGCGAAAATTTTTCGCATCACGGAATATTCTGCACACTTTTTTACTTCGATTTCTTTGTTTATTTTGTCACAATAATTTTATAAAAAAGAATGTGTTATGAGATATTCAAAAATCCTTTTACTAATTATCTTTTTATTTGCCTTCATTTCGAAAATAAATTCTGGTTCTTTTCCGGGAAAAAAGATAACGGATGACTTTGGAAATGAAATAACTATTGAGCAGATTCCGCAAAGAGTAATTACGCTGGCGCCAAATCTAACCGAAATGATTTATGTTTTAGGAGTTGAAGATAAACTAATAGGCAATACTTCATACTGCAATTACCCCGAAGCGGCTAATATTGTGGAAAAAGTTGGGGATATGTTAACCGTTAATTTCGAAAAAATAATTACTCTAAAACCGGATTTAATTTTTATAACTGTTGAAGGAAACAACAAAAGTACTTATGATAAATTATTGCAGCTCGGCTTTAAAGTATTTATCTCAAATCCCAGGAACTACGAAGGCATAAAAAAGACATTTGCAGATATGGGGAAGATTTTTGATAAAGAAAAAACTGCCGGCTCATTTGTTAAGCTATGGGACAACAAAGTTAATTCTATAAAATCAAGAGACAGCGGCAAAAAAAATGAAATTATGTTTTTAGTCTCGTTAAAACCTATTATGCTGGCCGGTGAAAATACTTTTATAAATGAATTTATCAAGTTTACAAACTCAATAAATATCACACATGATATTAATATAAACTACCCGGTATTCAACAGGGAAGAAGTAATAAAAAGAAACCCTGATTATATTTTTTATGCTTCCGAAAATCCCGAAGCCAAAGATGAGATTAAAAATGCATACCCGGAATGGAAAAATTTGGATGCCGTTAAAAATGATAATGTTGTTTTGGTTAATCCCGATTTGTTTTTTAGGCCGGGGCCCCGTTTCATAGAAGCATTGAAAATTTTTTCTAATTCGATAAATCCTCGGTAGAATCAAATGTTTGGTTTGCTATAAAAAGTTTAGAACATATATCTCCTTTGAACCTGCCGTTTTTTCTGCATTGTTCAAATTGTTTTAGTAATGCTTCAAAGCTGTTATCTATACCAACAATATCAAAATCATCAAGTGATTTCCCGCATTCTGTACAGAATTCAAGATCTAATTTTTCAATTTTTTTCAATTTTTCATTTTCCATATTCAATTCATCCTTTCGGCTCCCAGTCTGATCCTTCACAGGGAATATAATCAACTTTCGGATGTTCATCGTATTTCATACAAATCACGGCAGTTTCATCAAAACTTTTACACGAGGAACAAAGTGTATCAAAAATTATTTCCTTATTCTTATCTCTAAAAATTTTGTATTGGAGATATGCCGGGTATATAACCACCCCGTAAACCGCCATAATGCTTATAGTCCACCAAAATTTATAGTCCATCCACTCAATCGCTAACCAAAGAATCGGAATTAAAATAGCGATTCTAATTAATGTCCAATAAACTATTGCGCCCATTTATCGAAAATTTAGGTTAAAAAAAAACGAAATACTAATTAACTTAACAATATTAATGAACTCTTCAAATTGATTTTAGGGGTTTATTGCATTAACTTTAATTCCTATTTTTTTAGATGAGAGGAATTAATTAGAGATAATGAATAACACTGAAAATCCCCCTAAAGCTAAGAATGAATCACAACCGAGAAAGAAGAAATATTATTATAGAAAAAGATATTATAACAAGAACAAGCAAAAACAAACCCCCGAGAAAACAAATTTCAAGAAAGTATCAGTTTTAGTTCCTCTCTATAACGAGGAAGAGTCACTTAGACCGCTGTATATAGAAACTAAGAAATCCGTAAATTCAATTAATTCAGATTATGAAATTTTATTTGTGGACGACGGAAGTACTGATAAATCGCTTCAAGTAATAAGAGAGCTTTGCAGGGAAGACAAAAAAATAAATTACATAAGTTTCAGGAAAAATTACGGCAAAGCTGCTGCACTTCAGGTTGGTTTTAAAAACGTAACAGGCGATGCGGTTATTACAATGGATGCTGATCTACAGGATGACCCCGCTGAAATTCCCAATTTACTGAAAAAACTAAACGAAGGTTTCGACCTTGTATCTGGATGGAAGAAGAAAAGAAAAGACCCGTTTATTAAAAAGCATTCTTCAAAATTCTTTAACTACATTACAAAATTAATGACCGGGATTAAAATTCATGATTTTAACTGCGGGCTAAAAGCATATAGGCGCGAAGTTGTAAAAAACGTAACTCTCTACGGTGAACTTCACAGGTATATCCCTGTGCTTGCAGACTGGAAAGGATTCTCGGTTTCGGAGATTGCAGTTAAACATTCTCCAAGAAGGTACGGTAAAACCAAGTACGGCATTTCAAGATTCTTCAAAGGCTTTGTTGATTTAATTACCGTATTATTTACAACCCGTTATAATAGAAGGCCTATGCATTTGTTCGGGTTGATGGGAGCTTTATCTTTTTTTCTAGGTTTGATTGTGAGCGGTTATTTAACTTTTGAAAAATTGTACTTCGGGAAATATATAAGCAATAGGCCGCTTTTGTTTTTGGGAATACTTTTAATAATCGTCGGTATACAATTTTTTTCAATCGGACTGATTGGCGAAATCATTGTACACCAAAACAAAGACGACAGTGAATATTTAATTAAAGATAAAAAATAACCCAACCTAAAACCCGCTTATCAAAAATATGATTGAATTCAAAGACATAAAATTTGACTGCCGGTATTTTAGAGGGGATATTCCTTGCAAGCCTCATAAAAACTACAACGTTCACTGCAAAGAAAACGACGGGTCTGATTGCGAGTATTATGAAAAAGCCGGTTATAAAATTTTAATCATCAAACTCGGTGCTACGGGTGATGTTATAAGAACTACACCCATTTTAACAAGGCTTAAAAAAGAACACCCGGATGCGAGAGTTTATTGGCTTACGCTTTCACCGGAGGTAATACCTGCTTCGGTTGACGAAGTGCTGCAGCCTACAGCAGATGTATTAATTTACCTGCAGTCAATTGAATTTGATTTATCCATAAACCTTGACAAAGATAAAGAAGCCTGTGCACTGCTGAATAACATCAATTCAAAAGTGAAAAAAGGTTTTATACTTAAAGACGGTAAGCCTTACCCGGCTGATAAAGATGCTGAGCATAAATATCTGACGGGAATATTCGATACGCTGAGCAAAGTAAATACAAGAAATTACATGGATGAAGTTTTCGAGGTTTGCGGTTTTGATTATAACGGTGAAAAATATATACTTGACTCATTTGACGAATATAAAAACGACTGGGAATTAGACAGATCAAAAAAAATTATCGGGCTAAACACAGGCTGCGGCGGAAGATGGACTTCCAGGCTCTGGCCAAACGAATACTGGATTGAACTGATTAATAATTTAATAGATAAGGGCTGCGAAGTTGTTCTGCTTGGCGGAAAAATAGAAGACGAAAGAAATAAATATTTATCCGAAAATACCGGCGCAGTTTATTTTGGGTATTTCCATTTACAAAAATTCATTAATCTTATGAACCAATGCGATTTGGTTGTAACCGGTGTAACAATGGCAATGCACATTACGCTTGCACTCAAAAAAAAGATAGTTCTCTTCAATAATATTTTCAACAAACATGAGTTTGAACTTTTCGGACTGGGTGAAATAATTGAACCGACAAAAGAATGCAAGTGTTTTTACCAACCCCGGTGCACAAATGATGAATACCAGTGCATGAATTTCATTAAACCTGTTAAAGTATTGGATACAATTCAAAAGTTTCTCGGAATATGAAAATAACAATTCTTTCAACAGCTTATCCGTTAAGAGGAGGTATCGCACATTTCAACGGGCTTCTTTATAACGAATTATCGAAAGAACACGAAGTAAAGGTTATTACTTTCAAAAGGCAGTATCCGTCGTTACTGTTTCCGGGCAAGTCACAGCTTGAGTCCGGGGACACTGTTGAAAAAATCCCGAGCAAGGTTTTGGTTGATTCTATTAACCCGCTAAACTGGTATTCCGTTGCGAAAAAAATTCAAAAGGATGCCCCGGATTTATTGATCTTTAAATACTGGATGCCTTTCTTCGCACCGTGTTTCGGGCTTATAACAAGAATAGTAAAGAACAATAAGAGAACCAACGCGCTCGTGATTTGCGATAACGTTATCCCGCATGAAAAAAGACCGGGCGATGTTGCTTTAACAAAATACTTTTTTAATAACGTGGATTACTTTGTTTTAATGTCGGGCTCGGTAAAAAAAGATTTGCTTACAATCAAAGCAAATGCAAAATATTCTTTATTGTTTCATCCTGTTTATTCAAATTTCGGTACCGGTGTTGATAAAAAAACAGCCAGGGAAAAGCTTAAAACAGCCAGGGAAAAAGTAATCCTGTTTTTCGGTTTCATCAGGAAATATAAAGGGCTGGATACTCTTATTGAAGCAGCGGCTGTGTTAAAGAAAAAAGGCAAAACAGATATAGGCATTTTAGTTGCCGGCGAGTTTTATGACGACGAACAAAAGTACAGGGATTTAATAAAAGAAAAAAAAGTAGAAGATCAATTATATTTATATAACGATTTTATCCCGACAAGCGAAGTTAAATATTATTTTTCAGCAGCAGATGTTGTGGTTCTGCCTTATAAAGATGCAACACAAAGCGGGATAGTACAAATTGCCAATAACTTTGAAAAACCGATTATTGCAACAAACGTCGGCGGGTTGTCGGAAGTAATTAAAAATGGTGAAACGGGTTATCTTATTGAAAGCAATAATCCCGCGCAATTGGCAGAAAAAATTATAAAATTTTACGATGAAAACAAAGAACAAGTATTTGTTGAAAATGTAAAAAAAGAATTAGATAAATTTTCCTGGCAGAAATTTACAGACGGTTTAATTGAGCTAACTCAAAAATAAAAATTACCCGAAAATAAAATGGCAAAATCAAAAAAAAGACAACAAAAGAAAGAACAGAAACCAGGTTTCCTAAACGAGTTTTCAATTGATAAATACATCCCCCCGAAATATCAAACAGTTGCCGTTATCGGGATTATACTTTTGATATTTCTAATATATTTTTCTCCCATGTATTTTGGCGGCAAGACTTTTGAGTCAGGCGATATTATTACTTCTAAAAGTGTAGCATCTTATTTAGATAAAGAAAAGGATGGCTACACGCTTTGGTATCCTCATATTTTTTGCGGTATGCCTGCTCACGGTATTGTAGTAGGTTACAAATGGTTTAATTTAATGTATGTTGGAATTAGATCCTTACGCGATTTGTTTATGATTCCGTTTTCTGTTGATTATGCTAAGTGGTCCTTTTATTTAATTCTGCTGGCTTTCACAAGTTATTTATATATAAACCATCTAACAAAAGACAAGCTTATTAGTTTATTTGGAGGAATTACCACCTCTTTGAGTACCGGCATAATATTATTTTTGTTTATTGGACATGTTACAAAATTAGTTACGCTTGCATTTTATCCAATAATATTTTTGATACTTTTAAGATTCCAGGAAAAAATAAAACTCAGGGATTTTGCAATTCTCATTATTGCTCTGCAGTTATCAATACAAGGATTTCATGTTCAAATAATATTCTATATGCTTTTTGCAATTTTTATTTATTATTTGTTTTATTTGATAAGATTGCTGATAAACAAAAACAAACAACAAATTCAGAATATTATAAAATCGAGCTTGGCATTTGCAGGAGCTTTGATTATTGCGTTATTAATCCAGAGTGACAGCTTAACGCAAATATATAATTACAATCCTTATTCAACGCGCGGAAGTGGAAGTATAGTTGAAAAAGAGAGTGAACCAAAATCTAAAAATATAGATTCCGACTTTTATCAATACGCAACGAATTGGTCTTTTTCGCCTCAAGAGATTATGACATTTATCGTTCCGTCATATTATGGATTCGGAAATTCAAAATATAGTGGACCATTAACCAACGGACGTGAAATAGAAGTTAATACTTACTTTGGACAAATGAATTCTGTCGATCTCCCCATGTATATGGGAATATTAATTTTCGTGCTGGGACTATTGGGTATTTACTTTAACTGGAAAAAACCTTTCATAAAATATTTAACAACATTAATTATTATATCGCTGTTTATATCTTTTGGCAGAACATTACCGATAGTTTATGACCTAATGTTTAACTACTTCCCCTTCTTTGATAAGTTTAGGGTTCCTTCGATGATACTAGTGCTTGTTCAGCTTAGTTTCCCGCTTTTAGCAGCTTTCGGAGTTAAAAGTATAATTGATTTAAGAAAAAGTAATAATGAGAAACAAATTGATTTGATAAAATATTTGGCTTACGGTTTTTCTATTTCATTGGTTTTATCATTTTTGTTGAACGGTGCTATATCAAGTTGGTTTGTGTCAAGGGTAACTGATTTTGCTGCCGGGCTAAGGGCATCTCATCCTCAATACACACAGCAATTCACTGCTTTATCCGAATATATCGCGGAGATGTTTTTAAATGATTTACTTGTGGCCCTTTTTATTCTTTCGGTTTCGTTCTGGGCTTTTACGGCATATTTTAAATCAAAATTGAGTGCTAATTTTCTCGTACTTATTGTAATTGTTCTTTCCTGCATGGATTTGGGAAGAATCAACAACAGGGGCGCTAAGTACAATGAAAATCAAAACACTGAAAACCTATTTACTAAACCTTCATATTTAACTTTTATTGAGCAGCAAAAAAACAACAATCCATTTAGATTATTGAATCTTAAGCAGGACGGCAGCCTCGGTTCATTAAATAGGAATTCAAATTTTAACGCACATTTTTTTGTGGATGACTTATATGGGTATTCAGCAATAAAGCCAAGAACATACCAGGATTATATTGATGTAGTAGGTCCTGTAAACGCAACGATGTGGAATATGCTTAATGTCAAGTATATTATAACCGGCCGGGAAACAAACTTGCCTAATTTGAAATTATTAAATAAAAATGATAATGAATTTGTTTACGAAAACATTTCTAGTTTACCAAGGACATATTTTGTAGATAGCGTGAGTATAAGCCCTTCAATAGATATATTGAATAAAGTAAAAAGCAATTCATTTGATCCCCGGAAGGTTGCTTTTGTTGAAGAGTCTGATTTGAAAATCGACAAACCAGACAGTAATGCTTTTGTTAATATCGATGATTACAATGATGAGATAATCAATCTAAACGTAAAAGCGACAGGAAATAATTTCTTGTTCCTGGGTGATACTTTTTACCCGAATGGCTGGAAAGCTTATGTAGATGATAACGAAACAAAAATATATAAAACCAATCACGGTTTTAGAGGAATTATTGTCCCTGAAGGAAATCATAAAGTTAAATTTGAATATGCACCAGTTTCCTTTATTTATTCCAAGTATATTTCATTAACGTTAAGCTCACTAACAATAGTATTACTGATATTGAGTTTTATTTTTAATAACAAAACTGCCAGCGTAAAACCAGAATAATAAATGCAAGAGAATGTAAAATATTTTTTAAAGCACACTCTTGCTTACGGTATCAGCAATATTGCTCAAAAAGCATCTGGAATAATTTTAGTCCCTCTCTATACAAAATACTTGTCAACAGAAAAGTACGGGCAGCTTGGTATTCTACTCGTAACAATAATAATTCTTTCACAAGGTTTGACACTTGGACAAGGTCAGGCAATAATTAGATACAGTAATATTGAAGAATACAGAGAAAAACGTAAATCTATTTTTTTTACATTGCTCTCAATAATAGTAGTAATCGCTTTGCTTATAATCACCTTTGGCAAAATTTTTCTGGTTTACTTTGCTGATTTGTTTCATCAACGTGATATTTTTTATAGTTATCTAAACATTTGTATTTTTATTATTGCCGTAACGTGTATCAATACGTTTCTTCTCAACAAGCTCAGAGCAGATGAAAAATCGACTCAATATACAATTACAGGTATTGCAAAGCTTGTTGTTAACATAACTTTAACTGTTTACCTCGTTGCGTTTCAAAACAAGGGGATAAATGGAATTTTATACTCAAATTTGGCAAGTGAAATAATTTCACTGTTGATTATTGTTCCTTACTTAAGAAATCAAATAATATTTCATTTTGAAAAGGACTTAGTTAAAGAATCTCTTAAATTCGGAATCCCTTTGATATTTAGCACTTTAGCGATGAACTTTCTAAACTGGAGCGACAGGTATGTTCTAAAATTGTTAACCAACTATTCTACTTTAGGCTTGTATGAACTCGGTTACAAAACAGCGGGGATACTTAATATGTTTTTTATAGTTCCCTTTAATTTAACACTTATGCCATTAGCATATAAATTCTATAAACAAGAAGGCGACAAATTATTTTATTCAAAAATTCTAACTTTCTTCTCTTTTGTTTTGTTTTGGGGTGGGCTTGCGCTTTCTGTATTCGGCAAAGAAGTTATACAGATTTTTGCATTAGATTCTTCTTATTATCCGGCTTACGAAGTTGTTCCGCTATTAACATTGTCATACTGTATATTTGGAGTAAGCCTTGTAACCATGTTAGCTTTATATTTAACAGGAAAAACAAACACTCTTGCAGTAATATTCGCCATCTGCTCATTGTTGAACATAGCATTAAACTTTGTGTTGATTCCACACTTAGGAATGATTGGAGCTGCATTAAATACTTTAATTGCTTTTGTTATTCTGTTGGTATTAACTACAATAACATCTAATAAATATTATAAAATTAATTTTGAATATGTACGACTAGTAAAAATAGTAATTGTAACTTTCTTATTATATTTCCTAGCGGAATTTTTCAGTAATTATAGTTTGTTGGTAAATATAATTATTAAATCCGTTATTATCATGCTATATCCGACAATAATTCTGCTAACAGGTTTTTTTAAGAAGGATGAAATCATACAGATGAAAAAAATGTTTAACAAAATTAAATCAAGTTATAATTTGAGGTCATGATTAAAAAAGTTAGAGAAATAATACCAAAAAAAATCAGGAAGAACCTTCAAACAAAAATCTTTAATTGCGGTAGTTTATATGCCCAAAAAACTTTTTCACAAGAAGGAGAAGATTTAATTTTAAGGAAATTTTTTGCTAGGCGGAATGAAGGCTTTTATGTTGATGTTGGAGCTCATCACCCTAAAAGATTTTCAAACACATATCACTTTTATAAGTTAGGCTGGCGGGGAATAAATATAGACGCCACACCGGGCAGCATGAAACTATTCGATAAATTTAGACCAAGAGATATAAACCTTGAAATCCCAGTTTCAGACAAGAATGAAACTCTGGAATACTATATTTTTGATGACCCAGCACTAAATACATTTTCAAAAGAAATATCAGACAAACGCATTGAAGAAGGTTACTACAAATTAGTAAATACTGTGAGGCTCTCAACTCAATCATTGAATAGTATTTTCGATTCATATCTTCCTCAAGATACCAATATTGATTTTTTAACCATTGATGTGGAGGGGTTTGAACTGCCAATTTTACAATCGATGGATTTTATGAAATACCGCCCTAATGTTATACTTGTTGAAGCAATTGAATCCTCACTGGATAAGATTTTAAACGGAAATTTAAACAAACTGTTAAAATCAAACAAATACGCTTTTTTTGCAAAAACATTTAATACACTATTCTTTAAATCAATGATTTAATAATACATGGAAAATCCTTATGCACCTATAGTACTATTTGTATACAACAGACCCAAGCACACTCAAAAAACAATATCATCTTTAATCCAAAATGAGTTTGCGGATAATTCACTCTTATATATTTATGCAGACGGTCCAAAAGAAAATGATTCGTCGCAAGATGACATTTCTAAAGTAAGAGGAATTATTAATTCAGTCTCCGGCTTCAAATCAGTTAATATTATTGAAAGAGATAAAAATTTAGGGCTGGCAAACTCTATTATTCAAGGAGTTACAGAAGTTTTAAAAAACTACGACAAAGCTATTATTGTTGAAGACGATCTTGTGAGTTCAAAATACTTTTTATCTTTTATGAACAAAGCTTTAGAAAACTTTAAAGAAGATCAAAAAATATTTTCAATATCCGGGTATTCATATCCAATATCATTTCCCAACTATTATAATGAAAACATTTTTCTCTCACCTCGTGCTTCATCTTGGGGATGGGGGACATGGAGAAACAGATGGGAAAAAGTTGATTGGGAAATAAGTGATTTTGATAAATTTATAACCGATAAAAAAGCTCAAGCCGATTTTAACAAAGGCGGCAATGACTTAACAAAAATGTTGAATAAACAAATGAAAGGAGAAATAGACTCATGGGCTATAAGATGGGCATATGCACACTTTAAAAATAATGCTTACTGCCTTTACCCTCTTAAATCGAAAATTCAAAATATCGGAAATGATTATTCAGGACGACACAGTACCTCAACAAAAAAATACCTTGTTAAGTTAGATAACTCTGAAATACCGGATAATTTTAATAGAAATATTCAGCCTGATACAAATATATTGAATAGCATGAGAACTTTTTTTGATCAGAGTCTATACGAACGTATTTACTGGAGAATAATGAACATATTAAAAAACAACAATTGATAATGTGGTATTTCAATTTCAAACATGATGAAGTACTTTTTTATAGACCTCAATAGTTCTTTCAACTGCTTTCTCCCACGAAAAATTTTTTAGTCTTTCATAACCATTCGAAATCAACTGACCTCTAATGATATCATCGCTTAATACACGTAGAATTGCGGATCCCAATTTTCCTTTATCATTGGGATCAAAATACAATGCGGCATTTCCACCAACTTCAGGAAGTGAGCTACAATTTGCCAAAATTACTGGACAACCATTTCCGAAAGCTTCTAAAACCGGAATACCAAATCCCTCATACAATGATGGAAAAATAAAAGCCACTGCATTTTTATATAAACTGGAAAGCATCATATCATTAACTTCAAGATATATCACCTTCTCGTAAACTTTACATTCTTTTAATAAATTAATTTCAGAGTTTGAAAACTTTCCTCCACCTGCACAAATTAAAAACAAATCCTTTCTTTCAAATAAAACTTTTTGCGCCTCTTCAATTAATCCAGTAAAGTTTTTGTATTTATCTCGTCGACCTACAAATAAAAGATATTTGTCTGGAAGTTTGATATTGGTAACTCTTCCAGCAATATTGTTCTTCAAAGAATTTCCGTGATAAATTACATATACCTTTTTTTCATCTGTTCCAAAATATTTAATCAAGTCTTCTTTAGTATTTTGTGAAACAGCAATCACAGCGTCAGCCATTTCAACACATTTTTTTTTTGCCCTTGAAATGTTTTCGTAAAAGTGAAAATATTCGGAATATTTTTCATGGATCATATCATGGACTGTAATTACAAATGGCTTACCTTTTAATTTGTCAATAAAATAAGGGTCAAAGTATGTTGGATGAAATACATCAAATGAATTTGCTTTTATTACATTTAGTGTATGTATCTTATTCAATTTATTCTGTAAATGTTTTTTCCCTTTAAATTCATTTTTTTTGAAAAAATTTTTAGAACCGTGTTTGCTGTTTTCCAAATAAATATTATTGGAATATTTTAACGACAAATTTGAAACAACATTTTTATTCGGTAACCCATTAATGATTTGAGCAAAGTAACGGGAAACTCCACCATAATTTTGAATTGTAAATGCTTGATGGTCAAATAGTATTTTCATTCAACTTGATTTACTTTATGTTATTTAGAATTCCTGCTAATTTAATTGCGATATTCTTTCTTTCATATTTCTTTGTAATTTCTTTTTCACATTTCAATTCATTTGAATTATTGAAAAAAGACGAGGGATTCTCATCATACCTGAAAACCATTCCAGAGTTTGATTCTTCTATCATTCGCTTTACATCCCTATTGTTATCCGCGAAAGCTATAATAGGTTTGCGTGCTCTCAAGTATTCAAAAAGCTTTCCAGGAGTGTGCCTAGGTTCAGTTGCACAGACTAACAAATAATCTGCACTCATAACTTCTTTAATTACGTCTTTATATGGAAGATACCCCTTATATTCTGTGTATTCCGAAAGCCCGAACTCTTCAATTGATTTTTTTACTGCGGGACTTACTGTTCCAACAAATCTAATTTTTAACTTTCTCCCGTTTTCGATTTCTCTTTTAACTGTCCTCCAAAGGTTAACCGGATTTTGAAAATCAAAAATATTTCCGGCATGCAAAAGTACTTCACCGTCATTTTTTACTATTTCAACATTTTCAAAATCCTCTTCGTTATAACCCCAATGAAGAACGCTAGATTTTTCCTCAGTACCTGGGTACTTATTATAAAAGTACTCTTTCATTGAGTTCGTTACAAAAACAAGCTTGTTGGAATTTTTGATTATTTTTCTCTCAAAACTATTGTCAATATATTTTGTAATTTTACTTCTTTGCTGGCCTTTGTAATATGCAATATCAACCCAGGGATCAATAAAAACCGATACGAGTGGGATGTTGAATTTTCTGCTTAATCTTTCTGCAAGTAAGTGTGTAGAATGCGGGGGACCGTTTGAAACTATCGCATCATACCTTTCTTCTCTCAATAATTTTGATGCTTCTCTTAAACCCGGGAAATACCAGCCAATTCTAGCATCAGGAATAAAGAAATTCATTCTAAGCCAAATAGAAAATTTTTGAGCAAAGCTCTTGTTTATTTTTGAAATAGACTCCGAAGCAACTAAAGACTGATCTTCTTTTTTCCCCAATAGCTTTTTATATAAAATAAACGGATCCCAAAAGTCAGTATGGATAACTTTTAATTCTGGATCAACTTCCTTTAACAATTCCAGATCACTTTTGGTAAAAGTATCTTCTTTAACTGTTAAAATTGTAGGCTGCCAGTTATGCCGAGGTAAGTATTTAACCATTTTCAAAGGCCAGTGATGCGATGCTTTTCCAGAAGGCGGCCAATAAAAACTGAGAAACAAAACTTTTTTCATGGGATTATTCTAAAAGATAAAATATCTATATTGATTATTTTTAACTTGCAATAAAAAACAAATAATTTTAATTTCCGAAATAATATTCATAATATCGGTGTTACTATGAAATACATCTCTTTATTTGTACTTTTAATTTTTATTATGTCATGCAACTCGAATAATATTTCAGATACAACAACTCAAAAAGGCACATTAAATTTATCAATAAATAAAACAAATATCCCAAATGATGTATCAAAACTAAAAATATATCTTACGAGAGATGGTTTCGAAAATATAGAAGAAGAAGCCGAAATTACAGACAGTACCACTAATTACCTGGAAATACAAATTAGTGCTGTTGTTATAGGAACATGGAAATTAATTGTTGAAGCGGTTGATGCAAATGAAACAATAATTTTTAACGGTGAAAAAAATATTGAAGTTACGGCAAACGAAGTATCCCCTATACATATTACATTAACTCCAACAGATAATGGAACAGGAGACTTATTTATTTATATCGATTGGTTTAATTATGATAAATGGTTTGATCACCCAACTAACCCGATTATCACAAAACACAATAACAGTGAAGATCAATACGGCATTTGGGAACCTACAGTTATTTATGATGATGGAAAATTTAAAATGTGGTATTTTGGATTAGCAGCCAATGCATATGGTTCTATTTTTTACGCGCACTCCGATGACGGGATAAATTGGACAAAATATAGTAATCAACCCGTTATAAGTGAAGGTAATTCAGGTGATTGGGACGGAAGAAGAGTACAGCCGGGTGCCGTAATAAAGATTGGGGCAGAATACTTTTTATACTATTCCGGTTTTAATGATCCGGATGGGAAATGGGGTATTGGCTTAGCAAGATCCGATGACGGAATATATTGGACGAAATATTCACAACCCATAATTGAAGGAGGAGATATTTGGGATTACCACATAATGCCTGCTTCCATCATAGAATTAAATGATAAATATTACTTATATTATTCTGGAAACATGTTCCTTGGGGATGATTATAGAATAGGTTTAGCTGTTTCCAACGACGGCATTATTTGGGAGAAATATGACTATCCTATTTTTAATGCCTCAATGGAATGGGAAAATAACAGCGTTAGAGATGCATCAGTATTAAACGAGGATGGAAATTTAATAATGCTTTATACAAACGGACAAGCTCCGGACGCCTTTGGTTTTGCATATTCGACAGACGGGATAAACTGGATAAAAAGAACCGACAAGCCTTTCTTTGATTATACTGATTCTATAAATGATTATGTAACAATAGCTCATCCATATTTTATTAAGTATCAAAATGAATATCGTATTTATTACACCGGATTTTATGCTGATGACGATGCAGAATTATGTTTAGCCCGGTTGTTACCGTAATTAATTCTATTGTTGGCACCGTCAACGAGACTGGCAGAGAACCATAAAATTTATTTAAAATAAAAAGGAGCTAAAAATCAGCTCCCTCTTTTTCAACCGTCAGTATGTATATGAATTTACTTCCCTAATGTAGTCCCTTCTCCGCGTAAATCTTTAACGGCCTGAATAACTCTTAACTTCATACCTTCTTCCGCTTTTTTCAAATAGCTGCGCGGATCGTACATTTTTTTGTTTCCAACTTCGCCGTCAATTTTAAGCATGCCGTCGTAATTTTTAAACATATGTTCAACAATAGGTCTTGAGAAAGCATATTGAGTATCCGTATCAACGTTCATTTTGATAACGCCGTAATCAAGAGTTTCTCTTATTTCTTCAAGTGAAGAACCGCTTCCGCCGTGGAATACCAAGTCGAATGATGCCGCTTCACCATATTTAGCTATAACTGCATCCTGTCCTTCCTTTAAGATTGTCGGTTTCAGAACGACGTTACCCGGTTTATAAACACCGTGTACGTTTCCGAATGTTGCTGCAAACATATATCTTCCGCCTACCTCGTTTAGTCTTTCGTATACGTAAAGCATATCTTCGGGAGTGGTATACAATTTTTCTGCCGGAGCATTTTCATTATCAACACCGTCTTCTTCACCGCCAACTACACCGGCTTCAACTTCTAAAATGATTCCAAGCTCTTTGCATTCTTTTAATAGTTCAACCGAAATATCCATGTTTTCTTTAATTGGAAGTTCACTGCCGTCGAACATGTGTGAATTAAAAAGCGGTTGCATTCCTGCATCAACTCTTTTCTTTGATTCGGCGAACAAAGGTTTTAAAAATGAATCAACTTTCCCCGGCTGGCAATGGTCTGTATGCAGGGCAACGTTAATTTCATATTTTTCGGCCGCATAATGAACAAAATTTGCAAGTGCAATTGCACCGAAAGCTGCGTCTTTAACTCCGAGTCCTGATGCAAATTGTCCGCCGCCGGTACTAACTTGTATTATACCGTCTGATTCTGTTTCGGCAAAAGCCTGTAAACAAGCGTTGGCTGAAATTTCAGATGTAATGTTTATGGCAGGATAAGCAAATTTATTTTTCTTTGCATTGTCCAGCATTTCACAATATTTTTTATAATCTACTACGGACATTATACCTCCTATTTATTTATTTGAAACTTTAGTTCCCGCCTTCAGAATTTAAGATAGCAAAGTTAATCTTTTTTTTCCGATTCCGCAATTTTATGATTGTAAAGTTTGTTTATTAATTCATAAAAATTCATTCAATTGATTATCTTGTGTAATAAAAAAAGAATAAAATGAACAATTCACATATTCGGCTTATTGTTTTTGATTTAGACGGCACACTAATGAGTTCCCACAAAACAATTTATTACTCTATGATAAAAGCTTTTGAAGATCTGAACATACGGCATGACATTTCTGAAGGAAAATTTAATGAATGCATAGGCCTTCATTTTATAGACATTTTTGAAAGATATGATGTTGAAGTACCGAGTTTTGACGAGTTTATAAAGATTTATAAATCATACTATTTTGAATTTATCGATAAATCCGAATTTTACCCCGGTGTTGAAAAAACTATTGGGGACTTAAAAGCAGAAAACTATAAAATTGCTCTGCTTACAACCAAGGTTCAGGACCAGGCTGATAAAATTTTGAAACATTTTAAAATAGATCATCATTTTGATCTTATTATGGGGAGGCGACCGAATATAAAAGATAAACCTTCGCCGGAACCGTTAATGTTTATCTGCAATAAGCTGAATATTGAGACAAAAAATACAATGATGGTCGGCGATAGTGAAATGGATATTCGCTGCGGAACCGGAGCCGGGGCTAAAACAGTTGGAGTAACTTACGGTTACCGTTCGGTGGAGCAAATAAAAAGGGAAAACCCGGATTTTATAATTGACGGGATTACGGAAATCAACTCGATACTAAACTAATTTCTTAATGGAGTAATTAGTGCAAAACGGGCAAGTAGAATTAAACATAAATGAACACATTGCGGTAATTACATTTTCTCACCCGAAAAGCAATTCACTGCCGGGAAAGTTATTGAGCGGGATTACCCATAAAATAAATGAAATCTCCCAAAACGAAGATGTAACGGTAGTGCTGCTTAAAAGCGAAGGGAAAAAAGCTTTTTGTGCAGGAGCATCGTTTGACGAACTTCTTGAAATAAAAGACTTTGAAACGGGCAAACAGTTTTTTATGGGGTTTGCGCTTCTTATGAATGCAATGCGCAAATGCCCAAAATTTATAATTGCAAGAGTGCAGGGCAAAACAGTCGGCGGTGGAGTTGGCCTGGCCTCTGCGGCGGATTACACAATAGCAACAAAAGCAGCATCTGTAAAACTAAGCGAACTTGCTTTGGGAATAGGGCCGTTTGTTGTGGGACCTGCCGTAAAAAGAAAAATAGGCAATACAGCTTTCGGCGAAATGTCGATTGATTACGACTGGCATACTGCTGAGTGGGCTGAAAGAAAAGGCTTGTACACAAAAGTTTTGGAAACCATCGAAGAAATGGATGAAGAAATTGAAAAAATAATTGATAAACTCTCGCGCGGCAGCCTTGAAGCAATGCAGCAATTAAAAAAAATCCTCTGGGAAGGAACAGAACATTGGGATGAGCTGCTGGAAAAACGTGCCGAGATAAGCGGGAAACTCGTGTTGTCGGAATTCACCAAAAACTATATTGAATCTTTCAAAAGGAAATAATAAATGAAAACGATTTTAAGTGCTGTTTTGGTTACGGTCCTTGTAGCCGGTTTTTCCAATTGCTCAAATAAAGAAAATGATTTAAACAGTTTTTTTGTCGGCTAAGAAGGGACATTCATTTTATATGATTATAATGTCGGAACATATTTAAAATATAATCCTCAAAGAAGCACGGAAAGATTTAAGCCGTGTTCAACATTTCCTGACTTTTGACAATTAGTGCGGTAGAAGTTACCAATGCCTTATTAGTTTTACTAATGGGCTATCGATGATATTCCTAGTTGGAGAAGAAAAGATGAATACCCTTTTCGTCAGTTTATCCTGAATATAAGTTTCTGTAATACCCCAAACTAAATCACGAAATTTTCACATCGATAGATTGGTTGAAACTTCTAAGTATTTCTCCATTATCAAAGCAACAAAACTAATTAACACACAGGGCAAACGTATCAAAAAAAAGAGGGAGGTCAGTTTAAAATAGAAAAAAAATTAAGTTTGTTTTCAACAAAAAAAAAGAAAACAAAATCGAAAAAGCGTTAAGTAGAATCACAGACCCCCGAGTAGTAAATCGATGTCAGCACAAGTTATGCGATATATTATTTATAGCCTTATGCACGTTAGTATGTAATGGAGAAAATTTCGGAGACATGGAAGAATTTGGGCTCCAAAGATATAAATGGTTAAAAACGCTGTTAGAGTTGCCCAATGGAATACCATCCCATGATACATTTAAGAGAGTATTACAACCGTAATGTTTATCAAAGATATTAGAATCAGAAGGGTACCTACTATTAGATACGATAAAGGAAAAGTTAATCTGTATAGATGGGAAAAAAGTCAAGGGAGTATCCCCGAAACAGAAAGGCAATAAAGGCTTATATATATTAAGTGTTTGGGTAAGTGAAAATAGTTTCAGTATAGGTCAAAAGAAAGTAAATGATAAGAGTAATGAAATTGTGGCAATACCGGAGTTGTTAGAAAAATTGGATATAGAAGGAGCAGTAATAAGCATAGATGCCCTATTGTCATGTCAATTCAGTAGAGTCGGATAAAGTCTTTTTAATTTAATGCGAGCATCTCCAGAACTAAATAGCCAATTGATCTTTGCATTCAAATTATTTCTATGCTTTTGCCACGCGTTAGACTCTTTAATAACATCTGTGATTTTATCGATTCTCCTATTTAAACACTGTTTGATTAGAACATTTAATTCAATTTCGGCCACGTTTAACCAACTACCATGCTTAGGAGTAAATACAAAATTAAATCTATCCCACAATGCTTTTGCTTTCTGCGGACTAAAAGATTCATAAAGTGAGCCCGCTTTATGAGTATTAAGATTGTCCATTATTAAAGTAATTTTTTTTGCACTCTTGTATTGCCTCTCTATATCTTCTATGAATTCAGCCCAATCTTTTTTAGTTCTTCTTTCTGTAATTTTAACAATTCTCTTTCCCCCTAAAGGCTCACTTGCCATAAATATATTATATACTCCACATCGCTCATAATCATATCTTGCTAGTCTGCCTCTACCAATAGGGATTTTCTTCTTAGTCTCTCTTATTAGTTGTTTTGGAGATTCATCCATTCCTATAACTGGAAACTCCCGATCATATGGCTTTTTATATATGAAATCTTTGCATAACCTAAAAAAAGCCCAGAAAAAGGGAAAAGAAATTAATAAGTTGAGGTCAAAAAAAGGATCATACAATGAGACAACTCAGTTTTGCAGAGATAGAGATAGAATCGACGAGAAAACCAAGTAGAGTGTTAACAAAATTAGAAAAGATAGATAAACTATTATATCGTTCAGGAAATAATATTGAATATTAGTGTCAAAAACTAAATTAAATAAGGGACGAAAAATAAGAA
>JASFMY010000075.1:0-33359 GCA_050117315.1 Ignavibacteria bacterium
ATTTTTTCCATACTTATTAAATTATTTTACGTAATAAACGAACAACATTTTAACACATATATTCGTAATACACGCAATGCGTGTATTGGGATGTTACAAATAATGCGATTCAAGGTAAATTTTGAAAACTTCATCTCATTTTGCCAAAGAAATAATTAATGAAAAATTGTCTCGTTTTGACAAAGAATTTCTTTTAATTGATTGGTTCCGTTTTTAATGACAAAAAAACATTTTTTTGCCTGCGCTCTTTTGAACTTCGTGCAATTAAAAAAAAACCAACCGTACATTAAACACATTTACTCCGCTGCGCAAAAGTGTTTAAATTTTCCCCTTTTCTTTATTTGTTTTGTTTTCAACGTTTTATATTGTGTGTTGTGTGGCGTTTTTTATATTAATCGTCACTGTTTTTTACAATTTGTGAAATGAGTGGTTTCAATAGCTCCCATGATTTATAATGCTCAGACATATCGTAATTACCCCCGGTTAATACGGCAGCAATCTCTAATTCGGGAATTACAATAATAAATCGTCCTCCCGAACCACTGGCATATATTACTTCATTTTGTTTATTATTAACTTCAATTTCCTTGATCCACCACAATAAGCCATAACCCATCTTGTATTCGTCAAACCAGGTATGACGCTCTGATAACTTATTAATGCTTTCCTCTTCTATAACTATTTTTCCAGCCCATTTACCTTTATTTAAAACCAATAATCCAATTTTCAACATATCTCTTGATGATAACTGAAGTGTGCCGCTACCGTCAGGGAAGCCATTTTGTTTGTCAATTTCCCAGTTATATTTAGATATCCCGATTTTTTTGAATATTCTATCAGCTGCATATTGATCAGCCTGTTTATTTGTTGCATTGAATATTATAGCATTTAGAATATTTGGGATACCATTGTCATATGACATAACGGTTCCGGGTTTATCAATAATTTCCCTATTCAAAAGTGTATGCAATCTGTTATCACTATAACGCCAGGCTTCTTCTTCATCTAACTGCATGCCCGCCTTCATTGATAATAAATTTTGAATAGTTATTGCTTGTGATGAATTGAAATCCAGATAGGCATTGATATTTTCATCAAGTCCCTTAATGTAATGATCGTCGATTGCAGCCATTGTTAATAATGCTACAATACTTTTAGTCGCACTACTTTGATTTTCCAGTGTATTAACATCGTGATCGTAAAAGTATTCTTCAACAATTAGTTGGTTTTTGTGTGAAATTAAAAGTGAAAAAATCACCCCATAATCCTTATTGACAATTTGAGAAATAGCACTATCAATGCTCTGTGTAATATTTTTGTTTTTTGACAAATCTTTAACAGAAATTCTATCGTTGAGTAATACAGGTGGGGAGTAGGCAGTTATTTGTGATTTGCGTGGAAAAACACCATCTGTTTGTGAAGAAGACAGTTTGTGATAAACCATTTTTATTTTTGATTGATCTGGCAATTCTATCTCACTTATCATTGTGTTTTTCACAGTATCAATAATAAAAACTTGCTCCATATTTGATGGTGCTCCAAATTGCAATATAACTTCAGGGAAAAGTATTTTTATTTTTTCAATTCGGGTTTCACTATCCTTTATCCCATAAAAATAGCTATGAACAATCCCGGATAAAGTGTGGTCATCATTAGTGCGAAATTCATATATATATTTCCATACACTATCAGCTTTATGCTCCCAAAACCCAACAACTTTATCGGTTTTATTTGTACTGGTTTCGCCATTTGCGATTTGGCAACCACTTATAACCACAATTGCAATAATTGCAGTTAATACTATAATCAGTTTTTTTTTCATTTATCTTCTTTTATGTTTATTTGTAAGTTTTCCAAATGCCATACAACGTTTGTATATATTCTATTGTTGTTATATTTCTTATATTTTTAATAAATATCTCTATTTATTCGCTTGTGAATGTACTATTTTTTTAAAAACCTATCAAATAAGCTGATTGTTTTTGTCTGTAATTGTATTTCTGAAAACTAATTGCCAAAACGCTATTACAACATATTGGTAAGCCTGCACAAACCCAACACACCACCAAAGGCTTACCAAAAAGTTTGTACCAACCCTATTTTGCCGTATCCGGCAATAAGAATTTCCCTCCTCAAAAAAAATGTTTTGGCATTTCATGGATAACTTAACTACCAACTTGACAAACAGGGCAATTCTAGGCGCACAATTTGTAACATGGCGTCATAAAGCATGCGGGTGTTTGGTAGTTTGGTGACTAAGTATTATATTCGTTTAAGTTTTTAACGGCGGACTGATAAAGTAGGAGAGCAACTCCCGCACAGCTTCATACGCCAGGACCGTTACCTGCAATTGTTAACGAGACTCACTATAACAAACAATGGGATTAATTAACAAAATATTCGGAGCGAGCAATAAAATTAAGGTTCAGTTTATTGATAACAATAAAGACCAGACAATTGGTGTTTCAAAAATGACAGCAAACCAATTACCAGAAACATTCTCGGTACAAACCACAATGCACATTCAAGGTGGCGATTGGATCGTTGAAGAAGCAATTCCTGAAAACTCAGTTGATTTTGTTAAGACAAAGAACCTTGTTTTGAAAATGAGAAAAATTGAAAAAATCAATCCGAGTGATTTACGGTATAGTTTGCCGACCATTTCGAATGAATTTCCACAAACAACTGCAACAATAGAACAAACAGATTACGACATTCAAATTCATGAGGATGATTATCGACAAAATGAATTCCTGAATTTAAGTTCTCAACATCTTGTGGAAAAAGAGTTCTTAGGAATTAAAGATATCTGGGAGAACCACAGTAAAAAAAGTGATGAAATAACATTGTTTAAAAACTGTCACTCAAGAAATACTATTGGTAAACCGAACTTGACAATTGATTTTGAAGAATTGAAATCTTTATTAAAATGTAATTCTGTTGGACAAGTACTAATAAATGGAAATGCACTTAAAAATGGTTTTGCATTAAAAACAGAGAACACAACTTTCTTTGGAGTTCAGAATATTGATAAGGTTACAGAACTTTGCATTTCACAATGGAATGAAAAAACAAAAGACGAGATTTTAGAGATAAATAAAGCTTTCAATTTGCTATTTGTAAATTGGAGTCACTGTGATTTGATTAAAAATGATTAATAAAAAGCAACTAACACATATTAGCAAGTTTTTGAGTTTGGTTTTGAGACATAAGCCAGAAACTATAGGTATTCAACTTGACAAAAATGGTTGGATTGATGTTGAAGAACTCATAGAAAAATCCAATAATTACGGGATAAAGTTTGACAGAGAAGTTTTAAACTATATCGTTGAGACAAACTCTAAGAAACGATTTGCATTTAATCAAACGTTGGACAAAATAAGAGCAAGCCAAGGACATTCTGTTGATATTGAATTAGGATATGCAAATCAAAAACCACCAGAAATTTTGTATCACGGTACAAGCGAAAAATCAGTTCAATCAATTTTAAATACTGGACTTGATAAAGGAAACCGACAACATGTTCATTTAAGTAGTGACATAGAAACTGCAATCAAGGTTGGACAGAGACATGGAAAACCAATTGTATTTAAAGTGCTTGCAGAACAAATGCACAATGACGAGTTTGAGTTTTTTTATTTCCGACAATGGTGTTTGGTTGACAGACAATGTGCCAACAAAATATCTATTAAATAATGACAGTACAAAATAACAGCAGGTAACATGCGGTCATAAAACATTGTGCGGATAGTGGTATATTTGAACGAAATAACATTTAATCAACGGCTTAGCGGGCTGATAAGTTTGTGTTTCAAAATGCGCAACGTTTCATACCGTAAACCGTAAGCAGACAGAAAAAGTTATGACAATATGAAGCAAATTGAGACATTACATTTATTTCCGCGATTAACAGAAGAATTGCTTAAACTATTACAAGGTTTAGATACTTCTGATTGGTTGAAACCGTCTCCGATAAAAGGAAGGACAGTTAAAGACTTAGTCTCGCATATTATTGACGGTTCGTTGAGAAAAATATCAATGCAAAGAGATAATTTTGTTGATAATACTAATATCCCAAAAATAAATTCGTACGAAGATTTAGTTAATCATATCCAAAAATTAAATAGAGACTGGATAGAAGTTTCCAGAAGATTAAGCCCGGCATTACTGATTAACTTGTTAGAATATTCGGATAAGCAATTTTTTGACTTTTTAAAAACCTTAAATCCAAATGGTAAAGCAATCTTTTCTGTTGCCTGGGCGGGAGAATCAGAATCTGAAAACTGGTTTGACGTAGCACGAGAATATACTGAAAAGTGGCATCATCAAATGCAAATTAGACTGGCTCTTAATAAACCGATTCTAATGGGAATATACCGAGCCTCTTTATGATACTTTTATGCTTGCCCTGCCCTATTTATATCGTGATTTTACCAATTATGATAATGGAGAAAAAATAAAAATCAGTTTGACAGGAAAATTAGAAAAGAGCTGGGTGATTGAAAGAAAAACTGATAAATGGGACTTTACTGATTCGGACAGTGGAAACATCCATACTTCGGTTGAAATACCTGATGATATTGCTTGGATAATTTTTACAAATACAGATAGAGATAAAGAAAAATACAAAACCAAGCTTAAAACCATTGGAGATAATTCTATTGGATTGAGATTATTAGATTTAGTAACCGTAATGAGTTGAGAAACAAAAACTGGGTATAACATGCAATATAAAAAATTGGGACTAAGTGGTTTTTCAAAGTTGGTATCCCGCATCAACTTTCGGTAACGGCTGATAGGAACGCAGCACGCACTCCCCAACTTTTCATATTGCAGCACCGTTGTGTGAATAAAAAATGAAATTCATACATATAATTAAATACACTACTTATGGAAATTAATATAAGGCATTTAGAAAATAATGAAAGCTTTTAAAATAATTTTTGTCATTGTTATTATTACACTTTATGCATGTAAGCCAACAAAGTTTATTGTAATCGATGAAACCGACAAAACCGAATCTGTCGAACAATCCATTATAATTGATAGTGTATGGGCAGGACACCCTGTTGGATTTTGTCTTTATACATATGGAAACAGACAATATATTGCCTACTACAACGCTAACAGAAATATGGTAGTAGGTCAAAGAAATTTAGAAGATGAAAATTTCGATTTCTATATAATACCACCGACTTTTCGTGAAACTGCAGGCGGAACAAGTACCGTTCTAGAGTGGGATAGTCATAATTATATTACAATTGGAATTGATAAGGAGGGATTTATTCACCTGGTTGGAAATATGCACGTGAGTCCGATTACTTATTTCAAAAGCACAAAACCTAATGATATTACCACACTTGTCCAGGAAAAAGAATTAGTAGGTACTCACGAGAAACGATGTACCTATCCCAAATTTATGTTAACAAAAGATGGAGAGTTAGTATTCCATTATCGCGATGGGGGGAGTGGAAATGGAAACGAAATATATAATATCTATTCTTGCAAAAACAAGAGCTGGTCAAGAATGCTAGATGTACCGCTAACAGATGGACAAGGATTGATGAATGCTTATCAAACACAACCAACTGTTATGAGGGATGGCTGGTATCATGTTTATTGGGTATGGAGAGACACACCTGATTGTGCAACAAACCATGATTTATCGTATATGAAAAGCCCGGATTTGAAGAACTGGTTCAATGCATTTGGAGAAAAGATTGAATTGCCAGCAACAATTGATAAAACCTTATTGATAGTTGATCCAATTCCTGTTAAAGGAGGGATAATAAATCTGGCTGCCGAACTTTGTTTGGATGAAAATAATAATCCTGTTTTGACATATCACAAGTACGATTCTGATGGAAAACTACAGTTATTTACCGCTCAGGTAAACGGTGAAAAATGGATTTATAAACAAGTCACCAATTGGGACTATCGATGGGAGTTCTCCGGATTTGGGTCGATAAATAAAGAAGTTAATCTGAAAGGTTTTAATAAAAGAAAAGATGGAAATTACGAAATTCATTACTGGCATAAAAAATATGGAAATGGCACTATTTTGCTTAATAATAAATTTGAGAAGATCGGAAAAGTTCTGAAACCTGAACCTTTTGAATCAAATATAGACATAGAAGGAGACTTTCCCGGACTATTGGTCCAGACTAGTAATGATATAGGAGAGGCGCCCGAAAAAAATATTAGATATATGTTAAAATGGGAGACCCTAAGCCAGAACCGTGACCAAGCCCGCCCTAAACCATGGCCCAAAGCAAGCCGGTTGATTTTGTATAAATTAAAGAAAGCTCAAGGCTAGTCTTTTTCTTTTGGAAGAATAGAGATCCTGCGAAATAAGAAAAAAAGAGAAATAACAAATAAGGCAGCAATAAAGGGCAATTTGTTTAACTTAATCAAACATTAAGTTTTGTAAACCAACAAGCACTGTATGTGTCTTAAAACTATTATTAAATTATTCCGTTTAGCTACTTAATTATTTCATTTGGCTTCGAATTTACTCCGTTTGGCTCACGGCGGGCAAGTTTAATACAGCCCTTGTTTCCCCAGGCTTTTTATTTCGAACAACGGTATTAATAAATAAAAAATTATTATATCCCTATTAGTCATCAAAGATGAGGTTAGTTATTAATTTGATGGAATTTATCCGGTTTGAAAATTGGATGCCTTAACTTGTTATAAAATGATGAGTTAACAAGTTTTTCCTTTTGTTTATACGTCATAATCAATATTTTAATTGAAGCTTACTAAAACATTTTCTAATATAAAGCACAAAAGTTTATTGAAAGAAATTATTAACACTAGCCTGAATAGCAACCTGGTACGGCTGAAAAAATATCTAAATTATGAAATATCCGGAGCGATTTTATATTTTTTATCTTTCCATGTTTTTATTTTTATTTTTCTAGCTTCCGCTGCTGCTTTAATTTTTACTCCGTTTATGCTTTATGTACTGTTTAAAGAGAATAAAAAAGGCTGGATAATTTTCTTTGGTACTGTTGTCATTCTGCCGGTTATTATATTTATAATAATCTCTTTCCTATATGAATTTGGTAGACCGCTTCTTTTCATATCCCTGGGGTTATTCTACTTTTATTGTTTTATGCTTCGTTTTGAAGTAATTGATTGGGTCAAAGAAATGAATGCCAGGAACCAATATTTATTAAATAAAATGAAAAGTGAGGAAGAATTAAAATTATTTAACAGAAAGGAATGAAAAAGCGAAAACTAATTATTAGGGGGCTCATAATTTTTTACGCTGTCTATTGTGTAGCTGCAATATTGTTTGCGTTCAGCTTTGACAGTCCTCAAGAATTTATTAATTATCTTGCCGATCTTTTTAAGCTTCGAACATACGAAGTGACTTTTCACGATACAACTATCCCGGCGGTAAGAAAACCGGTTAATACCGTCAGCATAGATGAGATACATGATTTTCGAAAATTATTTCTTCAAAGGAATTTCAAGACGTTAAATGAAAAATTAAATTCTTACCAGGAAAAATTTGAAGAAGATTTTAATAATGAGGATATGCTTTTTGATGCTTTTAACAGCTTTGAAATTACATTGCCTTTATACAAGAACGTCTTTGAAGAATGGATAGAATTTTCACCTTCGGATTATCAACCTTACCTTGCAAGGGCATTTTATTATTTTGCTCTGGGATGGCAGTCAAGGGGGCATAAGTTCGCGGGAGAGACTACCGATGAACAATTTAGCGGGATGCATTTTAATTTTCAAAAGGCTCTTAACGATATAAATAAATCCCTCGAAATAAAAGAGAATTTAATGCCTGCCTATTATCTTTTAATCAGTATTGCAAACGCAAGTATGCCCGAAGAGGATGAGGATAGTATAGTGGAAGAAGCAGTCAAATTGTTCCCATACTCTTATACTATTTGGTCTAGTGCAATTCACGGTAAACTTCCTAGGTGGGGCGGAAGTTATATTGAAATGGAATATATGGCAAAGAGTGCGGAGAAATATGTTAAGTTAAACCCTTGGCTTTATTCTCTTTACGGCAAGATATATGCAGACCAGGCTGATATTTTTTATAGAAATGACGAGTACAACAAAGCTATTGAATTTTATACAAAAGCCCTTGAGTTTGGCGGTTGTTGCGGATACTACACTGAAAGGGCAAGAGTATATGCATTTGGTCTTGAGGATTCTCTCAAGGCATTTGATGATATAAATAAAGCAATCCAATTGTGCCGTACATCCGAAGGAGCCTATATACTGAGATCAAGAATGTATTTATCCTTCGGGGATGTAAATAATTCTCTTAACGATTTATATACAGCTCAGAATATAAAACCTAACAATAGTTTGATACAGTCGTGGAAAGAAAGCGCATCAGAAATAGTTATGTACTGGGGACATAAGCATTATAATGACAAGGATTATAATACGGCAATATTTGAATATAACCAGGCACTCAGGTTTTATAGCGATAATGCCGAGGTTTATTATTGGCGCGGTAATTCCAATTATAATTTGAAAAAATTCGACATGGCATTAAACGATTTTGTTAATGCTGTCGAAAAAGATCCTCACTATTTTGAAGCGTATAGGATGATTGACTATACTAAAAGTCTAAGAGGGGATTGGAAATCTATAATCGCTTACTGGAACCGCTTTCTTAGATTGGAGCCGGATCATGCAGAGGCTTTATTGGAAAGGGCGGGCACATATTATCACTTAGGAGATTACCAAAATAGTCTAAATGATTTAAAAAAATCATGCGAGCTTGGAAACGACAATGCTTGCGCAAGATACAAGGAAATGAAAACGAAACCGGGTAAGATAAATAATGATAACAATTAAACAACTCTCAAACACCGGTCTTAAAACAATTCATGAGGCTTTTATTAATGCTTTCTCAGATTATGTTGAGCCGATTAATTTATCATTCGAGCAGTTAAAATATATGATAGAACGGAGAGGCTGTGATCTTAACTTATCTTTCGGGGCTTTTAGCGACGGTCAATTAGTAAGCTTCACATTAAACGGAATCGGTGAATGGAACGGGGAGCTTACAGCATATGATACCGGAACAGGGACAATAAAAGAATTTAGAAAGCAGGGAATCGCCAAAAGAATGTTCAACGAATCACTGCCTGTTTTAAGAGAACATAAAGTAAAACACTATCTGCTCGAAGTGATCCGCTCCAATAAATCCGCATTTGAACTTTACAAAAAAGCCGGGTTTACTATTACACGAGAGTTTGACTATTTTATTTCGACCAAAGACAAAATCAAAATTCGAGAGAGCAAGCTAAATAAAGAATTTCAGATAATGGAAATTATCAACCCGGATTGGGATACTCTAAAAACTTTTTGGGATTTTGATCCCTCGTGGCAGAATTCAATTGATTCAATTAATCGTAAAACACAGTATTTCAAATTCCTTGGAATTTATGATTCGGATAAAATTGTGGGATATGGTATAATTGAAAAGCATACCGGGGATATTCCGCAATTGGCGGTAAGCCGGGAACACAGGCGTAAAGGTTTGGCGTCAACATTACTTTACCGTCTTCTACAAAATTCGGAAAGCAAAACAATAAAGTTTATTAATACATCTGCCGTCAACAATTCATTTAGGAAGTTTGCAGAAAGTGTTTGCCTGGCTCCGGGTATAGGGCAATATGAAATGCTGCTGAAATTGTAAACTGTTTCCTAACTGCTGCTAATCTATCCCGATAAAATTCGACAGCAAATTATTCCTTTCAATTGCTTTTTTCTTTGAATTTTTTTTATTAGCTGATTAAGTAAGCAATTTGTATTTTAATTTCCAAAGGCTTTTTTCGATAGAAACTACTATTATCAGTACAAATTAAATCACTTGACAAATTTTTAAATAGAAAAAGAGGCTGTCGGTTGAAACTAAAACCCAGATTCATAATTGGCTACTTGGCTATAAGTATAATCGTTTTTTTTGTAGGGCTATTAAATTATCTCCAATTAAAAAAAATCCATAATTCATTGGAAGAGGCAACCGGTAAATATGCACCTACTGTAATTGAAATTGGAAGGATGCAGTATATCGGAACGAGAATGAGGGAAGAGGCAGTTGGCTCTGCTTTGCTGCAAATGGCTGCAATTAATTTCAATAAAGAGTTTGATTTTGAAAATATAGATGAAGAGAATGAAGAATTTGAACAAAACTACGAACAGCTTCAAAACCAATTAACTAATTTAAAGAACAGAGATAGCCAAATATTAAACGATGAATTGAGCAATAAACTAAACATAATAATAACAGATATTTTTACATCCGGTAAAGATTTGATAAATATAGGTTTCGACGAAGAAAGATTGAGAGAAATAGAAACTATTAAGGAAAGTATTGAGGTGGCTGAGGAACAGTTTATAATAGTTACAAATGAGCTAATTAGCAAATATCAATCGAAGTTTGAAAACAGCAGGCTTCAAGGCCTGGAAAATTTAAACCAATCAATCATCATTGGCTGGTCAGGTATAATTGCAGCAATACTAATGTCGATAATTCTTGGAAGTGTAGGTTCTAATAGAATTGTAAATCCCCTGTTGAATTTAATCTCCGCAACTCAGGATATACCCAAAGGTAATTACGAAATAAAACAGATAAAAATGCCGCATGACGAGGTCAGTCACTTATATAAGTCTTTTATTATTATGGCAGATGCTTTACGTGAGAAAACGAACTCATTACTGAAAGAGATAAAAGTTAGAGAAGAAAGCGAAAAACAGACGGATGCCTTGAACAAAAAAATGGAAAGTAAAAACAAAGAATTGGAACAAATAATCTACGGCGTTTCACATGATTTGAGGTCACCTTTAATAAACATAACCGGATTCAGCAGCGAATTAAAGCAAATAGCGGAGATTCTAAAATATGAAGTTAATGCTGATGCTTCGGAGATAGACAAAGAAAAAATTAATAAGACATTGGAAGAAGAATTTACCAGCTTTATTGAGTTCATTCAAATGAGCGCTAAAAAGATTGATACGGTATTGAAGAGTTTATTACAGCTTGCCAGGCTGGGAAATCTTATGCCTTCATTTGAAAAATTGGATATGAATGATGTCATAAATGATGTAAATAATTCGTTCGGTTATCAAATAAAAGAAAAAAATATAAATGTTATAGTTGAGAAATTACTACCCTGTTTCGCTAATAAAAATATTATAAATCCTTTGTTTGCTAATTTAATCGGCAATGCAATAAAATACTCGGACGAAGAAAAAGAATCATTTGTAAAAATAAGCGGATACGTTGAAAACCAAAATTCGGTTTATGTAATAGAAGATAATGGAATAGGTATTGCAGAAGAAAATATTCCCAAAATATTTGATATATTTTACCGCGGGAAAAAAAGCGGTAAAGACGGTTTCGGAATAGGGCTTGCAATTGTTAAAAGAATAGTTGAGCTTAATAAAGGTAAAATCTGGGTAGAATCCAATGTGGGTGAAGGAAGTAAGTTTTATGTTTCCATTCCGAATAGTAATTGGTCTATCTAGTTGGAAACGGACAACCCGGATGATAATTTAATTACGACATTACAAATTTACACCTCGAAAAATAATTCCTATTAAGTCAATCGTTACATAGGTTATTTCTTCGGCAATAAAATTAAACCTGGTACAAATCTTCCCAAGAAAGGCAAACGGTACATTTGATAAGATAAAGCATCTTAAATACAGCAAAATATTGTTAATTTAATTTTAAATAAAGCTGCATTATTATTAACTTTTAAATATTGATTATAAATCAAAAAAGAAAAAATAGTATCTATTCCATTTAACAAAAGAAGGTGCAAAGTGAAATCTCAAAATATTAAGTGGTTTATTATTATTTGCATACTCATTCTAGCAGGAGCTTGTAAAGAAGAAGGAACAACCGAACTTGAATCATTAGAAAAGGGTGAAATTACGCTGGATTTGTCTTTGACTGTAGCTAAAAGTTTAGGATTAAATATTGAGAAAGTATATTTGGAAATTATTGGTCCAACCGGTTTAAATGGTTTTTTAACAATCTCGGATGATACTGCCAAAGCTTATGGTACATTTACAGGACTTCTGCCGGGAAATTATAATCTCGAAGTTGTAGCATACAATTCGGATAATGATACTTTGGCTACAGGTTCTGGTAGCGCTGAGGTTAAAGTTGGAGAAATCACCATAGTGAATATACAGATGACCTTAAACACAGGTTTGAGCATAACTGTCAATTGGGGTAGTGTTGTTTTTCCAACTGATCATTATCTTTATGTGGCAAACGAAGGAGTTGGAGGTGGTAACACTATTCTAAAAATACTATCAGACGGAAGTGCAACAATTGTTGGAACAGGTTTCAATGGCCCGGCAGGAGTAGCAGTGCATCCTGAAACAAAAGATTTATTTATAAGTGATGATTATGGAAGCGTCTATCGTATAAAAAGTGATGGCTCTTCATCCATAGTTATAAGTGAACTTATGAATCCAAATGGTCTGGCTTTTGACTCTAATAACCGTCTGCTAATAGCTGAAGCGGGAGGACAAATAACTCGTATAAATCTTGAGACAAATTTAAGCGAGATTTTAGCAACTGGCTTTGGTACTTTGCAGGGAATTGGAGAATTTCAAGGAGATATCTTTTTTACCGATAACAGCGGTTATGTTTTTTATATTCAAGAAGAAACAACTCTGCCAATTGTTGCCCCTGCAGAATCTAATAGATTTACTACTATACAGGTGGTACAAGATACAGACGGGGGTCTAACTATAGACAGCAGCGGAAATATTTATGTTTGTAATGATGGAGGTAAAATAGTGAGAGTAACTATCGAAAACAGAGAAGCGACGGTTTTACATGAAAACCTAAATATTCAATCCCGGGGGTTAACATTAACTCCTTCTCAAGAAATTCTTTTGGTTACTAATTATAATTCCAATGAAGTATATGCTATAGACCTAATTACAAACTCTACTTGGGTTTTTATAAATAATAATAATGCACAAGGACTTCTCAACGGGCCGTTTGGTATGGCAATAACGAATATAAACTTTCCTGGTTTTGTAAGGCCAACAATATTACAATAAAAAATTCGCAACTGTCACGGATACACCACCGTGACAGTTGGTATGTAATTAATTTTTTAACTTCGTAAATAACTTTCCGTTGCTTGCTACAGCTTCTTTCATCAGCCATTCCTGCAGGTTTACTTTTTTCTGGTGAACTACAGGGCGGTTAAAAACATATTTGCCGGTCGGCAAAAGTATGCGTGACTTTTCAGTATCCTCCATAGCTACATCCAGAATATTTTTCTTAAGGAATGTTTTCAATTTTTTGTTTTCAATAGGAAAGGTTGTTTCAACTCTCCGGTCTAAATTACGGGGCATGATATCGGCACTGCTCAAATAAATTTTTTCATCGCCGTTATTGTAGAAATAATAAATCCGGCTATGCTCTAAAAATCTGCCGACAATACTTTTTACCTTTATGTTTTCGCTCAATCCCGGCACTTGGGGTACAAGGCAGCAAATGCCTCTGATAATCAAATCAATTTTAATTCCGTAGCTTGATGCTTCGTAAAGCGCCGCAATAATATCAGGGTCTACGAGAGAATTTAATTTGAATATTATTTTTCCTTCTCTGCCGGCTTTTACGTTGTCAATTTCTGTTTGAATTAATTTTAAGAATTTGTCACGTGTGTTTAACGGGGAGACAAATAATTTTTCGTAATTGGTTTGTTCCGAGTAACCGGTTAATAGGTTGAATACTTCGGCGACATCCGAAGCAATCTTATCATCTATAGTAAAGAAACCTATATCGGTATAAAGCTTGGCGGTAGATGCGTTATAATTACCCGTACTCATATGAACGTATCTTTTAACCCCGTCCGATTCCTTTCTTACAACGAGTGTCATTTTAGCATGAGTTTTTAACCCGACTAACCCATAAACAACATGCACCCCGGCTTTTTCAAGTTCTCTTGCCCAGAATATATTATTCTCTTCATCGAAACGCGCTTTCAGCTCAACCAATACGGCAACCTGTTTTTTTCTTTCTGCTGCTTCAATTAAATATTTTATAATTGGCGAGTCGGGCCCAACACGGTAAAGTGTTTGCTTGATAGCGAGTACATCGGGATCTGCGGATGCTTCTTTAATGAAATTTATTACAGGGTTAAAAGAGTCGAACGGATGATGCAAAATAATGTCATTATGTTTAATAACCGAAAAGATACTTTCCTCTTCTTCAAATACGGCAGGTGTTTCTGCCTGAAACGGTTTTTCTTTTAAATGGGCTAAGGGGAGATTGTACAATTCCATTAGGTGACTTAATCCCAAATGACCGTCTGTAAAATGAATATCTTTTTTATTTATTTCAAGGTTTTCAGTAAGAATGTCGACCATAAATTCAGGCATATCGGTTTCAATTTCCAAACGGACTACCGGGCCGAACTTACGTCTTCTTATATTCTCTTCAATAAGTTCAAGCAAATCGTCTGCTTCGTCTTCCTGTATTTCAATATCTGTATTCCGTGTAATCCTAAACCTGTAAGCATGAAGAATTTCAACCCCGGGGAAAAGTTTATCAAGATTGAATTTTATCAGATCATCAAGCCAAACATATTTTGCAGTAGGTTCAAGCTCTTTCTTTTTTTTCGACTCAATAATATTTTCTATCCTTATAAGCCTTGGCAGAATGCCCGGAACTTTTACCCTTGCAAAATGTTTCTCCCCGTTTTGTTTCTTTACCTGTAAAGCAAAACTTATACTAAGATTGGAAATGTAGGGGAAAGGTCTTCCGGGATCAAATGCAAGTGGGGTTAAGACAGGATAAATTTCTTTATTAAAATATTCGGATAAAGTTTTTTGTTCTTTTTTTGTAAGGTCTTCTATTTTACAAATAAAAATATTATTCTTATTTAATGAAGGTGCTATAGTTTTTCTCCAGAACCTAGAAATTTTTTTGAGCATTTTACGCACTTCGCTGTCAATATATTTAAGCTGTTCAAAAGGAGTGTACCCGTCAATAGTAGGTTTAAAGATATTTGCCATAATCTGTTCTTTTAACCCGGCAACACGTATCATGTAGAATTCATCGAGATTGGAAAAGAAAATCGAGATAAATTTTATCTTATCAAGCAAAGGTAAATCGGGATTCAACGCCTCTTCCAAAACTCTTCGGTTAAATTCAATCCAGCTTGTTTCGCGGTTAAAGAAATTATCGGGATCATGGTATTTCTTCAAATAATCTTTTGTTATTTTGGGCATAATCTCTTTAATCAAATTTTTAGAATGTTAAAGATAAACATTTTTGCTGAAGGAATCTTTTAGATTCTGAAACTTTCCCGATATTTCAAAAAACAGATAGTTGGTTAAGATTTCTCTCCCGATAAAAAACATCGGGAGAGAAATGACAAAACGTTTAGATATCTAATTTTGCAGAAACTCCATTTTAAAAGTAATGATATCCGGGACATTCTATATTATGTTTTTTTTGAATTTTTTAGCAGACTTAAAACTATCCAGATCATAATTAATTTTAGTAGAGGGCATGTCCAATCTTCTAACCGGAACGTTGGCAATTTTCAGGAATTCTTCTGCTTGGGTATTATGGTAATCCGAAAAAATTACTATTTCTTTTATGCCGGCCGTTACAAGCGATTTAGCACAATTGGTGCAGGGCATATTTGTAACGTAAGCAGTTGCTCCCAAAGTACTTACCCCGTGAATTGAACATTGGAGCAAGGCATTCATCTCCGCATGAATAGTCCTTATACAGTGATTGTCAACTATATAGCATCCTTCATCCTCGCAATGAACATCACCGGGAATTGAACCGTTATACCCTGTTGATAAAATTCTTTTATCTCTAACAAGAACACATCCACAATGCATCCTGGGGCATGTAGCACGTTCGGAGACTAACATTGCAAGTTTTAGAAAATATTCATCCCATGAAGGTCTTGAGTTTTTAGACATTTTCCTCTCGAATTAGTGAAAAAACGAAATCCAATATTTGATGAATTGAAATAAATATCAAATTCAAAATTATTCTTCGTAAAGAATTACTACATTATCGCTTGCCGGGTATCCAACACATGTAAGACAATAACCCTGTTTTATTTCTTCTTCGGATAAAGCAGTTTGTTCAACCAGTTGTAACTTGCCTGAAAGCAACTTAGCCCGGCATGTCCCGCAGTTACCGAGCTGCAGGCCGTTTTCCATGGCCACTTCAAGGATACTTTGCCCCGGTTCCAATAGTATTTTATGTTTCTCGTCGTTAAAAAAAGAGTTACTTCTCTTTCTTTTTCTTCTACTTCTTCAGTTTCGTCAATAATTTCAACGTGGTAAATTTCCCGGTGAATTTTTTCCCTGTTTACCTTAAGGTCTTTAAGAGCTTTCATAATTTCTTTCATCATGCCTTCCGGCCCGCACATAAAGAATTCAGTGTTTTCATCAAATCCGTTAATATGTTTTTTTACAAATTCGACCGTTAGATCATAACTTATTCTTCCTGTTTTTTTTCTCCAATCAACAGACGGACGGCTTAAAATATAAGTAATAAAAAAGTTATCATACGTCCTTTTTAGTTCATCAAAACCATTTTTGTAAATAATTGATTCTTCATTTCTATTCCCATAAAGCAGATAAACTTTACTTTCTTTTTCTACCGACAGAATTGATTTAATCATAGAGTAAAGCGGGGTAATACCGCTTCCGGCACCAAAGAAAACATATTTGTTTTTATTATTTTTATTCGGTTTTACGGTAAAACTGCCAAGCGGGGGAAGAGATTTAATAGTATTGCCTTCTTTTAACGATTCAAATAAAAACTTTGAAGTGTATCCGCCGGATACTTTTTTTATTGTAATTTTTAGTAAAGGAAGTTCAGACGGGCTTGAGCTTATTGAATATCCTCTTTTAATTTCTCTGCCGTCTATTTCAAATATAAAAGTAAGGAATTGTCCGGGGGCAAAATCAAGACTTTTATTGTTTTTTTCTTTTAGAGTTAAGGTAAGGGAATCTGTTGTTTCTTTTTGTACTTTTATTACTTCAAGATAGAGGTAATTTTTCATTCATGTTCTTTCTTTATGTGTTTAACATATCATTAAAAAAGATAGTTCTAAATAACTTAACTGGTTTAAAAAACAACTGCCGCGGATGAGGGCGGTCCACGGCAGAAGGATTGTTCATCAAGGAGGGTATGTATGTGAAACTACTGTCTAAATCATCAATTAACGTACCATTAAAAAATTATTAAATTTTTCAGTAAACAAATAATTTTTTTCAAATTCTGAGAAATTAAGTTAACCATTTCCTATATACAAGAACAAATATTTTTTTCTAATTCTTTCCTTCTTTGACGGTATTATTTGGAAATTAGTTCCCATTAATTTGTTTAAAAGAAAGAAAAAAGACAGTATACAATTATTTCGGCAAAGTAATTTTGAAAGTAGTCCCAATATTTACTTCGGAAGTTTTTACAAATATTTTTCCTTTGTGATAATCTTCTACGATTCTTTTTGATAAACTAAGCCCCAAACCCCAACCTCTTTTTTTTGTAGTAACACCCGGCTTAAAAACATCCTTTTTCTTTTTGGGGTCAATTCCTTTGCCGTTGTCGGTAATTTCAATTTCAATATATTTTTTGTAATCAAAAACTTTAAATTCAACCCTGCCGCTTTTTAATTCAATTGCATCTAAGGAATTTTTGATAAGGTTTTCAAGAACCCATTCAAAAAGTTCCGTATTAAGTTTTACAAAAGCTATAGTATCTGTTTCAAGTGTAATTTTAACATTCTTTTTCCCTGTTTGCGGCAACCTTCTCTGGAAATATAAAATTACTCTTTCAATAACTTCTTTAATATTATGTTCCTTTAATTCAGGGAGTGAACCGATTTTTGAAAATCTCTGCGCTATTTTATTCAGTCTATCCAGATCATTTTTCATCTCTTCGGTTATGTCGAGAACCTTTACGGAATCTTTATAATTCATATTCAGCAGTTCGTTCCAACCCATGAGGCTTGAAATAGGGGTGCCGAGTTGGTGTGCCGTTTCTTTTGACATTCCAACCCAAATATTACTCTGCTCAGTCTTTTTCAAGTAGTTAAACACAACATAAGCTGTTAAAACAAAAATAAGTGCTATAAATATTTGCAGGTACGGATAATACCTCAACTGTTTTACAATTTCCGAATCACCGTAATAAATCTTGCCTAATATTAAAGAATCACTATAGTTGACAATTATCGGATCGTGTTCATTGCTTAATTCAATAACTTTGGCATTAAGGAAATTAAGTAATGCTTCATTTGACATTGTTGAATCGAAAGGGATATTTCTAATTCCCACATCTATTCCCGTCAAAGAGATGTTATCATCAGCGTCGGTTAGAATTAACGGAAAGTCGATTCGTTTAATCACGTTTTCAAGTATAAAAGTATATTCACTTGTATTGGCATCGGATTCAATAATGTATTGAAGGCTTTCAGCATAAAGTTCAACAGATTCTCTTTCCCTGGCTTGAAGTTTCTGAACTAAAAATTGAGTGTAAAAAAGGGTGCCTATAGCAATAATTATTGCTATAGTAATTAAAATGACTTTTACGCGAAAGGAACCGGAAACCGCCGGGATAACTGATTTTTCAATTCCTGTAATCAATTTACAATACTATTTAATTTCAGATTTAATAAAATCCAGCAAATTCAATAATTTATAATTCTATAGTTTCTTTTCTTCTCGGCCCGACAGACACAATACTGTTTTTAAAGCCGCATTCTTTCGATATAAAATCCAAATAGCTTTTTGTTTCAGAAGGCAAGTCGGCGTATTTAGTGATTCCCGAAATATCCTCTTCCCAGGCGGGCAGTGTTTCGTAAATTGGAGTAACAGATTCAAGCTTTGAAACATTTGTTGGGAAGTGGTTTAATTTATGTCCTTTAATTTCGTAGGCAACACAAACTTTAATTTCCTTAAGACCGCTCAGCACATCTAACTTAGTAATTGCAGCTTCCTGAATTCCGTTAACCATTGAAGAATATTTAACCAAAAAGGCATCAAACCAGCCGCATCTTCTCGGTCGTCCGGTGGTTGCGCCAAATTCAGCACCCCGCTTGCGCAAAATTTCTCCGGCTTCGTCTGTAAGCTCTGTAGGGAAAGGCCCCAAACCTACTCTTGTTGTGTAGGCTTTTACTATGCCGATAACCGAAGATATTTTTGTAGGCGGAACGCCTGTTCCAATACAAGCCCCGCCGGAGGTTGGATTGGAAGAAGTTACATAAGGGTAAGTTCCATGGTCAACGTCAAGTAAAGCGCCCTGCGCACCTTCCATCAATATTTTTTTATTATCGGCTATGGCATTGTTTAACAATGCGGAAACATCTGTTATATAAGGATCAATCTCTTCATCAAAAGCAGTATATTCTTTAATTATTTCTTCAACGTCAAGTTCATCGTGGTTATAAACTTTTTTAAGGAGGTTATTTTTTTCTTCAAGATTTTGACGTATTTTTTGTTCAAGTTCTTTACGGTTAAGCAAGTCGACAATTTTAATCCCTTTTCTTGCGTATTTATCGTAATAGCACGGGCCTATGCCTCGTCCGGTAGTGCCTATTTTTTGATTTCCACTCTCATTAATTGAATCTAACAACTTGTGATAAGGCATAATTAGGTGAGCATTATGGCTTATAAATAACCTGCCTTCAATATCAATATTGTTCTTTTTTAGAAAATCAATTTCTTCAAGTAGTGCCTTGGGGTCAATAACAACACCGTTGCCTATTACGCAAGTTACTCCATCTCTCAAAATACCAGAAGGAATTAAATGAAGTATATATTGTTTATCGTTTATTTGTATTGTATGACCAGCGTTTGCACCGCCCTGGTATCTTGCGACGATATCAAATCTGTCGCTTAAAATATCTACTATTTTGCCTTTACCTTCATCGCCCCATTGGCTTCCTACTAAAATAGTAACACTCATTTTTTTATTCCGATAATTAAAATTTTATAAAATAAAAACTCCGAATATAATTACCCGGAGTTAATAACCAAACTTAAAACCGTATTTAAGTAATATTATATTAGTCTTCTTCTTTTTTGAAGCTTTCTACCGCTTCATCGACAGATTCAAAATTTTCAAAAATTGTAATAAGTTTTGTAATAACAAGAAGACTGTTTATTTTTTCAGTTGCATTGGCAAGTTTCATCATTCCGCCGCCGTTTTTCATTGTGGTAAACCCGCTTATGAGCATACCTAATCCCGAGCTGTTCATAAACTTAACGTTGCCCAAGTCAATAACAACATTTTTTTTGTCTTCTTCTAAAAGTCCGTGAAGAATGTCGCTAAAATCTTGTGTTTCAGGGCCTCCCATAACATTTCCTCTTAATTCCAAAACAGCTGCGCCGTATTTTTCGTTTTGTTTTATTTTCATTAGAGCTCCTTAAAATTTATTTCTTAAATTTCGGTACTTTTAGGCCAGTTTGCAATAAAATATAAGACTAACTAAAATTATTGGATATAAATAATTATATTGCCAATCAAGTTATAGAATCTATTTAAAAAAAGAAAGTGTAATTTCTATAATTTCATTTATGTTTTATTATGATTAACAGTTTAATAAACCGGAACATAACAAGAACCCCTGTCGTCTAAGATGCCAAATAACGAAGAAAAAAATAACGAAAATAAAAACATTTTACCTGGTGTGGAAGATGAAGATTTTGTTCTTATAAAAGAATTTAACGACGGTAAAAAGAACGCTTTTGAAAAGCTCCTTGCACTGCATAAAGATAAAGTGAGAAATTTAATTTATCTTACTTTGGGTGATGCGGAATATGTAGACGATATTTCTCAGGATGTTTTTATAAGCGTTTTCCACAAATTGAAAGACTTTAGATTCCAATCTAAGTTTACTACATGGCTTTACCGGATTACCGTCAATAAATGTAGAGATTATCTCAGAAAAAAAAGGGTACGCAGCATATTCGTACCTATTAAAGATTCAGAGCATGAACTCAGCGTAAGAACAAGAATGGAAAATATTGATATTCCGCAGCTTGTTAGAAAAGGAATTGAAAAGCTCCCGGAAAAACTTAAGGTTCCTCTTATTGCAAGAGATATTGACGGGTTAAGTTACAAAGAAATTGCTGAAAAACTCGGCTGTGAAGTGGGAACCGTTAAATCGAGAATTTTTAGAGCAAGGGAAAGTTTGAAGTTTATACTGGAGCCGTTTCAGAAAGAATTAAAATCTTGATGATGGAAAAATCAAAGGTAAATAATTTTTTTAACCTTCTAAAAAATTATGGTATTTATATTGCAGTAACTTTATTAACAATAATCCTTTTAGTTTTTTTTAAGTACAATAGCGGGGAAGTAGAAAATCTAATAGAGAACAGTAAAAACAACCTCCTTGCATTTTATACTCAAAACTTAAAACCGCTTGCTTATAAGACAAACCTTACCAACGAAGACGTTTTTAATTTTGCACTTCATAACAATCTGCCAATCGACAAAAATGAACAAAAAGTTCTTCAGTTGGGATTGAATGAAAATTCCGGCAATAATTCCTTTGCAATAAAACCTGCTGTAATAAATCCAGATACAAAAAATTATGAAAAATTTATTCAATATCTCAGGCTTAACGGACAACAAATAAAAGAACTTGATTCGGTATTAAATTCATATAAACATGAAATTTATGCATCTGTATTATTGAATGACCACAACACCGTAGCGGTTAATCCCAAAATTAGTGTTATAAGAGATGCCGTGGTAACTGACTTAATAGAGTTGGCAAAGAAAGTAAATTATAGTAAAGTAAAAAAAGTTTTACCGGAAAATGTCGATTTTGAAGAAGAAAAAATAAAATCATCAATCCAAGATGTGCTGAATACAAATAGCAATGATTTTATAGTTTTTACTCCTGATACAATTATTCAACTGCAGTGCAAGGTTGATAAAACATTATTAAGTCATGAAATAAGCGGCATAGAGGAATTGGAAAATTTTGATGAAAATTTTAAAGGTGTAGATTTAGAGTTGAACACGGATAAGATAAAAGAAGCAAATGAGAAGATGATTCTTGACATCGATTCAAAAAATCTCAAAGCCGTTTTACCGGGGTCTATTTATAATATGAAGCATATTAGCTACAAAGTTGATTCACTTGAGAATAAGATTGCAAAAATAACGGACAAACTTAATTCTTTGTCGTTCAGTTTAAGTTCGGACGAAAGCCCGGTTATTAAAATGATGATGAATTCTCTTAACGACAGTATTAACAATTATACTTTTAAATTTGATGTGAACATTGAAAACATGGATTCCCTAATAGAAAATTCGGTTAAAATAAACGAGGAAATCTGGGAAGAGTTTGGGTTAAAAATGGATTCACTTGCAATAGAGATGGAAAATAACTGGAACGATTCTCTTTATTGGCCTGAAAAAGAAAAAATGAAAAAGGAAATAAGACAAGCAATTATAAAAAGCAAAAAGAATATAGAATAAATTAAAGAAAATCCAAATTGGAACCTGCCTTGCGATTATTGACTCAACATTAACTTGGTTGTTTACAATAAACTGTTTTTGTTTTAAGTTAATACGTTTAATAAAAAGTAGTAATATTAGATGTCTTTACCCTTTTCAAACGTAAAAAGATCACGAAAATTAGAGAATACAATTTTTGCATCGATAATATTGTTTGTCTATCAAATGGTATTTGCCGATAGGGATTCTGTATTAGTAATTTTATTAAATGATGCCCTTGTGTTTATTACAGGTTATTTCTGTTATTTATACCTGAGTGAATTTGTAAACATGAAAATTAACTCTCCTCTAACCATTATTCTGAATACCGGCATACTAAACGCTATACTGTTTTTCTTAATAGCTATTAGCTCAACTTTAATTGTGGGCAGTCAATTTCAGGTATTGAAAAGTAATTTTATATTCTTAATAATTTCTATTTTATTTTTGTTTGTATTTATCTCTTTAACAACCTATATATTTTCTACCTTTAGGGGCTTGACTTTTTTAAGACAGAAAACCGAATCCGGGAAGTATTTTAACACATTAGTTACGTTTTTGATTATTACTTCGTTTTCGAAAACTCTGGTTTTATTAGATAGTGATCTAGATTTTATAAATAATACTTTTTTTGTAGTATCAATTTTATTAATCGCTGTAAATTCCATAAAAGTTTCGTGGATAGCGTTTTTAGTAAAAAAGCAAAAAATATATTTGCTGATAATTGCTATAGTTCTTTCTGTACTGTTCGGGTTAAACTATGCCCTTTCTTTGGATGATTCAATCATTATGACTGCGCTTAACCACTTTTCGCCGGCGTTTGCAACGTTTATAAGCCTTGTAATGATATACGGTGCAATATACTTCGGTGTTATTTTCTTTACTGCTTTATTTCATCTTCCTACTGCAGAGGCCTTTGACAGGAAAGCTGAAGAAGTTTCTTCATTGATGGACTTAACCAAACTTATTACACGAGTTTTTGATTTTAAAGAACTTGCGGAAACAATTACTACGATTACCACAAAGGTCTGTAATTCCGACAGCGCATGGCTCGTTACAAAGAACAACGGCAAGTTTGAATTAAATTCCGTTTTCAATATCGGGTATGTGGAAGCAGACAAGATAACCAATCACATATTGACAAAATTCGATTACAAAATCGAGGAAGTATTAACACTCGACAACAGCTCGATTAAAATTGAGATTAAGAATGATATAAGAACGTTTAATTTCAAATCACTCGGAGTGGCTCCGCTGAGTGTTCATAATAAAACAAACGGATTTCTTTTTGTAGCCAGAAAAAAAGAAATGTCCTTTGACGACGAGGATTATAAAGCCATAGGTGCCTTTGGTGATTATGCTGCAGTGGCATTGGAAAATGCTTTGTTAATTGAAGAAAACATTGAGAAAGAAAGGCTTGAAAAAGAATTGGATGTAGCACGGGAAGTGCAGAAAAAAATTCTGCCGAGAGTTACTCCCCAATTTGAAAATTTAAATATAGAGTCGCTGTTTATCCCGGCTTTTGAAGTTGGTGGTGACTATTACGATTTTTTTGAATTACCGGGTGATAGGCTGGGATTTGTTATTGCAGACGTTTCCGGGAAGGGAATACAGGCTGCTTTTATTATGGCGGAAGTAAAGGGTATTTTTGAGTCTCTCTCAAAACTTATTGAAAGCCCCAAGCAGTTATTAATTAAAGCAAATGAAATCCTGAAAAAAAGCCTTGAGAAGAAAAGTTTCGTTACTGCAGTTTACGGTGTTGTAAATTTGAAAACCGGGATTGTAAACTTTTCAAGAGTGGGGCATAATAGCGTTATGGTTTGCCGGAAGAGCACTGTTGAGCATTTAACTCCCCCGGGTATTGGACTCGGGCTTGATTACGGAAACAAGTTTATAAATAATCTAAAAGAATTGGAAATTAAGTTAAATAATAACGATATTTTCATTTTATATACGGATGGTATTCCCGAATCACAAAATGCCAACCACGAGGAATTTGGTTACAAAAGATTTGAGAAAGTCATTACAAAAAACTGTAATAAAGAATTGAACGTGTTGTCTAATGAAATAATTAAAGAAGTTACCGTATTTTCGAAGAACTGTCCACAGCACGATGATATTACTTTAGTACTATTTAAATGGAAATTAAATAATAAAATATCTGGAGATAATTAATGGCCGATTTCAACGTTAATGTACGGGAAGTTGGTGTAGTTAATGTCATTGATTTGAAAGGCTACCTGGATGCTCATACTGCACCGGAACTTGAAACTGCCTTTAATAAGTTAATTGACAGCAATAATTATAAAGTTGTAGTTAACTTTAACGATTTAAATTACATAAGCAGTGCAGGGTTGGGAGTATTTATGGCATATGTTGAAACAATGCGAGAAAATAAAGGCGATATTAAATTCACCAACATGAAAGAAAATGTATATAACATTTTTGATCTTTTAGGTTTCCCGATGTTATATGAATTTTTCAAAGAAGAACAAGAAGCTGTAGAAAAGTTTATAGATAAACCTAATGACTAAAATCAGCAAGAATTTCAAAAAGGAAATAGTAGTAAAAAGCTCTACCGATAATCTTTCTCGGGTTAGGGATTTTACTAAATCTGCTGCAGAAAATATTGGGTTTTCGCAGGACGCTATCGGGAAAATTATACTGGCGGTAGATGAAGCATGTACAAACGTGATAAAGCATGCTTATAAATACTCTGCCGAAGGTGTAATATCTGTTTCCGTGAATTTTAAAAAACCGAAATTTGTAATCTCTATTACAGACGAAGGAACTCATTTTGATCCTGAGTTAATTCCTGAACCTGATATAAAAGAGTACCATAAACAAAAAAAGGTTGGAGGTTTGGGAATGTTCCTAATGAAAAAACTAATGGATGAAGTTAAATACAAAAATCTTTCCGACAACCGCAACCAGGTAATATTAGTAAAGTATCTCCAATAATTTTATGCAAAGCGTAGAAAATAATAATGCACTAAGAAACCTTTCTGCATTAGTAGATTTCAGCAGTCTCATCAATTCGTCTCTCGACATAAATCTAATTCTTAATAATATATTATTAACATGTTTTGGTAAGTTTCACACTACGAAAGGTTTAATAGCATTAGTAAATAAAGAAAGTAAACTGGAAATAAAACTTCACAAAGGATTAAAGAAGCAAGAGATTTCGGATTTTCCGCTGGTTGACTTAACCGATAGTGAAGATGGAAATATTTTAAGAGATTACTTAAGCAAACACAAATACCCGCTTTGTCAAAAAATTTACTCTTCAGATAAACTTTTGGGAATAATAGTACTCGGAGAAAAGTTAAATAAAGTCGACTATAGTAACGACGATAAAAATTTCTTAAAAACAATTCAGAATATCGGCGCGACAGCAATAGAGAACTCGCTTTCCGTAGAAGAGCTGAAATTCGTAAATAGACATTTAGATTCGAAAGTAAACCAGTTAAGTTCACTTTTCGATTTGAGTAAAGAGTTCAGCGGTATTCTTAAGATAGAAACCGTAAGCAAGCTGCTCGTTTTTTCAATTATAGGTCAGTTGTTTGTTTCAAAGTTTGCCGTGCTAATTCATGACGGAAAGAAGTTCGAGATACTTGAATCGAAAATAAAAAATAACAGCTATCTTGATATAATAAACAATAGTGATTCAAAAGAATTCAAAGATGTTGTGAAAGTTATAAAACCAAAGGATAACTTTCCGCAATTGTATGAAACGGGCGTTCGGTTAATTATTCCCATGAAGATTAAGGGTGAGACAAAAGGAATAATTCTCCTCGGCAGCAGGATGAACAATCTTGAATATTCCCAATCGGATATTGAATACGCATCTTCTCTCGGAAGCCTTGCAATAATATCTATAGAGAATAGCCGTCTCTTTGATGAGGCATTGGAAAAACAGAAGATGGAAAAGGATCTTGAAATTGCAAGAAGGATACAAAGCAATCTGCTTCCTGATCGCGTACCCGAACTTAAAAATTTTGAAATTGCTGCTTACAATAGGTCGGCAAAACAGGTTGGAGGGGATTACTACGATATAGTCATGCTTGATGGAAATAGAACAACGGTTGCTATAGCTGACGTTTCCGGCAAAGGTGTTCAAGCTGCTTTACTTATGGCAAACATGCAGGCCTTTCTTCAATCTATTTCCAAGCAGAACATAGAATTAGTTAAGGCGTCTAATCTCATCAATGATTTAGTTTCCGAAAATACTGTTGACGGCAGTTTTATAACATTTTTTTGGGGTGTTCTGAATGATTCAAAGAAAGAATTTAGTTATGTTAATGCCGGGCACAACCCTCCTTTACTTATTAGAAACGGCAAAATTACCAAGCTGAAAATGGGGGGAATGATATTGGGGGTAATGGCAACTGTTATTCCTTACAAGACTGAAACTATAGTATTGGAAAAAGACGATTTAATTATTTTATTTACGGACGGAGTTACCGAGGCAATGGATAAAGACTTTAACGAATATTCCGATGAAAGATTAGAAAAGTTTGTAACCGGCATAGAAATAAATTCAGCCGAAGAAATACTTAACTCAATTAAACAAGATGTTTTTAGTTTTACCAGGGGAGCTGACCAATCTGACGATATCACTTGCCTTGTTATCAAAGTGAAATAATTTTTAATGAAAAATTTTTCAGACCAAATAGCGAAATACAGAAGGAGGCTGTTAACGCCTTTTACCTTAGCATTATTATTACTGGGGATAATCAATTTATATTTCCAGTTTAATGTAACTCCCCAATCAAATGATGAATGTTTATGGATTTCAAAACAAGTAACAGAAGATTCACTGGAAATAGTTTTTGATTTTGTGAAGTTTGAAGGAGTTACCTATAAAGCCGGCATAAGGGATGGCGACAGGCTGCTGGAAATAAATAATCACAAAACAACAACTCTTAACGAAGCCTCCCACGCACTTAATTTAGTACCGGAAGGAGACTCTGCACAATATAAAGTCTCAAGAAACGGATTTGTTTTTGAGACTAAAGTGGAAGTAAAAAAGCTGATAAATTACCAGGGCGTAAGTGTAATTATTTTTGCACTAATATGGGTTTTGGTCGGCTACATTGTTGTAATGGCAAAGCCCGATGGTTTTACACAAATTATGTTTTACCGTATAGGTGCTTTATCTACTTTAACAACATGTATCTTGCTTTTAACCGGGACAAGGGGTCATAATCCGCTGCTTGATTACAGTATACTTATATTCGTAATCAATTTTTTCTCCCTTTTCGGTGTTTCATTTCTTCCTTTTGTTTTAGTTTATTTCTTTTGGATTTTTCCCAGACCGAACAAACTTATCAAGAAAGATATTACTAAAAAATTACTTTTAAGAATTCCTTTTTTCACATTCATATTCACGTTGATTTTTGTTCTGGTTTTTGTTGTATACTTGAAGTTAATCCCTTATTATTCTATTGCTGTTCTCTTTAATATATTATTAGTATTATCACTTGTTGTTGGTTTTGTTTCGTTGATAATAAGTTATATAAACTTAAAAACAATACATGAGCGCAATTCCGTGTTTGTAATTGTTGTAGCATACACGCTTAGTATCGTTTCGCTGGTTTACAACATTACAATATCAAATGTTTTTACCGGGGCTATATTTAATAATCCCGAATTATTTATTCCTATTATCATTATAGCACTTCTGCCGGTTTCTTTCGGTTATTCAATATTTAAATACTCTTTAATGGATGTAAGCGAAGTATTTAAGAATGCTGTTGTTTACGGTATTGCAACAGTTGCCCTGGCGGGAATATATTTCTTGGTTATATATTTGTTGGGGCAGCAAATAAGTTATGCAATCGGTACCGACTATCAAGCGATTATTGCAGTAGTAATATTTATAATATTTGCTTTTGTTTTCCAATCAACAAAAGATAAATTTCAAGAATTACTTACTCAAAAGTTTTATCCCGAACAGTTTGCTTATCAAAAAGTGATATTAAAATTCAGCAACGAAATATCAAGTATAGTGGGGCTTAATAACATTTTGAAATCCGTTGAAGAAACCTTCAGGGAATCTCTAAGACTTGAAAGGTTCGGTATACTTTTAATTGATGAAAGCGGGGATAAATTTAAGTTAAGAGCTGGGGACGGGTTATTTGATAACCAATTGGTAATCTCTAATGAAAATGAATTTCTAAGAAATGTAATTGATACTAAAGTAAAAATAAAGCTTATGCCTGTGATTGAAAGGGAAGAGTTTGAAAGCACATTTCCTGCAAATTATAAGTTATTATATGAAGAAGAAATTTATACGGTTATCCCGTTGAGAGTGAAATCAAACATAATTGGTTTGATTTTATTCGGATTGAAATTCTCAAAATCGAAGTTTGCAGGAAAGGATTTAGAACTGCTTGTAGCTGCTTCTAATCAAATTGCAGTATCAATTGAAAATGCAAGGTTATACCAGGCCGAAGCAAAAAATATCGAGTTTGAAAGCGAATTAAGAAATGCCAGGAAAATTCAGGAGAGTCTTCTGCCGAGAAAAATACCTCAATTTAAAAACTTGGAAGTGTTTGGTAAAATGATTCCTGCTATGCAGGTTGCCGGTGATTATTACGATATTATAAAAATTACCGATGAAAAATTCTTTGTTATTATAGGGGATGTCTCCGGTAAAGGATTATCCGCTTCGTTTTATATGACCAAGCTGCAGACAATGATAAGGCTTTACTGTAAAGAAGATATTTCCCCTAAAGAAGTAATGATAAAAATTAATAAAGAAATTTTTAATGAGATAGAAAGGAATTCATTTATTACGGTTGCAATAGCTTTGTTTGATTTGAATGAAAAATGTGTTGAATACTGTAGGGCGGGACATACTCCTTTAATACGTTTGGAAGGCAATACAGTCAGCAAGATTGTTTCAAAGGGAATAGGGGTTGGTTTGGAGAAAGGAGAAATATTTGAGCCTTCCATCGAACAAGTTAAGCTTCCGGTTGAAAATAGTATTTATGTATTCTATTCCGACGGCGTGGATGAAACTATGAATGAGCAAGGAGATTTTTTTGGCCATCAGAGAATTTGTGATGTTATCTTAAATAATAGAAGTGAGTCCGCAGAAACTATTGCAAATAATTTAATAATTGCAATAAACGAATTTAGAAAAGTCAAAATTCCTCATGACGATATTTCACTTGTTGTTGTAAAGACGAAGTAACACGTTTTATTTTTTTCTTCCATCTATATTTTTATTAAATTAAAAGCTTATTAAACTTTCCAATAATACATTAAGGTAGTTTTATGACGTCGGAATCATTATTGTCACTAATTTCTGAAATTAGCGGCCTGGTGTGGGGTATACCTACAATTGTCCTATTAGTTGGAACCGGCTTATGGCTTACAGTTAAATTGAATCTTTTTCAATTTAGGAAACTTGGGTACTCGCTTTATCTAGCTTTAATAAAAAGAAAAGAACAGTCTGATCAACCGGGTGACATAACTCATTTTCAGGCTTTAATGACGGCGCTTTCTGCTACTGTTGGTACCGGTAATGTTGCCGGAGTTGCAACTGCAATAGCTGCCGGAGGGCCGGGAGCATTGTTCTGGATGTGGATTACAGGCCTGGTTGGAATGATTACAAAATACAGTGAAGCTTTGCTTGCCGTTAAATATAGAGAGAAAGATAAACTCGGCAATATGAGTGGCGGACCTATGTATTATATTTCAAAAGGCCTTGGCTGGAAATGGCTCGGTACACTGTTTGCCGTTTTTGCTGCAGTAGCGGCATTTGGAATAGGCAACACGGTTCAGTCAAATTCGGTTGCTCATGCATTATCAAGCACTTTTGGAATTAAAGAATGGATAACTGCGATAATTCTTGTTATTGCTACCGGAGTTGTAATTTTAGGCGGAATAAAATCAATTGGAAATGTTACGGGCTTTTTAGTCCCGATAATGATTGTATTTTATATCGGCGGGGCGTTACTAATTTTACTCATGAATTTTAGTGCAATACCGGAGGCTTTTGCGGTAATTTTTAAGCAGGCTTTTACCCCAACTGCAGGAGCCGGAGGCTTTCTGGGCGCTACAGTAATGCTTACAATTAGAATGGGAGTTGCAAGGGGAGTTTTTTCAAACGAATCCGGTTTAGGCAGTTCTCCAATTGCTGCTGCGGCTGCTCAGACAAAAGACCCTGTAACGCAGGCAATGGTTTCAATGACACAAACTTTTATTGATACGATTATTGTTTGTACGCTTACGGGCTTAGTAATAGTTATTTCCGGCAATTGGACAAGCGGTATAACCGGAGCGGAATTGACTTCAAAGGCATTTACAGATGGAATGGGCAGCATTGCCGGTGAGTATATAGTATCAATTGGGTTAACTTTATTTGCGTATTCAACTTTGCTGGGATGGTCATATTACGGCGAAAAATCAATTGAATACTTAGCAGGTGAAAAAGCTATAAAACCATATAGAATTATTTTCACTTTGTTTGTGGGTATAGGCGCTGTAATTCATCTGGATATTGTTTGGGGTGTTGCAGATATCTTTAACGGCTTAATGGCTTTCCCAAATTTAATTGCCTTATTGGCGCTAACTCCCGTAATAGTTAATGAAACAAAGAAATACCTGGAATCGGAAGGAAAATAGAGTAAGAATTCTTACTGCAAGAAGGTGTGTGATAATTTAGTGTTTCAATTTTATCTCAAAAACGACGCTAAAATTCTTTTGACATTATATTGTCACACATCTTCCGAAGGCGGGGCAATAATTTCCCCTTCATTTTACAGAACCTCTAATAAGCAAGCATAATGATAGTTCATTTACCAATAGTAGTGGTTTTTGTTAAAACAAAGTACAAGAGGACTTCTATTTCATAATAATACACTGAGTTTTTCATACCGACTCAGCATCAAACCATTAGTATATAACGGAGCATATTATAATAATGCTAGAGAGGCTGAAAGGTACTAACCAAGAATGCTGACAAGTATATGCTAGGAAGACCAGAAGGTACTAACTAAGAATGCTGACAAGTATATGTTAGGAAGGCCAGAAGGTACTAACTAAGAATGCTAGCAAGTATATGCTAGGAAGGTTGGATAGTATTAACTAGGGGTACTAAAAGGTATTTCCTAGAGATGCTAGATGCCGGGAGTAGTAGAAGCCGGAAGCAGCATCCCTTAAAGGTTCCAATAAAGCACACACGGGTATTACTCAACCTAGGATTAGTAATGCTGATTGCCGGCAATATTGTCGGCTTTAACAAAATAAATTTTCCTTCTTCATCTTCTTTAAGTCCCTCTTTCATGATTTCATATCTATCATTAAAGTGTCTTTTTATGGAAAGTAAAGAAATACTGTTGATCAAGTAAACCCGTTAAATTAATGAAAGGTCTCGCTTTCTTTTATGAGTTAGTACCGATAACTTCGGTAGAAAAATGAACTTCTAAAAAGAAAGGAGACCACAATGAAACTAAAGAAAAAGCAGAGCAATATCAAAATTAAAACAAAAACAGAAATGACAGTCTACGAAAATTATATAGCCATAGACTGGTCGTCGACGGTAATGTCTATAGCTAGAATGAGTAGTAATAGTAATAGAGCGATGGTTGAAAAAGATTTGCCGGCTAAACTAAAAGTAATAAAAGATTATTTGCAATGCCTGCGGGGAAAAACAATATTAACAATTGAAGAGACCACCGGTTCACAGTGGTTGTATGTAGAACTAAAAGAAACAGTAGATAAGATATTAATATGTGACCCATACAGAAATTCATTACTAAAGGAAGGTCCCAAGAATGATTGGAAAGATGCGGTTAAATTGTGCGAATTATTACGAGCCGGTTTACTAAAAGAAGTATATCACAGCAATGAAGAAAGTTATAAAATAAGAAAACTAACGAGCTCCTACATCGACTTAGTCAAGGCGATGGTACGCCAAAAGAACCAGCTAGTTTCGATATATAGAGGAGAAGGAAAAAAAGCAACGATTAAACAACAAGCAGAAATTAAAAAAGAATATATCAAACAGTTTAAGATATTGAAGAACCAAAATAAAACAATAAAAAAACTAACAAGTATTAGTGGTGTAGATGTAATAAATGCGGTCAAGATATTTTCTATAGTTGTAGACGCATGGAGATTTTCAGATAAATATAAATACTGGAGCTACTGCGGTTTAGTGAAATATAAATTGGAAAGCGGAGGTAATGAATATGGAAAAAGGAACACGAGATATAGTCGTAATTTAAAAGAGGCATATAAAACAGCGACAACAACAGCTTTGCGGGGGGATAATGACATCCGTGAATATTACGAAACAATGTTAAAAGAAGGTAAATCTCAGAAGGAAGCAAAAAATACGATAACAAGATATATAGCAAAATCAACTTATTCGATGATGAAAAACGATACAAACTATAAACCTTATAGTTGGAGGAATAATAAATGGTAATATCTAATATTAAACTAATATAATGTTTCGCAAGGGTTTATAGTTTGTTTGTAAATAAGGAAAATAATTATGTGACAATTTTATTCTCTGGGGAAAGAAGTTCATGCATAATCTTGCTTCAAATAAGAAAGCCAGTAACCCGTTTAACTCTTCCCTAAATTCGAAATAATTTAACATAATCCAATATTCTAAATACAGAGAGATTCAAATAGACGCATAGAAAAGAGAATTCAATTAAAATAAAAGTTATAAGAAAAATTGTTGAATACAGTGATTATGATTACTGACTTACTATATGCTCAGAAAGCGATCCCAAAAGTCATAAACAATTTCTTTAAAAAAATGTTGTCGGTAAGGTATCTTTACTTGACTTTTTCATTAATAGACAGATTAGGC